>JBAXBQ010000078.1:0-14931 GCA_037141865.1 Comamonadaceae bacterium | reverse complement strand
GCTGCCCGCATTTATCTTGCTGGATCTGAAGATTCCCAAAATCAGCGGGCTGGACGTCAACATTCTTCCATCGTCATTTGATGTGTAGCCAGCAATGCGAAGGGCTGCTTCCGATGGAAGCGGCCCTGGGACTATCGTGAGCCTCAGCGGCCGCAGCGGGCACGATGCCGAGTGCCACGTACGACTTCTGAATGGAGTCAAACTGTGCAATCGGAAAGCTGACAGTCGCGAACGTCTCTTGACGCAGCTCGCAAGATCAGGCCGTTGGGGTGCTCAGCGCAGCGGCATAAAGGCGGAGCCCAAGGGGCGGGGGACAGCCTCGGAGCTGAGCGCCCCAGCAGCCAGATCCACCCGACAAGCTGAGCCGAGTTTGGCATTGCCCCGTCATCATTTCGGGAAAGATCCATAGACCCCCCGCCGCGGCTGGCTGCCCTCCTGAGCGCAAAGGTCTTTACACTTTCAATATCTCACATTGAAGGAAATATCATGGGCTTGAGCACGCACGTATTGGACACCATGCACGGAACACCGGCGGCCGGTATGCGGGTGGCGCTGTACAGCACCGAGGGCGGAGCGGCGACTTTGATCAAGCAGTTGGTGCTCAATCAGGATGGTCGCAACCCGGAAGGACTGCTAATTGACAACAACAGTCTGACGCGTGGCACCTACCGTCTGGTGTTTGATGTGGCAACTTATTTCACTGGCTGCGGTGTCACCCTGCCAGAGCCCAATTTTTTGAACCGTGTGAGCCTTGATTTTGGCATTGCCGAGCCGGATCAGCATTACCACGTGCCGCTGTTGGTCAGCCCTTGGAGCTACTCGACATACCGGGGTTCTTGACGTCTGCAATGTTTTACAACTGCCCCTCGGTCAAGGTATCAAGCTGGAAGCGCCCGCTCTTGTGCCATAACCAGGTGTCGGTGTAGGTCACGCGGCCCATTCGCACCGGGGCCGGAAAAGGTGATGCAAGTCGGACGGTTTTTTCGATCTCGGCAATGACTTCTGGCGCCTGGCTGGGGGCCCGCATCCATTGGGTACCGGTGACGCGGCCCTGGCCATCGACTTCAACCTGCAGCACGCCAACAGCATAGAGCAGGGGTGGCATCTTGCCCTTGTAAATGCGGCTTGCGTTCTGCCCGTAAATGTGACTGGCAGCGTCACGGCGGTAGTCGCGCGGATTGGTGGCACCAGATACATTGGTCATGGGTGGGGGTGCGCTGGGAACAATTGAAACCGGTGGCGGCACGTAGACGGCTGCCGGGGCGGGAGTGGGACGGGGCGCTGGTGGCGGTGGTGCAGGGGGGCTTGCACAGCCCGCCAGCAAGGCAATGATGCCGGCGGCGCCGACTGCCAGCAAGGCATGGCCGCGCTTGGGTAGATGGTTCATGTCAGGTCTCCAGCAGCAGGTAAATATTTTTTAGGCGATGATCTACGGCGTCTGTCCAGGCGCCAGCGCATACTTTGCCTGAAATGCGTCGGCTTGTGGGCGTCATTTAGGTTTCAAAAGGTAAGGATGTCTGAAGATAATTTTTTTGTTCGCTTGGCCGATGAGGATGTCTGTCTGATCACGGTGCACGCCACCCGAGGCTCCGTGCCGCGCGAAAAAGGGGCGTGGATGGCGGTGTTCTGCGACGACGCTGTCGGCACCATTGGCGGCGGCCAGCTTGAGTTTGCAGCAATGGCTGAAGCGCGTCGGCGTCTGGCGGGCGGTCAAGGTGAGCCGGTATTGCGCTATCCCCTGGGCCCTGCCTTGGGTCAGTGCTGCGGGGGCGAGGTACACCTTCAATTCGAACTGGTTTGCGGCGCCGACATCGACGAGTTACGGCTGCGTCTGGCGACTGCGCTCTACCCGCTGGCCCTGTTTGGTGGCGGTCATGTTGGTCATGCATTGGCACGGGTGCTTACGCTTTTGCCCCTCAAAGTGAGCTGGATCGACAGTCGCGACGAGATTTTTCCGGCCGACCTGCCGTTCAATGTCACTTGTGAATACTCCGACCCGGTGCACTCGGCAGTTAGTTCATTGGCCAGCGGCTCCTGCGTGCTCATCATGAGCTTCAGCCATGCCGAGGATCTGGAGGTGGTGGCAGAGTGCCTCAAGCGCCAGCGACGCCAG
Organism: Comamonadaceae bacterium; assembly: GCA_037141865.1. Classification (GTDB taxonomy): domain Bacteria; phylum Pseudomonadota; class Gammaproteobacteria; order Burkholderiales; family Burkholderiaceae_C; genus Rhodoferax. The sequence goes on along the minus strand of JBAXBQ010000078.1, from coordinate 12,818 downwards.
ACCGACCTACCGTATGTCGGCCTGATCGGCAGCCGCAGCAAATGGGCGACGTTCCAGCGCCGTCTGGCGGCACGCGGCTTCTCGCCGCAGGAGTTGGCGCACGTCACTTGTCCGATCGGGGTTGCAGGAATTTCTGGCAAGCAGCCCGAGGTGATCGCGGTGGCGGTGGCGGCACAAATATTGCAGGTAGTGCAAACCTTCAGCTAAAGTTGCAGGCACAAAAAAGAAGGGCAAACCATATGGAAAGTTACTACCTCGATTGGGCCAACTTGTTGTTGCGCTGGGTTCACGTCATCACCGCCATTGCCTGGATCGGCTCCTCCTTTTATTTCGTCTTTCTCGACAGCAGTCTGACGCCGCCGCTCGATGACGACCTCAAAAAACAAGGTGTCAGTGGCGAATTGTGGGCAGTACACGGTGGAGGCTTCTACCACCCGGTCAAGTTCAATGTGTCGCCGCCGCAGTTGCCACCCCATTTGCACTGGTTCTATTGGGAGAGTTACAGCACGTGGTTATCTGGCATGTGCCTGTTCACTGTCTCCTATTTGTGGAGTGCCAGCACTTACCTCATAGACAAGTCGCGCATGGACTGGGCGCCCCTGTCGGCTATTGCGGTGGCCTTGTCGTTCCTGCTGGCCTTCTGGCTACTGTACGACCTGATTTGCCGCGTTTTCGGGCAGCGAAAGCAGGGCGACGCCATCGTTGGTGCACTGGTATTGGTGCTGGTGTGCGTCGCCTCCTGGCTGGCCTGTTACTGGTTTGCCGGCAGGGCGGCTTTTTTGCTGGTCGGTGCCATGATGGCTACCAGCATGAGCGCCAATGTTTTCTTCTGGATTATTCCGGGGCAAAGAAAAGTGGTGGCGGCGATCAAGGCTGGTGAGCCAGTGGATGCCATGCACGGCAAACGCGGCAAGCAGCGCAGCGTGCACAACACCTACTTCACGCTGCCGGTGCTGTTTGCCATGTTGAGCGGCCATTACAGCTTTACCTACACCCATCCGCAGAACTGGCTGGTGCTGATTACGATGATGTTTGCCGGTGCCGCCATCCGTCAATTTTTTGTCATGCGCCACGGCTACAAGCTGGGTCGCAACGGCAACCCCTTGCGCTATGCGCTGGTCGGGTTGGCAGCCATCCTGACCTTGATTGTCTGGCTTAAACCGTTGCCGTCAACGGTCAGCGCAACCGCTCCCATCAGCTACAGCGCCTTGCAACCGGTGCTGGCGCAGCGCTGCTATATGTGCCACGGCGCACTGGTGCAGATGAAGAATGTGCGGCTGGACTCAGCGCAAGGCGTCAAGACCCATGCGCAAAACATGTACCAGCAAGTGGTGGTGACCCGGGTGATGCCGATGAACAACGCCACCGGCATCACGCCGGCCGAGCGCCAGTTGATCAAACAGTGGTTTGAGAGCGGCGCCAGCACTGATTGAGCGCCTTGCGGCGCCGCCCGGCAGCGTCAATTGGACATCAACACCGGTACCGTCATATGGCGCAGGATGTGGCGCGTGCCAGCACCACGAATCTCGAACGGAAAACCCATGTGGCCATGGGCTCCCATGACAAGCAGATCGGCGCCCCGATCATTGATCCGGTTGAGGAGCAAGTCCATGATGCCGAACTCTTCCACCAAAATGACTTCTGTTTTGGACTTGATGCCATGCGTTGCAAGGTGACGTTCTACTTCGGCGCAGGATGACTCGCCATCTTCCAGACGGGCGGCAATCGACAGCACGTGGGCCAGGGTGCAGTGCTTGATCAAAGGCAATGCATCGTTCAGCGCATGCGCTGCCTCGCGCGCGTTGTTCCATGCGATCAGCGGATGTTTGCCGACTTCAGTGAAGGTGCCGACGTAAGGCACAACCAGCACCGGCCGACCGACATTCAGGATGACGTCGCTCACCAGTTCGGCTGGCACGAAGCCGTCGCCTTGCTGGTCATACTGGCCGACAATAACCAGGTCGGTATGCCGGGCAAGATTGGTGATGAGGCGCAACAGTTCGGCGTCGCTGCCCCGGTTGACATCGCGCCATTCGGCCCCGGGCAAGTCGGCAGTGGCCTGCTCGAATGCGGCTTTGCTGGACTCCCTCGCCTCGATGTACGCCGGGCTGGGCCAGGTAGCAACCACACTTACTTTCTCGGCGTGGGCTCGTTGCCCAAAGACGCCCAGCAGCCGGGCCCGGTGCTGACGCGCAATCGATATCGCCAGATCGACCCTGGCGGCGGTGCGCTCAGTTTGATCCAGGTGGACCATCAAACTCTTCAACGACATGGTGATTGACTCCCCGATATCTGTCTGCACGCAGTCAGACCGTTCCCATCCAGCCGCTGCGTTCAGTGGTTCAGTATAAATCTGACGATTTCGCAACCACGCAAATGCGTTCAGGTCGAGGTCTTCGGTGTAACCGTGCTCAAGGACCGGAGGTGCCAGGACCGTATCCCTCGAGCTTCATATGTCGCAAAAGATCCGCAAAACGGGGCTGCTCGCGCAGTCCGGTCCAGCGCGTGTCGTCCTTCAGATAGACCAGCCGTGTATCGCGCGCCACCCACGCACGTTCCAGTGCATCCAGTGCTTGCGTTACTTCGCCCAGAGCGGTGTGCACTGCAGCCAGCGATGTCGGCGGAACGTAGCGGGTCTGCTGCAGCCTCAGCAATCGATTCAGGACTTCGCGGGCCTCATCCGGTCTATGGAAACGCGCCAGTTGTACGCCCAGCAAGGCCGCTGCTTGCGTGCTTTGGTCTGACAATTGGTCGGCCCGTCGCAGCGCGGCGATGGCCTGCTCTGGCTCCCTGTCGACCAGATGCAGCAGCGCCCGAATGATGTGAGCGACCCAGAAGTTGGGCTCAATCTCAAAGGCACGGTCAAGCCGCACCGAGGCTTCATCACGGCGCCCCATGTCGAGCAGAAAGCCGGCTTCCATGGCGTTCAGGATCAGCGACAGCGGATCAAGCTCGCGGGCCCAGCGGATATGGGCGATGCCCTCCTCAGAGCGGTCCAGCGTCAGCAACAAAAATCCCAATCCAAAATGCGCCCCGACGACATTGGGATTGACGCGCAGCGCGTGACGAAACACGCGTTCGGCGGCGAGCCAATCGAAGTCGAACCAGAAGTGAATCCAACCGAGTTGGGCATGCGCCTCGGCCAGCTCCGGGGCGATCTCCAGTGCCTGCAAGATAGCCTTGCGATATGGCTCGAACACCTCTGTGGGCGACCGGTCCGCGCCAAACAGCATGCGCCGGTAAGTCTCGCCCAGACCGGCGTAAGCCATGGCGTAGCTCGGGTCAATGGTCAGCGCCTTGTGGTAAAGCTCGATGCTCTTTCGCAGACCGTCGGCGCGAATGCCCTGCGCGTGCTGCCGGGCGGCCAGATAAAGCTGGTAGGCGTCGGCATTGCGACTGCCACCGGCGTCGCTCAGCCGCACACCCGCGCCAACGCCTTTTCTGACCCGCTCGCCAAGCGTCGGCTTGAGAACCTGCGCGACCTGCGTCGAGATCGCGTCCTGCATGTCGAACACGTCGGTGAAGGTCAGGTCGAAGCTGCCGCTCCACGCCGCCACGCCGGCTGGCGCGCTGAGGAGGCGGGCCGTCACGCGCAACTGGTCGCCGCTGCGCTGCAGCGATCCATCAACCACCCAGGCCACGTCAAGCGCGCGCGCGGCCGCCAGCGGATCTTGTTCAAGTCCGGCAAAGCGCCGCACCGATCCGACCGAGCGCACCACCAGTCCGGCAACGCCGGACAAGCGTGCGATCAAGCTGTCAGCCATACCGATTTCCAGCAGGGTATCGCGACCTTCGGTTGACAACGGCACGAATGGCAGCACGGCCAGCGTGGCTGGCAAAGGCGCCTTGTGCTGGATGGATAACTCATGGCGCGGGATGGTGTTGTTGGCAGCGCGCGCCGGCAACTCGGTTACCTCTGCAACAAACCTGAAGCCACGGCGCGCCACGGTCTGGATATATCGACTGTTGCGGGTGTCGTCGCCCAGAGCGCGCCTGAGGCCCGAAATCACCTGGCTCAGGTTGTTTTCTTCAACCACCAGACCTGGCCACAGCGCCAGCACCAACTCGTCTTTGCCGAGCAGCACGCCGGCTCGTTCGACGAACAGTTGCAACGCGGAAAACAAGCGCGGAGACAGTGGCAAGGGAGCTTCGTCGCAACCGTACAAGCGGTGCTGCGAAGGCTCCAGCACGAAATCACCGAAGGCATAGCGTTTGGATGTGGACATGCCGCATTTTCAGGGTTTTTCAGAAATGTTTCAGACGCGGCTAACGACTTCGCCAGCAGCCCGCGGCATTCTGTCGGCATCGGTGACGCGATTTGCGCCCGATCCATTTGCACAACCAAGGAGAGAAATGATGAGTACATCCAAAGCACTGAAATCGGTAGCTCTGATCGCCATTACCGCTGCCGCCACCAGCATTCTGATTCAGGCCTGCGGCGGTGGCGCCGTCGCCCAGACCGCCAGCGACGCCGATGTGATCGAAGGTGTGTGGGACTCCACCATCACCATCAAGGACTGCACCAGCAACGCGGTCATGACGACCTTCAAAGGCGCTGGCACGTTCCACCGCGGTGGCACGCTTTCGGCTGACAATTCAATGCCGCCACCTTCGCGCGGGGCCGCCATGGGTATCTGGAAGCGAGGTACTGGCAGCAACTACACAGCGAACCTGTGGTTCATGCGCTTCAATGCCGACGGCACCCTGGCAGGCACGCAAAAAGTTCAGCGTACCCTGGCTTTAGGCGCAGACAGCAACAGCCTCACAGGAACCTTGACCTTGCAGATCATCAACCCCGCCGGCACAGTTGTGCAACAGGGGTGCGGCAGCGAAACGGCAGTGCGGGTCTATTAGCGTGGTCGCCGAGCGACGTTCATCGCTCATACGCTGTTCTTAAACTAAAACCTGCTTGCCGGCAAGGTCTTGCGACGTGCGGAGAATGTCGACGCTGACAATCTCAAGGAGGCATCATGAACATATCCGCGCTTGACGAAAGCGGCAAAGCCGTCGATTGGTGGTTTGCCTACAAAGTGCCGCAACTTGCCAAAGACGCCAGTACCGTGACAGCTACCGGCTATGAGTGTGTCTACTACGACCCCAAATTAGGCAAAGTCGTTAAATCGCCCTATCTCCTGACGCAAGGAAAGGGTGCACTCGATCTGACGCTGAAGTCTATCTTTGGAAAACCCGCCGACACCACCGGATGGATTCTTTACAACGATGAAATGCCGGATGACGCCAAGCGAACCGACGTCGCTAGTTTCGGGCATGCCAAGGGCGTGATTGCATTTGACACTGCCTCCAAGACTGCATTCTGGCTGTTGCACTCCTGGCCAAAGTACCCGGCACCGAAAGCCAAGGCGATGCCGACGCCGATTTACGGGCAGACATTTTTGTGCCTCTCGCTCGACCTGGCGACCGCCAACCGGATTGCCCAGCAGATGGCTAACCACCAGGAACCGCAGGTATTCATGCCGCGGATTCCGGCCAGCCTCGACAAGAAGTCGGGTCTTTACCAACTGACCCAAAAACTCAATCCGAATGCACCCGGTGACTCGAATGTTATCGAGTGCAAGTCGCGTGGCGGACTGGCATTCAAGGTCATTGCCAAGAACCGCAAATGGAACAAGGATTTCTGGAACGATCTGGTGGGTCCGACGCTAAAGGCAGATATCAACGTCGAGACCTGGATTCGCGGCAAAATACCGCCAACGCTCGATAGCGATGGCATTCATAAAACGTCCGACGTCAAGTACGTCGATTTGAGCCTGCTGGGCTTGCCCTGGGCCTGGCCTGAGACACACGATCATGCCAAATGGGGCGTTACCACTAACTCTGACTGGGTCTGTGTCGGCGACATCAATCGCATGGTTTCGCAAAGGATGCGCGGTGGTGGCACCATCGCTTTCCAGGACAACAAGCTCTGGGCAGCGTTGTCAAAAACTGACCTGCTGGTGGCGCCCCTTGGGCACACGCGGGTTCAAGCGCGGGCACTGATTAGGGCTACCCACCCCTGAGCGCCCCAAGATTTACATCACGCGCGTCATCGCTTCAACGGTCCTGAGTCTCTATCAGGACGGGTCAGGTCCGCTGAAGGATCAGCGAATCTTCGCGGCCTCAGCTTCCATCTGCGCAACCAATTCTTCCATCTGGTCAACCATCGCCTGCACGGTCTCGCGTTTGGAAAGATCGACGCCAGCCTTTTGCAACTGCTTCATCGGGTGATCGTTGCCGCCGCTCTTGAGCAAGGCAAGGTAGCGCTCGGTGGCTGCAGCGCGGGAATCAACTGAACCTGTGGTCATGTCCTTGAAGAGTTTTGCCGACGAAGCGAAGCAAGTTGCATATTGATAAACGTAGTACGGTGAATTGTAGAAATGCGGAATTCGAGACCAGGTGTACTTGTACAGATCATCGACCGTGACCGCGTCACCGTAATAGTCCCTCAGCAACTTCAGGTAAATGTTGTTCAACACATCAGAAGTCATGGGCTGGCCTTGCTCAACCAGCTTGTGCGCCTGTAATTCGTAGTCGGCAAACAGTACCTGCGTGTAGAACGTGCCGGCGATTGAATCGACCGCGTGCTGCAACAGGAGGAAGCGTTCCTTGGGGTCGTTGGTTGCTTCCAGTAAGCGTTTGAGCAAAAAACGCTCGTTGGTGGTGGACGCGACTTCAGCAACAAAGATGGTGTAGTCTGCCGTCACGAACGGCTGCGTTTCCTGTGAGAGCACCGTGTGCATAGCGTGGCCGCCTTCGTGCGCCAGTGTGAACAATGCGTCTTGCGTGTCGTTGTGGTTCAGCAGCATATAGGGTCCGACGCCGTAAATACCACTCACGTAAGCGCCGCTGCGCTTGCCTTCGCTTTCATAGACATCGATCTGTTTGCCGGCCAGGAACTTCTGGTACTTGGCGACGTATTCAGCACCCAGGGGTGCAACCGAGGCCAGCACATGGTCACGCGAATCCGCATAGGAATATACCTTGTCAGTCTGGTAGATCGGGATGGCGCCGTCATACAGGTGATAGGTTTCCAGACCGAGCAATTTCTTGCGCAGTTTCATGTAGCGTTGCAGCGGTGCTGTGCCCTTTCGCACCGCATCGACCAGGGTGGTTACCACCGATGTTGGAATGGCATTGCCATCGAGTGCGGCATCCAGTGCGCTTGGGAAATCGCGCGCCTGGGCGTTGAACCAGTCTCGCTGCAGTACCCCGTTGTAGATCGCTGCATAGGTGTTGGTGGTCGCCGCATAGGTTTTCAAGTAAGCATCGAATGCCTTGGCACGGTCAGCTTGCTTGTAATTGGTCGCAAGCACCGACTGATAGGTACCTGGTGACAGCTTGATTTCCTTGCCGTCTGACAGTGTCACTACGGGGAACTTGATGTCCGATGTTGACAACTCTTGAAACGCCGCCCTGGGCGACGCGCCAAGCTGCTCCGCGTATGACAACAGGCGCTCGCCCTTTTCATCAAGCACATGCTTCTGCTGGCGATAACTGTCGAGGATGGTGAACTTGTACTGCTTGAGTGCGGGGGTTGTGGCAATCCACTGTTCCATCTTCGCCTGGGGAACGGTCAACAGTTCGGGTGTGAACCACGACGTCGCGGTGCCGTGTTTGGCAAATAAGGCCATGACTCGCTGGAACTTGCCTGACACATCCTGGTTGCGCATATCAACGTCACGCTGCAGCGCGGTATAGCCGTAAACCTTGTACTGCAGCATGCCGATTTCGTCGAACGCCTTGTAGGCTTTCAGAACGGCTTCAGGGCCATCCTTGAGCGAACCCTTGAGCTTGACAAAGGCGTCAATTTTGCTGTTGATCTCCAACATGCCGGCTTCCCACGCGCCCCAGCTCAAATAGATGGGCGTGAAGTCCCATTGAAACTCAGGCGAAATCTCGGCGCGATTCTGCGTTGCCGGTTTGTTGCTGCCGGCTGCCATCGCGCTGCCGACCAGCGTAAAGGAAACAGCAATATTGATGACACAACGAAGGAAAATATGTTTCATTTAGAGTGGACCTTGCAAGCGGATAAGTGATTCAACTGCCCCTTGGGAAGTATCGCATCTTCGTCAATCCACCTGGGCGCCAGACGCCTTGACCAGACCCTCATATTTTGCTCGTTCCCCTTTCATGAGGGTGGCAAATTCTTCCGGTGTGCTGGGCGCCGGCTCGGCCAGCAAAGTGGCAAAGCGGGTTTTGGTTTCAGGTGAATTGAGTGCGGCAACAAAGGCCAGATTGAGCCGGATCAGCACCTCGCTGGGAGTCGCGGCCGGTGCCACCAAACCCCACCATGTGTCAATGGCAAAGCCCTTGAATGTGTCCGCTATCGGCGGCGTCTCTGGCAGGGCAGTGCTGCGCCGCAAGGAGGTCACCGCAAGTGCCCTGAGCTTGCCGGAGCGGATGTTGGGTGCCGCCGTGGCCAGGTTGTCAAAGTTGAAATCCACCTGGCCGCTGAGCAAGGCCAGTTGCGCCGGGCTGCCGCCGTTGTAGGGAATGTGCACGGCGAAGATGCCGGCATCACGCTTGAACATTTCGCCGGCCAGATGCCCTGCGCTGCCGTTGCCGCCGCTGCCGTAATTGAGCTTGCCCGGATTCGCCCTGGCATAGGCAATCAGGTCGGCCAAGGTGTTGATCTTCAGGCGCTGGGCCGCCTCGGCGTTCATGACCAGCACGTTGGGCACCCGCACCATTTGCGTGATGGGGGCAAAGTCGGTCGCCGCGTTGTACGGCATCTTGCGGTAAAGCCAGGGGTTCACCGCATGCGTGGCAGTGGCGGCAATGCCGATGGTCAAACCGTCGGGTGCCGCTTTGGCAATGGCGTCGGCACCGATGTTGCCGCCAGCACCGGGCTTGTTTTCGATGATGACAGGCCCCAGCGTGTCGCGCACGCGCTCCGCCAGCGCCCGCGCTGTGACGTCCAGCGGACCGCCCGCCGCGTACGGCACGATCAGGCGAATCGGCTTGCCCTGAGCTTGTGTCAGTGAGCTTGCGGCACAGGTCAGGATCGCCAGCGCGGTGATGATGAGTTTTTGGTGGTGTATCACAATAGCTTTCGGGGTGTCAGGCTGCTGCCGGGTCGCGTGCCTTGTCGGCCTCGGTGATGAAAGCGTCGGCGTAAAACTCATCCGCCGGCAGGCCCGCCTGTGTGGTGTAGGCGGCTCTCGCGGAATCCACCACGATCGGGGCACCACAGGCATACACCTGATGGTTTGAGAGGTCGGGAAAATCCTCCAACACCGCCAAGTGCACAAAGCCGTTGCGCCCGCTCCAGTCGTCCTCCAGCAGGGCGTCCGAGACCACTGGTACGTAACGCAGGTTGGGCATCTCGGTTACTTTGTTCTTCAGCCACGTGTCCATGTACAAATCCGCCGGACGACGCCCGCCCCAGTACAAGGTGGCATCGCGGTGGATGCCCTTGAACTGCATGTGTTCAATGATGGCCTTGATCGGCGCGAACCCGGTACCGGAAGCCAGCAACACCATCGACTTGGTGCTGTCTTCACGCAAATAGAAACTGCCATATGGCCCTTCCACTCGCAGGATTTCTTTTTCTTTCATGCTGTTGAATACGTTGTCGGTAAATTTGCCGCCCGGCATGTGGCGAATATGCAGCTCCAGGCCGTCGGTGCCAGCCAGTTTGGTGTCAGGTGCGTTGGCCATGGAGTAGCTGCGCCGCATACCGCCCTGCAGGATGATTTCTACGTACTGCCCGGCATGGTAGGCAAAGTGGTCGTTGGCCGGCAACTGCAGATTGAGCACCATCACGTCAGCCGATTTCATTTCCATCGAGCGCACCCGGGTTGGGAATTTCTTGATCGGAAAAGCACCAGCCTGCGTCACCTGGCGCGACTCCAGCACGACGTCGCTGTGGGCGACACCACAGCAGGTCAGCACATAGCCACTGGCTTCTTCCTCAATGCTCAAGGCCTTGCTCTGGTGCACGCCGTGCACCACGATGCCATCGAGCTTTTTGCATTTGCAGGTACCGCAGGCACCGTCTTTGCAGCCGTAGGGCATGCCAACCCCAAGCCGAATGCCGGCCGCCAGCATGGTTTCACCAGCGGCGGTGGTAAAAGAGCGCTCGCTGGGTTTGAAGGTGATCAAGAACTCCTGGGCCTTGGTTTCGCTGTGCGTCATCTTTTCTGTATCCTTGGGGTTTGTTCACTTCAGTACCTTTGATTTTGCCTTCAAACCAAAGCCCCTATCCGGTTCTGTATGCCAGCCGCCCCGGCGCTTTGCCGGCACGCTTTCGGCGCACCCGGGTTTTGATCGTCGGCTGTGGCGATGTCGGCCTGCGTGTGGCACACGCTTTGCCGACGCGCTTACGTGTGCTGGCGTTGACCTCCAGCGTGGACCGCAGCGCCGAGCTGCGACAGCTCGGCATCACACCTTTGCAGGGCAATCTGGACGCGCCGGCGACGCTGCGCCGACTAGCCGGTCTGGCAAACCGGGTGCTGCACCTGGCACCGCCGCCGGGCGAGGGCTGGGCTGACCCGCGCACCCTGGCTTTGACCCGCGCGTTGCGGCGCCGACGCTTGCCTGCTGCTTTGGTTTACGGTTCCACCAGCGGTGTTTACGGTGACTGCAAGGGTGAAGTTGTCAACGAGTCACGGGCGCTTCGGCCCGACACACCCAGAGCCACCAGGCGTGTTGATGCTGAAACTGCCATTCGTTTTTTGGGGCGTGCGACGCCGGTACGCACCAGTATTTTGCGCATACCCGGCATCTATGCGCCGGACCGTGTCGGCGGCACGCCGCGTGAGCGCTTGCAAAAAGGCACGCCGGTACTGCGGGCACGCGATGACGTCTACACCAACCATATTCATGCCGACGACCTGGCGCGTGCCTGTGTTGCTGCCTTGTGGCGCGGCAAGCCGCAGCGTGTCTACAACGTCAATGACGACACTGTTCTCAAGATGGGTGATTATTTTGATCTGGCCGCCGATTTATACGGCTTGCCACGTTCGCCACGCGTGGCTCGAAACTCGGCGAAAGAAAAATTGCCGTTGATGCTGCTCAGCTTCATGAGCGAGTCGCGCCGCATGGACAACGCGCGCCTCAAAGGTGAATTGCGGCTGCGCTTGCGCTATCCAACGGTAAAGGTGGGTTTGTTGGCACCAGTGAGTTAGTGACGATTTTCGTCCCGGTGTTCGTGCCGGTCGCCGTCGCGTTGGTCGCGCCGGTTGTCATGCCGATAGTCGGGCTGGCGGTAGAAACCTTCGCCTCGTGCATTTGCGTTGTGATTTTCCCACCAGCGATTTTGTTGATTGACCACGACAAATTGAACCGGACGACCGCACGCCTGATAGCGCGCGCAATAACGGCCCCAATGTTTGTGCTCCCGCGGTGACACGTGCAAGTACAGCACGGGTGCGCCATAGATCGGCCTGCCTACGATGACCGGTTGCACATTGATGACGGGAGGCGGTGGGTTGTCGCCGATCGCAATCTGGCCATAAACGCCAGGAGCGAAAGCGCCGCCAATGGTCAGGTTCATGTAACTCTGCGCCTGAGCCGCGCCTGCGAAGGCAAGTAGCAGCGCGGCGGCGGGCAGCGCAAACCAGCGCACTTTGCTGGTACCGGTTTGCGGGCGGTGGTCAACTTGATCTGGCAAATGCGTGTTTGACATATCTTTCCTCGTTGTTGGTTGCAGTGCTCTTACAACGCGCGAGCTTAGACAATGGCGCAGTCGGCCAGGTAAAGATTGATGACTGGGGGCAAACAGATGTAACACTGCCTGCACGCTCGAAACCTGGCCTTTCATTGGTGGAGAGGAGGATCGAGCTCCTGACCTCTTGATTGCGAAAGCAGCGCCCTCCCAGATGGGTGACCCCCCGCCATGGGCGCAATCTAGCAATATTTTTGGATTGGCAAAATGGGGTCAAGTCTTGATCAAACCCTGGCTACTGCTATGGTCTTTCGCATGTGCGCAGAATTTGACTCCGCAGGATATCTAATCGTGGTGTGAAAAACAAGCCACGGTCACGCGGTTGTGTAGCTGTTCATCACCCGAGGAGATGCGAAGACATGGAAATTACCGAAGCAAGATCATCGGTCAAAGCAATCTACCTGCAAGCCGCAGCGATGGCAGGACTTGATGTGAGTGCTTTTTCACCTGAACGATTTGCCGACCTGGTGACTGAGGGATATGCCCGGGTGACGAAGGAGCACCGGCGTCCTGAAGCCGTTGCCAATGCGCTGCGTCTGATGGCCGAAACGTTGATGATCGCGCAAGAAAAGAATCTCGCCTCATTGAGTGAAGAAAATGTAATGCAGGCAAAAGACCGTACTTGCCCGGTTTATCCTTTTGACTGATGCCATGGACAGCACAGAGAAGTCTTTCGCTTTCGTGCAAGAGACTTCAAAGTTAATGGTCACGCTTGGCACTGGATTCATCGCATTCACTGTCACCCTGTCGAAAGAATCCAGTGCTTTCACGCTGACTACACCTTGGGAAAAATGTACCTGGATCGCGTCGTCAATTTTGATGCTGCTCTCAGTCGGTTGCGGAATCTGGACGTTTCTAGGCTTGACTACCGTTCTGGAGCCCAGAACTATAAAGACTGGCTACCAGCCAAGCATACGCAACCCGAAGGTCAAGATACCTTTTGCGTGTCAAATAATTTCTCTTGGTATATCCGTTTTTTTCTTTGTGCTGTATGGACTTGGCAAGGTCCTCGCTTGAGAGTGGGGCCCATCGATGCCGTCGTCTCAGGTGGCTATCAGAAAATCTTCCCAGGTAACACAGCTCGAATTCCGGGTAGTGGCAGGTGATGTGGTGGGAACTGAGAGATTCGAACTCTCGACCTACGGATTAAGAG
>JBAXBQ010000077.1:0-15292 GCA_037141865.1 Comamonadaceae bacterium | reverse complement strand
CACGCAGTAAGCAGCGCGACTGCTGCCAGCCAGCTCCAAAAAAAGAGGCTATGAAGCACGTCAAACTCTCCTGTCCCTGGCTTGCCGGCGACCCTGCACTTCACACTAGTATTCTTCATGGGTGGCGCGGTTAGAAAATTGGTACAAGGCTCGCAACTTTAGCTCAAAAATTGCAAACGACATGATGAAGTCTTGATACGCCAGGCCGCCTTTGATGCCAGAGTGGCCCTACATCCCGCATCAGCCGAAGAGTTTGTTACGCTGCGGGAGAAAACCACGCGACCATACGACAACCCGAAAACAACATGATTGACACCGCTCTGTCCGGCAAACAGGAAATTGTCGAGAGTCTGACGCAAACGCCGCCGACCATCTCGCCCAAATATTTCTACGACAGCAAAGGCTCCGCGCTGTTCGAGAAGATTACGCATCTCGCGGAGTATTACCCGACGCGCATTGAGCAGGAAATCATGGCGACGCATGCGGCGGCCATCGCCGCAAACATCGGCACCGGCTGCACACTGATTGAACTGGGCGCAGGAAATTGCCAAAAAGCGAAAGTCTTGTGCGAACTGATAGCGCCCGCACGTTTCGTCGCCGTTGATATTTCGGAAGAGTTCTTGCGTGAGGCGGTCAATGGGCTGCGATCCGCCTTGCCGGCCATCGACATCCGTGCGGTGGCCGCCGATCTAAGCACGCAGGTCGTCTTGCCGGCGGACCTGCCGTTGCAACAGCGGCTCGTCTTTTACCCCGGCTCGTCCATCGGCAATTTTGATCCAACGCAGGCGCAGGCCCTGCTTGAGCGCACGCGTGGCTTGCTGGGCACGGATGGCGCGCTCCTGTTGGGTGTCGACCTGCTCAAGGATTTGGCGGTGCTGGACTGTGCCTACAACGACAGCGCCGGTGTGACAGCGGACTTCAACCTCAATGTGCTCAACCATGTCAATCGATTGATAGGCAGCGACTTCGATGTGCGGCAATGGCAACACCTTGCCTTCTTCAATGAAAAACAATCGCGCATCGAAATGCATCTGGTCGCAGCCACCGACACCCTGGTACGCTGGAGCACCGGCCAGCGCCGTTTTGCACGCGGTGAGCGCATTCACACAGAAAACAGCTATAAATACCGGGTCGAGGACTTCCTTGCGCTTTTGACCCGCGCGGGATTTCCCCGGACCCAAGTCTGGAGCGACGAGCGGGGCTGGTTTGCTGTCATTCTGGCCCGCCCCTGAAACAACACTTGCTGGAGCAATTGCGATATGACCCTGCCTGCTCTCGCCCAGACCTACCGTGCCGTGCGCGAACGCACCATGGCACTGGCGTCACCACTTTCTGCCGAGGACTGCTGCGTGCAGTCGATGCCCGACGCCAGTCCGACAAAATGGCATCTGGGTCACACCACGTGGTTTTTTGAGACCTTCGTGCTGGAACGTTGGCAGGCTGATTTCAAGCCTTTTGATCCCGCGTTTCGCGTGCTGTTCAATTCCTATTACAACGCCGTGGGCAAAAAGCACCCACGTCCGCAAAGAGGACTGCTGACACGCCCCAAACTGGCGGAAGTGCTGGCCTATCGCGCCAGCGTCGACCAGCGTGTGCAAGCGCTGCTGGCGACCCGGCTTGCGGACGCAGAACTGGCGACACTGGTGGAGCTCGGTGTTCAGCACGAACAGCAACATCAGGAACTGCTGCTGACCGACATCAAACATTTGTTTTCGTGCAACCCGCTGGTCCCCGCTTATGGTGAAGAACTGGCGACCACAGGCACGATACCTGAATTGGTTTGGCAACACTTCGACGGCGGCGTTGCTGAAATCGGCCACAGCGGGGAAGGCTTTTGTTTTGATAACGAGACCCCGCGACACCGCGTTTACTTGCAACCCTTCCGCTTGGCCTCCCGATTGGTGACAAATGGTGAATACGCTGCGTTTGTGGCTGCTGGCGGTTATGGCGATCCTCTATTTTGGCTGGCCGAAGGCTGGGACTGGCGCGTGGCACAGGAGCGCGAACAGCCACTCTACTGGCGGCGCAACGGCAAGGCTTGGCAAGAGTTCACTCTGGGCGGCCTGGTTCAACTCAACCCCAGCCTTCCGGTGCTGCACATTTCCTACTATGAAGCCGATGCTTATGCGCGCTGGGCCAAAGCCCGACTACCGACCGAAGCGCAGTGGGAACACGCGGCGACCAACGTCTGCGGTAACGGAGAAAGACCCAGCCAACTGTTTGGCGACGCCTGGCAATGGACCTCATCGAGTTACGCGCCGTACCCGGGCTTTCGTGCTGGAGCGGGTGCCGTGGGCGAATACAACGGCAAGTTCATGGTCAATCAATACGTGCTGCGCGGCGGCTCCGGCGCCACACCGCAAGGGCATACCCGACCCAGTTACCGGAATTTTTTTCCAAGCGCGGCGTGCTGGCAGTTTTCCGGCATCCGGCTGGCGCAGGACGCTTGAATGACCGGCGCCTCAAGCAACCGCCACCCCAAGTGAATCTCGGCAATCCATGAAAAATCTGCTGACTCTGCTCGTCTTTGTGCTGCCGGTTGACCCATACGGTTTGGGCGGACCATGATCTGACAACCTTACATTCCTGGCATTTTGAATCAACAAGCAGGACTTGCCAGTGCAATTAGCAGGTTCCGACCCGAAGCAGATCTAGCTGAGCCCACCCAGACAAAGTGTCTGGGTGGGCTACCCGAACGCTGTATTACTGGGACAAAATCCAGCCGATGACGTTCTTGATTTCGTTGACATCCTTGGTCCCGATTGCCTTGTGCTCTTCTTCGCTACCGTCCAGCAACTTGACCTTGGGCGACTTGGTCAAGCTGTCCATCAGCTTCGCTTCCGCGTCGGCCTTGCCTTTCCATTTCTCGGAAATTTTCTTGAATGAGGAGGCCTTTTTGTCCTTGTCTATCGCATGACATTTCAGGCAATCACTCTTCTTGGCTAACGACGCCGCGGCATCTGCATTGACTGCTGCGTAAGACGCGCCGGAAAACGCGGCCGCCGCAACACCCAGCACCGAGACAGTGATAAGTTTTTGGGGAATCGAAAGTTTCATTGCGAAGTTCTCCTTGGTTGTTTCGCTGACTTCAGTGCATGGACGAACATCCATACTCAGGCTGATAAAAAATCGGTTATCTGGAAAATCTCAGTTTACTTCACGCCACTGGAGGTTTCCCCCGCAGTGCTCGCCCGCCAACCCAGGCCAGCATGGCAATGCCGACAAAGGGGAGCAGTACCGCATAAGCCAGCCCGATGAAGGGCGCTGCCAGGAAGAGAGCAACGTTCTTTAGTTTGCTTTCTTTGGTCAGCGGTTCGACCGGTGCTTCGCCGACCATGCTTGTCGCTTGTGGCGCTGCCATGGCGGGCGTCGGCGTCAGCAGCGCCTGGGTCGCACTGGCTTCAATCATTTCGGGTGACAGGGGCTTGCGCATGAAGGCCGCGACGCCAGCCGTCCGGGCTCGGTCTTCGTTGGCCGTGGTGCCGTAGCCGGTGACAATCACCACGGGCGTCCAGGGCCGCTTGGCCTTGACTTGCTCGGCCAGTTCCAGGCCGTCCATGCCGGGCATCTTGATATCGGTGTAGACGACGTCGTATTCTTGTTCGCGCAACATCTCCAGCGCCTGTGCGGCGTTGGCCGCCGTGACGACGAGGTAGCCCTTTTCTTCAGACAGAACGCGGTTGAAGCTCTTGCCAACCACCGGGTCGTCGTCCACAACCAGCACTTTACGCAATGCACTCATGATATTTCTCCTTCATCAAAGCGGCGCGGCTGGCATGATTGCCACCAGGCAAAAACCAAATTCCTTGAAATTTGGTGTTCGCCTTGCCTTTCGCTCCTACTGGCAACAGCAAGCGGCGTGCCACATTCTGCAGCCTTCAACTATTGCTCTATTTATCAATAACTTAGTTTGATTTGTTAAGTGCAGGGGGGGCGCTTGCGCGGCCTCACTGAATTCTGAAGTACATTTTTCTTATTCGTTTTTTCGACCAAAGTCATTGCTTTCTCGAGACCGCCACGGAAGCAGCAAATAGGCCGGCGAATGTTTTTTATATGCGGTGAACAGGAGACAGGCCGTTCCGGACCCAGAGATGGGGGGACCAGCGGCGCCCCGCTGGAGGCGCCGCCGCTGGACCCGCACAACTTCAGAACTTGAGAATTACGCTTTAGAACCGGTCATGATCACTATCGCCATGCTTCGGTACGCCAAAGTCAACGACTTTATTGGTTCGGCTTGCCGTTGCTGTGACAGTCAAGGTGTTCATCGCAAAAGTTCCCATCGCCAGCACTTCATCGCCGGCGGCGATTGACGGCATAGCCGAACCGTGGCGCCAGGAAATTGCTGCTGGATCAGCACTGACGGCAATGCCATGGACGGAGAACGTGCTGGGGGTGCCAGTCATGGTACTGTTGACCGGGGCTGGCAAGGCATCGACCACGCCAGCCACTGCCTGCACCGTGGAAGCTGGCACGATGGTGACCGACAGAGCCGTCAGATTGCCACTCGCGTCGGCTTCAGCGCGGATCATCAGGTGCTGTGAAACACTGGCAACCAAATAGGTCTGGAAGGTGCTGATGTTGAACGGGTTGACAGCCGGGTCATGATGGTCCCAGCCCTTGACCGAGCGGTCCGCCAGTCGCGTCTCTGAATTGATGGTGACTTTTTGGCCCAGAATCGTTAGCTCAAAGGTGTTTGCAGCGGTCCCTGGCACCACGCCGCTGGCATCCCCCTGAATTCCGACTCTCGCTGCCGCAGCGGCATGCAGTACTTTGACGCTGCTTGCAGTGACTGCTTGACCGTTGGCGCTGACTGTGCCGAGCACGCGAACCACATCACCCACAGCCGGCAGGCTGCTACCGGCGGGCAGGGTTGAGGCGTCGATGCTGATGCCACGCACAACGAAGGACGCCGGTGAAACAGTGACGCTGGAAACCTTGCCCTCGACCTCAACCGCGGCACCACTGACATCAACGGCAACTTTCGACCCCAAACGCGCCTTGTCGGCCTTGAACATGGTGGCCGGCAGACCAGGCGCTGCCGCTGCCATGACAGAGACCACTTGCCCGACACTGAACGCGCTGGCGCAAGGGGTGGTAGCGCCTGAAACACGACAAGTTGCTGTTGCCAAATCAACAGTCAAGCCGCCGATCGTGACGCTGGAAGTTGCAATCGCAGTCACCACGCCTTCGACCTTGAAATTGACACCGGTCGCTGCACTGGTCGGCGCGTCGGCCAGCGAAACCAGGGTTGCAACAATGTTGGCCGTGCCGGGTGACGATCCGAACAGATAGCCGTGGACGGTGGCGTAGCTGCCAGCTACTGCGGTCGCACCTGAACCCGTGGTGGCGCTAAGTCCGGATTGACCGGTGATGGCGACACAAGGGCTGACGGCAGCGGAAACGCAGGCGCGATGATCGCTGAAATTGGTGGCGGACGTAAGCTGCACCGTTTGCCCCATGACTTTCAGCGTGCTGGCCGTCGTATCAGCAGTGTCAACGTAGCCACGCGCTAGCGGATGCACATGCAATTCACTAGCCTCGGGGCGTGCCGCAGAACTTGCCATGGCGGGTTTGACATCGACCACCATGCCAACTTCCAGTCCGGAAGTTGAGCTGGCAGTGGTGCCGCTGTCGTCGTCGATGACGGTGGCATTCGTTGTTGAAAACTCGTGACCATTGACAAACACGCTGCCAAAGGCAGTGATGGCACCGGATGAGGTTGCGGCACTCAGCTGAGTGGCGACTGGCGCGGCCGGGGTGCTGCTGCCACCGCCGCCGCAGGCTGCCAGCGCCAACGCCAGGCCGGCAGAAATTGACCAGGCAAGATGTTTAAATTTCATTTCGTTTCCCTAGTTGGTTCCGACGCCGGATTGCGTCTTGAGCCGTGATTCTGGTGGAAAGATGTAAAAACTTTGTGGTAGATATGTAAGCGTTGGTTGCCGCAGATCGTGTACCGAACCTGAGGGGATTTGTCCCTTTTGGTTCAATGGAATTCGCAGTCGGCGGGTCTTCCAACGCCGCGAATCGCTTCACCGCATGGACCTCGTCGAAAATTGGTTCAGTACAAGGTGATACATATGGGTTGGCTTCCAGGGACAAGTTCGATCCGCTCGATTTTTGAGAAAGTGGGCGGAGCAACATTGCCAGGCAACCGTTGTGTATACGATAGCGTTGTCTGTCCTCCAACAGACTGGCGGTGATCGTCACGATCATCAATTTATTCAAGTCACCCACCCAATGGACGATTCAATGACACAAACCCCTGTCAATCCTCACCAGTCAAAACCACTGCTTGTGCGTATTGTGTTGGGTCGCCCAAGGCTTTTCATCTGCCTCACCATTGGTTGGGCAACTGCGCTGCTGCTACCTGAAACGCTGGCGCAGCAAACAATCACCAAGGCGATCATCGGCTGGAATGTCGGCGCCTGCCTCTATTTGCTGCTGGCTGCCCGCATGATGTTCTGGTCGACGCACGAGAGAATGCGCACGCGTGCTCTGCAACACGACGAGGGCCGCGTTCTGGTGCTGGTATTGGTGGTTACGGCCGCGCTCATGTGCATCGGAGCCATCGTGGCCCAACTGGCCGTTGTCAAGGATCTCAAAGGCACGCTTCGTTATTCCCACATAGCCCTGGCAGCTCTGACGATTGTTTCTTCCTGGGCCTTTACGCAAGTGATGTTTGCGCTGCACTATGCCCACGACTATTACGCGACAGAAGTTCATGGCGAACATGGTGGGCTGGATTTTCCGGGTGGCCGTCCGCCGGACTACGGTGATTTTCTGTATTTCGCCAGTGTCATTGGAACTTCAGGGCAAACCGCCGATGTCAGCTTCACCAGTCGCAAGATGCGCAGGACCGGCACCGTGCACTGCGTATTGGCATTTTTCTTCAACACTACGTTGGTGGCGTTGACGATCAATATTGCTTCGGGTTTGTTTTAATGGGGTTTGCGCAACGTATTCGAAGCCAGGTTGAAAATCGTCTCATGGCTGGCTGGCGCCAATGGTAAAGGTCATGAGGAAATTTTGACACGCTGATCTGGCCACGGCTGTTTCCAGATTTGACGGCGCTGACTGGGAGGGCTCTTTTTTGTGGTGTCGGTACCCTGCTGGACGGTCGTCACGACAGGAGTGTGAAGAAAGTAGTTTCGGCAGCGGCATTGGCGAGAAACATGCTGCCCGGTCAGACACTAACTGGGATTTCCGCTGGGTGCTTGGCCCGCGGTTACGAGCTGCGTTTTACGCCCTGATCTCAGGCTTTTTTACATCCGAATGGGGGGCAGCGTCGTCGGCGATTTTACCGTCACTGGTTGGCGGTATATCAGTTGTTGACCCCAATAGATTTCCAGAAAATAGGGTTCGGGTCGGATCGGTATCGCAGACCACCCGAAGTGACCATAGGCATCGGTATAGGACAGCGCACTGCGACCCAGTTGTTGATGCACCAGTACTGCACGGACGCCAGGGACCGGACCCCCCGAACTGCGCGACAAAACCTGGCCTTGAACCGGAACGCTGGCGCCCGCTGCTTGCGCGCCGGCCATGCTGGCGCCTAACACAGTCGCAGCGCCCAGCAGCAGGACCAGCAGTTGACGACGGCGTTTCATTGCGGTACCCCGTAAGTGACTGAGCTGGCGGTTGAGCTGGCTGTATCTGCCGGGTTAAACGGGAGATCGGCAATACTCGCCGTCAGGTCTGATTTCTTGAGCTTTCGATGCAATTCCAGTGTTCCCAAAGGAGTCACATGCCGACCTTCGGCACTGACTTTGATGGACTTGGAAAATGGCTCGTAACCGGGGGCATTGACGACCAGCACGAGCACAGACAAATCGGGATAAATCTTGCCGCTGATGTTACCGGCCGTGGTGCTCGGAAGTTCCCAACTGGTGGTAGGCCGCACCAGGATCGAGACCGGTTCATCGACGCCCTTGATCTCACCTTCAAATTCCAGCGGAACCAGCCCCGGTGGCTTGAGAAATCCGAGGGACACAGCGACAAACAGCAAGCCAATCAGGAAAAATGCCATGCCGGGTACTTGCGTCGTCAAGCGGAATTGTTTCTTCCATTCAAGGGTGAGGGCTTCCGTTTTGGGAGTGGCAGCAAAAGTCAGCGCGCCTTTGGCAATCAACCATATGCCGCCCAGCACCATGGCAATCCCGCAGACGGCGCCGATCAGCGCAACAAGTTCAAAAGCATTCATGGCGTCCCTTGTCTGATTGTTTTTTTTGATCCTGCATCTTTTTCAAAAAAACTACTGCTGGTGTGGCTATTCCGCGCTGCCGGAACCAGCTCGCTTGACCGGCTGTGAAAGAGGGGGTTGGGTCTGGTTTTTCAATGGCACCTGCCCGCCCCAAAAGAGTTGTTTAATCGGCCTCATGCGAAAGAGAAAACCACCCTCTGCAAATGCACCTACCAACCCGCCGCCAGCGCCAGTACCAGATCCGGCATTGGTGCCGCTGCAGCCGGTCAGCAAACGCATCGGCGAGACTGCCGACAATCTGCGTGCCCGCGAGAATGCGTTCGCAAAGCGGCGGCGTGGGCCGCCGCGCTGAGTGTCAGTGCGTCAGGTGAGTCGCAAACGCCAAATGCTGCGGCCATAGGTGGCCGCCAGCAAGGTCTTGCTGGAAACGTGGTAGACCAAATCGACCACCATGGCCAGCGGCAAATTGCCGCTTGCATTACGCCAGCTGGCACCGGCATCGGCGGTCACATAGACACCGGCATCGTTGCAGGCCCACAACTCTCCCGGTTGGTCCGGTCGGATCAGCAACGCATGGTGCGGTACGTCGGGCAGCTTGCCACCGTCAATGTCGCTCCAGGAAGCGCCTGCGTCCACCGAGCGAAACACGTGGTGGTTACCGAAATTCGCGGTCGTGAGGTAAACCTCTTTGGCGTTTTGCGGGTGCGTCACAATGCGCGTGATCATCACGCCAGGAAGCGTTCCACCGGCCAGGTTGGCGCTCCAGGTGGCACCACCGTCCAGACTTCGAAAGAAGCTGCCGTTCTCTGTAGCGACGTAAACATTCTTGGAGTTGGCCGGTGCCACTTCGATGGCACTGATCGGACTGCCGTCCAGCACCGGCGTCAGCGCGTCCCAGGACAAGCCATCGTTGCGCGTTCGATAGAGGCGCTGGCTACCGGTGAAGACGGTGTTGGCCGCATTCGGATCGAAGCATATGTAAACCATCCAGATGCCCGCGCTGTCCGCCGGCTTGAAGGGCGGTGAGACATTGCGCGTCGCACCATTGCGAAAACGGTACATGCCGCCAAACTGGTACGAGGCATAGATATGACCGGCGTCTTTGGGGTCAATCACCATCCAGCCGCCGTCGCCACCAAGAAGCTCGAAAGCGTCGTCGACGGCGCCTGTTTTTGTCACCAGTGTGCCGTTGTCCTGCGCACCACCGCCGAAAACGCGGGCGTCAGTTTGCCCAACGTCGATGTCGTAATACATCGTCACCGACAAGCCGGCGCTGCGATTGCTCCAGCTTGCGCCAGCGTCCTCGCTGACATCCATGCCACCGTCATTTGCACTGTAAACGCGTCCCGGTGCCGACACCGGCATCACCAGCATGTGATGATCGGCGTGCGCGTAGCTTGCTGTGCCACGCTGGGCGTCCCAATGAGAGGACACCGACCAGGTCTGACCGCCGTTGCTGCTGCGGTGCAGATCGACGCCGCCGCAGATGACCTGATTGGGGTCCGTCGGATGCACTGCGATGGCGTTGCCATAAGACATCTGTCCTTCTTTGGCAAAGTGACTCCCTGCAATGTTGGCCCAGCTATCGCCGCCGTTGCTGCTTTTGAAGACACCCAGCACGGCGTCACTCTGTCCCGCCGCGTCGGCACAAATTGCATACATCACCTTGGGGTTCGACGGTGCCAGTGCCAGCGCAGTGCGGCCAATACGGTCCGGGCTGGGCAGACCGGTCTTGAGCTGGGTCCAGCTTTGACCAGCGTCGCTTGAGCGGTAGATGCCGCTGGTCATGCCGGGGCAAGTGACGGTGACGAAGATACGCCCTTTGGTGGCAGCATCGAACACCACCTTATGGCACCAGTAGTTGCCAGCATTGACGAATGTTTCGCGGACCCAGGTCAGGCCACCATCGCGGGTACTGTACAGCCCGCCAAAATCATTGTCGCCAGAAACCCGGCCGAAGCCGACACCGCCTACCAGCACATGCTTTGAATCGAACGGATCGACGGCGATGGTGCCAATGCGTCGCGGCAAACCCTTCTTCGCCGACAACGCCCAGGCGCTCCAACTGGTACCGCCGTTGGTCGAGCGGTAGACACCGTCGCCCGGGTACGAGTCAAGCGACAGGTTGGCTTCACCGGTGCCGCAATACAGAATTTTGGGGTTGGTCGGATCGATGGCCAGAGCACCGATCTGCAATGGACCCTTGGCACGCCACTTGAAAGTCCAGTGGCGACCGGCGTCGATACTGGCCCACACACCACCACCGGCGGCCCCAATCCAGATGCGGTCGGCATTGGCCGGATCGCACACCAGCGCGGTGCAACGCCCACCAATATTGCTCGGTCCGGCCAGCGCCCATTGTGTCGCGACGGCCGCTGTCGCTGGCATGCTGCGCGCGATGCGAAGACGCTCGGCAACGAGTTTTTGCAGTGGCGCTTCTCGCATCGGCCAAGTGATGCGGGAGTGAAACCAGGCGGCGCGCTTTTTGTGCAGCGTCAGTCGCGGCGCCGGTATTCCGGGTGCACGCTGTTTGGATGGGCCAGAACCCAAACGAACAACAGTGCCAGGTTGCGCGGCACCCTTTTTGCTCTTTGCCATGCTGTTACCTCCTTTGAAACTGTGCTGCAGATTGCAGCGTCATTGGTGTCACTTGTTGCTTGTTATTTGCGCCGTGAGCGGTTACGCAAAGCCCAAATCACCACAATGGCAATGATCGGTATTGCAAACAGCAAAAACTCAAATGATCCTGAGCCACCGTCTGGAGAAACCCCGAATATCTTCTCGATGAAATCCATGTTGCCTCCTGACATTCAAAACTTTTGGCTGGTAACGTTGACCGTTGCGACGCAACTATATACGCGGCGTCAGTTTTGACAAGCGCCGTTTGAAAATGAGCCGCTCAAAGCGGCTCACACGTTGAAAACCCCTGGCGTTGGGATGGTTACTTTGCCCGATCCAAGGAGCGAAAAAACACGAACCCAGTGGCAATGTCGATCACTATGGCAAGGCCAGTCAGACGAGTGCTGCCTCAGCCTCACGGCGTGCTGTCAGCCCGCGCAACACCCTGCCGCCCGACTTGTTCCACTTGCGTAACTCATCCGGGACATCTTCCCAACGCTCCTCGTTGACGCGTCTGCGCAGCGTGCTGTTTCGCAGGTTGCCGGCGCCGAGATTGAACGTGAAGTCGATCAGTGCGGCCAGCCGCTCGGGGCTGTCCACGTCCGGGCATAAGCGGCGCACGGCGGGCAGATACACGGTGCGAACATGCCAGCTCAGCAGCGCCTCGGCCTGCTCCCGGGTGATCGGTGGGTCACGCAGCGTGACCCGGGTACCGTCTTCGTAGTACGTTGCGCCGTAGCCAATCGTCGGTATGCCGGCCGGACAGAGGTAGGGCATGAGGTACAGACCCTCGAAGCGCCGACACAGCGCAAGGACAAGTTCAATCATTTGCCGCGCTTGAAGAGTGCTCGGTCGGCCAGGTAGATACCGAGTGCAGCGCCACACAGATACCAGCCGTTGTCGTCCATCTTCCACCACGTCAAGTAATGGCCGGAGACCATCACCATGGACCACGTCGCCATGCCGGGGCGGATAACGCCGTTCCACGCGTCTATCCACTTGACCCCGGTGGGCTTGGTCGTACCTTCAACCGCCTTGCCCCAGGCATCGGCCTCGATTTGCCCGATGGCGGACTCGGCCTGCACCTGAATCGTCTTGACGCCAAGGTCGGCCTGTAGTTTGATCGACTCCATGCTGCGGGCATGAACCGCCGCATCCAGTTCGCCCTGGAGTTTCATGCGGTCGATTTCTTGCGCATAGTCCTGCTTCTTGTTCATGAAGCTGGAGATTTCTCCCCACAGCATGCGAAAGACAGAACCGCCGAAGAATGAAATGAGAGTTGCGAACATTTGGACGTACCTCGTTCTATGTGTCTGTCAGGTTTTGAGTTCAGTGTCGAAAATACTCCCTCACATGTGCCATAGCAACCGTGAGGGTGGCTCAGTACCGGTCGTGCAGCAAGATAGCCTTTTCAACGACGTGAGCGCCAGTATTGCACCTTTGATCAGCCATCGATCAGCGGGAAAACCCTCACGGTCACGCGCCGGCTGACAGGCGCATCGGCGCTGGTAGCGGTAAGCTTGCATACGTGTTGAGGCAGGAGCCCAAGGGTGAAGTCGGCGCAGGTCTAGACGCCCAGCGAGCGGCTCTTCCAGATCACCTTCAGTTTGCCCGACCGCTCGGCCGCATCAAACACATCGCCTGGCGTGATAGTGGAGCGCACAAACAGGATTTTCATGAAGCCGTGCCTGAACAGTTGCAGGCCAAGAAAGGCGTGCACACTTTTGAAGCAGTAGTAGACAAACTCCGAACAGCTGAAGCGGTTGTGCGTCTTGCCGTCGGTGAACTGGAAGTCGTAACAGGAACCGATTTTTCCGAGCGCGGACAAGCGCACGAGCTTGAGCACATCTTCGCGCCTGACTGCCCCGCCCGCGAGCAAACGGTCGCGCACAGCGACTGCGTCGTCCGGCAAATCGGCGATCAGCGGTGTGAATTCTTTGCGCTCTTTTTCGCTGAGCTGCATCGAATCGGGCAGGCGCAGCACGGCCATGTAGTCGCAGCGCACGAAAGTGAGGATGTCTTCGGTGAAGATGCCTTTGGTCATGGAGTGCACCACGCGCTGGCGGCCGCTCTGGAAGTAGTTGCTGTCCGTGCGCACTTTCTCCTTCTCGTCGTCGCGGGCTTTACGCCACTTACCCTGCTCATCCATGACCTGTAGCCGACGAGCGACAACGGCCTGGTCGCTGGAGTCATTCAAATCACCGATGTAGAGCGCGGCGTGCGAGAAATGCGCAGACAGTGATTTGGCATTGCCCGACAGCCCGATCATGATGCCGTCCAGATAGCCGTCGTAGCCGCGCAGCAGGATGTCGCCAGGTTGCAGCACTTCGTCAATCAGCTTTCGGACTTCATCGCCTTTGATCTTGTAAGTGCTCGCGTCTTCCACGGCGCTCAGCGGCGCAGTGAAGTACTTGACGGTGCCGATCCACGCGATGAAGCGGTCCACCACCTTGTCCACCCAGCCGCTCAAGCCCACATAACGCCGAAACGGATTGTCGTGGCGGGCAAAGTTGTAGGTTCGGAAAAAAACGATCAGCGTCAGCAGACCCAAGGCCCACAGCCAGTAGTGGCTGGTCTCAGGCTGCGTGATGGCGGGCCACCAGCTGTGCGCAATGGCAAATACCACCCCGACGAGTATGCCGACCATGAACGCAGTGATGACAATGCGATAGACAAGGAACAGCAGCCTCACAATGACCGAAGCCGCCAGCAAAAGCAATTGATTGACGAACGCCATACTCCCTCCATTTCTTTGTGCAAGCCCGCATTGCAATGCGAATGGCGAACGCTGTCAATGCGGACCATCCCGTGCATGCTTGCCGGTTAGCGGCGCCTCGTGCTGCTGGGGCACCTGGCCAAATTTGTTTGACCTGCTCCGGGTCACATGAATGGTGTTGACTCACTCTGCATAGCGACCGCCGCGATAGCTGTCGGATTCAATTTTGTACTTGCGCATCAACTCGAAAAAAGCGCGGCGATTTTTCTGCGCGTCACGAGCCGCGTGCGTAACGTTGCCGTCATTCGAGACCAGCAGGTGCTCAATGTAATTGCGTTCAAAATTTTCGATCAGGCGTGCCTTGGCGACGCGAAACGTTTCCTCGCAATCCGGCAAATCCTGCGCCGACAGAGCGCCACCCAGGTCGATGTCCTGCGCAGTCAGCGAACCGGTGGCGGACATCAGCACGGCTCGCTCCATCACGTTCTTCAACTCGCGCACGTTGCCGGGCCAGTCATGGGCCATCAACTTGCGCAGCGCCGGTGGCGACAGCGTTGGGGCGATCTTGTGCCACTGCTGCGCGGCACGCGCCAAAAAGTAAAGCGCCAGGCTGGGGATATCCGACAGACGATCCCGCAGCAGCGGCAGATGCAGCGCCAGCACGTTCAGCCGGAACAGCAGATCGTGACGAAACTCTCCGCGTGCCGCCAGTTGCACCGGGTTGCGGTTGGTCGCGGCGATGACACGCACGTCCGCATGAATGAGCTGGTTGGAGCCTACCGGTCGGTATTCCTTGTCTTGCAAAAAGCGCAGCAGTTTGGCCTGGGCGCCATACGGCAGGGAGTCAATTTCATCGAGAAACAAAGTTCCGCCTTCGGCTTCATGCACCAGGCCTTTGCGCGAGCTGTGGGCATCGGTATAGGCGCCCTTCACATGGCCAAATAGTTCAGCCTCCACCAGTTCTGTGGGGATGGCGCCGCAGTTCACCGAGACCCAGGGCCCGCCGGCGCGCGCCGAGAGATAGTGGATGGCCTGTGCACACACCTCTTTGCCGGTGCCGGTTTCACCGAGGATGAGCACACTTGCATCGTAGCGGGCCAACAACGGCACGCGTGCCACCTGCCGCACAAACGCCGGGCTGCTGCCGATCAGACCGCGCAGCGCAGGGTGAACCGGTCGCGGGTCGGGAGGTGGTGCCTCGGACCGACCCAGAGCGCGGCGCAGCCGAATCGCCAACTCGGCCGGTGCAGTTGGAAGCAGTAGAAAATCACAGGCACCGGCGCTTAGCAAGTGACCAATTTGGTTGCCGTCCAGGTCCACTGAGGCGATCAGCGCCGCACAGGTGGGACATTCAGAGCGCAACGCCGCCAGTTGGGCCAAGGCCGCCGTGACGTCCTGGGCGCGAACAATCTGAATCAGAAGGCTTGACGCATCCAGCGTCGCATCAAGCGCTGCGGTCCGCACATTCAGGTCCACTGCCTGGCAATCCCTGAGAGTCGCTGCAAACTCACAGCGCAGGTCGGCCAAGTTATCGTGTGCGCACAAGACTACCGAGCTGGGCAGCTCGGGTGTTGCCGGGATGACCCGGTTTTGATCGATGATTCCCAAGTGACCTCTCCCCGTCGCGATTCGGTTCAGTGCCGAATGGTTCTAAATTCAAATTAAGATTCAGATTTGGGGGCATTTGAAAACCAAATGGTGCGTCAAGTCAAGCCAATTCTTATGCCCCTTCCTGCTGCGTGGCTGTTTGAAGTCAC
>JBAXBQ010000076.1:0-15638 GCA_037141865.1 Comamonadaceae bacterium | reverse complement strand
CACCCATTTCATTTGGTCAGCAGTCGCATGGCTTCTTCCAGACCCTTGATGGTCAGAGGAAACATGCGTTGACTCATGATTTGTTGCACCACGCTGATACTCTGGCGGTATTGCCAGACGCCTTGCGGTTCCGGGTTGATCCAGGCAAATTTGGGGAAGGCGCTGGTCAGGCGCTGCAGCCATTCGACGCCAGCTTCTTCGTTGTTGTATTCAACGCTGCCACCAGGCTGCAAAATCTCATACGGACTCATGGTGGCGTCGCCGACAAAGATCAGCTTGTAGTCCTTGTTGTACTTGCGGATGATGTCCCAGGTGGCAAATTTTTCGCTGTAGCGCCGGCGGTTGTTCTTCCACATAAAGTCATAGACACAGTTATGGAAGTAGTAGAACTCCAGGTGTTTGAGCTCGGTTTTGGTGGCGCTGAAGAGCTCTTCCACCCGCTGGATGTGCTCGTCCATGGTGCCGCCGACGTCCATCAGCAGCAGCACCTTCACATTGTTGTGGCGCTCCGGCACCATTTTGATGTCCAGGTAGCCGGCGTTGGCCGCTGTCGACTTGATGGTGTCGTCCAGATCCAGTTCTTCCTCATGGCCCTCGCGGGCAAATTTGCGCAGGCGGCGCAGCGCCACCTTGATGTTGCGGGTGCCCAGTTCTTGCGTGTCGTCGTAGTCTTTGTAGGCGCGCTGGTCCCAGACCTTGACGGCGCTTTTGTTGCGGCTCTTGTCCTGGCCGATGCGAATGCCTTGCGGGTTTTGACCGTAGGCGCCAAACGGGCTGGTGCCGCCGGTACCTATCCATTTGGAGCCGCCTTCATGGCGTTCCTTTTGTTCTTCGAAGCGCTTCTTGAGTGTTTCCATCAGCTCGTCCCAGCCCATCTTCTCGATCTTGGCAAGCTCTTCGGGGCTGAGTTGGAGTTCCAGGTTCTTGCGCAGCCACTCCAGCGGGATGTCCTTGGTGAAGTCGGCCACCATCTCCACGCCCTTGAAGTAGGCGGCAAAAGCGCGGTCGAACTTGTCGTAGTGCTTTTCGTCCTTCACCAGGGTGGTGCGACTCAGGTAGTAAAAGTCATCGATCTTGTAGCCACTGGGCTCGGCGTCACCCAGAGGTGCTGGCGAATTGGGGCCGACCACACCTTCCTTCAAGGCTTCCAGCAGCGTCAGGTACTCCTTGACCGACACTGGCAACTTGGCCGAGCGCAGGGTGTAGAAGAAGTCGATCAGCATGGGCGCTCTCCCGTCAACGCGGCTTGTCCAGCAGGTACAACAATTGCGCCTTGGCCTCCGGCCATTCACCGGCGCGCATGCTGTACATCACGGTGTCGCGAATGGTGCCATCGCGGCGCAGGGCGTGCCCGCGAATCACGCCGTCCTTTTTGGCCCCCAAGCGCTCAATGGCGGCTTGCGAGGCGAAGTTGAAGTTGTCGGTGCGCCAGCCCACCACGTGGCAGCCCAGGGTCTCGAAGGCGTGTGTCATCAACAGCAGTTTGGCGGTGCTGTTGACATGGGTGCGCTGGCAACGCCGGGCGTACCAGGTGTAGCCAATTTCGACGCGCCTCACGGCCGGCAGGATATCGTGGTAGCTGCTGCAGCCCAGGACCGCGCCGCTGGCGCCGTCCAGCACGGCAAACGCAAAGCGATTGCCGGCTTCCCGCATGGCCAGCGCGTCTTCAATGTATTGGCGGGTTTGCTCGGGTTCGGGTACCGAGGTGACGCGCAACTTCCACAGCTCGCCGTCCAGCGCAGCTGCACGCAAGCCCGTTTCATGACTCAAGGCCAGCGGGACCAGCGCAACGCCGCGTGCGCTCAGGGTGACAGGTTCAATGTAGGCCATGGTCAATCTCAGCGGTTATGGCGTTGCATGAACACCAGTTTTTCAAACAAGGTCACATCCTGCTCGTTTTTGAGCAACGCGCCCACCAGTGGCGGCACTGCCACCTTGTCATCCTTGGTTTGCAGGGCTTCCAGTGGGATGTCTTCGGCCAGAAGCAATTTGAGCCAGTCCAGCAGCTCGCTGGTGGAGGGTTTCTTTTTCAGACCCGGCAAATTGCGCACGTCATAAAAAGTCTTCATGGCCGCCGTCAACAGCTCTTTTTTCAGACCTGGAAAGTGCACATCCACAATGCTTTTCATGGTGTCGGCATCGGGGAACTTGATGTAGTGAAAGAAGCAGCGGCGCAAAAAGGCGTCGGGCAGTTCCTTTTCGTTGTTGGAGGTGATGAACACCAGCGGCCGGTTTTTGGCTTTGATCAGCTCGCGGGTTTCGTAGCAATAGAACTCCATGCGGTCGATTTCACGCAGCAAATCATTGGGGAACTCAATGTCGGCCTTGTCAATTTCGTCAATCAGCAAGGCCACCGGCTGCTCCGCCGTGAAGGCCTGCCACAAGACACCTTTGAGGATGTAGTTGTGAATGTTTTTGACGCGTTCACCGCCGTCGATATCCGACAATTGCGAATCGCGCAGACGGCTCACCGCGTCATATTCATACAGGCCTTGCTGCGCTTTGGTGGTGGACTTGATGTGCCATTGCAGCAGCGGCATGTCCAGTGCGAGCGCCACTTCTTCGGCCAGCATGGTTTTGCCGGTGCCGGGCTCGCCTTTGACCAGCAGTGGGCGCTTGAGGGTGATGGCAGCGTTGACCGACAGCATCAAATCCTGGGTGGCGATATAGGTTTTGGATCCGTGGAATTTCATGGTTCTGGTTGATTAGTGCGACGCAAGGTGGAACTTGGGTGGTGAATTATTGACCGATATAATCTTTGTTTGATCTATCTCAAACACTGGTTGATTGTCCTCGCAAAATGAAAAAATTCCTGCCATCACTGTCTATCCTGCTTGTCGCCTGCGCGACGGCTTTCTCTGCCATAGCGCAGGAAATCAAGGGTGATGCCAAAGCTGGCGAGAGAAAAATCGCGCAGTGCATTGGCTGCCATGGCATCACCGGCTATCAAGCCAGTTTTCCCGAGGTCTACAAGGTGCCCAAGATTTCTGGCCAAAGCGCCAAGTACATTGTCTCAGCACTCACGGCTTACAAAAAGGCAGATCGAAAACACCCCACCATGCGCGGCATAGCCGCTGGCTTGAGTGACCAGGACATTGCGGATGTGGCAGCCTATTACGAAGTGCTGGGCAAGCTTGACAATGCACCCGCATTGGGCAAGGCGGCCGATGGCAATGCGATGGCCACTGAACTTGTCAAGAAAGGTGCTTGCATCACCTGCCATGGCGACAGTTTCAGCAAACCCATTGATCCGAGCTACCCGAAGATCGCCGGCCAGCATGCCGACTATCTGTTTGTGGCGCTGAAG
This sequence comes from Comamonadaceae bacterium, assembly GCA_037141865.1. GTDB lineage: Bacteria > Pseudomonadota > Gammaproteobacteria > Burkholderiales > Burkholderiaceae_C > Rhodoferax. Next base: position 12,331 of record JBAXBQ010000076.1, on the reverse strand, counting down.
GCCTACAAGACGCAAGGCAATTCCACCTGGGGCCGTGGCAACCCCATCATGGGCGGCATCACCAAGCAGTTCTCTTATGCGGAACTCAAAGAACTGGCCAATTACGTGAGCTCTCTGCCGGGTGAACTCAAGACCGTGCCGCAAGCCAAGTTCAAGTAAGGTGTCTCAGTCGCGCGTGGCGCGCTGCTGCACACAGGCAATGTAGGCGCCGCCGTCCGGGGCTTGACCAGCGCGCTGGCTGTCCCAAATCATCTGACCCAAGCACTCCATCACCTCGTGGTGAGCCTGGTGCAGTGAATCACGGCGGTGCGTCAGCAGTTCCACGGCTTGGCGGATGCCGCGCGGCTGGTCAATGCTGCACTGCTCGCTGATGGACAGGTGCATGGACAAATGCAGGAACGGATTGGTCTTGCTGTCTTCCACTTGTTGCAGCGTCAGCAAGGCAGCATCGACATCGAGCAGCGCGCCGTGGTATTCAGGATGTTCGTCGATCCACAGACTTGCTATGATTTCAATAGCTTCCAGCGGCTGATTTGACTTGGCCTTGGCATAAACCGAGCAAAAAAATCGGCGAACATCGGCTTGCGAGGGTGAAAACATAATGGGCAGTATTGTCGCGCGCTGTCACCCAGGCTGTAGCCAAGCCAGCTTGCCTGCGGCGAAAATGCAATTCCTTACCGAGGAGCTAGCCATGACTCAAGCCTACATCTGCGACGCCATCCGCACCCCTTTCGGCCGCTACGGCGGCGCCCTCTCCAGCGTGCGCACCGACGACCTGGGTGCCCTACCCATCAAGGCGTTGATGTTGCGCAACCCCAATGTCGACTGGGCGGCGGTGTCCGATGTCATCTTTGGCTGTGCCAATCAGGCCGGTGAAGACAACCGCAATGTCGCCCACATGGCGTCCCTGTTGGCTGGGTTACCGCTGCAAGTCTCCGGCGCCACCATCAATCGCCTGTGCGGCTCCGGACTCGATGCCGTGGGAACTGCAGCGCGTGCCATCAAGTGTGCGGAAGCCACTCTGATGATCGCCGGTGGCGTGGAAAGCATGAGCCGGGCTCCCTTCGTCATGCCCAAGATGGACAGCGCCTTTAGTCGCAGCAATGCTGTTTATGACACCACCATCGGCTGGCGCTTCATCAACAAGCTGATGAAAGAAAAATACGGCGTCGACTCCATGCCCGAGACAGCGGAAAACGTGGCCGCCGAGTTCAAGATCGAGCGTCAGGCGCAAGACAAAATGGCGCTGGCCAGCCAGATGAAAGCGGTAGCCGCGCAAAAAGCCGGTCACCTGGCGCGCGAGATCACAGTTGTGACCATTGCACAAAAAAAAGGCGACCCGCTGGTGGTCGATCAGGACGAGCACCCGCGCGAGACCAGTCTGGAGGCGCTGGCCAAGCTCCAGCCCATCGTGCGTCCCGACGGCAGTGTGACCGCAGGCAACGCCAGCGGCGTCAACGACGGCGCTTGTGCGTTGTTGCTGGCCGATGAAAAGACGGCGGCCAAAAATGGTCTGACACCCAAGGCCCGGGTGGTGGGTATGGCCACCGTCGGGGTCGCGCCGCGATTAATGGGGATCGGTCCGGCGCCGGCAACGCAAAAGGTACTTGCCCTGACCGGCCTGTCGCTGGACCAGCTGGATGTCATCGAACTCAACGAAGCCTTTGCCGCTCAGGGCCTGGCGGTGCTCAGAATGTTAGGCATGAAAGACGATGACCCACGCGTCAATGCCTGGGGTGGTGCCATTGCGCTGGGTCATCCGCTGGGTGCTTCCGGCGCACGGCTGGCCACCACCGCTGTCAACCGGCTGCACGCCAGCGGTGGACGTTATGCCCTGTGCACCATGTGCATTGGGGTGGGGCAGGGCATTGCGTTGGTGCTGGAGCGGGTTTGATCAACCGATGACGTTCCCCCTCATCACCGACCCCTACTTTTACGCCGTCACCGTTCCCGCCGTGCTGTTGCTGGGTGTCAGCAAGAGCGGTTTTGGCGCTGGCTTTGGCTCGTTGGCGGTGCCTATGATGGCGTTGGCGGTCAGTGTGCCGCAAGCGGCTGCCATCCTGATGCCGGTGTTGCTGCTGATGGACATTCTGGGCATGGCCGCTTTTCGCAAAGACTTTGACATGCCACTGCTGAAGTTTTTGATTCCGTGCGGGCTGGTCGGTATCGTGATCGGGGCCTTATTGTTCAAGTTGCTCGACGCGCATACCGTGGCTGGCATTGTGGGGGTCTTTACCTTGCTGTTTCTGGCGCAGCGCCTGCTGTTTCCACCCAAGGCAGACAGCGCACCGCCGCCTAGATGGCTGGGTGCCATGCTGACCGCCACCTCTGGCTTTACCAGTTTCATTGCCCATGCCGGTGGCCCGCCGATCAGCGCCTACGTGATTCCGTTGCGTCTGTCACCGCTGAAGTTCACCGCCACCATGGCCTTCTTTTTCTTCATCATCAACCTGGCCAAATGGATTCCCTACGCCTGGCTGGGTTTGCTCGACATGCGCAACCTGGCGACCTCGCTGGTGCTGTTGCCGATTGCACCGATTGGTGTGCTGATCGGGGTGCGCTTGGCCCGGCGCATCAATCAGCTGTTGTTTTACCGGTTTGTCTATCTGGGCATGTTTCTGACCGGGATCAAGCTGGTCTATGACGCTGTGCGGTAGTGGCGTTCAGCTGTCCCAACCCTGTAGTCGCTGCTCGGCCCGCTGCGCACGCTCGTTGCGCTCCTGCGCCATTTGTTCTTCGAGTTGCTGGCGCCCCTGCTTGACCACGGCAATCAGTTTGGCGCGGTCTTTGTGGTGCGGGTACATTTTTTCAAACAGTTCCAGGTTGTGTTGACGAAAGCGCATGGCGGTCTGGCGTGCTTCATGCGCGCCGTGGCCCAGCAGTTCCAGCACGCTGCGCGCGCTGCGCAGGCTGGACTCAAACATCTCGCGTTCCACCAGCATCACGCCGCGATCACGCAACTGGTTCCAGTGACTGACGTCGCGCGCCCGTGCCACTATCTGCAAATTCGGGAAATGATCGTGCGCCAAGTCCACGATTTTTAGCGACTGCTCTACATCGTCCACCGCCAGCACCAGAATTTTTGCGCTGGCGGCGCCTGCTGTGCGCAGCAAATCAAGCCGGGACGCATCACCGTAAAAGACGCGGTAACCAAAGCTGCGTGCCGCCTCGATCATCTCGGCGTCATGGTCCAGCACGGTGCAGTCAATGCCTTGGGCCAGCATCAGTCGCGCAATGATTTGCCCGTAGCGACCAAAGCCGGCAATCACAATGGGCGCGTCCTGCGGTTCTGAAATTTCCTCCGGCGTGGCCTTGCCCAGCTTGGCCCAGCGCGGTAGCAGCAGTTTGTCGATAGCCACCAACAGCAGCGGGCTCACCAGCATCGACACGGCAACCGCGCCGATCAAAAGCGAAGCGGTTTGCGCCGGCAATACATGGGCGCCGACGCCGGCCTGGAAAACCACAAAAGCAAATTCACCCCCTTGCGACAACAGCAGCGTGAAAACCGGTCGCTCCTGAAATGGCAACTTCATTAGCCTGGCCAGCGCATAAATGAGCACGCCCTTGACGCTCAAAAAAACCAGCACGATGAGTGTCATCAACCCGGGCGACTGTCGCAGCACGCCAAAGTCGATGTTCATGCCCACAGCGATAAAAAATAGGCCCAGCAGCAAACCTTTGAACGGTTCGATATCGGTTTCCAGCTCACGTCGGTATTCACTTTCAGCCAGTAGCACGCCGGCCAGAAAGGCTCCCAACGCCATCGACAAGCCCACCGCTTGCATCAGAGCGGCAATGCCGACCACCAGCAGCAGCGCGGCGGCGGTGAAGATCTCGCGTGTGTTGGAGCGCGCGATCCAGCTAAACAGCGGGCGCATCAGCAGTCTGCCGCCGAGGATGATGCCAGCGACCACCACAATAATTTTTAACGCTTCCGATGCGTGGTCAGCCGGTGCCTGGACCTCGTTGGAGTTTGAAACAAGGCCCAGCAGCGGCAGCAAAGCCAGGATCGGAATGGCCGCCACGTCTTGAAACAGCAGAATTGAAAATGCCGCTTGCCCGCTGCCGGTGGGTAGCAGGTTGCGCTCGTTCATGACCTGCAGCGCAATCGCGGTACTGGAGAGGGCCAACCCCAGGCCGGCCACCAAAGCGGTTCTCCAGCCGACCCCGAAGCCCATGGCGACGCCAGTCAGTAGCAGGGCACAACCCAGCACTTGCGCTGTGCCCCAGCCAAAGATCGGCCGGCGCAGGCTCCAAAGGCGTTTGGGCTCCAACTCCAGTCCGACCAGAAACAGCATCAGCACCACGCCAAATTCGGCGAAGTGCAGGATGTCTTCCACATTGGTCACCAACCCCAGCCCCCAGGGCCCAATGGCCATGCCGGCGGCCAGATAGCCGATGATGGAGCCCAGGCCCAGGGCCTTGCTCAGCGGCACGGCGATGACCGCCGCGCTGAGGTAAATGAAGCTGTTGATCAGCCAGGAGGGGGCGTGTTCCAAGGCAATCCTTTTCAGTTTTCGGGGCGGTCGGCGGCGGGCACTTCGCAGTCCGGGCAGTTGTCCAGGTCGTTGAGTTCGGGCCAATGCGGGTAGTTTTGCAGACGCTGGCGGAAGGTCTCAATGTGCTGGACTACTTCAGGTTCGGATACCGAGTTGGCGCCGTGCAGCAGCATGGGCGGCAAAAAGCGCATGCCACAGAGCGCTGCCGTTTGCTCGTAAGGCGGCAAAAAAGCATCAAAAAAGTAGCGGTTGTAGCCTTGTGGGTGGTACGAACTTTCTGGCCCACCAGTGCTGGCCACCAGCCACAGGTCTTTGCCGCGCAGCGCCGCGCCGCCCTCACCATAGGCCCAGCCGTAACTGAGTACGTCGTCCAGCCAGAGCTTTTGCAGGGCCGGCATCGAATACCATTGAATCGGATGCAGCAAGACAATCAATTGCGCTGCCGCCAACCGGGCCTGCTCAGCGGCGACGTCAATGCAGTAGTCGGGGTAGCTGGAATACAAGTCGTTGATATCAAGCCCGTGCACGCAATGGGCGCTCTCCAGCAGGCGCCGGTTGACGCGAGAGTCGCGCCAGTTGGGGTGGGCGGCAATGACGTAGATGCGCTGCTCGAGCGCCATGGTTTGCAGTGTCGGGTTTTGTTCGTCCATACCGCTAACATAGCGCAAAGTTCAATTCCGAGGAGTCTGTCATGTCTGTGGTCGTTGTTGCCAATCCAAAAGGCGGTGTTGGTAAGTCCACCCTGTCTACCAATATCGCCGGTTATTTCGCTTCACGAGGCCATGCCGTGATGCTGGGCGACGCCGATCGTCAGCAGTCGTCGCGGCTGTGGCTGGGGCTGCGTCCGCCAGCCGCACGACCCATTGCCACTTGGGATGTGGGTGTCGACCTGATTGCCAAAGCGCCCAAAGGAACCACGCATGTCGTGCTGGATACACCGGCCGGCCTGCATGGCTGGCGCTTCAACGACGTCATGAAAATGGCCAACAAAGTGATCGTGCCGCTACAGCCCAGCGTTTTTGATATTTTTGCCACGCGGGCATTTCTGGACCAGTTGCTGCAGAACAAACACCATGACAAACTCCGAATTGGCCTGGTTGGCATGCGGGTCGACGCACGTACCATCGCCGCCGACAACCTGCATGAATTTGTGGCCACCCTGGGTCTGCCGGTGCTGGGCTATTTGCGTGACACGCAAAACTATGTCCATCTGGCAGCGCGTGGCCTGACCCTGTTTGATGTGACGCCTGGCCGGGTCCAAAAAGACGTGGCGCAATGGAAGTCAATTTGCGAGTGGCTGGATGCTTAGCTGGTTGAGGGAGTAGTCGGCCCTTTCACCACTGCTTTGTCGCTCATTTGACAAGTGCCGCTCACCACCATCGCTACAGTGCGCTCATGAAAACATTTCAAACTATTGCCGAACTGTCCAGTCTGGCGGGCCAGGAAGTTACTGTCAGTGACTGGATCACCATCACACAAGAGCGGATAAACCAGTTTGCTCAAGCCACCGGTGACCACCAGTGGATTCACGTGGACGTCGAGAAGGCCAAGGCCGGTCCCTTTGGTGGCCCCATCGCACATGGCTTCTTGACGCTGTCGCTGCTCCCGCAGTTTTTTCTATCGTCGCTGAAGGTTTTGGAAACCCGCATGAGCGTGAATTACGGGCTGAACAAAGTGCGCTTCATAGCGCCGGTGCTAGTGGGCAGCCGCCTGCGCGCTCGCATGAAGTTGCTCAAAAGCGAACCGATTGACCAGGGCGGCGCCCAAATGACCTGGGAGGTTGCCCTTGAACGCGAGGGTGCTGCCAAGCCAGTGTGTGTAGCGGAATCAGTGGCACGGCACTATCCCTAGCAAATAATCTTTGCGCGGGTCTTACTTCGCCGTTCGCCGGGGTCTTCCAGTTTGAAACGATGCAGGCACTGAATTCGACTGAACATTCGACGGGGTCTTGATGTCAAAGCGAATTGCCCCTTAGTCCGACACGCACCAAACAGTTTCGACCGCCGACATGTTTTCGTCCCCGCTATTTGTTACTTGCCCCGCTGCGCGAATTCGCTACGAAACTCATCCAAACGCCGCTTTGAAGGGTTGCCGACGCCACTTTCCGTCCTTGGTAGAACATTTGAAGGCCTCGGCCTTGCTCTACTCTGAGAATGTCATCTTTGGCAATCGCGATCCTTTTGCTTGTCCCATGAGCCACGTCGATGCGAGTGCCTTCGGCAGGGTCCTTGGGTTGCTTCCTGAACAGCACAGCCGACTCTTTGCCAATCACAACATATAGGAAATCCGCCGGTTTGCTCGGATCGTCCCCTTTCACCACGGTCACATCCTTTAAATCCAGTTCTGGAATATTTGGCGGAGTCGCTTGAACAGCATCCTTGGTGACAGTTTGCGAGCTTGGGACAAGCGGAACTGCGCTTTCTGCCACGGCTTTCGGGCTGTCCAACGGCGTGGCGCTTGTCACAGGTACCGGTTGCGGCGCCGGATTCTCCGTTGCAGAGTTATTGGCCTTGAGCACAACATCGGTGGCTGGTGACTTAACGTCAGTCGGGCTTAGGTTCATCCACACAGCGGCTACCACGGCGACAAGCAGCGCAATTGCCAAGCCGAACTTGCGCCCTTTCCCGGGGCGCTTCCCAACCTCATTGCCATCTGCCATTGCATCGACGGGTGGCTCATCGGATTCCTTGACTGCCGGTGGCGCCAAACTTTGAACAAGATGTTCTTGCCCTGATCGATCTTCCTCCGTCGGGAGCATCGGCGTCAGTGCCCCCTCAATGACTCCGCCCTCATGGATCACAATGTCCCTGTAGGAAGCATCCCCGACGACGAAAGCGTCCTGGAGAATCTCGATCGACCCCGATGAATTTACTGACCCCAAAACACGACCAGCGACGACAACGTGGGGCGCCTTGATCGCGCCAGTAACACTTCCCAACTTGCTTACGACAACCGTTCCGCAGGTATCTTCGTCGCAGGACACGTCGCCGTTTATCTCCCCGTCAGTGCGTAGAACGCCGGTGAAAGTTATATTGCCTTCAACGCGCGTGCCCGCACCGATCAGTGTGTCGGTGCGACTCTGCGAATATCGCGCGCTCTTATGCTTATCTGACAAAGGATTCACCTTTCTTCGCAAACTGCGAGGCATCGTAGCCTCGCAAAAACACAGCCCAGCGACCGCCGCCGTCGTAAGCGACAGATTATGGAGCCTTCAGCCGAAGAGAGAAGACACACGTCAGGGCAGGCGAACCGCCAGTCAAGTTGTCCGAGGTGTCATTTGGGCACTGGGCTCGGGAGTCAACAAGGCAGCGATAATCCGGCAGGCCCCAGTGAAATAGTCTTGGCAGCTAGAAATTCTGTGACATCCACCACCATTCAAGAAGGCTACCAACCCGACTGTATCGGCAGAGTCGTACAGTTGCACGCCACTTACTACGCCGCATCCAACGGATTCGGTGCCGATTTTGAAGCCAAGGTCGCAAGGGAACTGGGGGCGTTTTGTACCTCATTCACCCCGGGACGAGACGGCCTGTGGCTCGCCGTCGAGACAGATATAGAAGGTTCTATTGCCATTGATGGTTCCCGCGCTAACGATGATGGTGCCCATCTCGGTTGGTTCGTAACATCCGAGGCGATACGCGGTCGAGGCACTGGCCGCAAACTCATTGCCAAAGCGCTTGAATTCGCGGACGCTCGCCAATATCAACGCACCTACCTCTGGACAATCGATGGCTTGCTCGCAGCGCGGCATTTATACGAATGGCATGGATTCCATCTCGTCCATGAGAGTCTCGGTTCCAGATGGGGCACTGTGGTTCGTGAGCAAAAATTTGTGCGGGAGGCACTTCATTTCGGCTAAGGTATCCGGAGAATGCGGGGTGGCAGCGTGAGCGGAAGTTCCGCTCGGCTTTCCAACGAGGCGGGCAAGTGGCTGGTCGTTGGCCCACCATTCCTGGGCAATGCCCTGAACAAACTAGCTGTCGGCTCTCAGATCAAGTGCAGCCGAACCCAAATCGGATCGGGCAGCAACCCAAGGTCATGAGGTCTGCCACGCTACAGCGCGCCAAACCCATTCTGGCGCGAAGCTTCAAACACCATGACGGCCACCGCATTTGACAAATTCAGGCTGCGTTGACCGGCCACCATCGGCAACCTGTGGCAGCGAGCGAGGCTGAACGATTGCCGAACTGTCCAGTCTGGTGGGCCAGGAGGTTACCGTCAGTGACTGGATCACCATCACACAAGAGCGGATAAACCAGTTTGCTCAAGCCACCGGTGACCACCAGTGGATTCACGTCGACATAGAGAAGGCCAAGGCCGGGCCTTTTGGCGGACCCATCGCACATGGCTTCTTGACGCTGTCGCTGCTCCCCCAATTTTTTCTATCGTCCATCAAAGTGGTGGAAGCCCGCATGAGCGTGAATTACGGGCTGAACAAAGTGCGCTTCATAGCGCCGGTGCCGGTCGACAGCCGCCTGCGCGCTCGCATGAAGTTAATCAAAAGCGAGTCGATTGACCAGGGCGGCGCCCAAATGACCTGGGAGGTTGCCATTGAACGCGAGGGTGCTGCCAAGCCAGTGTGTGTGGCCGAATCGGTGGCACGGCACTACCCTTAGCAAAAAAGCGCGTGGCATCGGTTATGCCACGCCCGTGGCCCAAACTTTGCGGCGCTAGCCAACCGCAACGAGCGGCGGATTTCGTCCCCGTTGGTAAGCACTGCGGCGCGGCCCTGTCATACCGGTGCAACCATGACTACTTCAAGTCGAAACGGTCGAGGTTCATGACTTTGGTCCAGGCGGCCACAAAGTCGCGAACAAACTTGGCTTGCGCATCGCTGGTGGCATAGACCTCGGCCAATGCGCGCAGTTGCGAGTTCGAGCCAAAGACCAGATCCACCACCGTGCCGGTCCACTTCACCGCACCGGTGCTGCGGTCGCGCCCTTCGAGCACGCCCTCGGCAGACGACTTGCTCCACTTCGTGTGCATGTCCAGCAGGTTCACAAAAAAGTCATTGCTAAGTGTTTCGGGCCGCGCGGTGAACACGCCATGCTGGGCCTGGCCCAGATTGGCATTCAGGGAACGCAAACCACCGACCAGCACCGTCATCTCGGGTGCGCTGAGGGTGAGCAATTGCGCCTTGTCCAACAACAACTCCGCCGCCACGCCCTCCAGCCCCTGGTGGGCGTAGTTGCGAAAGCCGTCAGCCACAGGCTCCAGCACTTTAAAGGACTCAACATCGGTCTGCGCTTGGCTGGCGTCCATGCGGCCCGGCGCAAAGGGCACCGTCACGTCATGGCCTGCCTTGCTGGCGGCGGCTTGCACTGCGGCGCTGCCGCCCAGCACAATCAAGTCGGCCAGGGAAATCTTCTTGCCGCCGGACTGGGCTGCATTGAACTCCTGCTGAATCGCTTCGAGCTTTTGCAACACCAGCGCCAACTGTGCAGGCTGGTTCGCAGCCCAATCTTTTTGGGGTGTGAGGCGGATGCGAGCACCGTCGGCACCGCCGCGCTTGTCGCTGCCTCGAAAAGTGGAGGCAGACGCCCATGCGACGCTGACCAGCTGTGCAATCGACAAGCCCGATGCCATGACCTTAGCCTTGAGCGCAGCGATGTCTTGTGCATCTACCAATGGATGGTCGACGGCGGGAATCGGGTCCTGCCAAAGCAACACCTCCTGCGGCACCAAAGCACCCAAGTAGCGGGCACGCGGACCGATATCGCGGTGCGTGAGTTTGAACCAGGCGCGGGAAAATGCATCTGCAAACTCGGCCGGGTTCTGGTGGAAGCGGCGCGAGATTTTCTCGTACGCAGGGTCCATGCGCAAAGCCATGTCGGCCGTCGTCATCATGGGCGGATGCTTTTTGGTCGCATCGTGCGCGTCGGGAATCATGTGCTCGGGCTTCACGTTCTGAGCCAGCCACTGGTGAGCGCCGGCGGGACTCTTGGTGAGCGCCCATTCGTAGCCGAACAGCATGTCAAAGTAACCGTTGTCCCAGGTGGTCGGATTGGGCTTCCAGGCGCCTTCAATGCCGCTGGTGGTGGTGTGCACGCCTTTGCCGCTGCCGAGCTGGTTGATCCAGCCGAAGCCCTGCTCTTCCATGCCTGCGGCCTCAGGTGCCGGGCCCACCAAGGCGGGGTCCCCTGCACCGTGGGCCTTGCCGAAGGTGTGACCGCCAGCTACCAGCGCGACGGTCTCTTCATCGTTCATCGCCATGCGGGCAAAAGTTTCCCGCACATCGCGTCCGGAGGCGACCGGGTCGGGCTTGCCATCCGGACCTTCCGGGTTGACATAGATGAGACCCATCTGCACCGCAGCGAGCGGGCTCTCCAACTTTCGATCGCCGCTGTATCGGCTGTTTTCCTTGTCGCTGGTAGCAAGCCAGGCCTTTTCTGCACCCCAGTAAATGTCCTGTTCAGGTTCCCAGATGTCTTCGCGGCCACCGGCAAAACCGAAAGTCTTGAAGCCCATGGACTCCAACGCTACGTTGCCGGCCAGGATGATCAAATCTGCCCACGAAAGCTTGCGGCCGTATTTCTGTTTGACGGGCCAAAGCAAGCGTCGGGCTTTGTCCAGGTTGCCGTTATCGGGCCAACTGTTCAAAGGCGCAAAGCGCTGGTTGCCAGCGCCGGCGCCGCCGCGGCCGTCAGCGACCCGGTAGGTGCCCGCAGAGTGCCAGGCCATGCGCACCATCAGGCCACCATAGTGGCCCCAGTCGGCTGGCCACCAATCCTGCGAATCGGTCATCAAACGATGCAAGTCGTTGACCACGGAGTCCAGATCGAGCGATTTGAATTCTTTTGCGTAGTTGAAGTCGTCTCCCATCGGGTTGGACTCGGCAGTGTGCTGGTGCAGTATGCCCAGCTTGAGTTGATTGGGCCACCAGTCGGTGTTCGACGGGGAGGCTGCCACGGCGTTTTTACTGGCTGCGTGGGGGAAGGGGCACTTGGCTTGTGTTGACATAGGTATCTCCTGTTGCGGTTAGAAATTGGCGATGAAGATAGTTTATGTCTAAAATAAAATACATCCCAATTGGTTTAATCAATGATTGATATAGCGCTCCTTTGATCTTTTCCCTCAGAAGGAGCTCAGAGAATGCCCTGGCTTAACGCATTTAAGGCGTTCGCCTGCTGCTGGCAAAGTATCTGCCTTGAGGGCAACTGCTGCTGCCCTAACCTCTGGCAGTCAGGCTGGTCCTAAAGTTATTTTGCCGCCAGGCTTCAAACACCGTGACGGCCACCGCGTTCGATAAATTCAGGCTGCGTTGACCCGCCACCATGGGCAACCTGAGGCATCGAGCGGGGCTGAACGATTGCCGAACTGGCGCGGCAAGTCCCGCGGTCTCGGAACCAAACACCAGCCAGTCACCGGTCATGAATTGCATGTCGTGTGCGAGATTGGTGGCGCGCGTGGTGAGTGCGAACATGCGCTCGGAAATCGGCTGCTCCGTTTCCAGCAAAGCCGGCCAGCTGGCATGGCGCTTGACCTGAGCATATTCGTGATAGTCCAGCCCGGCGCGGCGCAGCTGCTTGTCATCCATGGAAAATCCAAGCGGCTCAACCAGATGAAGTGTGCAACCGGTATTGGCCGCCAAGCGAATGATGTTGCCGGTGTTGGGCGGAATTTCGGGCTCGACCAGAACGATGTGAAACATGCCTCAATTGTGGCAGTGTGAGGGCAGCGCAGCACACGCTGCCACAAACGTGGGGGCCCGTTTCACCGCCGGGCCGCCCCAAGGTGAAATAACCCCCTCGGGGGGCAGAGAGGACACGCGGCGCCGAACGTGGGGGCCCGTTTCACCGCCGGGCCGCCCCAAGGTGAAATAACCCCCTCGG
>JBAXBQ010000075.1:0-15651 GCA_037141865.1 Comamonadaceae bacterium | reverse complement strand
AACTAGTCGGCACGACGCAAATGCGGTTTGGTGTTGGGATCCTAATGAGGCGATACCTGCAATGAGTTCGTCGTTGACATCTTGCCGTGGATACGCAAACGTTTTATCAAGGGGCGCCTTCAGGCCTGCGACACTTGTTGGGCAGCTGCCGTGGAAGCTGAAGCGGACACACAGATTGCGGATTTCCATGCGCATATTTGAATGACCGGTTCCCTCAACCCTGGCTGGCCAGTATGGGCACGTACTTGTCGGTGGGCGGTCTTTGGCGAGTGACTGCTGTCACTATTTGCCTGGTCAGGGTCAGGAATTTCTTCAAATTTCATGCAGCTGGCTCCAGAAGACACAGAGCTCGTACCCACCAGTGATCGCAGCCCGGAGATATGATTTCTATGTCGGGTTTGTTGTTAGCCAATTGGGATCGGCAATCGCAAGCCTCGACTAATGCCGGTAGTGAGCCTACGTTCTAGATAGCCGACACTCAAGCGCGGCAGCGACGATCCGCCATCGGATTTCGGCAGTGCAGCTTTACGAAAGCGACAAATGGTTCAAGAATATTGCTTGGTCTGGGTTGGTGTTGTGTGGTGAGGATTGAACAAATTGTGACCTCGCCGAGTGTCTGACTACAGAGGTCGATGACGCCTTTGAAGCGACCAATTCGGAAACTACTACAGCCGCTCTGGTCGCGCACGCCGGACTGCACCAGAGCTAATACTTGGCGGACAAGGGGAGTTTCAGAGAATGAGTTTTGCCAGCGATTACCTTACCCAACTCGATCGCTTTGCTGAGCGATTGTCATTACCCCGCGTGCGCGCCCTGCACCTGCCACCGGCTCGGCCTGACGTCGACAACAGGGGTGAGTTTTGCGCGCTAGAGCTGGAAGATGGGTCGCTCGGCCTGTCTTATGTGCTTTTGGACGATACCCTGGAACGCCTGCGCGACGGCGCCAATGAGTTCGGTTTGGTCGGCGCCGACGCTCTGGCCGTCGCCCACCGCTATGCCAGTACCGATGGCATCGAGAGGACGCTCGGCTTCGCCGCCGCCAATGCCTTGACCCGCTGTTTGTACGACCGCGCCGGCTTCCACCCAAACAATAGCACTGACTCGATAGGCCAGCTAAATCCCACGAGTGGCGAGCGGATCGGCATGATCGGCCTGTTCATGCCGCTGCTTGGGCGTATTCTCGGCGCTGGCGCGCAACTGACCGTGGTCGAGTTACGTCCCGAACTGGTTGGCCAGCGGGACGGCTACCGGGTCACCCTCAATCCAGATGATCTGGCGGAATGCGGCAAGGTCATCTCGACCAGCACGCTGCTGCTCAACGACAGCCTCGACCGCATGCTGGCCTGCTGCCGGGGTGCCCGCTGGTTCGCGATGGTTGGCCCGAGCGCCGGCTGCCTGCCCGATGCGTTGTTCGCACGTGGTGTTACCCTCCTCGGAGGAAGTTGGATAAGGGACCGGCAAGGGTTCATTGCGGCACTAACGAGCGGCGCACCTCACGGTGAATTTGCCAACAAGTATGCTATTACCCCTGACGCGTATCCGGGGTGGCATGAACTGATCCAAAGGGCGGGCAAATCCATACGCCAATAGAAATGCCGATGCTCAATCGAATCACGTGGTGGCAGTTTTCTTGTGTGTCCTGCAACTTTGATCAAACTCTGGCAACAGCAAAGGAACATTAACGTGCATTGGAACGAACATCAGGAGCCGCTCGGCTCCGCGTTGACCCTGATTCACTCAAGACAAAACACTTCGTCGAAGTTGCTCGGCGAACCCGGACCGGATCGCGCACAAATCGAAACCATTCTCGACGCCGCTGGCGCCGCTCCCGATCATCGGCGATTGACGCCATGGCGCCTGGTTATTGTTCCCTTAGAGAAGCGACATCTTCTGGCGGAAGCCTTCGCCGAAGCGCTTCAAGAACGTGACAATCAGGCAACTGAGGCGCAACTGCTAGAAGCCCGTGAAAAGGCTTATCGATCCCCACTATTGGTGGCGGTTGTCGCTCGACTGGACCCCGCGTTGGGTGATATACCTGACCAGGAGCGCCTGATATCAGCAGGATGTGCCGTACAAAATGTGTTGCTTGCGACCCATGCAATGGGCTTTGGAGCGGGACTCTTGACTGGAAAGTCACTTTATTCGGAGCGACTCAAACAGTTCTTCCAACTGGCCGGAGTAGAGCAATTACTGTGCTTTATTGCGGTGGGTACTGTAGTTAGGGGAAAGCCTGTGACATCAAGGCCGACGATGAAGGACTACACAACAACGCTTTGAAACACGACTGTCACTGCGAATGGCTGGTCCTCGCCTTCGCCACCGACCGGAATGGGCCAGGTATTCGCGACCGACAGTTGTATGACGATGTCGAGTATTTAGCGCCGGAACTCATCCAAACATTTGGATGCGATGTGTTGCATGTCAGAAAATTGCTGTACAATACGTCCATACGATTAAACGCATAATTAGTTTGAGCAAATAGAGTGAAAGCAAAGGACATCACACTAGAAGACGTATTGGCAAGTTTCCGAGCCTGCGCGCCCGTCTTCGACGCATTGGGCGACAAGTATCGCCAGGACATCGTGATGCTTTTGGCCCAGGATGAACGCCTGAACGTTAGCCAGATCGCTGAGCGCATGCCGCTATCAAGGCCTGCCATTTCTCACCACCTGAAAGTGTTGCTGCACGCAGATCTGATTACTTTGGAACGTGTGTCGCGAGAGAACTTTTACAGCTTGACTTTGGACTCGGCCTTGGCCGACCTGCGCAAGCTGGTGGAGCAAGCCGAAGTGTCTTGCACCTGAGCAAGCATCAGCGAAAAACCATAGGCACATTGGTGCCATTTTTTGAAGTCCATCCGTCCATTAGATTAAACCAGTAACATCATCAACATGAACCAAACCACCGGCAAAACAGCACTCATCACCGGCGCCTCTTCCGGCATCGGTCAGGCGTTCGCAGAAAATTTCGCCAAAGACGACTACAACTTGGTGCTGGCTGCTCGCGGCGTCCCCAAGATGCAGGCCCTTGCCGATGATCTGCAACGGCGCTACAAGATCACCGTCACTGTCATTGGCGCCGACCTGGAAACCAACGACGGCGCTGCCAGCTTGTACGCTGACATCAAGGCGCGCAACATTACCATCAGTGCGCTGGCCAACAATGCGGGCTATGCGACCTTCGGCGAATTCAAAGACTCTGTGCTGGCGCCTGAATTGGCCATGATGCAACTCAACATGAACACGGTGGTGGTGCTCACCAAGCTGTTCCTGCCTGACCTGATCGCCACCCGAGGCAAGATCATGAACACAGCATCCACAGCTGCGTTCCAGCCCGGCCCCTACATGGCCGTGTACTATGCCACCAAGGCGTTTGTACTGAGCTTTTCAGAGGCGATTGCTGCCGAACTCGAAGGCACGGGCGTCACGGCGACAGCGCTGTGTCCGGGACCGACTGCTTCAGGCTTTCAAGACAAGGCCAACATGCACGCCTCCGGCCTGGTCAAAGGCAAAAAGCTACCCACAGCTGACGAAGTTGCCGCCGCTGGCTACCGCGCAATGCAGCGAGGTCAACGCGTCTATGTGCCCGGCTTCATGAACTGGGTGATGGTGCAAAGCGTGCGTTTCATGTCGCGCAATATGGTGACGGCTCTGGTCAAACAAATGTCCAAGCCAAGCGCCACCTGATTTACCAACTTTGAGAGATACCTCAATGGACTCCACCGCCCTCATTGAAGCTCAGCAAGCACCCACTGCCCACCCACGGCGAGCGATGCGCTGGCTCCCACTGGCACTGCCAATCGCGCTCATAGGTGGTTTGCACTACGCCCTTTTTGCGCTATTGACCGGGCCATTCGCACGGCACGACCCATTTGTCATCGAGTTGGGGGTGTACTTGGCATTCAGTGCACTGGCTATTCCTGCCGGACTACTGTCCCTGCGCACCCACGACCTGCGTTGGGGAACTGCACTCTCATGGACAGGATTGCTCGCGCTGGGAATGTTCTCCAGCCTTTTTGTGCTTGCAATGTTGCGGGCGATTCTCCTGCCCGGATTGGACTGGCTCGGAGTCCCGGTGTTGGGTTGGGACGCGACCTCGGCGTGGGGTGTCGTGGCACTTGGAATGTTTGCTACAGCGATCGGATTGGTACTGGCCCGCATGAGCCCGGCGGTAGTGCAGGTGGACATCCCCATAGCCGGTCTGCCTGCTCAATTGCATGGATTTCGCATTGCGCAGATCACCGACATCCATGTCGGGCCGACGATCCGGCGTGGCTACCTGCAGCGCATTGTGGACAAGGTCAACGCCTTGCAGGCCGATCTCATCGCTATTACTGGAGACGTGGTCGATGGCGACGTGCCGAGTTTACGCAACCATGTCGCGCCGCTGCAGGGCCTGAAAGCCCGCGAGGGTGTGGCGCTGGTGCTAGGCAACCATGAGCTCTACAGCGGTGCACCGGCCTGGGTACGAGAGTTCCGCCGCCTTGGACTGCAGGTGCTACTCAATGAACACTTCATCGTGCACCGTGACACCGCAACGCTGGCCGTTGCGGGAGTCACCGACCACAGCACTGGGCGCTTTTTTGCCGACATGGCCTGCGACCCACACGCGGCAATTCGCGGTGCGGGCGAAAGCGCCGATGTACGCCTGCTGCTCGCCCACCAGCCGGTCACGGCCCCGACCGGGTCAGACGCTGGCTACCACCTGGCCCTGCACGGACACACTCACGGCGGCCAGTGGTGGCCCTGGAACCACTTCGTGCGGATGCAGCAACCGGTGGTCAAAGGCCTGCATCGCTTCGGTCGTATGTGGAGCTACACCTCGGTCGGTACTGGCTACTGGGGTCCGCCAAAGCGCCACTTCCGCGGCGAAATCACGTTACTCACACTGCGCCCGCAGGCCGCGTAGAGATCCCTTGTCGTCGGCGCTACATCGAACCCATAGCAATGACCTGGATTCACTTGGCCTTGAAACAAGGCTTTGCGCCAAAATTTGCTTTAAGCGTTGCTCGTAGAAATTGAAGCCAAACCAACTTGAGGAGCCGTATGGGAAAAGGAAGACTGGAAGCGTTTAGCGACGGTGTGATCGCAATCATCATCACCATCATGGTGCTCGAGTTCAAGGTGCCACACGGTGAACAGCTATCGGATTTGCTCCCGTTGTGGCCGGTGTTCTTGAGCTATGTCCTGAGCTTTGCCAATGTGGGCATTTACTGGAACAACCACCACCACTTGATGCACGCTGTCAAGAAGGTGAATGGAGCAGTTCTGTGGGCCAATTTGAACTTGCTGTTCTGGCTTTCTCTCATACCTTTTGCCACCGCTTGGATGGGAGAAAACCACTTCGCTTCCATGCCCATGGTGGTGTATTGCCTGGACCTGTGTCTGTGCGCCGTCGCGTACACGGTGCTGCAATCCAAGATCATCAAACTTGAAGGCACCCAGTCCGCACTTCATCAGGCAGTAGGGCGCGATCTTAAGGGCAAGGTTTCACTGGCAAGCTATGTGCTTGCGATTCCATTGGCATTGTTCGGTTTGCCCTGGCTATCAGGGCTGCTCGTGGGTGCAGTGGCGTGCATTTGGTTCATTCCTGATAGTCGAATTGAAAAGAAATTGACGCAGGAAACAGTGTGATCCTTGGTTGTTCGATAAATGCAGCAAGTGTCCATGGGCCGGTCCCGACAGCAAGCTTTTCAAACTGCCATGCCGATTGGCATTCGCGACAATTTGAACGTTGGCTTGGTCTTCGTTAAGTGGTGGTACAAATTTCCATTCAGCAGATGTTCAGCGAGGGTTAGGCCATCGTACGCCGCTTACGTGTGTATTGGACTCCATACCTTGTGAGAGAGTTTGAGCAAAGGTATTTTGCTGAACCAGGCGAGTTCATTGTCTTTGAGCGCGGCCATCGGGCTATGATTTTTCACCTGCCCTACCAGAGCCTCAAATAATGCAGTCATTGAAGTCACGTCTTTTGTACCACTTCGTCAAATACCAATTGGCCAAGCTGGTTCGTCTGAATCTTTCGTTGCCCGAATTTCGATTGGCTCGCGAAGCAGCCGCCGTTCGGCTGTTCAAGGTGCCGGTAGGCGTGACTGTGCAAACCACCAAGGTCGGCGGATGTGCCGGAGAATGGTTGCACCCCGGCACGCTGGATAGTCAGGGCGTCGTCTTGTATCTGCATGGTGGTGCTTACACCGGAGGTTCGTGCATAACGCATCGGGCATTGGCTGCGAGACTGGCTTGTGCATCAAGGCACCGGGTTCTCAATCTGGAATACCGACTCGCTCCGGAACATCCCTTTCCGGCCGCACTGGAAGATGCGATTTCTACTTACAAGGCACTTAGCGCGGCCAATACCGGTGAACCCATAGCAATTGCTGGTGATTCCGCTGGGGCTGGGCTGGCATTGGCCCTGGCAATCAGTTTGAGAGACCAGGGCATTTTCAAACCAGCAGCACTTGCGCTAATGTCACCGTGGACGGATTTGGCGTTGACGAATGGCACCCATCAAACCAAGGCGGCTGTGGACCCCTACTTTCCAACGACTGAGCGACTAAAAGTCGCAGCAAGTCACTATGCTGGTAACACCGACTTGCGTCATCCCTTGGTGTCACCGCAGTATGCCGAAGTTACGCACCTGTCACCGACACTTATCCACGTTGGTACTTTGGAGGCGCTGCTGGATGACTCCCTGATGCTTGCCAAACGCATGAATGCACAGGGCTCAAGGGCAACCGTGAAGGAATTTCCCGGCATGTGGCATGTCTGGCAAACACTACACGGAAGGATGCGCGAGGCTGACCAGTCGGTCGAAGAGTTGGGAGAATTTCTTCATTCCCATCTGAGGAGGTAAGCAACTGACTGAGTGCGAACGGCAGTCGCCAGCAGCTATGGCTGTCCCTTTTTTCAGATGTCCGTGCGCGTGGTGCCGGCGAAGTTCAAAATAGGGTCTGCGCCAAAAACCAGGGATGGCGTGCGATAGCGTGGCTGGCCTTCGCCATTGGCAGTGCGTTTGGCAATGTCCCATGCGGTCATGGCGGTTAGCGCATAACCTTCATCCTCAATGCAGGAACTTGTCAAAAAATTCCCTCGTCGCCATTCTTGAAGCGATATCAGCCTCATGGTCGTAGAACAAATAGTGACCGTAAACCGTACGCGTCGGATAGTTCATGTCAAATGCATGGCCGGCTTTTGGGTAAATGGTGATGTGGTAGTTTGGATCGGTCTTTGCTTCAAGATTGCAGCGGGAAATCGGTGTCCAGTCATCTTTTGCACCCAGCAGTAGCAAGGTTGGTGCGTTGGGCTTATCAGTGTGACTGCCTTGGAAACACCACGGATAGTAGGCGACGATGGCTGCGACTTTGCTGGACTCACCCGCCTTCAGCACGTTGCCCTTGAGCAAGAGGTCTTGATTTGCCACGGTCAAGGCGACAGAGCCTCCTCGACTGAACCCGATCATGCCGATTTTTCCGGTGTGCCATTCTTGTTGTTGCACCCAAGCGGCAGTCTTCATCAAATCATCAGCGCCTTGCTTAAGAATTTCTGCGCTTGTGTTGTTGCAGGTATTGCTTATCCATCGCTTGCTGTAAGAATCGACAACTATCGCGTTGTAGCCCCAACCACTGATTTGCCTTGCCCATTCACGATAGGATTGATTACGCTGCACCCCGTCACAGCCATGCGCAATCAGCACGGTTGGAGCCTTGCCGCTCTTGACGGAAAACACATCAAGCAAGAATTGCTGTTCCATTCCTTTTGAATCGACTACGACTTGAGCGCATCCTGTCATCAGCACGGCCGACAACAACATTGCGGCGAAACGAAATGTCGTATCACTAAGAGCGATTTTGCCGTGTAAATCGCGCTTCACTCCCTGCGCGTAGTTGCTGGAATGTGCTGCATTCGGAGCTTTGGTTGCTTTCGGCGGCGCGGTGGTTGACTTCGCGTGGCTTGCATGTGGAACGCTACTGGTTCCAGAATGCCCTTTCGCCATCGCAGGCGGCGGCAGAGTAAGAATGGTGGTCAGGGCGAGGGTTGAGAGTGCCTTCATTGGCTTCATAAGTTTCCCGCTTGCTCCTTGAACAGATCAGCAGTCAGGCTTCAAGTCGCTATCAAGCGCTTGCTAACGTGCCAACAACGATCGTTGACAAAGCCTTACGTGATCCAGTAGTCAAGCCGAAGGAATTCTTCTGCATGTCTCGCTGAATGAACTGAAGCGTCGGAAATCCGCTGATACAGCATCGGTTGGCGCTCCAGCCCGAACTCGGCGGCGCACCTTCACTTCTTTGTTGACCTGCGCCAACAACCTTTCGACCTCAGCTTGGGTTTGCTCTGGCGTGGCGCCCTTTACATCGAACAGACGCATCAGGCCAGCCGCGGCAGCAATGCACACGACAAGCATGGCTACGGCAATGATTGCTTGGGTGATGCTCATATGTTCTGATCGTAGGCCTAACTGAAGAAATGGATACCCCCATTTGGCGATATAGGCCGGTCTTCTGTGACATTTATCACTAGTTTGTTGATTGACAAGCATCGACGACCTGACAAGCCTCCCATCTCCATGTCGTCCAGCCGTCGCCCTCGAGAGCACGATGTCAGTTGAAAAATTCCTCAGATTTGGATTCAAATCCTCGTGAGAAAGCGACCGAAAACTACTCACTAACCAGTTCGCGCCAAGAAATTCGTCGGGTCGGACTAGCGCCGCCGCCAAAGCGCACCCTCTGTTCACCTAAAGACGCCTCGCGTGGCTCAAACCCAGCTCAGCCTCGAATGCAAGCTCTTTAGCGCACAGCCGCTCGGCGCAAACACACTATTAATCGGTGAAGTCGTCAAGTTCCATGTTGCAGATCATTTGATAGGTCCGCGCTTGCATGTCAACCATTTCGCGCCCATCGGGCGGCACGGCTCACCTTCAGCTTACTGCCGCACCACTGATCGATTTGATACTGCGCGCATCACTTACGCGCAATGGCTGGGTAGCAACAAGGCGGCGGGTGCCTAGCTAGTGTTTGCCGCCCCGCTTAGTCGGGTAGGTCGCCATGCGCGAGTCGCCCGCTGACCAGACTATTGCTATCCTTGCACAACATCCGGTTACTCACAAGAAAGCGAAACCACTCAATGAGTCTTGCCCATTTGCTGCTGCGCCGGGCGCTCGTGCAACCCGACCGAGCAGCGATCTACAACGGAATGGCGCTGCACGCCACCATCGGTCAATGGGCTGCGCGTAGCGCTGCACTGGCGCAACACTTTCGGTTGTCGGGGTTGGTGCCGGGTGACCGTGTGTTGCTCTTCATGCGCAATCACCCGCGCTACCTGGAGATTCTGTGGGCTGCCTGGTGGGCGGGGTTGGTTGTTGTGCCTGTGAATGCCAAGCTGCATTCGCGTGAGGTGGAGTGGATTGTGGACAACGCACAGGCCCGCTGGGGTTTTTTGACGGGTGACGTCGCGCCGGGACCGCTGGCGGGGTTGAAGCGGCAAATTGATATTGAGAGTGAGGAGGCCGATATCCTGCTGTCGCCCGTGACCGATTTCACTGCGGTGCCGGTTGTAGCGCGCTCGCTGGGGGACTTAGCCTGGCTCTTTTATACCAGCGGTACTACCGGACGACCCAAGGGTGTGATGCTCACACACCGCAACCTCATGACGATGGGGCTGACTTATTTTGTGGACGTTGACGAGGTATCGCCTCAGGACGCCATCGTCTACGCCGCTCCCATGTCGCACGGCGCAGGTATCTATGCCATACCGCACCTGATGGCGGGTGCCCGCCACGTGGTGCCGCAGTCTGGCGGCGTCGATCCGGCGGAGATGTTTGCCCTGGGTCGTGCGCTGGGGCCGCTGTCCACCTTTGCCGCACCCACCATCGTCAAGCGGTTGGTCGACCATGCGCAAGAGACCGGTCTGACGCCGCAGGATTGCGCCGCTGCGTTCAAGACCATCGTCTATGGTGGCGCCCCCATGTACCTGGCAGACCTGCAGCGAGCGCTGCAGGTGATGGGGCCGCGGTTTGTCCAGATCTACGGCCAGGGCGAGACCCCCATGGTTGCCACTGCCCTGTCACGCCACCACCTGGCCGACAGCGCGCACCCAAGGTATCTGCAGCGCATCGCGTCAGTGGGTGTCGCGCAAACGCCGGTGCTGGTGCGCATCGCCGACGAATGCGGCGCCGATCTGCCAGTCGGTGAAGTCGGAGAGGTACTGGTGCAGGGTGACAGCGTGATGGCGGGGTACTGGCGCAACCAGGACGCCAGCGAAGCGGCGATTCGGGACAACTGGCTTTTCACCGGCGACGTGGGTTGCCTGGACAGTGATGGATTCCTGACCTTGAAGGACCGCAGCAAGGATCTCATCATCAGCGGCGGCTCCAACATTTACCCCCGGGAAGTGGAAGAAGCGCTGATGACGGCGCCCGGTGTGGCTGAGGTGGCGGTAGTTGGCGCTTGTGACCGCGAGTGGGGCGAAGTGGTTGTGGCCTTTGTGGTTGCAAAGGCGAACACCGAGGTCTCGGACAGTGAGCTGGACCAACACTGCTTGGCGCAGATTGCGCGATTCAAACGCCCCAAGCGGTATGTGTGGGTTACGGAGTTACCCAAAAACAACTATGGCAAGGTATTGAAGACCGAGTTGCGAAGACGCTTGCAGGACGAATCGGCTGCGGCCGATAAAAAGGGGTGTCATTGATATTTAAAGAAAAGCGGATTCCAGGGCTTGACGGAAATTCGCCCTTCTAACCATACCCCGGAGACTGACAAGGTTTGCGGTGCCTCGGCAGGAATGAGGCTTCATTGGGTACCGATGTTGCGCAGGTCCCGTTTCAGCACCTTGCCGATCGCGCTGCGTGGCAACTCGTCCAGGAATCGCAAGCTGCTCAGACGCTGAGTTTTGCCCAACTGGCCATTGGTCCAATCCAGCAATTCTTGCGCCGACAGTGTCTGCCCCGATCGCAGCACCACGAACGCGGCCGGCGTCTCCCCCCAATGCTGCGATGGCATCCCCACCACCGCAGCTTCAAACACGCTGGGGTGTCGCTTTAAGACTGCCTCCAGATCACTCGGATAAACATTGAAGCCACCCGAGATCAACATATCCTTCTTGCGATCAAACAGCGTCAGAAAACCATCGGCATCGAAGCGGCCGATGTCCCCGCTCCGGATAAACCGCTTGCCCTGCGGGTCGAACCACTCGGCTTCGCGGGTTTTGTCCGGTTGACCGTGGTAGCCGGTCATCATGCCGCCCGAGTGCCCCACTACCTCGCCGGCCTCGCCAACACCGACTTCGATGCCGTCGTCATCAATCAAGCGAATGTCGTGACCCTCGGCTGGCCGCCCCACCGTGTGCAATTTGTCAGGCTGATTGTGCGCCTCGAGAATGCAGGTGCCACCGCCTTCGGTCATGCCGTAAAACTCCACCAGGGCACCCGGCCAGCGCCTAAGCACATCTGCCTTGATGACCGCGCTGAAAGGTGCACTCGTAGAAAACTTCACCCGATAACTGGCCAAGTCAAAGCTGTCAAATTCAGGGTTTGCCATCAACCGTTGATACTGCACCGGCACCATCATGGTATGGGTTGCGCGGTGGGTTTGTGCCAGTACCAGATAGCCCAAGGCATCGAACTTTGACATCAACACCACGGTGCCGCCAAAACTGAGGGTCGGAAACAGAACCACCAGTGTGGTGTTGGAGTACAGCGGCGTCGACAAGAGGGTGATGGTCGTGCTGTCGTAGTGATAGCTAGCACCTCGGCGCACATGGGTCCAGCGCATGCCATGCGATTGCACGATGCCTTTGGGCTCACCGGTGGTGCCGGAGGAATAGATGATGTTGAAAGGCCAGTCAGGCTGAACAATCACTGGCGTGGGTACTTGACCAACCTGGCTCAGCCAGTCTTCGAGCGGACGTCCCGCTGCCGAATTGTCCAGGGCAATGCATGTAAACCCATCCGAGCCACTGGCACCCATGGACTGCGCGCCGTGGGTGTCGGTAAACACGAGTTTGGCGTGCGCATCCTGCACCATTCGTTGCACACTGCCAGCACCCGAACCCGGAGCCAGTGGTGCCACCACCACGCCAGCTCGCAAGGCGCCCACAAAGATGGTCACATACTCAATCGACATATCCGCACAGATAGCGATGGCATCCCCTGGCCCCAAACCATCGCGTTGCAGCGCGCAGGCTGTGCGATCCAACAACTGATCGAATGCAGCGTAATCCATGGTGCGCTCGCCTTGTACCAAAGCTCGCTGCTGCGGCGCGCGCTGCGCATGTTGGCGAATCAGGTTGGAGATGGTTTCAAATTCGCCGTCAAGAATATTTGTCATGAGAAGATGGTTGACCCGTGTTGCCAGCATCGTAATTCACACATACGTGTGGGGCTGTCGCTTTTGAGAATGCAGTATCTGGCGACCGTGCCTTTGGCCAGGGTGTCGTACCTGCTGTGTGCAACTATTGTCAGTGAACCCCGTACCAAACAACACGTTTTCGAGTGTTGAAGCCCGGTGGTTGACACCTTAAGTCATAGACAGCGATTGCGTGAGTTGTGTTGGCGTCAACTCGATTTTGACCCATGGGTCAATTCGGCGTTGACGCCAACAATAAGAACTTTGAGCAGGGAAGACAAGTAACCGACCTTGGGTGCATTCCCCTGGTTGCAAGGGACTGCACCGGAGTGGCAACTTAATAAAGCGCCCTTTTTCAAAGGCGGACAGATGTCATTTCACTGTGTCGAACACGA
The DNA here is from genome assembly GCA_037141865.1 of Comamonadaceae bacterium. Classification (GTDB taxonomy): domain Bacteria; phylum Pseudomonadota; class Gammaproteobacteria; order Burkholderiales; family Burkholderiaceae_C; genus Rhodoferax. Next base: position 2,919 of record JBAXBQ010000075.1, on the reverse strand, counting down.
CCCTGGCCTGAGCGTGGCAGAACGGCGGCTCGTAAGTACCATGGTAGTTGCCATAGTAGGTTGCGAACGCGGCCGAGTTGGGGTCAGTCGGCGCAAGGCCGCCCGGACCGAATGCCCCCTGCACGTAAGCGTCCACATCGACCGATGTCACGTTCGTCAGGTTGCGGCTGTCAAAGTCGGCTTTCATCGGGATCATGTGCAGCGCCGGTGGCACCGTCGGGTCACCCGCACCGCCGCACAGCAAAAGCTTGGACTTCGGGCTCCAGCCCAGCAGATCATTCTTCTTGGCCGCGAGGTACAAGGCGTTGCTATTGTTGGTCTGCACATCGGTGATGTAAGCCGACTGGAACATGAGGTCGCGCGCCTGGGTCGGCGTCTCACCGTTGATGCCAGGAAGCTTGCCGGAAGTTACCAGGGTTGTGTAGTTGAGGGTCGGGCTGGGCAGCAGGCTTTCGATGTACCCCGAGTAAGGAGACTTGAACACGGTGGTGACGTCGCTGTAGATGGTCCCATAGACTTTTTGCCAAGCGGTGATCAGGTAGGGCACGAAGAACTGGTAACCAGCGATAACGGCGGTCGACTTGAAGGAGCCCGACAGGTTGTAGGGGCCAGCCAGGTGGGCGCCAGCCACCACATTGATTTCACTGGCGTTGTCACGCTCGATGGCACGGTGCGCTGCCATCGAAGAGTGCCCGCCCTGCGAATACCCGGTCAGCATCACCTTTCCCGACAGTGATGCACCCACCGTCGTGGCGGCATTTCGCGCGGCCCGGATCGAGTCGACCACAGAACTGGCCTCCGAATCGGCATGCAAGTAAGGGTGGTAGCCATAGGTCGACTTGGCAAAGCCGAGGTAATCGGTGGCGACCACGGTGTAGCCCTGCGCCGCATACATGGCTGCCAGCAGAAATGTTTCGCCGTCATTCGGACTGGCCAGCGTGCGGGGTTTCTGAACATCAGTCCCCTTGGCATAGGCCACCAGGGCCGTGGCGCCGGTGCAGGAGCCGGCAGGCACCAGCATGACCGCGGAAGCATTGGCCTGTTCGCCCGCCACGCCAATGGTGTAATAGTTCAGCGGGACCACTTTTACATCGCACTTGGCTGCGCCTGAGATGGCCTGCAAACCACTGGACGCCGTACCCGCATCGATCTGTGCCGCGCTGAGTGTAGTCAGCACTGCCGGCACGTCAACAAGCTTACCGCGTAAGTCTGCAGCATTGTCGCCACCGCCGCAGGAAGCCAGCAGGGCGGCTGCGCCTATGGCCGTGAGTTTGAGGGCAATGGCTTTCATGGTTGAACTCCTAAATGATGATAAGAACGGCCGCTCTCATCTAGTGGATTGAACTTGCGGCCCGCCTACGGCCAGTAGTTATATGAAACTGCCGAGGAGAATAGCTGCAATGGATTCTCTGGCTGCAAGCAAGGTTATTTACGTCACCGCCCTAAGGAACTGAGCCTGCGGCAAAACTGACAAGCGCCGCTGATACCGCCGCCACGGCCAGTACAAACTCGATCAAACCCCTTCGCCGCTAACAGGAATTTCATCACTCGACTTGGGGTACGCGAAACAAATATCAAAACCGATAGTGCCTGGGCGGATGCCGCCCGGTACCCACCGCATGTCGACACGAACGGCCGCCGATAGACACTCCAAATCATCAGGTTGGCTTGCCCTGAAGCAGGCGCCGGTAAGGAGCAACAAGCAGCCCGAGGAACTGACCAAATGGAAGCTCACCTGCCAAGTCGGTTGGGCCGTGATTTTTGGGCTGCAGTCAGCAAGCCCTTAAACATGGCGGTAATGTTCGATATTTGTGTTTGGGCTGCAGATTCCCCAAGCTTGCTGCACAGCAGTGTCATTACATCGGACCGCAGATACCACAGTGACTGAATGTCCGACGCTAAAAGCACTTTGCCTATCACTTGCGCGGCCTGGCGGCTTTCTCCCAAGCCGAACAGACTGTCCAGCATCACTTGACGAATTGCCTTGATACGACGCGCAGAGCTCAGCTCCGGTCGTAGTTCGACAAACAAATTGATCAAACTTGAAGCGAATTTTGATCTTTTCCAACTCATGCCGCGTTGGCCTATCAAAGGGTTAAGTACAGAAGCATCGAATCAGCCAGTTGTCCCGCCATCGTTTCGGAATGACTTGAAGCGGCCACCAGGTCGCAGTCGATGCCGGTAAGAACAGTTGAGACCTCACTTCTGACCCTGAGACTGCCTTCGAACTCGGCATACTGAGCTCGGTGCCACATCGAATAGATCGTCAAGCCAAAGATTTGTTGCGCGTCAATCCTTAGGTTTCTAATTTGCAATGAGGGGTCCATGCAAACTCAGTTTAGGGACAACGGCGCGCTATCTGTAGTAGGAAAACCCCACTTTTTCAATGCGGGTTCACCCCCGTTCATCTTTGGAAGAGATTGCGTATGGGCGGTTCTTCGAGGTCGAGCTTTCTTATGCGGTGAAAATTGATGTGGTCGTCATCGCTTTCACACGGCCTGGGTCGATTCTTGTGATTGCCATCCATGATTAGCCAGTCACAAAGTTGACTGAGAAAGCAGTCCTCCGGGCTGCGGTCACTGGTGGGTAAGAGCTTTGTGCGGCATTGGTGGAGAAGCACGAGATGAACGAAGGAACACTCTCCGTGTCTTGGGCCGCGAAGCCATTTCTGCGCGCGTCTCTTTTATCCAATCCTCAGGCAGCTTGGCGCCGCGTGCGATGTCCTGTGCTGGCACTGAACGGGAGCCTTGATCATCAGGTGCCTGCCAAAGAAAATCTGGCCGGCATCATCGCTGCATTAAGCGCGGGTGGAAATGAAAAGGTGGAATCAGCTGAGTTGCTTTCACTTAACCATCTTTTTCAAACAGCGCTGAGCAACAGTGGCCCAGCCCAATCGAAGTGTGGGATAGTTGTCACACA
>JBAXBQ010000074.1:0-16012 GCA_037141865.1 Comamonadaceae bacterium | reverse complement strand
CTTGCTGGGCTGAATGTTGATGTCATTGATGACGACTTGATCATTCAACACAACCCAAAGCTCGATGTCGAAAAAATTAAATCGCTAGCGGGCAGCGTTTCTCAACAGATCATCAAGTCCGAATTTTGGCGGCTCGGCTTATCAAATTCGTATCTATGTCTTGACTCCGACTCAGTTTTCGTTCGTCCCTTTTATCGGCAAGATTTTCTGTGGGGAAATGACATCCCGTATACCGTTGTGGACGAAGGTCACGAACTATTGGCTGCGGCACTGTCGTCCGGGAAGTCTGACGTTGTGCGTAACTTTTTTCATGAATCGGGAAAGGTGCAAGACTTGTTTGAGCGGGTGGGGAAAGCCTATGCTTTCGGACCTTTCCCGGTGTTGTGGCACAAGTCTGTTTGGGAAAGTCTCGACTCTGAATATCTGCAGCCGCGGAGCATGAGTCTGCTGGACGCGATTCTTCTCGCGCCACTTGAATCGCGTTGGTACGGTGAAGCATTGCTGCGTTATCAGGCTATTCCGCTAATGCCCTGCCAGCCTCTCTTCAAGGTCTACCACTACGCATGGCAACTGAACCAGGACCGTCGCGCCAACATCGGACTCGATCAACTGGCCCAACTCTACAGCGGTGTGATCTACCAGTCGGCCTGGGAGCGTGAAATGGATTGGCCCCGCGAAGGTGGAAACTGGTCGTCGCGGCTGGCACGTCGTTTAAGACGTCGACTTGGTCGGTCCTGAAGCTGACCCTTTGCGAAACCCAGTGATTTTTTTCTTCCACAACCATTTTTTCAAAATACTGCGCGGCGCATCACCGTCCAGCGCTCCGATGCGCAACTGCTGCCTTGCCTCCAGTGCAGGGGTCCATTGTCCCTTGAGCTGGAGCTCTTTGTAGGCCTGCAATACCGCTAGATTTCCAAGTCGAGTGTGTTCAAAGCGGGCTGCTGGATGTTTGCTTTGCAGCAGCTTCTTGTTGCGTTTCATCAACGCCTTCGCCGCCTCGCTGGCCTTGAAAGTAGCACTGCCCAAATGAAGAACAAAAACGTCTTCGGTAATCAGTTGTAGGTATCCAGACTGCCGCAAACGAAGACTGAAATCAAAGTCTTCGTAGTAACCCAGACCAAAGGCCGGGTCCAGCCCCCCGAGTTCATTCCAGACATCGCGGCGGATCGCGATGCAGAAAAAATCGCAGCGGTAGGTGGGCATCAGTTGGTGTGACGGCTTGTCATGCAGGCTGCGCCCGATTTGCAGCCACTGGACATGTGTGGCGCCCGGTTTCCACAGACGCTGCCCGTTGCCCGCCACATTGGTGACCGGTCCCAACATGGCCACCTCGGGTGGCAACTCGCTGATCACGCGTTTCAATGCGTCAATGGCGTTATCGGGAAAAATTGTGTCATTGTTGACCAGCAACAACCACTCCCCGCCGACCTGCGCGGCACCGTAATTCATGCCCCCCGCAAATCCGCGATTGGACTCGCTCAGCAGGCATTTGACGGGCGGGTGAATGGCACACCAATCAACTGCTTTCTGTGCGGAGTCATCGGGTGAGCCGTTGTCCACCACCAATATTTCAACTGAGGGATCGTCAAGCCAGGGCAGCAATGACTCCAGACAGACCCGGGTCGTCGCGTCGAAACTTCGAAAGCTCAGAACGACAAGCGACAAGAGGGGTCGCATCAGACACGTGAACCGGAAAGCCGATCCACCCAACCGAGCAGTTGCGTCACAGCCGCTTCGGTGGTGTACGGACTTGCCTGGCCATTGTCTACAAGACCAACTGTGCGCCAGCGGTCAAAAAGCTGCTCCAGCGCTACCGCCAGCGCAAGGCTCACCGCGGAACTGTCGGCCCCATTTTCGCCGGACAACACCACCTCATGGCCTTGACCGCGAATCAACTCCGCCATCTGTGGGTTGCGATGAACTACGGCCAGCAACGGGCGCTGCATCCACAGATATTCGTACAACTTGGACGGGAAGTATTCAGAGCACAGTGGGTCCTCGCCGTGCAACAACAGCAGAACATCCACAGCCCGCATGCGATGCAGAATCTGCTCACGTCCGCTGAAACCGGTTTGCGGATCGGCTTCAATGCGTCCGAAGTCGCGCAGGCAGTGATGTACCCGGGAATCGGCCAGCGCCGCAGTGGAAATTTCGTCCAGCGAGCCACCGTACACATGCAACTCCGTGGCGTTCACTAAATCAGGCCGACGTCCATAGAGCAAGTCGAGTGCCGCAACGATCTGCCCAAGATGTCTGGTGGACGAGAGTGAGCCGAAATGCCCGATGACAAATTTGGGACCAGGCTGGTAAGGTGGCAAAACTCGAAAAGGCTTGTCGATGCCGGGCAACATCACCTTTCCCCGTTGTGCCGTTTGGGGATGCCGCAGGCGGGCACTGGCCAGTGCCTGATCGGTAAACCAGATGGCAATGTCGGCGTCGGTGCAAATTTGACGTTCAACATCCGCTTGAATTTTCTGCCGGCGTGAAACCGGAGATGTTCCGGGTACCACCATCGGGTCGTGCACCTCGGCCAGCCAGGGTGTACCGGTAGCGCGTTTCAATGAGCGCCCCGCCAGATGGGCGGCAAAGGCACCACCGGTCGAATAAATCAGATCGAAGGGTCTTTGTCGGGCCAGGGCACGACCTTTGAGGAAAGCACTGAACCACCAGGACCATGAGCTTTCAACCGGATGCAACAACTTTTCGACGAGCATCAACGGAAGCAAGGCAATGGATGCCAGCAACATCACCAGGCGGTAGCGGATGCCGCTGCCCCAGCGACGACGCAACACATGCCGCAATTCAAAACGGATACCAGCCGGCCCCATCGGCCACAACTGGTAATGCTCCAACTCTGCGTCATGTTTTCCAGAAACACCGCTCAACACCACCACCTCAACTCCCGCAGCTTTGAGATGTGGCAATTTGTCGGTGATGGTATGACTCGCTGCCCGCCCATCCATATTGAAAGCGTGCGAGATGACAAGCCAGCGTTGTCGGGAGTGAGCGGTCATGGAGCTAGCGTGAGCCGAAAAGATTGGGTGTATGAAAAAACGGCCTCATTCACCAAGCTGGCGGTTCGAAGCCACCTGAAAATAGAGCTGTTCATATTGTAGGGCGGCCCTCTCCCACGAATGCTGCTCGGCAAACTCCACGCCGCCGCGACGCAGATTGGCTGCGAGTTCTGGCTGATCCAGCACGGAACCCATAAGTTCAGCCAAACGTTGCGCGTCTTTTGGGTCTGGTAACAACAGCGCTTGCACGCGGTCGCTGAGTTGGCCGGCAATGCCGCAGTGTGCGGGGCCACTCACCACCACGGGTAATCGATGACCCATAGCTTCCAGCACCACCATGGCAAAGCTGTCCTCCAGCGTCGGATGGGCCAGGCAGTCCGCTGCCCAATAAGCTGGCGCAAGGTCATCAAGCGATCCCAGAAAATGTGTTCGTTCACCCAACCCCAGTCGTTGCGCCTGCTGGCGGTATCTGGGTGCATAGCGGGGATTTCCAACCACCATCAGACTGGTATCTACCGGCAACTGCGCCATGGCCTGCAACAAGGCATTGAGCCCTTTGCGTTCATAGTCATTGGCGACAAAGAGAACTAACTTGCCGCTTTCTGGCAAGCCAAGTTGCCGGCGTGCCGCGCTGCGTGCAATCGATTCTCGCGGCAGATTTGTGCCGGGCAGGATGACCATCACCTCACCCAACCTGGCTGGGTAAGCCCGCTCACACTCCACGCGCAGATTTTCCGAGGTGGCAACTACTTTTCGCGCCGGGCTATCCCTGAAGCGGGCACCCTCCAGCAACAGATAGGTGATGAGCCGCGGACTCAAAGCAATCTTCACCCATTGAAAAAAACGGCCCGTACCGCCAGGGGCAGTAAACAAATTGCTTCGTATCGGTCGGACGTGGATGGTCTGGACCTGCCCATGCCAGGAATTTTCATGCGAATGCACGACATCAAAACCAGTTCGCGTTTGCCACCAACTGGCAATGGCAAACACAATCTGGTTGAGCCAGCGCGGTCTGCGACTCAGACAAAATATTTTGTGGTGGTGCACTCCGGCAACGGGATGATTCGAGTCTTGCGCAAAGACGTGAATCTCGTGGCGCGAGGCCAGTTGTTGAACCAGCGCCACCGAATAACTCTCGGCACCCCCGCCCGCTTTTGAAAACACCCGACTGATGACGGCGATGCGCATGGCCCTACAAAAGAACAATGTCGTATTGTTCTTGCCCCATGGCACTTTCGCTCTGCAATGACACCGGCTTGCCAATGAACTCGCTCAAGCCCGCCAGGTGCTGGCTTTCTTCGTCCAGAAAAAGCTCGATCACCTTGGGCGACGCCACCACCCGAAACTCGCGCGGGTTGAACTGACGGGCCTCGCGCAGTATCTCGCGAAAAATGTCGTACGCCACCGTGCGCGCCGTTTTGGTAATGCCTTTGCCATCGCAAACCGGACACGGTTCGCACAGCATATGCGCCAGCGATTCACGCGTTCGCTTGCGTGTCATCTCCACCAAACCCAGTTGCGAAAAACCGCCGGCCATTGTTTTGACCCGATCACGCTGCAGCTGTTTGCGAAATTCTGCCAGCACTGATTCGCGATGATCTTCGCGCACCATGTCAATGAAATCGACGATGATGATGCCACCCAGATTACGCAGCCGCAATTGCCGCGCAATCGCCTGCGCCGCTTCCAGATTCGTCTTGAAAATGGTGTCGTCAAAATTGCGCGCACCGACAAAACCACCGGTGTTGACATCAACCGTGGTCAAGGCTTCGGTCTGGTCCACAATCAAATAACCACCCGACTTCAGGTCCACCCGGCGCCCCAGCGCCTTGGCGATTTCCTCATCGATGGCAAACAGGTCGAAAATGGGGCGCTCGCCGGCGTAATGCTGCAACTTCGCGGCTGCGGCTGGCATGAATTCAAGACCAAAGGTATTGAGTGCTTCAAACTGTTCTTTGGAATCAACCCGAATGGTTTGCGTGCTTTCACCGACAAGATCACGCAACACGCGTTGCAGCAAATTCAGGTCCTGGTGCAACAGCGACAAGGTGGGCAAACGCACTGACGCTTCCTTGATGCGAGCCCAGGCCTTGCGCAAATAACCGATGTCTTCAGACAGTTCCTGATCCGAGGCATCTTCCCCGTTGGTTCGCAGGATGAAGCCGCCGCCCTGCACACCGACCAGACTCTGAAGTCGCGAGCGCAATTCATCGCGCTGGTGCTGCGGTATTTTCTGTGACACGCCGACGTGATCGTCCTGCGGCAAAAACACCAGCAGACGACCCGCAATGCTGATCTGTGTCGACAGTCGCGCACCTTTGGTTCCGATCGGATCCTTGATCACCTGCACCATCAAGGGCTGTCCTTCAAAAACCTGCTTTTCGATAGGAATCTGCGACTGCGTGTTGCGCACCATGCTGGGCGGTTCGCCATCGGGCTGCCGATGCCAGACATCGGCCACGTGCAAAAATGCCGCACGCTCCAGGCCAATGTCAATGAACGCCGATTGCATACCCGGCAGCACTCTGGCTACCTTGCCCAGGTAGACATTGCCAACCAGGCCGCGCTCCAGCGTGCGCTCGACGTGCAACTCCTGCAGTGCGCCATTTTCGACAATAGCAACACGGGTTTCTTGCGGGGACCAGTTGATCAGAATTTCTTCTTGCATAGGGCGTTAAACAATTGCGCCGACTAACCGAAGCAAAGCTGCGGTCTCAAACATCGGCAGCCCCATGATGCCTGAATAACTACCGGAAATATACGAAATAAACGCAGCCGCCCTGCCCTGTACCGCATAGGCACCGGCTTTGCCCATGGACTCACCGGACGCAACGTAGTCACGTATCTGGCGCTGGCTCATAGTGGCAAAAGTCACGCGCGATTCACTCAGCGCCTGTTGTCGTTTGCGCGCGGTTCCGAGCGCCACCGCTGTCAGGACACGATGCGTCTTGCCGGACAGCGCGGTCAACATGCGCGCGGCGTCGGTCACATCAAGCGGCTTGGCATAGAGGGTTCGGCCCAACGCCACGGTGGTGTCGGAACAGAGAATCGGCGCCATCGGCAATCCCCTGTGCTTGAGCCGCTGCAAGGACGCGTCCAATTTGAGCTGCGTGACCCGCTTGACGTAGGCAGCAGGTGCCTCGTTCGAAAGCGCTACCTCAAGCGCCTCGCTATCTTCATCGGCACCCGGCAGCAGCAGCTCAAAACGCACACCAAGCTGTTCCAGCAACTGACGTCGGCGTGGACTTTGCGAGGCGAGATAGATAAATGAAGCGTCGCCGCCGGGCCGCCCCAAGGCGACGACGGCCCTCTTGGGGGGCAGCGCAGCACACGAAGTGGCAAGCGTGGGGGCCAGTTTATTCACGATGATAGGGATGATTGGCATTGATGGACCAGGCGCGGTAAAGCTGCTCGATCAGCAAAACCCTGACCATGGCATGAGGTAGTGTCAAATCCGACAGGCGAACGCGCTCGTGCGCAGCCTCCTTGAAAGCCGGGTCAAGCCCATCAGGCCCGCCAATCACCAGGGCGACGTCATCGCTTCCCAACTGCCATTGCTGAAGTTTTGCCGCCAGGGCGACCGTCGTCAAGGAGGTGCCGCGCTCGTCCAGCGCCACGATGCGGCAGCCTTTTGGCAGTGCGGCTTCAATTCGGGCACGCTCAGCCGCCTGCAGGGTTTCAATCGTTTTGGAGCCTCGCGGCTCGGTCTTGATGGCTTTTAGCTCAACCCTGAGCTCGTGGGGAAAGCGCTTGGCGTAGTCGTCCCACGCAGTTTGTGCCCAACCCGCCACGCGCTGGCCCACTGCAACAATCACCAGCCGCACCTGGAATTCCGGTCAGGCTATGCGCGTTGCCGGCTTCCTTGTCGGAGCCTTTTTCACGGCCGACCTGGCGGCACTGCGGGCCGGAGTTTTCTTCGCCGCAACCTTTGCCGGAGCGTTGACAACGACCTTCTTCACAGCCGTCTTTTTGGCCGCTACCCGGGTCGCCACCGCCTTGCCAGCCAGTGTCTTTTTGACTTGAGCTTTCGACGGAAAGGCTTCTTGCACGCCCTTCTTTGCGGCATTGGAGCGCTTCAGATTGCCTTCCGGCTTGACAATTGCCTTCTTGCTTTTTACCGGCGTGGCAGCCTCCATCACGACCGGTTTTGCGGCACCGAACTTGAGACGAACCGGCTTGTCACCCCACAACTCTTCCAGGTTGTAGTACTGCCGAAAATTGGGTTGCATGACGTGCACCACGGCCTGGCCGCAATCCACAATGATCCACTCACCATTGGTCTCGCCTTCAACCCTCGGCTTGGCAAAACCGGCGTCACGGACCGCATCGCGAACGCTGGCGGCGAGCGCTTTGGTTTGACGATTGGAGGTACCCGATGCAATGATTACCCGCTCAAACAAGGCTGAAAGATGCTCGGTGTCGAACACCACAATGTCGTGGGCTTTAACGTCTTCCAGACCATCCACGATGGCACGCTGAAGTTTTTGGATGTCTTTTTTTGCTAGGGTTGTGGTAGTCATCAAGTCGTCTGGTAAAGGTGGTGTTCGTCAATATAACGCGCAACTGGCTCGAAAACCAGCGGGACAACGCGTTGATGCGCTGCAATTCTGGCCCGAATTTCGGTAGCGCTGACAGCCATGGCTGGCATTGGCAGCCACCTGAAACGCAATTCCTGGCTTGTTAGCGCAGAAAATCGGGGGCTGGCCCCGTTCAAATCATCGCGTTCAGCTATACAAATTATAGCAAGTTGCAAAACCTCCGACCACCCGTGCCAGGTCGGCAGGGCACGCGCCTGATCCTCACCAACGACAAGAAACAGCTCGCAATCAGGCCATTGTGTCTTCAGCTCGCGCAAAGTTTCCACCGTGTAAGTTGGACCCGGGCGCCGGGTCTCACGGGGATCGATCACCACTTTCGGCAAACCTGAAAACGCCAGTTGCGCCATCGCCAGACGATGGTGGGCTGAACTCAATGGCACAGTCTTGTGCCAGGCCTGCCCGGTAGGTATCACGCGCAGTTCATCGAGTTGCAAATTTGCAACAGCAGTCTGAGCTAACGCCGCATGGGCTGCATGCGGTGGATCGAAAGCGCCGCCAAAAACACCGATTCGCTTTGGCGCAGTTTGGCTTGCTGTCAAACCCATTCCTTGCGCAGCAGAAACTTGCTGTACAACTGCGCTTCCGGCGAGCCGACTTCAGGCACCTTCTGGTAAGACCAACTCACCAGCGGCGGCATCGACAACAGGATGGATTCAGTACGCCCGCCTGACTGCAAGCCAAAGTGTGTGCCGCGATCCCACACCAGATTGAACTCGACATAGCGGCCTCGTCGATACAGCTGAAACTCCCGCTCCCGCTCGCCGTAAGGCAGAGCCTTGCGCCGCTGCACAATCGGCAGGTAAGCGCTCAAAAACGAATCGGCCACCGCTTGCATCAACGCCAGACTGGCATCAAAACCGAGCTCCGAAAAATCATCAAAAAAGATGCCGCCAACGCCACGCGGTTCTGAACGGTGCTTCAAATAAAAATACTCATCACACCAGGTTTTGAAGCGGGGATATTTATCGCTGCCAAAAGGCGCCAGGGCGGCTTTGCACGTAGCATGAAAATGCACCGCGTCCTCTTCAAAACCGTAATAAGGCGTCAAGTCCATACCGCCACCAAACCAGCACACCTGCTGGCCGTCTCCGCCTTTCGCAGCCAGCATGCGCACGTTCATATGAACCGTTGGCACATAAGGGTTGCGTGGATGAAACACCAGCGACACGCCCATCGCCTCAAACGGCGCGCCCGCCAGCTCAGGTCGGTGCTGCGTGGCCGAGGGCGGCAGGCTCGGGCCCCGCACGTGCGAAAAACCGCAACCGGCGCGCTCAAAAACCGGGCCACCCTCCAGAATTTGGGTGATGCCGTTGCCTTGCAACGGCTCGTCAGCCTGTTTCTTCCAGACATCAACCAGGAAGGCGCTTCCATCCACTTCGGAAACAGCTTTGGTAATACGAGCTTGCAGATCCAGCAGATACTGGCGCACCGTGCTCGCGTTCGACAGGTCAAGGTTTGGCAGGTTCATTTAACAATGGTTTGGGGATGTGACTCGTCGGGCTGGCGCAGCCGAATAGGTGCCGCGTTTTGAGGAATGTAACCGGTCACGCCATGATAGACACTGGAGATACGTTTGAAATCTTCAATCTCATCGCCAGTCAGGTGAACAAAGTCCTGCACCGTCACTTCGCGTTTGCGAAAATCCAGCCGCACCAAGCCCAGGGGTACGCTGGACTTCAGGACAATCTGGTAGAAACCGCTGCGCCATCCAGTGCTGTACTTGCGCGTGCCTTCAGGTGACAAGGCCAACCAAAAATAACACCCGTTCAGTCTGGCTTGGGTCACCTGGTCCACGGCCTGCCCCACGATACCGCGCGGCGAGCTTCGATCCACCGGAATCCCTCCCAGGTAGCGCAGCCAGCGCCCAAACAAGGGAATACGAAACAATTTGTCTTTACCCCAAAAATGCACGGGGATGCCGACCGCCCACTTCACCAACACCAGAACCACGAAATCCCAGTTACTGGTGTGGGGGTAAACCACCAATACGCCCTGCAGAGCCGGCAAACCTGCAAACTGAACGCGCCAGCCAAGTTTCTTGAGTAGCCAACAAGCCACTCGACTACCGGAAAACTGAATCGGAAACGGTCCTGGAAGCTCGCCTGCCAACATAAAACCGCTCAGCCTCTGGCGGCGCGATGGCCGATATCCGTGCGGTATTGCATGCCGGCAAAGCGTATCCCCGACGCCACTTCGTAGGCGCGCTGTTGCGCCTGTTTGACGTTGTCGGCCAGCACCGTGACACACAAAATGCGTCCGCCCGACGTCACAATATCGACGTCCTGTCTGGCGCTGCCAGCGTGGAATACGACGGCATCTTCTTCTTCCTTCGGCAAACCGGTGATAACGTCACCCTTGCGCGGCTGCAGCGGGTAGCCGTGCGCCGCCATCACCACGCCCAATGCAGTGCGACGATCCCACTGCAACTCGATGCCATCGAGCTTGCCGTGCGGGCCAGGCTCGGTCGCCGCCAGCAACACGTCAAGCAGATCGGTCTTCAGTCGCATCATGATGGGTTGGGTCTCGGGGTCACCCATACGGCAATTGAATTCCAGGGTTTTGGGTTGACGGTTGGCATCGATCATCAGTCCGGCATACAAAAAACCAGTGTACGGAATGCCGTCTTTTTCCATGCCCTTGACCGTCGGCAAAATAATCTCACGCATGACGCGGGCATGCACGTCAGGTGTCACCACCGGTGCCGGAGAATAAGCGCCCATGCCCCCCGTGTTGGGGCCCAGATCGCCATTCAGAAGCCGCTTGTGATCCTGACTGGTGGCCAGTGCCAGCACATTCTTGCCGTCACACAGCACAATAAAGCTGGCTTCTTCACCCGCCAAAAATTCTTCTATGACGACCCGCGGCAATGCCTTGCCGTCCGCACCCTGGCTGTGCGCGGCAGCCGTCGCATCAGCAACCAGCATGAAGTCAACTGCCTGGTGCGCCTCGGCCAGCGTCATAGCCACCACCACGCCCTTGCCCGCCGCCAAACCGTCGGCCTTGACCACAATCGGGGCGCCTTTTTGATCGAGGTAAGCGTGCGCCGCCACAGGATCAGTGAAGGTTTCATAGTCAGCCGTTGGAATGCCATGACGCTTCATGAACGCCTTGGAAAACGCCTTGGAACTTTCCAGTTGCGCGGCCGCCTGGGTAGGACCAAACACGCGCAAGCCGTGTTTGCGAAACTCATCGACCGCGCCAGCCGCCAAGGGCGCCTCCGGACCAACCACCGTAAGGGCTATCTTTTTGCTAACAGCCCAGGCGCACAGCTCTTCAATTGCCGTGATGTCAACGTTCTCAATGCGTTCGTCCAGCGCCGTGCCCGCGTTACCCGGCGCCACAAAGATTTTTTGCACCCTGGGCGACTGTGCCAGTTTCCAGGCCAGTGCGTGTTCACGGCCACCGCCGCCAATGACAAGAACATTCATAGCGCGTCGCTGTCAATCTCAGCGTTGTGGTAAATCTCTTGCACGTCGTCCAGTTCTTCCAGCGCATCCAGCAGTTTTTGCATCCTCAAGGCCTCGTCACCGGTGAGCTCAATCGGATTTTCAGCGCGCATCGTGACCTCGGCCAGTTCCGGCTTCAGTTGAGCTGCTTCCAGCGCGTTCTTGACGGCCTCAAAGTCAGCGTAAGCAGTCAACACTTCAAGGGCGCCGTCATCGTCGGCAATGACGTCTTCGGCCCCTGCCTCCAGTGCTACTTCCATGACCTTGTCTTCATTCGTGCCGGGAGCAAATATCAGTTGCCCGCAATGTTTGAACTGGAATACCACCGAACCTTCGGTACCCATGTTGCCACCGTATTTGGCAAAGGCGTGGCGCACCTCAGCCACCGTGCGCACCTTGTTGTCGGTCATGGTGTCGACCAGGATCGCGACGCCGCCAATGCCATAGCCCTCGTAACGAATTTCTTCGTAAGTGACGCCCTCCTGATTACCGGTGGCCTTGTCAATGTTGTATTTGACGCGGTCGGCCGGCATGTTGGCCGCCTTGGCGCGGTCGACAGCCAGGCGCAAGCGTGGGTTGGTGCCTAAATCCCCGCCACCGGCGCGCGCAGCCACCGTGATTTCGCGGATGATGCGAGTCCATACTTTGCCCCGTTTTTCATCCTGACGACCTTTACGGTGCTGAATATTGGCCCATTTACTGTGTCCTGCCACGGGAAATCCTTCAAAAGTTCGTTACGCTATCGGGTCAATTGTACTTTTTGAGAAAGACACAAGCATGAGCACACAAACCAGCAACGACCCCCAGGTCCACGTCATTGACCACCCCCTGGTTCAGCACAAACTCACCTTGATGCGTAGAAAAGATGCCAGCACCAACAGCTTTCGCACGCTGCTCAATGAACTCAGCATGCTGATGGCCTATGAGGTGACGCGCGACATGCCGACACAGGAGGTGGAGATAGAGACACCACTGGAGACCATGACCGCCAAGATGATCGACGGCAAGAAGCTGGTGCTGGTCTCGATCCTGCGCGCCGGCACCGGTATTCTGGACGGCATGCTGACGGTGGTGCCCGGCGCGCGGGTCGGTCACATTGGTCTGTACCGCGACCCCAAAACCCTGCAAGCGGTGGAGTACTACTTCAAGATGCCCAAGGACACCCAGGAGCGTGATGTGGTGGTGGTTGACCCAATGCTGGCCACCGGAAATTCCGCCGTGGCGGCGATTGACCGCGTGAAAGCGCTCAAACCCAAATCCATCAAGTTCGTCTGTCTGCTGACCTGCCCCGAAGGCATTGCCACGCTGCGCAAAGCACATCCGGATGTCGACATTTACACCGCCGCCGTTGACCGCCAGCTCAATAGCCATGGCTACATCCTGCCGGGGCTGGGCGACGCTGGTGATCGCATTTTTGGCACCCAATGATTTTGTGGTTCAGCACCTTTTTCTGATAAATTCGGTGCTATCGGCAACTGCAGAGGAATCTGCATACGCAATGCTACAGGCCCTATCGCAGTTTGACTGCAAGGGCAGCTGGGTTGCTCCGGGAAATTTTCGTTTCGTAACCGGGCCTGCAGTTTCGCGATGCCATTCGCTCATGCTTCTCTAAAGAAAATTATGGCAACCGGTTCCGCATTCAGTTTTTCCTCTAAAGTGACCAAGGTGGTAGCCAAGGTTCTTGTTTCAATTTTGGGCGTTGAACTTGTCATCATGGTTGGCATAGAGTGGGTCCTAGAGCCCGTGCTGGGTCAGGAACTTCCCAAGTGGTTTATGGAGTTCGGCGATCCTATTTTGTTAGTGTTGATCCTGGCGCCGATCATCTACCATTGGGTGGCGATACCTATAAGAGATGCCCAGCAAGAGATTCACGACATGGCGTATCACGACGCCCTGACTCATTTGCCAAACCGAAGAATGCTTAAAGATCGCATGGCTCAAGCCATGGCCATCAGCAAACGCAAGGGTTCCTTTGGCGCACTGATGGCACTTGACCTGGACAACTTCAAGACGCTGAACGATACCCATGGTCATGCGATTGGCGACCTGCTGGTGGTTCAGGTTGCCAAGCGATTGACCGCTTGCGTGAGAGAGATCGATACAGTGGCGCGTTTTGGCGGTGACGAGTTCGTGCTGGTGTTGATAGAATTAAGCACCGATAGACAGCAGGCGCAGGTTCAAGCCGAACGCGTGGCGGAAAAGGTTCGAACGGCACTCGCAGCGGAGTATTCGTTCAACATTTCAAATCCGGGTGAGCCAGAAGTCTGGATCAAGCACCAAGGCTCTGCAAGCATCGGGGTTGCCTTATATATGCAAAACAAGCCGGATCACACTGAATTGCTGAAACAGGCCGACGCGGCAATGTATCAGGCCAAAGCCTCCGGGAGAAATTCCATTTGCTTTTTTCAAGGCAGCAACAAAGTATGACGGGCAACCTTCGGAGTAACCGTCGTGTCTCTTAGCGTTCAGTTGCCTTGGCTTAGGGTGCACAAGGTCGTTGACCTGTTGCTTTTGCTTTTCTTTGTTGAGAGTGGCATCCGGAGTTGGTTTTTCGAGCCGACCTTGATCCCCAACATCGCTGGAAAAGCGATTCTCGTCCTGCTATTTGCTGTCGTTGCCATCGAATTGTGGAGCCTTCAAAAACGAGGTGTTTTTTGGATTGCTCCGGCGCTGCTTCCATTGGCCCTTCTTGCCTGCAGTTGCGTCAGCGTGCTGGCGGTTGATGCGGCGTCATTTTCCTGGGTGCTTGCCGCAATGTTCCTGGTGTTCATGCGTCTGTCGGTTCGGCTCGCCACCCTGGCTGGCGCATTGGCAATCGCGGTATCGGTGTGGATCATGGCCTGGCATTGGCAGCTCGGCGTGCCACAACAGATCCGCGCTGCACTCTCGGGCGCGTTCATCCTGGTGATGCTCAATCTGTTTTTTTCGATCACCCAAAACGTCCTCGATCAACTGTCCGAAACCCGCGAGGTCCTGACCAGCGCACTGCAAGGTATGTCGCAAGGACTTTTCGTGGTCGCCAAAGGTGGGCAGGTGAAGATGTTTAACGACCAGGCTTGCGATCTGCTGGACTTGCCGCGATCTCTGCTGCAGCGCAAACCACTTTTGTCCGAGGTGGTGAAGTTTCAAAGCGATCGGGGTGATTTTGGACCGGAGCTTTCCAGTGTTGATGAGTCTGCCCGGAGCTATGTCGCCACGCTGGCAGTGAAGGTCGACGAGAGCATTCCGCGGCGCTACCTGCGCCAGGATAAGCTTGGCCGCTACATTGAGGTCCAAACTCAACCCATGCCCTCGGGCGATATTGTGCGCACCTTCACGGACGTGACCAAGTACGAGGAAGTCAACCGGCAGCTCTTTGTCGTGCTTGATGAGTACCAGCAGTTGAGCGCGGACGTGATGCGGCGCGGGCTCGAGGGGATCGTTGTCGCGCTA
The DNA here is from genome assembly GCA_037141865.1 of Comamonadaceae bacterium. GTDB lineage: Bacteria > Pseudomonadota > Gammaproteobacteria > Burkholderiales > Burkholderiaceae_C > Rhodoferax. The sequence goes on along the minus strand of JBAXBQ010000074.1, from coordinate 1,522 downwards.
ACCGAACTCTCGGTTATTCGAGACGGCGAAACCGGTCATCACATCAAGCGCACTCAACTCTACGTCAAGACGCTGGCGCAGGCTTTGGCTGGTTCGGGCGTCTATTCGGAACAGCTGTCGGGGCCACAAATCGATCTGATTTGCAAGGCCACGCCTATGCACGACCTCGGCAAAGTCGGCATACCTGACCAAATTCTGTTGAAACCGGGTCAACTCAGCGACGAAGAAATGCAAGTCATGCGCACGCACGCCGCATTGGGCGAGTCGATTCTTTTGGGCATGGGAGGCAAAGGGAGTGACAACGGTTCTCTTTTTACTGTGGCAGCCAACTTGGCCGGTTCGCACCACGAGAACTGGGACGGCAGTGGCTATCCGCGCGGCCTGCGCGGCCCAGACATCGCACTGGGGGCACGTTTGATGGCAGTTGCAGACGTTTACGACGCCCTGACGACGGCGCGCGTCTACAAGCGCGCCTGGACGCATGAAGATGCCAGAGCCTATATTTTGAGTCTCAAAGGAACAAAATTTGATCCCGCCGTTGTCGATGCCTTTGAGCTTGAGGAAGTTAACTTCAAGACCATTGCGCTGGAGCTGGCTGAAGCTTGATTGACTGAGCTTGAAACCAATCGCAAGAACGCCAACAGAAGATGTCAATACCATGAATAGCGAGCAGGGCTCGAAAACACCGTTGACGGCTGCATTGCCGTCTGCCGTGGGGGGGGGGCGTGGCGACCACTGATGAGCAGCGCCTAAAGGCGCTACGCCGGCGCGCCGAGGCACTGGCGCAGAACTACCTGAGCGAGGAGTCGCGCGGCGACAAGACACTGTCGCCGGCACAGGCGGTAAAGACGCTGCATGAACTGCGTGTGCACCAGATCGAGTTGGAGATGCAGAACGAGGAGTTGCGCTCCACACACCTGCTGTTCGATGCCGAGCGTGAGCGCTATTTCGAGCTCTACGACCTGGCGCCAGTGGGCTATCTGAGCGTTAGCGAGCAGGGGTTGATATTGCAGGCCAACCTAAGCGCCGCCAAGCTGCTCAGAGAGGCGCGCAAACAACTGGTAAAGCAACTGTTCAACAACTTCATTGCGCCAGGCGATCAGGATACCTACAACCTGCTGCGCCAACAAGTCCTTGAGACACGCCAGGAACAGAGCCGCGAGTTGCAAATGAAGCCCAAGGGTGGCCAGCCCTTCTGGGTCAAGCTGAGCGTCAATCTGGCCCAAGAGGACGAGGCTGCAGCCGAGTTTCGCATCGTCATCAGCGACATCAGCGCACGCAAGGTAGCCGACGCAGAGCGCGAGGCGGCACTCAAGCTGCTCCAGAATATCGCCCGCCGAGTGCCGGGCATGGTCTACCAGTACCTGCTGCGCTCCGATGGCAGTTCCTGTTTTCCTTTCGCCAGTGAGGCTATCCGCGACATCTACCGGATCGCGCCTAAGGACGTGCGCGAAGATGCGAGCAAGGTATTTACCGTGCTTCATCCGGATGACCACGACGCCGTGGTCGCCGCGATCCAGAC
>JBAXBQ010000073.1:0-16255 GCA_037141865.1 Comamonadaceae bacterium | reverse complement strand
TCCATCCCCGAGGTGAGATTCCAGTTGGTAAAGCTCAGGTACAGGGTGTAGAGAATCGGAAACACCATCAGCAATCCGATGAAAACAACGGCCGGAAGTGGAAACAGAATCTGCAAATTCCGTTCAGTAAAGCTGGACTGAGTCATGTGGGGTGTTTGACGCGAAAGTTCTGGTGAGCGATATCGACTTGGTGTGCGGGCCGTCCACCGAAGTGAACGGCCCGCGTGCCAGTCAGCCGACAGTTCGCTTATTTACCGTATTCGCCGCTGTCCTGCAGCAGTTCGTTGACACGTTTGACCTTTTCCTGTGCCAACTGATCGAGTTTGGCGGAAGCGCCCTTGGTGTTGATCGACTCGATGACAATTTCGCCGATGAGGTCGCGCGCTTCGCCCACGGCGCTCATGTAAGGCCGATCAACCGGCGTACCGTTCTTGGCAGCAAAGGCGCGCGTCTCGATCAGACCAGGATTCATCTTGCTGCGCACGACCGGGTCGTCCCAAACCGATGAACGCGCCATCGTGATGTTCCCCATCATGCCTTTGATCGCCAGTTCCTTGCTCGACGCCCAGTTCAGGAACTTCATGGCCATGTCTTTTTTCTTGGACTGACTTGCCACCGAGATACCCCAGGATGAGACGATGAAAGGCGCATTGGTCTTGGGTCCGGCCGGGAAGTTGGCAATGTCGAAGTTGGCCACCGGGATCTGGGTCTTGGACTGATCCACGATCTGGCCGTAGAACACCGAGGCGTCCGTCCACATGGCGACCTTGCCGGCCTGGAACAGCGGCATGATGTTTTCCCAAGACATCGACGTCACACCCTTGGGGCCATAGTTGCCGAGCAGTTTGCCGTAATAGCGTACTGCGTCGATGGCCGGCTTCGAGTTGAAGACCGCTGCGCCTTTGTCAAGGTACTGGCCGCCGTAGTTGTAGATGTAGCTCGAGACCTGGGTTACGGCTGCCGCACCCTTGCCACGCGAGGCGAAACCGGCAACGTTTTCGGAATTGAGCTTCTGTGCCGCTGCCTCAAGTTCATCGAAGTTGGTCGGCACTTTCAGTCCGGCCTGTTGCAGCAGATCTTTGCGGTAGTAGAGCACCTGCCATTCGGTGACCAACGGAACGATGTAGGGCTGACCGCCAAAAGAGGCAGCGTTCATGATGTTCTTCGGATAGTCGGCGAAGTCGTAACCAGACAGCGGCGCATACCAGCCGTTTTTCGAGAACATCTTGCCTTCCTGCAGCGGGCGGGTCATGAAGACGTCGACAGTGGAAGATTTGGTGGCGAATTCGGTGGTGAGCTTTTGCGTCAGCTGGCTTTCCTGCAAGCTTTCGACGTTGACCTTGATGCCGGTGCTGGATTCGAACTGTGGAATCGACAGCTTGAGCAATTCACCGTAGGGGTGGTTCGCTACCAGCACGCGGATTTCACCCGATTGCGCCATTGCGCCCGAGCACAGGCACAGCGAAAACATTGCGACCCCGATTTTTGACAGTTTGTATTTCATGAAAACCTCCAAGTTAAATGAGCAAAGAACCACCTACCCTAAACGATGGCGTCTGACGTGTTCTTGTCGAACACGTGCGTGTTGGCCATCTTGAAATCGATCCGGATTGTTTCGCCGACACTGATCGGCTGGCTTGGCACGGCCATGCGTGCCACCAGGGCATGCACATCGCAGTTCAGGTGCGCGAAGATCTCGGACCCGAGCAACTCCACCACCTCGGCCCTGGCGCTGATCGTGCTACCGACATCGGCATCCGGTTGATGCAGCGCGATGTCTTCCGGGCGAACACCGAAGACCACATCCTTGCCGGCGTGCGCCAGCAGATTGGCGCGGAAGGCTTCAGGCATGGCGACGCGAAAGCTCCCACCATCGATGATTAGCTGACCAGCGTCGTTGACCAGTCGAGCGTCGAAGAAATTCATCGCTGGCGAGCCGATGAAGCCGGCGACGAAAAGGTTGACCGGTTGGGCATAAACTTCCATCGGCACGCCACTTTGCTGGACCACACCCTTGTTCATGATGAAGATACGGTCAGCCATGGTCATGGCTTCGACCTGATCGTGCGTGACATAGATCATGGTTGCACCCAGGCGGCGGTGCAGTTTGCTGATTTCAGCACGCATGGCAACGCGCAGTTTGGCGTCCAGGTTGGACAGTGGTTCGTCAAACAGGAACACCTTGGGCTTGCGCACGATGGCGCGGCCTACCGCCACCCGCTGGCGCTGGCCACCGGAAAGTTCTTTGGGTTTGCGCTCCAGCAGTTCGGAAAGGCCGAGAATGTCGGCAGCCTCCTGGACCCGGTTATCGATCTCGGATGCGGAAAGCTTGCGAATCTTCAGACCGAAGCCCATGTTTTCACGCACGTTCATGTGCGGGTACAGGGCGTAATTCTGGAACACCATGGCGATGTCGCGGTCCTTCGGGGCCATGTCGTTGACCAGCGCATCGCCGATGTAGATTTCACCCGAAGTGATGGTTTCCAGGCCGGCAATCATGCGCAGGGCAGTCGACTTGCCGCAGCCCGAAGACCCCACCAGCACGGCAAATTCCTTGTCCTGAATTTCGATGGACAGATCGTTGACAACGGTGACGGATCCGTACCGTTTGACGATGTTTTTCAAAGTGACTTTGGCCAAGTGCAATAACTCCTTGTTCAAGCGGGCTGCAGGTTCATTTCATCAATCCACTGGATGGTTCTGGCGCACAACACAGACGGCTCGATCGCACCATCGAGCTGAAGTACCCGCTCCTCGCCGAGAGGATCCTCCAGGGTTGCAAATTGGCTTGCAACCAGGCTGCTGGGGAATGGATGCCCACCGGACCGGGCTTGTACCCGCGCATTGGCGAGTTCCTGCGTGACGCTGAGATGCACGAAGCTTAAGGGCCGAACCGCCTGGCGAAGACGCGCCCGATAGGCACGCTTGAGCGCAGAACACGCCAGCACCGCACCACCGGGATAACTGAGCAATTCAAGACCGAGACGATCCAGCCACCCCTCCCGGTCGACGTCGTCCAGGGCTGTTCCCTGGCTCATTTTCTGGATGTTTGCTGTCGGATGAAACTGATCACCTTCGATGAAAGTCAGTTTCAGTGCGTCGGCCACGTGCCGGGCGAGTGTCGACTTGCCGCACCCGGCGACCCCCATGATGATTATCCACAACCCCTCCCGACGCTGATCGGATGATGGGGATGGCGCGGACGGGTGAACCTGAATCATGGATCTTCGCAAAATTGGATAGCGCTATCTTATCGATAGACTTGCACAATTCTATTTGGGGTTTACCCGGTATTGCCCGAATTTGCTTGATCTGGCGCAATCAAAATCCATTAATTCAACTGGAAATGAGGAAGGGTTACCACATCACTTTGAGCCGATAAGTGCGGCCTGCCGTTTGCGGGATAGCGTTATCTGATAGGATTCCGCCATGGTCAGCAGAAAACGGGATAAACGGGCTTCGGGGCGGGTCACGCTCGATGACGTTGCCTTGGCCGCAGGTGTGAGTCGCATGACGGTTTCGCGTGCACTGCGCGGGGACCGCAAGGTTGCGCCTGAACTGGTGGAACGTGCCATTGGGGCCGCCGACCGCCTGGGTTATGTGCCCGACCCGGCGGCTCGCGCGCTGGCATCGAGCAAGAGTTCGCACGTGGCGATACTGATTCCGCTGCTTTCGAATCAGCTCTTCGTCGATCTGTTGGAGGGCGTTCAACGCACCCTCTTGCCTGCCGGATACCAGACGCTGATCGGAATCACGCACTATGACGCATCCGAAGAAGAGCAACTGCTCAAGGGCTACCTGATGCACCGCCCGGCAGGATTGCTGGTGACGGGGGTGGAGCGCTCGGATTCGACCAGGCAACTCATTGCCAAAAGCGGTATTCCTTGTGTGCACTTGATGGAAACTCTGGCTCTGGAGGGAATGTACAGCGTGGGATTCTCCCAGCGCGACGCGGCGCACACCATCACACAGCACCTGATCGACACGGGACGCCGCCGGATCGCCTTCGCGGCAGCACAACTGGATCCACGCACCCTTCAAAGAGCGCAGGGTTACCGGGATTGCCTCAGGGAGGCGGGTTTGTACGACGCCACACTCGAGTGGCAGAATCCGGCGCCGTCTTCGCTGAAGGTCGGAAGCACCATGTTCGAACAGATACTCAGTATTCGCCCTCGCGTTGATGCCATCTTTTTCTGTAACGATGATCTGGCCCAGGGTGGTTTGCTGGCCGCCTTGCGCATGGGCATCAAGGTACCGCGTCAGGTCTCCATCGCCGGCTTCAACGATTTGCCAGGCAGCGCTGAATTCGTTCCCAGCCTTACCACTATCAAGACACCACGTTGGGAGATCGGTGTTCAATCCGCGAAGATGCTGTTGCAGCTTATGCGCGGTGAGCCTGTGGCCGAGCCCAATGTTGATTTGGGTTTTGAACTGCTTGTGCGGCAAAGCACCGGCGCCGCAACTTGATTGATCGAACGGAACGGATATGGTCTCTCAAATAGGACTCATAGGCGTGGGCTTGATGGGTGAAAACCTTGCCCTCAATATGGCGGGCAAAGGGTTCACCGTTTCAGTCTTTGATGCTTCGAAGGAAAAGGTTGAAGAACTTGTCTCTGGCAGAGCGCAAGGGCAAAGGGTTCACGGATGCGCCTCAATTCAGGAACTGATCGGGTCTCTTGATCTGCCGCGAAAGATCATGATGATGATCCCGGCCGGCAAGCCAGTTGATGAAATCATTCAAGCGCTCACACCCTTTCTTGATGAGGGCGACATCATCATTGACGGCGGAAACTCGCATTTTTCAGACACCTCGCGAAGAACCAGGATGCTTGAAGACAAGGGGCTGCTGTATGTGGGAGCTGGCGTTTCTGGTGGTGAAGAAGGTGCTTTGCTGGGCCCGTCGATCATGCCTGGAGGATCTGCCGCAGCATGGCAAAGTGTCAGGCCGATCTTTCAAGCCATCGCCGCCAAGGTCGACGACGGGGTTCCCTGTTGCGACTGGATCGGACAAGAGGGCTCTGGCCATTTGGTCAAAATGGTTCACAACGGAATTGAATATGGCGACATGCAGCTCATATGCGAAATTTATGACGTCATGAGAACGCTATTGGGTATGACGGCAGACGAAATGCACGCTGTGTTCAAGGAGTGGAGCCAGGGGGAGTTGAAAAGCTATCTGATCGAGATAACCAGGGATATTCTGGCCGTCAGAGATGATGACGGCCTGGCCTTGCTCGACAAGATACTGGACAAGGCAGGTCAGAAGGGCACTGGAAAATGGGCGGTGGTTACAGCCCTTGACGTTGCCGCTCCGCTCGCCCTGATAACCGAGGCGGTGTTTGCCCGCGTACTCTCCTCCATGAAAGAGGAAAGAGTGCTGGCTTCAAAAACATTGATGGGCCCCGACGTTCGCTTTACCGGCGACAGGAAAGCATTTATTGATGATCTCGGTAAAGCCTTGTATGCGGCAAAGATCATTTCTTATGCGCAAGGTTACCAATTGATGCGTGCTGCGGCGATCGACTTCGGCTGGAAATTGAACTACGGCGGTATAGCACTCATGTGGCGCGGCGGTTGCATCATTCGTTCGGTGTTACTGGCGAAGATAAAGGACGCCTTTGATATGAATCCCGAACTCTCGAATCTGCTGATGGATCCGTTCTTTACGGAAACAGTCGCGCGGTCCCAGCTTTCATTGCGAACTGTGCTTGGGCAAGCCATAAGCAATGGAATCCCGACACCTGCCTTGTCCTCTGCCATGGCCTACTACGATGGATACCGAAACCCGAACCTGCCGGCAAATCTGCTGCAGGCGCAGAGAGATTATTTTGGTGCGCACCAGTACGAGCGCGTTGATATGCCGCGTGGCGTGTATTTCCATTCCAACTGGACCGGCCGAGGCGGTGAGACTGCGTCAACGGTCTATTCTGCATAGGTGACAAATTCGTCCTTGCGATCGTTTGAAAGGTTGGCCCTCCATGGATGAGGTGGAGATATTTGCGCTGGGTGAGGCGATGGTTGAGTTCAATCAGACCGATCCGGCCCGGCATCTTTATCAACAAGGGTTTGGCGGCGACACATCCAACGCCATCATTGCCGCCGCGCGCCATGGTGCGCGAACGGGCTATCTGAGCAGCGTTGGCAAGGATATGTTCGGCGACATGTTGTTGTCCCTGTGGCAGCGCGAAGGTGTCAATACGCGCAATGTCACAAAGAGCGACTGTCACACCGGCGCCTACTTTGTGACGCACAACAGCGATGGGCATGAATTTCATTTTCTGCGTCGTCATTCGGCCGCGTCAGTGATGCAGCCAGGCAGCTTCGATTTCTCCTGTCTGGCTGGTGTCCGGTTTCTTCATGTGTCCGGCATTAGCCAGGCCATCTCCGCGAGTGCGTGCGAAACGGTACGGGCCGCAATACAGGCTGCTCGCCACCATGGTGTTCGTGTCTCCTACGACGCCAACCTGCGCCTCAAACTCTGGTCGGCAGAACGTGCGCTGCTGGAGATGGAAGCCACCTTGCCAACAGTGGACTTGTTTCTGCCCAGCCTGGACGACATGAAAAGTTTGATTGGCACGGAGGATCCGACTGCCATCATCGATTGGAGTTTGGCCAGGGGTTGTACCGACGTAGTTCTCAAGCTCGGAAAACGAGGTGCTCTTGTCGCAACCCAGGGCAAGCGCAAGCTTCTCCAAGGTCATGCTGTGAAAGCGGTCGACGCAACCGGCGCCGGTGATTGTTTTGCCGGCAGCTTGCTGGCTCGGCTAACAGCGGGCGACTCCTTGGTGCAGGCAGCCAGCTATGCCAACGCAGCCGCCGCACTGTCCACGCTTGGCTACGGTGCAGTTGAGTCTATTCCTCGGGAGCCCGAAGTAATTGCATTTCTCTCGACAACTGATTGAGAGTTTGGTCGGATGAGTGCTTGTGATTGCCGCATACGAGCGATGAAGTGGACATGGGAAGTCCGGTTGACCAATGCATGAACTCGGCGGCACAGCGGCCTTCTCCAACTTCACTGGACTTCCAGAAACCGGCCGTTCGTGGCGGTCTCCAAAACGCTGCAGACTTCCTGTTACCTGAATTTGTCTCTCCATAACCGACGGTCAAACCACTATCTTTCCAATTCAAGCTCGACCTCGAAGCCGTCGATTGAAACGGGTGAAGTCACAGTCTTTCCATCAGGCCTGACGTGGATCGCCCGTGTGTCCGGTAACGATGGCAAATTCGATGCCCGTAACGGCATTTTGGAAAAGAAAGACCCCCAGTGTTGGTATACCAGCAAGACCCGCTCTTGTAGTGATGCGCAAGGTACTTCCGATCTCACTAGTTCTCTCCGGTTGATGCGTCAGGCTGGGGCGCATGTTTTCACTTTCGGTAAAAGACTTCAGGGACGCAACGCATGGCCCAGTCGGTCTGGCCAGACCCACAACGTGAAGCTTCAGCGCTTCGTGCGCTGTGTCCATTCGCAAATTCCCTCGATCGCAGGCTTATTACGGTTTGCCGAAAGATCAATATCCACTCAACCCGCATGGACAATATAAAGACGTTGTGCGTGACAAAACAGTACGGACCAACGTTTAATTTTGAGATGCTACGAGCGGCGGCGCAGTCGTAACCAAACTTACACGAGTGGCTTGCGGGGGAGGTTAACCTTACCTGAAAGCTCGGTAAGTCCCTTGCAATCAGCGCAATGCACCCAATGTCGGTTGCTTGTCTTCCCTCACGAAAGTTCTCATGTCTGATTTGATTCAAAAACTCCAATGGCGCTACGCGACCAAGAAAATGAACCCCTCTAAAGCGGTTCCAACGGAGAAGGTTGAGCGCATTCTGGAGGCGGCGCGCCTGGCGCCAACGTCCAGCGGTTTGCAGCCTTACGAGATCATCGTGCTGACGAGTAAAGAGTTGCGCGAGAAGATCAAGCCGATCGCATGGAACCAAGGGCAGATTACCGATTGCTCGCACCTGCTCGTGTTCGCAGCTTGGGATAACTACACGCCTGAGCGCATCAACGCCATGTTTGACCTGGTGAACGAACAACGCGGATTTGCCAGCGAAGGCTGGGAAAACTACCGCAAGATGCTGTTGGAAAACTACCCTGGACGCGACCCGCAAGTCAACTTTGAGCACGCCGCCCGCCAAGCCTATATCGGCCTCGGCGCAGCCCTGATTGCTGCGGCATTTGAGGAAGTCGACAGCACACCCATGGAAGGTTTTGACCCCAAGGCACTGGATGAAATTCTGGGACTGCAATCGCGCGGTCTGCGCAGCGTTGCAATATTGCCACTTGGCTACCGCGAAGAGGCAAATGACTGGCTGGTGAATTTGAAGAAGGTTCGCCGACCCCGCGAAGAATTCATCACCGAATTGGCTTAACTCCAGTTCTAACTACGCTTCGCAGGAATGGAGTCGGGATCACGGGCGAGCCAGGGCAGTCAACTCACGAAGATTGCCAGCACCACCTATTGCCCAGCACGCTGCGATCAGCTCAGTTGTTCTTGCTGCGCCCAGCACGACGTCTGACAAACCGCGAAACTTGGCTCCAAGATGGGCGTCGGTCATGGGGTTTTGCATTGAGCCGATAGCATGCTCCACGAAAACATGGACGCGGCGTCCGTCGCTCAGCACAGCAGTGACGTCAGCGCTGGCTTCATCAATCGAATCATCGACCGTTGCCACGACCTTGCGGCGCAATGCCACCATGTCGGGGCGGTTCACCACGCTGTCCGAAAACTCTTCCTCAGCCGCGTGACCAAAGGTCAAGCCAGCCGCGCATCCGTGGTACACGCTGAACTTGGCCTGCAGGCCGTCGGCCGGTTCCTTTTTGCCAGTGAGTTCGAGCACCAGAGAATGCACTTTGAGTTCGATGCGTTGCACGTGTTCAGGCGTGACACCTTGCGCACGCAATTGCGCACAGGCGTCAATGCTGGGATGAATGACGATGCCGCAGGCAAAGGGCTTGTAGCTATTGAAGGAAATCTCAAAACGCTGGCCCAATTCGCTGCTAATTTCTGACCAGTCGTTTTTGGTTGAGATCGTTTGCATCATGCCGCGCGGAGCCTCCAGCGCCTGAGCGCTGGCGCTAAAGCCCTGGCTGGCCAGCAGCGCAGACATCAAACCCGCTCGCGCCGCAGCACCGGGGTGAAAGGGTTTGGTCATGCTGCCAAATTGCTCACGCATACCCACCGGTTGCGAGGCTGCAATGCCCAGCGCCATGGCGGTTTGCTGCGCGTTCAGCCCGAGCAATCGCGCGCAAGCGGCGGCGGCCCCCAGGGTCCCGGTCGAACCGGTGATGTGCCAGCCGCGGTCGTAGTGGTCAGGGTACATGGCATTGCCGACCCGGCACGAGACATCAATGCCGATGACCAGTGCGTCAAGCAGGGCGCGTCCGCTGGCTCCGGTATGTTCTGCCAGGGCCAGCAAGCTGGATGCAACGGGGCCAGCCGGATGGATGATGGTTTTGAGGTGGGTATCGTCGAAGTCAAAGGTATGCGAAGTGATGCCGTTGATCAGTGCCGCACTGGCCATGTCCACCTTTTCACTACGTCCGGGCAGCGTGGCCTGCGCTGCGGGTTGCAGCAGGGCAATAGCGGCGAATGCAGCGTCGGCGGCTTGGTGGTGGGAGGCGCCAATGGCGCAGCCCAACCAGTTCATGAAGGTGCGGTGCGCTTCATGGTCGACCGCAGCGGTCCAACCACCGGCCAGGTAGCCGGGATGGGTAGCAATGAACTGAGCCAGGATTTGTGTGACGGGCGGAGCGTTGTGGTCGGCAGCGACCTGGGTATTACGGGCCATGGTGTCTTTCTGTTCAGTTGTCGAGTTGTATGCCCCGAGCGTGCGCCAGCTGCGTCCAGCGGGCAATATCGGCGACGATGAATTGGCCAAATTGCTCCGGCGTCATGATCATCGGCTCGACCGCCTCGACGGACAATTTGTCGCGCAAGTCAGCTGCCCTGAGGACGGAGCCCAGCGTTTCATTGAGCAGCTTCACGACGGCGGCGGGCATGCCTGCCGGGCCCACAACGCCGTACCACTGCTGCGCATCAAAGCCCTTGAAGCCTGATTCATCCAGCGTCGGCAGGTCCTTGAACTGGGGGTGGCGTTTCAGGCCCGTCACGGCAAGGGGTCGCGCCCTGCCAGAGCGGATGTGCGGCACAGCGGCCGCCAGCCCTGGAAACATGGCCTGCGTCTGACCACCCATCAGATCGGTGAAAGCCGGTGCAATGCCGCGGTAGGGAATGTGCACCATGAATGTGCCCAACTGCTGCTTGAACAACTCCATGGTGAGATGCGTGAGCGACCCCGCGCCGGCTGAACCATAGCTCACATTGCCAGGATTCTTGCGCAGGTACTCGACGAATTCCTTGATGTTGTTGACCGGCAGGGCGGCGTTGACCACCAGGACGTTGGGCGTGCCGCCTATCATGCCGATCGGCGTGAAGTCCCTGACCGCGTCATAGGGAAGTTTGCGCGTGGCTGGGCTGGTGCCATGCGTGGCTACATAGCCCTGCATGAGCGTGTAACCATCGGGCGCGGCACGCGCCGTGGCCTGGGCTGCGATGACACCGCCACCGCCGCCCTGGTTATCGACGATGAAAGTCTGCTTGAGCAGATTGCCCCAGCGCTCGGTCACGGTGCGTCCTATCATGTCGCTGCCGCCACCGGCGGCCACCGGAACGATGTAGCGGATGGGTTTGGCCGGGTAAGTGCTTTGCGCCCTTGAAAGGCCAGGTAAGGTGAGCAGCGCGGGAGCGGCTTGAAGAAGGATACGTCGTTTCATGGTTTTGTCTCCGGTGACGTCAGATAATGTTTTCTTGTCGGGTTCAAGCGCTTTGCTTCGCAACGCCTCACCTTCAGGCCAATGTCGCGGGCGTATTCTGTGTCAGCGCGAACAATACCAGTTCGGTAGGCAGTGTTAATTTTGGGCAATTGACAAACTTCAAAGTCTGTCAACAAAATCTCCCACGCGTTTTCGGCGTCGTGTGTGAATTTCAACTTCATCTACACCGCGTGGCCGAACAGGATCTCAGATCGAGGCGAGAATACGAAGAAGGAGATGGAGAAATGGCGGCTGAACCAGAAAAGTTCCACGTCGGCATGATCGATTTCTTTTCGATCATTCTTCCCGGCGCGATCCTGGCGTTTCACCTGCGCGCTATGGCGCAGCAAGGCAAGATTCCAGCCATCCTGACAGCGCCGCAATCCGACGTTGAAGGATGGGTGGTTTTCGCCATTGCGTCCTATGTGCTGGGTCATTTCCTGTTCCTCGTGGGTTCGTGGATCGATGGTGGTTATGACGTTCTGCGTGAGAAGTTCGCGCCCCTGGAAAAAAACTTCCCGCTCAAAACAGCAATCGAGATCAAAAAAACCCATTTCCCACCTGAGCGGTTTCACGATCAGGCCATCAATACCTTCCAGTGGACCAAGTGTCGGCTCGCCCTTGCGCATCCGGCTGCGCTGGCCCATGTCGAACGCTTCGAAGCTGATTCCAAATTCTTTCGCAGCCTGTTCGTCGTTCTGCTGATTCTGTTCGTCTCATTCACTGTGACTTGCCGCGGCTGGTTCGGATTGGCCTGCCTGCTGCTAGCTGCCGCTTCGCTCTTTCGCTACGGCGAACAGCGCTTCAAAAGCACCCGACAGGCTTACTGGTATCTGATCACGCTGGAATCCGAGAAAGAGAACCTGCGGCCGTTGTGAAAGAAGGTGCAGCGCAGCGCCAGCAAAGGCGCGCAACCGGTTGCTGGCGAGATTCTCTTGCAACCCGCACTTTTGACGTGTCGGTCAATTCGGGTCAGCGGTGCCTTCTGATGAAGCCGCGCCCGATCTGTTCGGCTGCCTTGGCCTTCAGGCGGGATTCGGCCAACGGGTCTGCAGCTCGCGTGGGGTTTTCCCATTTGCCGGTCTTGGGGTCCACCACATTGAGGTAGCCACCCGGGTTGATGCCGAATGACTTGAGGGTCTTGCCCTTGTAGGCGCGATTCAGAAAATCGTTGCGCCGCCCCTCCTGCGTTCCCGGACTGAAGTAGCTTGGAAGCACAAAGTTGGACAGCACAATGCCGTCTATCTCATAGAACTCGCACTGCACCGCATCGCACATCTCGAACATGTGCAGCACTTTTTTGCGGCTGGTGGGATGTGGCCCCTGCACCCACAGGTTGCTCATCGGATCGCCAATCAGCTCCAAAATCTCATGCGACAGCGCCATGGTCCACGGATCATTCATCTTGTCGCACATGCCAAGGTAGACATAGCCGCATGGAATGTCACGGAAGTTTTTTTCGTGCCAGCCTTCGGCCTGCTCCTTGTTGAGGCCATCCAACACATACATCACCGCGTCGCCGCGCATATCGGGCAGCGATTGCTTGTTGATGCGTGCGCCGACCGCACCCTCGATGCGCACGGTGGCACCAAAGCTCCAGTAGGGAGTGAAGTCCTCGGTGATCTGGCGGTTGATGGCGCGCACCACGCGCTGCATGTCTTCGTCGCTGATCGACGCACTGCGGTTGACAAGGGAAATGATCATGGAGCCTCCGGATGGTTTGAATGGGGGGACGCGGCCATTGTGGCGTGTTTCCTCATTTTTTGCACTGCCCTCTATGGCGACGGACAAACCGCGTAAGCAAATCACCACTTCGGCGACAAAGAGGGACTGTGTGGTCCGGTTGCGCCGACTTGGCTGTCCTGAAGTTGACACACACCGAACTGACCATTTGGGACGCTTCAAACCGGCGCGTGCCGGAGTCGGCAGGGGTCGTTCGCTTGCACTTTCAACACACTCTCACTTGCAGAGGATCAGATGACGCCCTCTTGCCATCTGGTGCTACCAGTGGCGGGGGGCAAAAGGGTGCTTCAAACGGGCTTGTCGCTCACATGCAGCCAAATTTCATTGCGCCGCATGAACCACGGAGTGGTCGGGCCGTTGTAACGCGAGAACACAGGCTCACCGATCCAAGTGAGATTCTCGGCTTTCATCGCAGACTTTAGTTTGACCAAATGTTCGTCGTAGTTCGACTCTGACCAGAACCCGCCGTACTGAATCACCGCAACCCGGGAGGGTTGTACTTCACGTAGTGTAACGCGGGCATCCAGAGGCTCTGGCGCACTAGCCAATGGAAGGAACGTCTCCGTCCCAAGCGAGCCGCGCCGCGCGAAGGTTGCGGCCGCCCCTCCAATCATCAATAGCCCATGGCAAGACCGGTATTGCGGCGTGGATCGTTGGCACCGTAAAAACGATTGTTGCCGACCGGTTTGCCTTCAAGCGAAGGTGCCCCAACCAGAATGGCTGCCAGATGGTTGGCTGGCTGGGGGGCACCAAGCTTGTGACCCATTGCTTCCAGAATTTTGCGCGTATCCGGGCTGATACCGAAATTGTCCACGTTGGTCAGATCCGGCAACCACTGCTGGTGAAAGCGCGGCGCGTCGACGGCTTCCTGAACCGTCATACCGTAGTCGATCACGTTCAGAATGGTGTGGGTTACTGCCGTGATAATTCGGCTGCCGCCGGGTGTTCCTACCACCATCACCGGCTTGCCTTCGCGCGTGACAATGGTCGGGCTCATGGAACTCAGGGGCCGCTTTGCGGGAGCGATGGCGTTGGCTTCGCCCTGCACTAAACCAAAAAAATTGGGAACCCCGATCTTGACCGTGAAGTCGTCCATCTCGTTGTTTAGCAGCACACCCGTGGTAGCAGCGGTAACCTTGGCACCAAACCACTCGTTCAAGGTGTAGGTGACTGCAACCGCATTGCCCTCTTTGTCGACAATAGAGTAGTGCGTGGTGTTAGTGCCCTCATGAGGCGTGACACCGGGCTTCAGGTCTTTGGAGACGGCTGCTTTTGCCGGGTCAATGGCAGCACGCAGCGCGGCTGCGTAGCCTTTGTCGAGCAAGCGGTCCAGCGGATTTTTGACGAAGTCCGGATCCCCCAGGTAGCTGTTGCGGTCCACATAGGCGTGACGCATGGCCTCAATCTGGAAGTGAACCGCTTGCGCCGATCGATATCCCAACTCTTTGAGTGGATAGCCTTCCAGTATGTTCAAGATTTCGCAGATGACCGCGCCACCCGAACTCGGTGGCGGCGCTGAAATGACGTGATAGCCGCGGTAATCACACTCGACAGGTGCTAGTTCCCGTACCGAGTATTGGTCCAGGTCCGCCTGCGTCAGGATGCCCCCTCCGGCGGTGCTTGCGACTATCAATGCCCGACCCACAGGCCCCTTGTAAAAACCGTCCTTGCCGTTTCGGCTAATCAATCGAAGGGTCTTGGCCAAATCCTTTTGTTTCAACTTCTGCCCCGGCGCAAAGGGCTCGCCTTTGTTCAAATAGATCGCAGCAGAAGCTGCGTCCTTACGAAAGTCGCTAGTGGCTGTGCGCAGCAAATCGACGTCGCCTTGCTCCAGCGTAAATCCTTTCTCGGCGAGGCGGATGGCTGGAGCCATCAGCGCAGCCCGAGACAGGGTGCCGTACTTCGTTCGCGCTGATTCGAATCCGGCCACCGAGCCCGGCACACCAACCGCCAGATAGCCGTTGGTGCTCAGGCCCTTGACCACGTTGCCGGCTGCGTCCAGGTACATATTGGGCGTGGCTGCCAGTGGCGCTTTTTCACGAAAATCCAGAAAAGTCTTGCGGCCATCGGCCAATTGCAGGGTCATGAAACCGCCACCGCCCAGGTTGCCTGCTGCCGGGTAGACCACAGCCAGCGTGTAGCCCACTGCAACGGCGGCATCAATGGCATTGCCACCTTTCTTCAAAATGTCGACTCCGACCTGAGTCGCTAAATGCTGCGCCGTCACCACCATGCCATGTTCGGCGGCGACTGGAGCGATGGATGCGGCGTGAATGCTGATGCAACACACAACCCCTGTGGCAGCGGCAACAACTCGACGAATGAACGCGTATTGCATAGAAAGAAACTCCATGTGAGATCAGTTAGACAGCAGTATGTGGCTATACCAGCCATGCCAATGGAATCAGCAACGCTTTGCTGACGTTCCGAAGCAAAGATTGCGGCCTCCATTCGGCGTCGATGAAGACACTTTTTCCCGGCTCATCGGAAATCACCAGGTGCTGTTGTGCAACGGATGGAGATACCAAAATCCTCGTCAATAGGGACGGCCGGGTAGTGAAACTGCACCGGGCCATCCGGGCGTTCATTCACATACTGGAACACCAGCGGATCGGTACTTTCAAGCACCTCCTGCACGGTACCCTGGAACGCGACCTTTCCATTGTCAAGTATGACAACATGATCGGCAATCTCAAGCGTTTGGCTCAGTTCATGCGAGGCAAAAATACTGGTTAATCCCATGGCATCATTGAGCTGACGAATCAGGTTGGCGGCGACCCGAAGTGAAATCGGATCGAGACCGGAAAATGGTTCGTCGTACATCACCAGTTCCGGGTCCAAGGCAATCGCCCGCGCAATTCCAATACGTTTGGCCATTCCACCCGACACTTCACTGGGCAGGAGATCCCGCGCGTTTCGCAGGCCTACCGCATTGAGTTTCATCAAGACAATGTCTCGGATGAGCGATTCCGCCAAATCGGTATGCTCACGCAGCGGGAAGGCTACGTTCTCATACACGCTCATGTCAGCAAACAAGGCGGCGAACTGAAACAGCATCCCCATGCGACGCCTGGCCGCATACAGTTGCTGCTGATCCATCGGACCTATATCTTGCCCATCAAACAGCATTTGCCCCGACCACGCACGGAGCTGGCCGCCCATCAAACGCAGCATGGTCGTCTTGCCACCACCCATCGGGCCTATGAGCGCAGTGACTTTGCCTTTTGGGATGCACAGGCAAACGTCATCCAGGACGGCGCGTTGCTCGTAGCCAAAGGTCAGATTTCGCAATTCGACCAGTGATGGGTTGGCGGTAGGTGGCATAAATACTCAGTCCGGACAGCGCCCGGTACGCAAATGATAGGGGATTCAGAGCCGGCGGTCGGCAGCCTTGCTGCGATGCAGGCATTGGCACCCTTGTAAAGCTGTTCTCGCCACTGGATGGTGACTTGCGACGACGATAATTTGTTGCACGGGACAGACGGACGCTACAGCGAGGTCGCGTCATTCGTCAGAGCGATCATTGTGCCCACGGCATTCGGGTGGTTCGCCATAGCCGGCGGAGCGCACTTGCTGTTGCAGCGACAGTTCGACCTGGAACCAGTTGCATGAGTTGTTTTCATAGCGGTAGTTCCACACGACGCCGCGCGCACGTCCGAGCATTTGCACCTCGCCGGGCCGACCCAACAATTGACG
>JBAXBQ010000072.1:0-16374 GCA_037141865.1 Comamonadaceae bacterium | reverse complement strand
AATGCAATGCCGGAAACAATGGCTTGCTCCATGTGTTCGTCTTCCTCAAAAGTAATCAGGGTGCCGGAAGTGGCTTCTTCATTGATATCAATATCCCAGGGCGTAAAGCTGCTCAAAACCCGTAGCTTGACCTTGTATTTTCCGGCGAACTCAACCGATCGGATCTGCAAGACCTTGGAGCCCATGGAGGCCATCTCCAGCATCTCTTCAAAGCTGACGGTATGCAGACGGCGCGCTTCAGGCACAACACGCGGATCGGTGGTGTAAACGCCATCCACATCGGTATAGATCAGGCACTCGGCAGCCTTCATGGCGGCGGCCACAGCAACAGCGGAAGTATCCGAACCACCTCGCCCCAGGGTGGTGATGTTGCCCAACTCGTCGAGCCCCTGAAAGCCGGTGACGATCACTACCCGGCCGGCGTCCAGATCAGCACGCACGCGAGCGTCGTCAATTGATTCGATGCGGGCTTTGGTATAGGCGCTGTCGGTACGAATCGGTACTTGCCAGCCGGCGTAGCTGACCGACGTCATGCCCTCGGCCTGCAGCGCAATCGCCAACAGCGCACTTGAGGCCTGCTCGCCGGTGGAAGCCAGCATGTCGAGCTCGCGGTTGTAGGCATCGGTCGACTTACTGGGCGCCAGCTCTTTCGCCAACGCCAGCAGTCGGTTGGTTTCACCGCTCATGGCGGAGGGTACGACGACCATCTGGTGACCGGCGCGCGCCCATTTGGCGACGCGTTTGGCGACATGACGGATACGTTCCGTAGAACCCATCGACGTGCCGCCGTATTTGTGAACAATCAATGCCATTGGAACAATTATTATTAGAGCAAAACCGTTGGATTGTACCAATGCAATACCGCGCCCCGGCGCTCGGCAACACCGATGCCAATTTTGATGCGAATCTGATGTCCCCGCGTCGTGCAATCGGCAATCTGATCCAGCAGTTCTTCCAGTTGCGCAGCGCTGGGCACGGTACCCGCAGCAGTACTCAACCAATGACGCAGCACATTGGCCTGTCGAGTGCGACTCAATTGCTGGACATTAACAATAACGGGGGGTACGCCAATTGACGCCAAATCCTGCAGCGCAATGTCAATCAGTAGTTGCTGCGCCTGCACCACGTGCGCCACACTACGGGCAAAGGTGTCTCGAAATTGCGGGAACGTGGTCTCCAGTGCCGGCAGCAGCCGCGCACGAATGCGATTGCGCGTGTACTGCTCATCAACATTGGTCGGGTCTTCAATGATTACTGCACCATGACTCTTAATCCAGGCCCGAATATCTGATGCACTTACCCGCAACATTGGGCGGTGGTAAGTGATGCCCCGACGCACCCAGGTTGCGGGCATGGCGCTCAATCCTGGCAGTCCGGCACCACGGCTTAAGGCCAACAGCAGGGTTTCCACCTGATCATCGGCATGCTGTGCTATGGCGATATTCTTGATACCTTCAGTCGAATTTTTATCCGTAACAACTTCTTCGAAGGCTTGGTAACGGACACGACGCGCCGCGTCTTCTGGACTCTGGCCGGGCACATGGCGGCCGTCCACTCGTTTGACTGTGAGCGGTACATTCAACTGCGCGCAAAAATTCCGACAGTGCTGCTCGAAGTCGTCCGCGGCCAGCTGTACACCATGGTGAATGTGGATGGCAGAGACCTGCCCTGGCCATTTTTCGGCACACGCCAGCAACAAAGCAGTGGAATCGACCCCTCCACTGAATGCCACCGCCAGCGGCAAGACGGGCGAAAAGGTGGCAATTGCGTCGTTCAGTTTCGCGGTCACGGGTGAGCAGGCAACAAACTACTTGGCGGCCGCCTTGGTATCGGTGAAGCGCCCGTAGCTTTGCAGTCGGTCATAGCGACGGTCCAGCAGTTCCTTGACCTTGAGGTCACTGACCTGGCGAAACGCCTCGTTCAAGGCGCGCTTGAGGAAAGCCGCCATTTGTTTGTGATCCCGATGCGCGCCGCCAACCGGCTCATTGACGATCTTGTCAATCACGCCAAGCGCCTTGAGGCGGTGGGCAGTGATGCCGAGGGCCTCTGCCGCCTCCTTCGCCTTGTCGGCGGTCTTCCAGAGAATGGAGGCGCAGCCCTCGGGGCTGATGACGGAGTAAATGGAATACTGCAGCATCAATACCTGATCGCCAATCGAAATAGCCAGCGCACCACCCGAACCGCCTTCGCCAATGATGGTAGTAATGATGGGAACTTCTAGCTGCGCCATTTCGTAAATATTACGGCCGATAGCCTCAGACTGTCCACGTTCTTCGGCGTCAATGCCGGGATAAGCACCAGGCGTATCGACAAACGTGAAAATCGGCAGCTTGAATTTTTCGGCTGTTTTCATGAGCCTCAATGCCTTGCGATAACCTTCTGGTTTGCTCATGCCGAAGTTACGCAAGCCGCGCTCCTTGGTGTCGCGCCCCTTTTGCTGACCCAGCACCATGCAGGGGGTGCCATTGAAACGCGCCAGACCACCCACAATGCTGAGGTCGTCAGCGAAATGCCGGTCACCGTGTAACTCAACAAAATGAGTGAATATCTCACCGATGTAATCGAGAGCGTAGGGCCGCTCGGCATGACGCGCAATTTTGGTAATTTGCCACGGTGTCAACTCACTATAGATGTCTTTCGTGAGTTGCTGACTTTTCTTAGCCAACTGGTCGATCTCGGCCGAAATATCCACCGCCGACTCGGTTTGCACGTAACGCAGCTCTTCAATCTTATTTTCGAGTTCGGCAATGGGGTGCTCAAAGTCGAGGAAATTTTTCTTGGCCACAAACGGCTCCTACAAGGTTAGGGTCAGAGCTGGTTCGCTTAGCGCAACTACAGTCTGTCTCAAAAGTTCTCAGTAATTCACCGGCAAAGGATCAAGCGAGCGCCAAATATACCAAGTTGCCACACTGCAATAGGGCGACCAGGCAGCAGCAACTTCACGGGCATCGCTTCTGCTAACCACGTCCCCCGAAAAATAGCTCTTGCTGATGCCGTTGATCAATCCGACATCATCCAGTGGCAACACATTGGGCCGCATCATGTGAAAGATCAAAAACATCTCGGCCGTCCACCGGCCAATGCCGCGAATGGCAACCAGCTCGGCAATGATGGCTTCGTCGTCCATCGTCTCCCAGTCACTGACGTGTACCGCACGATTGTCAAAGTGCAAAGACAGATCCACCAGGTACTCGACCTTGCGCGCACTCAAACCGGCCGCTCGCATGTCATCAACTTTCAACTTGAGTACGTTGGCGGCTGTTATCTTCTTAGGCAGCAGCGCAAAGCGGTCCCACACCGTCTGCGCCGCCTTGACCGAAATCTGTTGCCCCACGATGCTGCGCGCCAAGGTAACAAAAGCATCGCCGCGGGTTTGCAGACAGGCGTCGCCAAACTGGGGGATTAGCCGCTTCATCACCCGATCCTTTTTCATCAGGTGCTTGCAGGCGTCTTCCCAATACGTCGGCGTTGCGCATACGGGCGCAGTCTGTCTAGTGCTTGTCATCGCTCTGCTTTCAAAGGGCTTGGGTCAAAACCAATGCCGGGTAAATCATTGCCCAGTCTCCCAGCTGGTGCCAGTAGCTGAATCTTTCAGGACTACCCCTAGCGCCAGCAGTTCCTGGCGAATGCGATCGGCCTCAGTGAAGTTCCTGGCAACTTTGGCAGCTGCACGTTGATTAATCAGGGTGGTGATAGTCGCATCATCAAGGGTAGCGCCGGCCTGCAAAAAAGTTTTCGGATCACCTTGCAACAAACCCAGGCAACCGCCCAGCGTCCTGAGCAATCCCGCCAATTCGGCAGAATGCGTTCTATTGACTTCGGTGGCCAATTCGAACAGCACGGCGATCGCCTCGGGCGTGCCAAAGTCTTCATCCATCGCACTCTTGAAACGCGCTGCAAAAGGCAGGGTCCAGTCAATCTTCTTCGGTGCTGGCTTGACCAAATCCAGTGCCGTGTAGATACGCTTAAGCGAGTTGCGTGCGTCGTCCAGATGCACATCGCTGTAATTCAAGCTGGTTCGGTAGTGAGTTCGGACCAGGAAGAAACGAACTGTTTCTGGATCGTATTTGCTCAACACCTCACGAATGGTGAAGAAATTACCCAAACTCTTGGACATCTTTTCGTTGTCCAGTTGCACCATGCCGTTGTGCATCCAGATACTGGCCAAAGGCTTGCCGTTAGCGCCCTCGCTTTGTGCAATTTCATTTTCATGATGAGGAAACTGAAGGTCCACACCGCCACCATGGATATCAAAAGTTTCACCTAGCGTTTGACAACTCATGGCCGAACACTCGATATGCCAACCGGGGCGACCCAAGCCATAGTCATGACCCAAAGCGGCGCTGTCCCATTTGGCATCAGGCGGTTCGGTTGCCTTGGCAGATTTCCAAAGCACAAAATCAAGCGGATCATCCTTGCCGTCTGGCACGGCCACCCGTTGGCCGGCACGCAAATCATCCAGCGACTTGCCCGACAACTTGCCATAGCCCGGAAATTTTCGCACTGCAAAGTTCACATCGCCTGAACCCGACTTGTAAGCCAGGCCTTTGGCTTCGAGTTGGCGTATCAAGGTAAGCATCTGTGGCACGTATTCGGTGGCACGCGGCTCCAGCGTCGGTGGCTCCATGCCGAGCTTGCCAATATCACTGTGCATCACCTCAATCATCTCGTCAGTCAGTGCACGAATTGTGATTCCGCGCTCCACAGCCCGGTTGATGATCTTGTCATCAATGTCGGTTATGTTGCGCACATAAGTCACCCGATAAGCACTGCATTTCAGCCAGCGCTGCACCACATCAAAAGTCATTGCCATGCGAGCATGTCCGATGTGGCACAAGTCGTAAATCGTCATGCCGCAGACGTACATCCGGACGTGGCCAGACTGTAGTGGTTCCAAGGGCTCCAGTGCACGCGACAGCGTGTTGTAAATGCGCAAACTCATATCTGTTTTGACGACTGCTTTGATGAGCAACTTAAAGGATGGAGGCAGCGCCAACGACTGTTCATGGGAAGGCGATTTCGACGGTACCGAAAAGCACCCGCTGGGCTACAATTCGGCTCAGTATATAACCCTGCCGACCTGGCTCTTGTGGCAGGCGCTCACCCTGTAGGAAACATAAGGCTTCATGAGGCTCGCCCACTCCACTATTCTCATCATGCTTCGCTGGTTGGCTTTGCTAGTCGCTTGTGGTGCGACGGTTGGCCATGCAGACGAATACGGTGATGTGAACCAGTTGCTGCGCGTTGGCAAACTGAGTGCGGCCATGATGAAAGTCGACGTGTACCTGGCATCCAAACCCAAGGACCCGCAGATGCGTTTTTTGAAAGGTGTAATTCAAAACAGCTCCGGTAACAAACCGGATGCGATCTCGACCTTCACCAGACTCACCGAAGACTACCCTGAGCTACCTGAGCCCTACAACAACCTTGCGGTTCTTTACGCCGGGCAGAATCAATTGGACAAGGCGCTTGCGGCGCTGGAGATGGCGATCCGAACCAATCCGGACTACGCCACGGCACACGAGAATCTCGGCGACGTGTACGCCAAACTTGCCAGCCAGTCCTACAGTCGCGCACTGCAACTCGACAACAGCAGCACGACTGCGCAAACCAAACTGGCCCGCATGGGCGAATTGTTCAGCCCCAGCACAGCGCCACCGCGCGATGCTACCGTCACACCCGCAGCAAGTTCTTTGAAGACTCGTTGAGTCGGCAGATCGGTGCCCGTGCTAGGCGCCGTCAAACAAGCTACAAAGATTTTTTTAAAGGAGTCGTTACATGAAGTTCAAAAATTTTAAGACGCTGGCCACTGCCGCTGTTGCAGCGGTTGCCCTGTTTTCTGTCATGAAAAGCGCAATGGCACAAGATGTGTCGCGCGTCAAGTTTGCTACGACGGCAGGTGACTTTGTGGTTGAGCTATACGCCGACAAGGCCCCAAAAACGGTTGCAAATTTTTTGCAGTACGTCAATGAAAAGCACTATGACGGCACCATCTTTCACCGCGTGATCGACAATTTTATGGTGCAGGGTGGTGGCTATGACGCCAACTTCTCCGAGAAGAAAACCCGCCCGCCGGTTGCCCACGAAGGCCGCGAAGCGCTGGCCAAGGGCGGTCCCAGAAACACGGTCGGAACACTCGCGATGGCCCGTACCAGCGACCCGCAATCTGCTAGCGCGCAATTTTTTATTAATGTCAAGGACAACGCGTTTTTGGACCCCAGCGTACAGTCGTACGGCTATACCGTGTTCGGCAAGATTGTCAGTGGCATGGACGTTATCCAGAAAATGAAGACAAGCCCCACTGGTGCCGGCGGACCGTTCCCCTCGGACGTCCCCAAAACCCCTATCCTTATCAACTCTGCAACCCTGGTGAAATAAATCATGAACAAGCCCCAAGTCGAACTTCACATAGCGAACTACGGTGTCGTCACCCTTGAACTGGATCCCGAAAAAGCACCTAAAACGGTGGCAAACTTTTTGAGCTACGTAAACAAGGGTCACTACAACAACACCATTTTTCACCGCGTCATCCCCGGCTTCATGGTGCAAGGCGGCGGCATGGAACCCGGCATGAAAGAAAAACGCGGTGACAAAGCGATCGACAACGAGGCCAACAACGGCTTGAAGAACCTCAACTACACCGTGGCTATGGCCCGTACTGGCGACCCGCACTCGGCCACCGCTCAGTTTTTCATCAATGTAGCTGACAACGGCTTCCTCAACCACACCGCCATCTCGGCCCAGGGTTGGGGCTACGCCGTATTTGGTAGCGTGGTGTCGGGTAAGGATGTTGTCGACAGGATCAAGACCGTCAAGACCAGTCGCAAAGGTCATCACGATGATGTTCCGGCGGAAGACGTGGTGATCGAAAAGGCTGTGGCACTTTGAAATGAATCCATCGGTACCGCAGGTCACGACGCCCGACGCCGCTGTGCCCTGGCCGCTACTGCAAGCACCACCGCGTTGGCGCAATATTGATTTCATTTCCGATTTACACCTGCAGGATGGCGCCACCGCTACTTTTTTCGCCTGGCAGGACTTCATGCAAACTACCCAGGCAGATGCCGTGTTCATCCTGGGTGATCTGTTTGAAGTCTGGGTCGGGGACGACACTTACCAACCCGAAGAAGCGCAAGCCATTGAGACTCAATGCGCGCAGGTTCTCAAATCTGCCTCGCATCGCCTAGAGATTTTTTTCATGCATGGCAACCGCGACTTCCTGTTGGGTGCGGAGTTTGCAAGAATTTGTGGCATGACCTTGATTGACGATCCTGCGGTGCTTGAGTTCGCCGGGCAACGCTGGCTGCTTTCGCATGGCGACGCCTTGTGCCTGATGGATACCGACTACATGGAATTTCGGACTCAAGTACGCGGTCTGAAATGGCAGCACGAATTTCTCGCTCAACCCTTAGAGCGGCGGCGCGAAATCGCCAACGCGTTGCGCGCCCAAAGCGAGACGCGCAAACGCAGCGGCGTGGTCTATTCCGACGTCGACAATAGGGAGGCTTGTAACTGGCTGCGAACTTCCAGGGCAAGCCACCTGATTCACGGCCACACCCACAAGCCGGCCGATCACGAGTTGGGAGCCGGTCTGCGCCGCGTCGTGCTGAGCGATTGGGATGCTGCTGGCACGCCGCCTCGGATGGAAGTGTTGCGTCTGACCTTAAATGCGGATTCCTCGCATCACAGGGCGGGTTGCACCATTCGGCGAATCACGGCAGATCTGGCTTAAGGCGGAATCGTGTCGATTTGCAATGGATCCAGAAACTGCTCAGCGTAGCGCTCGTAAATGCGTTTACGCAAAAAAATCTCATGCAGCTCGGGGTCAATATGGCCGTTGTCTTTCAAGTCATTCATGGTGCCAATGGCTTGCGATAAGCTCATGCCTGACCGATATGGCCGATCTGACGCCGTCAATGCTTCAAAGATATCCGCAATGCCCATCACACGGGCTTGTATTGACATCTGTTCACCTTTCAGCCCGTTGGGGTAGCCTTTGCCGTCGATGCGCTCATGGTGTCCAGCAGCGTACTCTGGCACGTTTTTCAAGTGCTTCGGCCAGGGCAACTGCTCAAGCATCTTGATGGTGGCGACAACATGGTGATTGACAGTGGTGCGCTCAGCGGCGGTCAGGGTGCCAGTCTTGATGGTCAGATTTTCAATTTCGTCCGGCGTCAGAAATTGCGCCTGGATACCGTTCGCATTTCGCCAGCTACGCTGACCGCCAATATCCCGAACGCGCTGCAAAGCATCTGGCTGGCCCAATTCGACCCCGTGGTTCATTGCACGCAGAAAGTCGCGATCAGCATCAAGTGACTTGATGGCGGACTGCAAAGTCAACAAGATGTCGGCATCGGCCTGTTCATCAATACATGGACGCAGGGCTAGCTGCCGCTTTAGGGCAAGCAGTTCAGCATCGCGTTTGAGCACCTCAAAACGTGTGTCAATGAGGTGCCCACGGTCAAACAAGGCATGTAATTTGGTCGACTTGTCAACCACGTGCACTGGCGTCGTGACCTTGCCGCAATCGTGCAGCAGGGCGGCAATCTTGAGTTCATAACGCTCGCGCTCGTTCATGGTGAACGAAGCCAGCGGACCTTCATTTGTTTCTACCACCGCATCGGCCAGCAGCAGGGTTAGTGCAGTCACTCGCTGACAATGACCAACCGTGTAATGCGATTTTTCGTCCACCGCAAGATTGATCAGTTTGATAAAGGATTCAAATAATTCTTCCAGCTGCGTCAACAGCAAGCGATTGCTCAGCGCGATGGCAGCCTGTGACGCCAAAGACTCTGTCAGATGCTGGTCAGCGACTGAGAATGGCACAACTGTTTCGGAATCAAGTTCCCGCGCGTTGATAAGCTGCAACACGCCGATGATCTCGCCCTCGTGGTCTTTCATCGGCACCGCCAGCAGCGACTGCGAGTGATAACCTGTGCGTTCGTCAAAGTAACGAGTGCCAGAGAAGTCGAAATTGGATTCTGTATCGGCATTCGCAATGTTGACGGTCTGCTGATGGATGGCGGCAAAGGCCGCCACCATTGAGTCATTGGGTGCGCCATTGGCATCGCGCAGCGACAGGTTGGGGAAGCCGATAACGCTGCCTGATGTGCCGCCCATGGCGATTTGCAGCGAATCTGTTCGCAGCATCTCAAAGCACAGGGTTTGACCATCCTCCATCATGCGATAGAGTGTTCCGCCGTCAGCATTGGTGATGGATTTGGCGGCCAGCAAAATGCGCTCCAGTAGCCGTTTGATGTCGTGCTCTTTGGAAAGTGAGGCACCGATATCATTGAGTTGCTCCAGGCGTTTGAGCAATCCTTCAACCGAATCCATTTGCGCGTCTCCCTTCTTGATAGTTTTAGGGGCGAACCTTTGACGCTGTCCCCACTTGACTAGGGCTTAAGCAAAACCTTGAGCGCATTTTGCAGTCGGCGCGCACCGGCTGCATCATAGCCGCTGGTCAGCACCATAGCTGTATCCTGTCCCCAAGTTACGGCAGGCACCGGGTCATAACGTTTCGTCAGTAGTTTCAATTGCAGTGCGCGACGCGCATTGAGGTGTTCCGCAGGCGTAGGTAATTCGGACGCCATCTCCAAGCGCAGTAGTGACTCACCGGCATCACCTGCAGGTGATTGCGCCAACGCTTTAGTCCACGCACTGCGGCTCGCTGCTGTCACACGGCTGCCCAATTCCTGCGCAGAAGGAAGGCGGGCCGCATCGCGCTGTTCCCAAGCGGTCAGCACCTGCGTTAACGCCTCGCCATGCGCCTGGGCTGCCAGTTTTCGCAAGGCCAGTTGGGCATGCTCAAGAGCGTCGCGTTGTGCACGAAAAGCGGTATCACCCAAACGTGGCGCGTCATTCCAGGCAGCAGATGCAGCGTCACGGTTGCTTCGATCATCCCGACGCGGTGCCCTGTCGTCGGGGCGTCCAGCGGCCTGGGCATCACGTGAACCACGGGAACTGTCTCTTGCACCGTCGCGCCCACTGTCTTTGCGGTCACCAAACTTGCCGCCGCGCCCCATCGCCACGGGCTCAGTCTTCTTCATACCGGGGCGGTCATCCCCTCGCACCGCCACAACCGCCCTTGGAGCGGGCTTTGAGGGCACCGCAGGTTCAACCGGTATCTCTGCTTCGTTTGCTTCCCCTGCATCACCCGAGGCAACCGTCGCCGTCACGTCCGATGCGTCGGTCGTCATCGGTACGGCTTTCGTTAAGTCTGTCGCAGCACCGGCATCAGCGTCACTGGCTTGAACAACCGCAGCAACAACGGCTTGTGCCTGCGCCTGTCCGCGCAAAGCCGCCTCCAGCGCATTCATTGCGCTGCGGATGACCTGCGCATCGCCGGCGGAGTTTGCCGCTTGCAGCGCCTTGGCAGCGGCAAGCACAGTACGATCGCGTTCACCGAGGGCGGCATCGGCGCGCTCCCGCTCAGCGGTTTTGCGGTTAAACGCTTCGTCAATCGGCTTGCGAAATGCGTCCCACAGCTTTTGTTCCAGGCGGCGTTCCATGGGCACCACGTGAGTCTCCGCCTGCCAGCGCTGCTGCAATGCCTTAACCGCGTCAATGCGTAACTCAGGCTGAGCACCAAGTAATTTCGCCTCTTCAATCATGCTCTGGCGCGTCACCAGGCTGCGCTTCTGCAATTCCTCCAGTGGCGCCGCAGCGGAACTGATGGCCGCTATCCATAGTGGTTGCAACTCGCCGAAGACCTTTTCACCGACGTGGCCGGCATCGCGCCAGCGATCACCGAACTGGTGCAGCAAGCGATTGAAGCCTTTCCAGTCATCGTCCAGCGCCACCGGATTGGCAGCCGCCCAGGCATTGACTTCTTCAATCAGCGACAAGCGCTGAGCCCGGTGCTCGGCCGACTCGGCCTTGACTTTCTCCAGCCAGGCTTCCACCACCTTGTGTGCCTCGTTGCAGGCGTCGTCAAACCGTTTCCAAAGGCCATGGTTAGGTACGCCGCCCTGGTCAGTCTGCTTCCATTGGTCCCGCAAAGCGCGCAGATTTTCCTGCATCTTGCGCCCACCCATCGCCTGTCCCTCTGGTCGATTCAGCAAAGCCTCCGCCTTGACTACCAATTCTTCGCGCAATTGGTCGGCACGCCAACGCTGCCAACCTTCAAGTTCACCCGCTGCGGCAAGCGCTGCATGGGCTTGACTTTCGAGTTTGTCGTCGATAATTTTGCCGTATTCTTTCAGTGCATTGCGCAAGGCAGCAGCGGCGCCTGCACTTGCTTTTCCATGACCTTCGGCAATTTCTTGCTCTAATTTTTGTAGCACATCGCGCACCACCGTCATCGCTTTGGCTTTGACTTCAGGGTCGATGGGGGGTCTCTTTGTTTTGACGATGGGCTCCAGCAGGACACCCCGAGCCAAACGTAGTTCATCGGCCCACACTGGCACCGTGGGCAAGACCGCAGACGGGTCTTCAGCCGCTGCTGATGCCTGCGCCAAAGCGCCCTTGAAAGCATCCGATACCGCCAATAACTGACCACGCGAAGCATCCAACAATGGCGGAAATTTGGCTTCCACGCTAGGCCAATTGACATCATTCAACAAAGCGTTGGCCTGCTCCTGCCAATGCTCCACGTCGGTGTGCAAGGCGTCCATGACGGCGTGCGCATCGCGCCACGACTTGGTCGACAGCACTTCTATGCGCTGCGCCAGCAAGACAGCCGCTTCGCGTTGAACTTGCACCCGATGCTGCAGGTCTTCAATGACTTTTACGCGGTCACTTAACTGCCCTTTAAGGGTGGCCAGAGGCTCCTTACTCAAAGGCGCGCCGGCCTTGGCTGCATCGCGCTGCCAAGCCATGGCGTCTGCGATGTTCAGTTTGCCCAAAGCCAACAGCGCCTGTCCCTTGTCGGCCCACTCCTGCGCAATTGATTCCTGACCTTTGCTGCGCTTAATCTCATCAAGCTTTTCGCGCAACAATTTGGCGGCACCTTTATCCTTGCCGCTTAGTTCCTTGAACACGGTCTGCATTTGTTCTGCGGTGGGCGAATTGACCAGCCAGGCACGAATTCGCGCCGTTCGTTCACTGGAGGTATGTGCAGAAAATGCACCGCCCGTGAGTACGTCCAAAGGATGGGGTTCGCTTGTCTTGATTGGGATTTGTTTCACTTCTGGGATTTCGGCAGTTTTATTGGAGGCAAAGAGAGGGAACATAGGTTGCGCAAACAAAGAGGAATATCCCCGCCGGAGGTCGGAAAGGGTTGTACTACTATTTTCGCTGCAATTTAACCGATGGGGCAAAAAAAACGAAAGCCCGGTCGGTTGGCTCAACGCCAAGTCGCCGGGCTTGACAGCTGACACAAGGTCCATGCCGTCGGGGCTCGCGCAGTGGGAGGGTAAAGTCCCACAGTGCTGGGAGGTAAAAGATTGCCTCCACAAATTGCCGGGGCCGCTTCATCACAGCTACCGTGAGGTAGGGACTGGCTACTGCCGACTTACAGCCTGTCTCACGACAAGCACGTTAAGTCTAGTCGCAAGGTGCGTCAATTTCAAACAAAATTTTGAGTGAAGAACGCTCTGCCAATGTCGTTAAAAACAGAACGATCAGGTTGGAGTCTGGATTGAATTGGATATGGCCAGAGGGGTTGCCAGTGCCATCACAGCCAATTCAAATGAAATATTTTGAATAACAAGTTTGTTTTATATGGTTGACTTGATATATAAAGTACACCTAGAATCCGCCCATCCCAGCAAAAGTCTAGGGATAACCCGTACCCGCTGCCGACCCCGGCATATTCAAATCTCTGCATATTGCGCATAAAACGCGCAGCAGGATATTGATAGCGTACCAACCCAAACGAGGTGCCGCGGTTGTTGAATTGCATACAGTCCAACACACCAGGCCCGCGCGAACGAAGGAAGAGCTATGACAGCGTCGCAAAAAAAATTTACCCAGGGTCTGAGAACATTCGCATCGGACATTGCCCAGGGCTTCTTTGAAATCACCCATAACAGCTTCGCCCTGGTCGGGCTGGCCGTCATCTTTGTCGTCATCACGTTGACTGCCCGTCCTGAATTGCGTCAAGTCGGCGAGTTCGAGCTGTTTAGTTGGTTGCAAACCCGACAGGTCGCCCTGACCGGGTGGGTCAGTGGAACGGACGCCATTGATCGAGCCACTGCCAGCAATCCGCAAGATTTGCCCAAGCAGCAAGCAGCAGTTGCCTACTGGTTAAGCAAAAAATACCGTGTCGCGCCCGAGCCACTTAGTGCGCTGGTGGCAGAAGCCTATGAAATCGGCGTTCACACTAAACTTGATCCGACACTGATACTGGCAGTGATGGCGGTGGAGTCCGGGTTTAACCCGTTCGCGCAAAGCCCGGTCGGCGCCCAGGGTTTGATGCAAGTGATGACCCAGGTCCACAGTGACAAATACGAGAGCTTTGGCGGAAAATTGGCAGCCTTTGATCCACTGACCAACCTGCGAGTTGGCGTCAAGGTGCTGCAGGAATGCATTGCGCGCGCCGGTTCAGTCGAGGGCGGTCTGCGTTTTTACGTGGGCGCCGCCAACGTTGAAGATGATGGCGGTTACGCGAATAAAGTCATGGCCGAGCACGCTCGACTGCAATTGGTGGCAAATGGTCGTTCGGTGCCTCTCATCGTGACCCAGAACATTGGCTCCCCAGCGCCGGTTAAGTCAGACCGAATCCCCGAAAAAGTTGCTGTTGTGTTCCAATCCTGATCTTTCAAACCACTCAGGCGTTGGCAGCCTTCCCGAACAAAATGTACGACCGTCAGATTCTCATCGAGCAGACCGATCCCGAAATTTTTGCCGCCATTCAAGCTGAAAACGCTCGCCAGGAGCAACACATCGAGCTGATCGCAAGCGAAAACTATGCCTCGCCCGCCGTGATGGCAGCACAGGGCACACAACTTACCAACAAATACGCTGAAGGCTACCCTGGCAAACGCTACTACGGCGGTTGCGAATATGTGGATATCGCAGAACAACTGGCGATTGACCGCGTGAAGCAGATTTTTGGCGCCGAAGCCGCCAACGTACAACCACATTGCGGCGCATCGGCCAATGAGGCAGTATTCCTTGCCTTTTTGAAACCAGGCGACACCATCATGGGTATGTCGTTGGCCGAAGGCGGTCATCTGACCCACGGCATGGCTTTAAACATAAGTGGCAAATGGTTCAATGTGGTGAGCTACGGTCTGAACGACAAGGAAGAAATCGATTACGACGCCATGGAGCGCAAGGCCCATGAATCAAAGCCCAAACTGATCATCGCCGGCGCTTCTGCCTACAGCTTGCAAATCGACTTTGCGCGCTTTGCAAAAGTAGCAAAAGACGTGGGCGCCATTTTCATGGTCGACATGGCTCACTATGCGGGTTTGATTGCCGCTGGCATTTACCCCAACCCGGTGCCCCACGCCGACGTCGTGACATCGACCACCCACAAAAGCCTGCGCGGCCCCCGTGGCGGCATCATTTTGATGAAAGCGCAGCACGAGAAAGCTATCAACAGCGCCATCTTCCCTGGTCTGCAAGGCGGCCCCCTAATGCACGTGATCGCAGCCAAGGCGGTGGCCTTCAAGGAGGCGCTGGCACCAGAATTCAAAATCTACCAGCAGCAGGTGTTGAAAAACGCACAGATTGTGGCCGAAACCCTCGCCACTCGCGGGCTGCGTATCGTCAGCGGTCGCACCGAGAGCCATGTGATGCTGGTCGACCTGCGTGCCAAGGGCATTACCGGAAAAGAGGCCGAGGCCGTGCTGGGCAGCGCCCACATGACCATCAACAAGAACGCCATCCCGAACGACCCCGAAAAACCGATGGTCACCAGCGGTGTGCGCATCGGCACTCCGGCGCTGACGACCCGCGGCTTCAAGGACATTGAGGCCCGTCTTACAGCGAATTTGATAGCCGATGTGCTGGACCATCCAAGGGACGAAGCGAACATTGATGCAGTACGCGCAAAGGTTAACGCTCTGACCGCACGCTTCCCTGTGTACCGGTAAAACAAGCTAAATGAAGTGCCCATTCTGTAGTCACTCCGAAACTCAGGTCGTCGAAACTCGCATTTCTGAAGATGGGGACTCGATTCGGCGCAGACGCCAGTGTGCGTCGTGCGAAAAACGCTTTACCACCTACGAACGCCCGGACGTCAATTTTCCGACCATCGTCAAAAAGGATGGCAGGCGTATTGAATACGAGCGCGCCAAACTGCTGGCATCGATGAAACTGGCCCTTCGCAAGCGCCCGGTCAGCACGGAACAGGTTGACAGCGCGGTCGAGCGCATGGAAGAAAAATTGCTGACCATGGGAGTACGCGAACTGCCCTCGGCACGCCTTGGCGAACTGGTGATGCGAGAACTCAAGAAGCTGGACAAAGTAGCTTACGTGCGGTTCGCCAGCGTGTATCGAAGCTTTGAGGATATTGACGACTTCAAGACACTGGTCGATGAAGTGCGGCGCTAAGCCACTCTTTCGCAGTGTCAAATTAAGAGCAGTCGCTTGCCAGACCCTTTTTTGACCGAGCCCGACCGGTGCTGCTCAGAACAATCTGCCGCACGTCACCGACGACTACCGGGTCCAGGCAAAGACTGAAAGTACCTGCCTGGAAGGCCCCGGAAATCAGCTTCGACGAGCCCGATGCGCTGTATGAGACGTAGTTGGCCACATTTGTATTGCCCGTCAGACTGAGGCCCTGCGACACAGCGGCTTGTGA
This sequence comes from Comamonadaceae bacterium, assembly GCA_037141865.1. Lineage (GTDB taxonomy): Bacteria > Pseudomonadota > Gammaproteobacteria > Burkholderiales > Burkholderiaceae_C > Rhodoferax. The sequence continues at coordinate 680 of JBAXBQ010000072.1, read as the reverse complement.
CTGGATCACCTGCTCGCCGACATCCAGTAGGGCATTGTTATTTACATCGTGAAACATTATCCAGCCTTGCTGCCAGCCGCCACTGGTGGTGCACGACAGTCCGTCCGACGACTTGCAAAGCACCGTACGGGCGTTGCGTTTAATCGCCTCGTTGCGCGCCAGATTCAGGCCTGCAAGGAAGGCATTGCCCAAGGATATTGATCTTTGGGTGTTGATCATTGCGGTCATGGAAGGAACGGCCAGCAACGCCAGAATGCTTGAAAGCGTCAATACAACCAGTAATTCAACCAGCGAATAGCCGGCAGAGAAATAGTATCTGTATGTGTTTTTTGTAACGAAATGTTTAATGTACATAGGCGCAGATAATGCACCTGTGTCCAGCAGAAGTCAAAGAAAATTAGTCTTCAGAACCATTTATTTTGTAACTGCTCAAACCAGGCTCACGCGCTGCGAATCACCTGGTTGCAAAGCGCCTGCAAGCGGCAAAACGTCTGATTTCTACCAGGTAGCCTTTCCCTGTGGACCACAGGTTGGACTGCATTTTCGTTCTCCATTGTGGCTAACGGAAATGGTGCCATCACCGACTTGGGCGCTACCAGTCACCGGAGTAGCGGTTAAAACGAAAGTCTGAGCCGGAGCCGTTATGTCCAGCGCCAGGGCGTAGCGGCCGTCTTTGGTCT
>JBAXBQ010000071.1:0-16701 GCA_037141865.1 Comamonadaceae bacterium | reverse complement strand
CTTCGGCCTTTCGGACGCGTTGCCGGATGGCGATGGCAAGGGTTTTGCACAACTGCGAAACACCCTCGACCTCAAGCGCACTAAAGGGCTGATCGCTCTTGTTGTTGATGATCTGAAGCACACCATGCAGCGTGCTGCCTTCAAGAATCGGTGCCACCAGCATCTGCCGTGTTCGATAGCCGGAGCGCTTGTCCACTTCCTTGAGAAAAGTCAGCGCTGGATGAATCTTCTTGAGCGCCTCGTCGTCATAGACATCGGGCAGGTTGAGCAATTGCTTGCTGACGGCTGCGTAGCCGGCAATGCTCTGCGGAGTGATCGGCAATTTAAGCTCGCGACTGCTGTCCAGACCGGTCTTGACCTTGGACACGATGGCGGTCTCGTTGTCGGTAACGGCATAAAGTGTCAGACGCTCGGCGTTGAAAAGTTTGCAGATATCCTGGCTCGCATCGAGCATGATCTGATCGAGATTTTCGGTCTCATGAATGCGGGCAGTTACCTTTTGCAGCTGCTTGTAAAAAAGTGCCTCAAACGCCAAACCGCGCTTTTCAACCGGCAATTTTTGGGACTCAAAGAAGGCGTTGTCAGCCGATCTTCCTGGAGTCAAAGGTTTTATCAAAGCACTCATTGCGCAAACTCCTGACGCACTCGCAACAAGCGAATGTCGCGTTGAAGTTGAGTCAGGTCTGAGTAAACTGCATTTGGGTACCGGCCAGCTCAATCAGGTCGCCATTCTTCAGTGCCACTGTTTCCGACCCGATCGGTGACCCATTGAGAGCCGGACTGCCCGCACCCTCAACATGGTGGACAACAAAGCCGCCTTGACGACGGGTGATGGCAGCGACCGCCACGCCCGGCTTGCCTATGGTGGTGACCACCTTGGTCAACTGAACCTGCCGACCCGCTGCGGCGCCCGACAAAACCTTAATCGCCGCTTGCAGCGCAGTGTTTGCGGTAGCACTGGTTGTCAGTCCAGACAGATCCAGGGAAGGCGCGGCAGTGGAGTGGTTTGCCGGGCCGTCAGCCGCGCCCTTTTGCGGCACCGGCTGATCCAGTTTGTCGCCGGCAACGCCGTTGACAAATTTGATCTTGTATTTGCCAATGTCAACGATGTCGCCGTTTTGCAGCAATTGCCGCTTGGTGGTCTTGCCGTTCACATAAGTGCCGTTGGTGCTGTTCAGGTCTTCCAGATAGACCGCATCACCCGACATCTGCAAGACAGCGTGTTCACCACTGACAGCCAGGTTGTCGATCACAATATCGTTGTAGGGTCGTCTACCCAGCGTCATCCGGTCCTTTGTCAGTTGGACTTCTTTAATCACAACTCCGTCGATCGATACAATCAGTTTCGGCATTACCGACTCCTGTTCCTGAAATTTGTTATGCGAATTGTGGACTTTACTATTTTCCTAGCCATCTGGATATTAACCCGCGCTTCACCGGTGCGGCTGATGCCTTTGCCAGTAATATCGAAATGTTATCGCGTCCGCCATTTTCGTTGGCAATTCGCACCAATTCGGCAGTCATTTCCGCCAGCGATGAGCCATTGTTCAGGATGTTGGCCAGCGTCGGATCGCTTACCATGTCAGACAGGCCGTCGGAACAAATCAGGTAAAGATCATTCGCCTCGACCTGATGCTCATTGAGCTCCAGCAGCGTTGCGTCTTCGACACCCAGAGCACGTGTGACAAGATTTTTTATAGGTGAGGCCGCCGCCTGCTGCTGAGTCAACAAGCCGGCGTCAAGGTGTTCCTGCAGCAGCGAATGATCTTTCGAAATCTGCAAAAACTCGGTGCCACGCAAGCGGTAGCATCGTGAATCGCCGATGTGCCCCAAGAGCAGCCGCGAGCCGCGAAATACAGCAAGAACCAGGGTGGTTCCCATGCCCGAGTAATGTTGATTGCCATGTGCCGCGTTAAAGATCGAGCGATTGGCATTGTCCACACAAACCTCGATGGCGCGCCTGAGTTGCCGCAGACTGGCATTCGCGCCAGCTTCGGACAGCCAGCGGGACAACTCTGACTTGATAAAAGCGGTGGCCATGCCACTGGCAATCTCGCCCGCGTTGTAGCCGCCCATGCCATCAGCCAAAATGGCCAGTTGGGTGGCTTCGTCAAACGTCACTGAGTCCTCGTTGTTCTGGCGGACTCTTCCAGTATCAGTTTGCGCGAAGAAAATGTAATTCATATTGTTCTATTGGACAGGTTGCCGCAAGCTTGCTTGCGAGCCCCGGATTTATTTGGGAATGTCTACTGGGCGCTGGCGGCCAGTTTCTTTTCATGGCGGTGTTGCAGCGCTCGCCCCAAGCCCAGCACCAGCGCCGCACCACCCGCCGCAGCGCCGTAATGCAGCCAGGAGTTTGTGGCCACTAATTCCTGCAACGCCATATCACTGATGATGGTTTCACCGCCGACCCAGCCAATCAGCGCCGCCCCCAGCGTCACGATGACCGGGAAGCGCTCCATCAGCCTGATCATCAGAGTGCTGCCAAAAATGACCAACGGGATGCTGATCGCCAGACCCAGCGTCAATAAAACCATGCTGCCTTTGGCGGCGGCGGCCACGCCAATCACATTGTCCAGACTCATCACCAGATCAGCAATCAAAATGGTGCGCACGGCCGCCATCAGGTTGCCGTGTTCTTTGGCGTGCATGTCATTTTCTTCCTCCTGGCTGAGCAGCTGAACACCAATCCACAGCAGCAGCAGGCCGCCGCCGATTTGCAAAAACGACAGTTGCAGAAGCTTGGCGGCAACCACGGTCAAAGCAATGCGCAACACGACAGCTGCGCTGGAACCCCAGAAAATCGCCTTCCTTTGTTGATCAAGCGGTAGCGACCGGGCGGCCAGCGCTATCACCACTGCATTGTCGCCAGACAAAATGATATTGATCCAGATGATCTTCAGCAGACCGGTCCAGAAGTCGACACTTTGCAACAATTCCATCCGCATTCTCCTGCTTTACCAATGCAGGAAGCGCCCCAAACTGTTGCCCGGAGCGCTTCCTTCACGTTTATCCAGAAGTGTAGCGGTCTCCCGACCGGCTTCCAGTTCGCAATTTTGGGTTTTACTTACAGCATGGCTTTCAACAGCTTGGCCATTTCGGACGGATTGCGCGTGATCTTGAACCCGCATTCTTCCATCACCGCGAGCTTTGCGTCTGCCGTGTCGGCACCGCCAGAGATCAAGGCCCCGGCATGCCCCATTCGTTTACCAGCAGGTGCGGTCACACCAGCGATGAAGCCGACGATGGGCTTTTTCATGTTGAGCTTGCACCAGCGTGCCGCATCAGCTTCATCCGGGCCGCCAATTTCACCGATCATGATGACAGCGTCGGTGTCGGGGTCCTCGTTGAAGGCACGCATGATGTCGATGTGCTTGAGGCCATTGATGGGGTCGCCACCAATGCCCACGGCAGTGGACTGGCCCAGGCCAATTTCAGTCAACTGGGCCACTGCTTCATAGGTGAGCGTGCCAGAACGGCTCACCACGCCAATACGACCCTTGCGGTGGATGTGACCGGGCATGATGCCGATCTTGATTTCGTCGGGCGTGATCAAACCGGGGCAATTCGGGCCAAGCAGCAGCGTCTTTTTACCGCCGACGGCTTCTTTGGCGCGCATCCGGTTGCGCACTTCAAGCATGTCGCGAACCGGAATCCCTTCAGTGATGCAAATCGCCAGGTCCAGGTCAGCCTCTACCGCCTCCCAGATGGCTGCCGCCGCACCGGCCGGTGGCACATAGATGACCGACACCGTGGCACCGGTTTGCTTGGCGGCTTCCTTGACGCTGGCGAAGATTGGAATGCCAAGGACTGACTCGCCGGCCTTCTTCGGGTTGACGCCGGCGACGAAACAGTTTTTGCCGTTGGCGTATTCCTGGCACTTTTCAGTGTGGAATTGACCGGTCTTGCCGGTGATGCCCTGGGTAATGACCTTGGTGTCTTTATTGATGAGGATGGACATGATTTTTCCTTACGCAGCTGCTTTAACCGCGGCAACCACTTTTTGTGCCGCATCGGCCATGGTGTCGGCGCTGATGATGGGCAGACCGCTGTCTGCCAGCATTTTTTTGCCCACCTCTTCGTTGGTTCCCTTCATGCGCACGACCAGCGGTACATTGAGGTTGGTCGCCTTGCAGGCGGAGATCACACCCATGGCGATGGTGTCGCATTTCATGATGCCGCCGAAGATGTTGACCAAAATGGCCTTGACCTTCGGGTTTTTCAGCATGATCTTGAAGGCTTCGGTGACTTTCTCGGGAGTGGCGCCGCCGCCAACGTCCAAAAAGTTGGCTGGCTCGGCACCAAACAGTTTGATGGTGTCCATGGTTGCCATGGCCAGACCGGCGCCGTTCACCAGGCAACCGATATCGCCGTCCAGGCTGATGTAGGCCAAGTCAAACTTGCTGGCTTCCACTTCGGCCGGGTCTTCTTCGTCGAGATCGCGGTAGGCCACGATTTCGGGATGCCGAAACAGCGCGTTGGCGTCAAAGTTAAATTTGGCGTCGATGGCCTTGATGTTGCCGTTGCCCTCCAGGATCAGGGGATTGATTTCGACCAGTGAAGCGTCGGTGTCCATGTACACCTTGTAGACCTTTTGCAGCACATCGACCGCTTGGGCCGTCGAGGCGACGGGCACGCCGATACTGTCAGCCAGAATTTTTGCCTGGGCGGCAGTCAAGCCAGTCGCCGGATCAACAATTTGCGTGATGATTTTTTCAGGTGTTGCGTGGGCTACCTGCTCAATGTCCATGCCGCCTTCGCTCGACACGATCATGGCGACCCGCTGCGAGGTGCGATCAGTCACAGCCGACACGTAATATTCTTTTTTGATGTCGGCGCCTTCTTCAATCAAGAGGCGTCGCACTTTTTGGCCTAGCGGCCCGGTTTGGTGGGTAATGAGCTGCATGCCGAGAATTTCGCCGGCCAGTTTTTTGACCTCATCGATCGAGCGTGCCAGCTTGACGCCTCCACCCTTGCCACGTCCACCCGCATGGATTTGCGCCTTGACGACCCAGACCGGGCCACCGAGTTTTTGGGCCGCTTCGACCGCCTCTTGAACGGTGAAAGCCGGAATGCCGCGGGGCACAGGCACACCAAATTGGCGCAAGATTTCCTTGCCTTGGTATTCGTGAATCTTCATGGGGACACTCGCAGGAATGAATAGTTTCTTATCCGACCACAAAACTTGAATGCTGTGCGGCAGGCGCTGGACAACTCAGCTTGCGACTGTATCATGTTGCAACGCACCAAACTTTAGCCAGCCTTACACGGCATTTCAACACGCTGAACCGGAGTTAGCGCATGCATAAAATTTTCATTGATGGCGAGGCTGGAACCACCGGTCTCCAAATTCGGGAGCGCTTGCTAACCCTGCCAGGCGTCGAACTGGTCAGCATCGCCCCCGGCTTGCGCAAGGATCGTGGCAGCAAACGCGAGTTGATGGCGCAGGCCGATCTGGTAGTGCTGTGTCTGCATGACGATGCGGCCATTGAATCTGTTGCCATGATTGACGCTATCGCCAGCGCCACAGGGCAAACGGGCCCGAAGATCATTGACGCTTCCAGTGCGCACCGCACCGCACCCGGATGGGTCTATGGTTTTCCGGAATTGGCAGCGGGGCAGGCGCAAGCGGTGTCGCAAGCGCGCCGCGTTGCCAATCCGGGTTGCTATGCCACGGGCGCCATTGCGCTGATTCGCCCGTTGGTAGATGCCGGCTTGCTGGCTGCCGATTTCCCCCTTGCCTTGCCGTCAATCAGCGGCTATTCGGGCGGTGGACGCAGCATGATTGAGGCTTATGAAAAAGGCGAAGCGCCAGCTTTTGAGTTGTACAGCCTGGGTTTGAAACACAAACACCTGCCTGAAATCATGAAGTACTCGGGCTTGACACGGCGTCCCGTGTTCGTTCCTTCGGTTGGCAATTTCAAGCAGGGCATGCTGGTGCAATTGCCGCTGCACCTGGATCTGCTGCCGGGGCAACCCAGTGCCCAGGATTTGCACGATGTGCTGGTGCAACACTATCTGGGTAGCGAATGGGTCAGCGTCCCGGTCGCCACCCCCGACAACAAGCTCGATGCACTGGCTCTGGTTGGTAGCAACAAGATGGAACTGCGAGTCTTTGCTAATTCAGGGGTGGATGATGGTTTTCGCCACGCCGTGCTGGTGGCACGTCTCGACAATTTGGGTAAGGGCGCCAGCGGCGCTGCGGTGCAAAACCTCAAGTTGATGCTGGGTCTTTGACCACGCGTCGGATGGCATCCGAGCCAAACCCCCGTGCCGCCAAAAAACGCATCTGCCTGGCGGCAGTTTGAGCATCTGCCGGCGCCGCACCAAATTTCTTACACCACACTGCCAACGCCCGCTCGTACTCGGTGGCCTGCAGTCCGACCAGCGCCGCAGCAACTGCTTGTGAGTCCAGCCCTTTACCCTGCAGCTCATGCTTGATGCGTGCCGTGCCAAGCCTGGCAGCGCGGCGGTGAAGCACGGAGTCGATCACCCGCTGTTCGCTGATAAAGCCCTTGGCTTGCAGCTCGTCCATAACCCGGGCCAGTGCGCCGGGTTCTTCTTCATGGCTTTCGAGTTTGCGTTCAAGCTCGGCACGCGAGTACTCGCGGCCGCTAAGCAAGCGCAAGGCGCGGCCCTTCAGGGAGGGTTGCACAAACAACACGGTAGCGGCGGCCAGGTGGGTCGGCTCAAGCGGGTGCAACGCTGGCTACAGCGGACTTTTTGGTTGCGACTTTAACCTTCAAATCGGGCTCTGCCAAACTTGGCAACAAAGGGATGCCAAGCGATGCCCGTACCTTGTTTTCAATTTCATATGACAACTCCGGGTTTTCGCGCAGAAACTCTCTGGCGTTGTCGCGGCCCTGGCCGATTTTTTCGCCGTTGTAGGCGTACCAGGCACCTGACTTGTCCAGAATGTTGGCATTGACTCCCATGTCGATGATCTCGCCGTGGCGGCTGATGCCTTCACCAAACAAAATATCGAACTCTGCGGTTTTGAATGGCGGCGCCACTTTGTTTTTGACGACCTTGACTTTGGTTTCGTTGCCGATCGCTTCATCACCTTTTTTGATGGTGCCAGTGCGACGGATATCGAGCCGCACCGAGGCATAGAACTTCAGTGCATTGCCACCGGTGGTGGTCTCGGGTGAGCCAAACATGACGCCGATTTTCATGCGGATCTGGTTGATGAAAATCACCATGCAGTTGGTCTTTTTGATGTGCGCCGTGAGTTTACGCAGCGCCTGACTCATCAACCTGGCCTGCAAACCGGGCAGCGAGTCGCCCATCTCGCCTTCCAGTTCGGCCTTCGGGGTCAGGGCCGCGACCGAGTCAATCACGATCAGATCGACGGCGCCGGAGCGCACCAGACTGTCGACAATTTCCAGCGCCTGCTCGCCGGTGTCAGGCTGGGAAATTAGCAAATCCTGCAGGTTGACACCCAGCTTCTGGGCATATTGGATGTCCAGTGCGTGCTCGGCGTCGATGAACGCGCATTGACCGGCAACTTTTTGCATCTCGGCAATCACCTGCAAGGTCAATGTGGTCTTGCCGCTTGATTCAGGGCCATAGATTTCAACCACGCGACCGCGCGGCAAACCACCCACGCCCAAAGCGATGTCCAGACCCAGCGAGCCGGTAGAGACGACCTGGATGTCCTCGATGACTTCGCCTTCACCCAGACGCATGATGGTGCCCTTGCCGAATTGTTTTTCAATTTGTGCCAATGCTACTTGCAGGGCTTTGGCTTTTTCGCTGGCTGCGGGGCTCAGGGTTTTGACGGGTGCGTCCATAAAATTCTCCTTGGGTGACAACGGGTTAGGTCGGGTTGGACCAAATGCATCCTCTGGTTTTAATAACAGGCTGGATGCTTGAACAGTAGTTTATCTCGTGTGGTTGTAATTTGCAAATAGATTTTTTAGTCAATTTGGTTTACCATTTTCGTCATGTCCAAATCTGTCTCAAACGATAGCTGGCGTCAGGCGCATTTGGGGCACTGGCTGAGTCAGTCCCTGCTGCGCTTTGATGCCCGTGTGCTATCTCTCATGTCGCGCAATGACGAAGTTCCGCTGGCTTTGTCTAATCTGGCAGCGCGTGGGCATTTGAGCGCGTCGCATGTCCATATCACGCGCCATCTGGCAATCGATGGCTCACGTTTGACCGAATTGGCCCAGCGCGCCAATTTGAGCAAACAGGCGATGGGCAAACTGGTGCAGCAGTGTGAGGCCTGGGGCCTCGTCACCCGCCAGGCTGATGGGCGCGACGCACGCGCCCGGCGTATCGTCTTCACTGCCGTTGGATTAAGCTGGTTGCAGGCGTTTCGGCAAGCGGTAGCGCAAGCTGAAGCCGAGCTTCGCGTCGCAGTAGGGGCCGAGGTTGCAACTGTGATTGCCATCGGTCTGGAGGCCTATTGCGCGTGAATACCGACTACCTTTCTGAAAAATTACGGCAAGATGCCTGGGCGCCTAGAATTGCTCCAACAAGAGAATGCCGGTCTCCGGCCTTCACGGATAAAGGAGACAGACGTGCGAATTCTGATTGCCGAGGATGACCAGGTACTGGCCGACGGACTGTTGCGAACTCTGCGCAGCTCGGGCGCCGCAGTCGATCACGTTGCCAGTGGTGCTGAAGCTGAGGCCGCGCTCATGACCAATACGGAGTTTGACCTTCTCATTCTGGACCTGGGCATACCCAAGATGCATGGGCTTGAAGTGCTGAAAAGACTGCGGGCTCGCGGTTCATCGCTGCCGGTGTTGATCCTGACGGCGGCCGACAGCGTCGAGGAGCGCGTCAAGGGTCTGGACTACGGCGCAGACGACTACATGGCCAAGCCGTTCAGCCTGCAGGAACTTGAAGCCCGAGTGCGGGCGCTGGGTCGGCGCGGCATGGGTACGGCCAGCAGCACCATCAAACATGGCCCCTTGATTTACGATCAGTCAGGTCGCGTTGCCACCATTGATGGCGTTATGGTCGAGTTGTCGGCGCGTGAACTGGGACTGCTTGAAGTTTTGCTGCAACGCGCGGGTCGGCTGGTCAGCAAAGACCAATTGGTGGAGCGACTGTGCGAGTGGGGCGAAGAAGTCAGCAACAATGCCATTGAGGTCTATATCCATCGCTTGCGGAAAAAAATTGAGAAAGGGCCGATCCGCATTGCCACTGTTCGCGGCCTGGGCTATTGTCTGGAAAAAATACCCGGGTAGCTATATGACCCCCACGCTCCCTCACTGCGTGTGGTCGCTGCCCCCCGAGGGGGCTGGCCTTGCTTGGCGCGGCCCGGCGCGGCGGCCATGACTCCCACGCTTGTCGTTTTGCAGGCCTCTATATCCCGCGCGCCGTGAATATCTTTCATCAGGAACAGCGCTCGCTGTTCGGCGAAATCCTGGACTGGATGCTGACGCCAATGCTGTTGCTATGGCCCATCAGCCTGGTGCTGACCTGGGTGGTCGCACAAAGTATTGCCGGCAAGCCGTTTGACAGGGCCCTGGAGTACAACGCCGGGGCACTTGCGCAATTGGTCAGTGTCAGCAACAACCGGGTGCAATTCAACCTGCCACTGCCGGCGCGCGAGCTGTTGCGCGCCGACGATTCGGACACCGTGTACTACCAGGTGCTGGGCGCTCGTGGCGAATTTCTGAGCGGCGAACGTGACCTGCCGCTGCCGCCAGAAGATGAAAAACTGGTTGTCGGTGAAGTGCAGCTTCGTGACGGCGAGGTTCATGGCGTCGATGTCAAGATTGCCTACACCTGGGTCAAAGTAGCGCTGCCCAATGCCAGACCGGCGCTGGTTCAGGTTGCCGAAACGATGGAAAGGCGCTCGGTACTGGCGACCGAAATTGTCAAAGGTGTGATGTTGCCGCAGTTTGTCATCCTGCCGCTGGCCGTGCTGCTGGTGTGGCTGGCGCTGGTCCAAGCCATCAAACCACTGAACCAGCTCGAAGAGCGAATTCGCGCTCGCAAGCCCGACGATTTAAGCCCGATCGACGCCCAAATTGTGCCGCTTGAAGTGGCACCGCTGGTGTCGTCTGTCAACGATCTTTTGATGCGGTTAAAGGAATCCATTGCCACGCAAAAACGCTTCCTGGCAGATGCCGCCCATCAACTGAAAACACCGCTGGCCGGTTTACGCATGCAAGCGGATCTGGCCCAGCGCGAAGGCGCCAACACCGAAGAGCTAAAACTATCGCTGCGTCAAATTGGTCGCTCCAGCATTCGGGCCACCCATACGGTGAATCAGTTGTTGGCGCTGGCCCGGGCCGAAAGCAGCGGCTCGGCGATGCCGCTATCGACCTGTGATCTGGCGGATTTGACAATGACTGTCGTGCGAGATTGCGTGCCGCGAGCGATGGAAAAGAGGATTGATTTGGGCTATGAAGGCACACAACCGGGCGCCGAAGGTGGCCAGTTGGCAGGCAACCCCACGTTGCTGAAGGAGTTGATTCGAAATCTGTTGGATAACGCGATCAACTACACACCCTCCAGTCTGGAGAAACCGGGTGTGATCACGGTACGGGTGCTGACAGATCCGTTTGGCAGGACGTTGGTGCTGCAGGTAGAAGACTCGGGGCCGGGCGTTCCGCTGGCCGAGAGAGAACTGATTTTTCAGCCCTTCTACCGTGCTCTGGGGACTGAAGTCGATGGCTCCGGATTGGGTTTGCGCATCGTGCTGGAAATCGCCCATCAACACAACGCCACCATCAGCATGGAGGATAGCCGACCAGGCCAGGTACCTCCGGGTGCCCGTTTCAGTGTGCGCTTTTTCGCTGAATCCGGCCCTGTTGCCAGCGCCTAGCTTTCATCGGCACGGACTCAACACTTTGCCTGCCAGTGCGGGTTTCAATTCAGTCAGACTGGCCCGCATGGCCTGGTCGGTGGCTGGCAATCGCAGGAGCAGTCCGCGCATCTCCGCGCTTTCTTGCAGCACCTTGGCAGTTCGAAGACCACGACGGCTCAAGGATTCAAGCTGGGCATTGGCCGCCGCCTTGGTCTCGAAAGCGCCTAGCGACAGCCCCAACTGCAGCGACGGGTTGCGCAGGGGTTCGAACTTCAGCTTCATTGAGGCCAGTTCGGAACGCTTCTTGGCCATTGCTTCTTCGTTGGCGTATCGACCCATGTAGACAATCCAGCGCGCCGGTTCAATAGCATCTTCCATCACCCATGAACCAGCAGGTAAGCTTGAGGCCAAAGCGCGCTGCAACAGCTCACTCTGCGCTTTGTCAAACAGACCTGCCTGCAGGCACTCAGGCGGTTTGCTGGTAACTCTTGCGGCGGCCTCAAGCTGGCGAAGCTCCTGCAACGTCAAAAGGCGTACCGCATCCGGTCTGATCTGCCTGGCAATGCGCTGTGGCTCGCTTTGCTGCAAAGGTGCAAAGCCAAAACCCACCAACAGCCCTTGTGACCAAGCAAAATATAAGCCATTGATCAGTAACAGGACGAGGACAAAGAAGCGCAGCATGGGAAAAATTGGGACGTTTGTCTGGTCGTTCTTAAGTGTTAATTGCCGGGTGCTCAAGCCACATGGCGCAGGCTGACCTCGGCGCTGGCAACTTTGCTCAAGCCTCGTGTTGTAAGCACGCGCAGTGCGCCAACCTCGTCCACGCCTTGCGCGACGCCGACGGTACCGTCACTCAGAGAAACGGGCCGTCCGTCGAGTGCGTCGCGCTCATTGAAACGCTGCTGGAATGATGAAAAGCCGCTCGACTCAAACACTTTGATGCTGCGCACCAGCGCCGCTGCGATCAGGCGCAAGACTTGTGGAGCGTCAACGTCCGGCAGCAATTCGGCCAGCCAGGCCGGGGGCGTGTTGAAGTCACTCGCCACCGGTTTCCCGATATTGATGCCGACCCCGACAACTGTAAAGCGGGCGTCACCCAGGTTGGCAGTCTCAATCAGAATGCCGGCCAGCTTGCGGTCCTGCCACCAGATGTCGTTGGGCCACTTTAGACGCAACTCTGGATGCAGACTGTGAGCAATACTGACACCCACGGCGAGCGACAGACCAGACCAGTTGCGCGGCAGCAAGGGCAGACCCAGTGAAAAAGTAAGTGACGCTTGTTGCACCCCCTTCTGGTCGCTGACCCACTGCCGCCCCAGCCGGCCGCGACCGGCTGTTTGCTGCTCTGCCACCAGCAACACCGGCGCCAGGCGTCCGGTACGGGCACGGCCCATCAATTCGGTATTGGTCGATTCAATCTGCTGCACCACTTCAATGGCAAAGCCCGGCAACACCGGTGCGATGGTTTGCCAAATCTCTTGCGTCGGCCAGACTACTGCCCCATCGCCAGCACCTTCCCGACCATTGGCGGCGGCATGCAAGGACAAATCGGCTGCGCTGCCCATCGCCATTCTTTAGCGACGTCCGCGCTTGGGCGCCAGCAGCGTGCCGCGGCACTTTTTCGAGCCACACCAGCAGGGGTACTCGGCCTTGAGTTGGGGTGTGTAGCGCTCTTCGATGATCAGGCCGTAGTCGTAGTTGAGCTCTTCACCGGCCTTGATGTTACGCAGAGCCTTGATGAAAATGCGCCCTTCCTGTTCGTCGGCTTCGCAGTTGGGGCTGCAAGAGTGATTGATCCAGCGTGATGAGTTGCCGCCGTACAGGGCGTCAATGACGCGCTCTTCATCAATGTGAAAGTAAAACGTGTGGTTGGGATTCTGCGGATCATGCGGGTGACGCTCTTGCGCCTCGGGCCATCCAATAACCTCGCCTACATACTCGATCAGTGTCTCTCCCTCGGCGATATCCTGCACGGCAAACACGCCTTTGCCGTGCACGCCGGAGCGACGGGTTTGAATGCGGCGATGGCTTGCGGAGGCAACTTTTTTGGGCACGGTTAAAAAATTTGGTATGGTGAACTCGTATGGGCGCGTGTGTGCGCGCTCACGTGCATGTGCGTGCGCCTGTGCGCCCGCGAGAAAGTGGATTGTAGTCAGATGAAAACATTAGTCATTGCCGAGAAGCCTTCTGTAGCCCAGGACATCGTGCGGGCCCTTACACCGTTGGCGGGTAAATTCGAAAAGCACGATGAGCATTTCGAAAACGAAAAATACGTTGTGACCAGCGCCGTCGGGCACTTGCTTGAGATCCAGGCGCCAGAAGAATTTGATGTCAAACGTGGCAAGTGGAGTTTTGCCCACCTGCCGGTCATTCCGCCGCACTTTGACGTCAAGCCGATGGACAAGACCAAAACAAGGCTCAATGCGATTGTCAAACAGGCCAAACGCAAAGACGTCAACGCTTTCATCAATGCGTGCGATGCCGGACGCGAGGGCGAGCTGATCTTCCGTTTGATCCAGCAGTACAGCAAGGTCAAGCTGCCGGTGCAGCGCTTGTGGCTGCAGTCGATGACGCCGCAAGCCATTCGCGATGGCTTTAACGCCCTGCGCAGCGACAAGCAGATGCTGCCGCTGGCCGACGCAGCCCGATGCCGCAGTGAGGCCGACTGGCTGGTCGGCATCAACGGCACACGCGCCATGACGGCCTTCAATTCACGTGATGGCGGTTTCTTTTTGACGACGGTGGGTCGGGTGCAGACGCCAACCTTGTCGGTAGTGGTGGAGCGCGAAGAAAAAATCCGCAAATTCATCAGTCGCGACTATTGGGAGGTTCACGCCACGTTCTGCGCCCAGGCTGGTGACTACAACGCCAAATGGTTTGACCCCGAATGGAAAAAGGCTGCGGCCAATGCCGCAGCCGGAAATGTCGATGAGAGCGACGTCGAGCTCAAAGCTGATCGTCTTTGGACCGAGCGCGAGGCACAAGCCATTGCCGATGCCGTGCGCGGTCAAAAAGCCAGCGTCACCGAAGAAAGCAAGCCCAGCACGCAAGCGTCACCGCTGCTGTTTGACTTGACCAGCCTGCAGCGCGAGGCCAACGGCAAATTTGGCTTTTCTGCCAAGACCACGCTGTCCATCGCGCAAAGTCTGTACGAACGCCACAAGGCGTTGACCTACCCGCGTACCGATTCACGCGCGCTGCCCGAAGATTACGTGCCGGTGGTCAAGCAAACCTTCGAGATGCTGGCCGACAGCGGCATGCGGCATCTGGCACCTTACGCAGTCACCGCGCTCAAAGGCAACTACCTCAAAGCCAGTAAACGGATTTTTGACAACGCCAAGGTCAGCGATCACTTTGCCATCATCCCCACGCTGCTGGCGCCACACGGTTTGAGCGAAGCAGAGCAAAAAATCTACGATCTGGTGGCGCGCCGCTTTATGGCGGTGTTCTTCCCGAGTGCCGAATACCAGATCACGACACGCATCACGACGGTGGTGGCCGCAGCGCCGGGCCGCCCCAAGCAAGGCACGGCCCCCTCGGGGGGCAGCGAAGCACACGGAGTGGCGAGCGTGGGGGCACATTTAGGGCATAGTTTCAAGACCGAAGGCAAGGTGCTGGTGAAACCGGGCTGGCTGGCCATTTACGGCAAGGAAGCGCAAGGCGAGGTCCCAGACGGCGATGACAAGAGCGCCGGGAACCTTGTGCCGGTGAATCCGGGTGAACTGGTGAACACCCAGACGGTGGAGCCGAAAGCACTGAAAACTCGTCCACCAGCCCGCTACTCGGAAGCTACTTTGCTGGGTGCCATGGAAGGTGCTGGCAAGACCATTGAGGACGACGAGTTGCGGGCGGCGATGCACGACAAAGGCCTGGGCACGCCAGCCACCCGCTCCAGCATCATTGAAGGGTTGATTGCTGAAAAATACATGCTGCGCGAAGGCCGCGAGCTGATCCCCACCGCCAAAGCTTTTCAACTCATGACGCTGTTGCGCGGCCTGGGTGTGGAGGAACTGTCCAAAGCCGAACTCACCGGTGAGTGGGAGTACAAACTGGCGCAGATGGAACACGGCAAACTCAGTCGCGAATCATTCATGGCCGAGATTGCCGCCATGACTGAACGCATGGTAAAAAAAGCCAAGGAATACGACCGCGACAACATTCCCGGCGACTATGCCACTTTGTCCGCCCCGTGTCCCAATTGCGGCGGCATTGTGAAAGAGAACTACCGTCGTTACACCTGCACTGGCAAAACCGGCGCAGTGGAGGGTTGTGGTTTCTCTTTTGGCAAAACACCTGCCGGCCGCACTTTTGAAGTGGCTGAAGTGGAGCAGTTTCTGCGCGACAAAAAAATCGGCCCGCTGGACGGTTTTCGTTCCAAGGCAGGTTGGCCGTTCACCGCAGAGATGGTTATCAAATTTGACGAAGAGAGTAAAAATTACAAACTTGAGTTTGATTTTGGCGATGACAAAAAAGGCGAAGAAAGTGGTGAACTGATCGACTTTTCGGAACAACAATCGCTCGGCGCCTGCCCTAAATGTGGTGGTGCCGTATTTGAGCATGGCAAGAGTTATGTCTGCGAAAAGTCAGTACCGACACACGCTCAAGCGACTCCAAGTTGCGACTTCAAAAGCGGTCAAATCATTCTGCAGCAACCTGTTGTGCGTGAGCAGATGAGCAAATTGCTGGCAACTGGCAAGACCGATCTGCTGGACAAGTTTGTCTCGATGCGCACACGTCGCGGCTTCAAAGCCATGCTGGCGTGGGACGCCCAGGCTGGCAAGGTCAACTTTGAGTTCGCGCCGTCCAAGTTCCCGCCGCGCAAGACCGTAGCCAAACCGCCAGCCCAGGCGGAAGTGGCTGTAAAAAAGGGAACCGCTGGCGCAACAACAGCAGTCAAAAGAACACCTGCCAAAAAAATCGCCACCAAGTCAGTTGCCAAAACTGTCAAACCCAAAGCAGCTCGCAAAACCACTAGCGCCGCAGGCTTGCAACCCAGCGCCGCGCTGGCGGCAGTCATTGGCAGCGAACCGGTGGCACGCCCGCAAGTCATCAAGAAGTTGTGGGACTACATCAAAGCCAATGGTTTGCAGGATGCCGCCAACAAACGCGCCATCAACGCTGACACCAAACTGCTGACAATCTTTGGCAAGCCGCAAATAACCATGTTTGAGTTAGCGGGCATTGTGGGCAAGCATTTGGCATCTGTAGCGTAAACATTTACAGTCTGGTCGGGCCAGACTACCCGTCCCACCAAATTTCACCCCTATTCTCAACATGAGGAAAATCCCATGAAACAAACGCTTCTCGCATGCGCCCTGTTAGGCGCCGCCAGCCTGACGCACGCTGGCGGCTTCACGCTGAGCAGTCCGGACATCAAGGCCAATGCCGCGATACCTCAGAGCTTTGAATTCAACGGCTTTGGTTGTGCCGGTGAGAATAAGTCACCGGCGCTCAAGTGGAGCGGGGCACCCAAGAACACCAAGGCATTTGCTGTCAGCGTTTACGATCCCGATGCACCCACCGGTTCTGGCTGGTGGCACTGGATGGTGATCAACCTGCCGGCCGATGTGACCGAGCTGACACCGAACGCCGGGGTCGAAGGTGGCGCCAATCTGCCCAAGGGTGCGCGCCATGCCCGCATCGACTACGGCGTGGCCGGCTGGGGTGGCGTTTGCCCGCCGCCGGGCGACAAACCGCATCGCTACATCTTTACTGTGTACGCGCTCAAGGACAAGCTTGACGTGCCCGCTGACGCCACCGCAGCATTGACCGGCTACATGATCAATGGCAACAGCCTGGGCAAGGCCACATTTACTGCCAAATACGGACGACCGAAGGCGAAGTAAATAGACCCCCACGGTCGCCCACTGTGTGTGGCTCCCTGCCCCCCGAGGGGGCCGGGCCTTGCTTGGGGCGGCCCGGCGCGGCGG
>JBAXBQ010000070.1:0-16856 GCA_037141865.1 Comamonadaceae bacterium | reverse complement strand
CCCCCGAGGGGGCGGGTTCGCCTTGGAGCGGCCCGGCGGCGAACCTTGCCCCCACGCTTGTCGCTTCGCATACTGCGCTGCCCCCCAAGGGGGCCAATTTTCCTATGGACGGCTTGTCGGAAAATTGCTTTTCTTCCTTGCCTGTCGACCCGCCCTTGCCAGCCATCACCGCAAGAAACACATCTTCCAGATCAGATTTTCGAATCTCGACATCGCGCGCCACCAAGCCAGCTTCCCGCACTTGTGCAAGGTATTGCTCGATCTCCAGGGCGTCATGCGCCGGGAACTGAACAATGCGTCCCGTGATGCGCGCTTTGTCGGCCAGCACCTTGGGCAATTCGCTGTCGATTTTGAATCGCAGCACGTTGCTTGAGGCCGACTTGAGCAACTCACTGGTGTGATCCAGCGCAACTATTCGCCCCAACTTGAGCATGGCAATGCGTCCACACAGCGCTTCGGCCTCTTCCAGATAATGGGTCGTCAACAAAACGGTGTGACCTTGCTTGTTGAGTTTGGCAATGAATTGCCACAGTGTTTGGCGCAACTCAACGTCAACACCGGCGGTCGGCTCGTCCAGCACGATCACCGGCGGTTTGTGCACCAGCGCCTGCGCCACCAGCACGCGCCGCTTCATACCGCCCGAGAGCTGACGCATGTTGGAACTCGCCTTGTCTGTCAGCCCTAGGTTCTCCAGCAACTCGTCAATCCAATCATCATTCTTCTTGACACCGAAATAACCGGACTGGAACCGCAGTGCCTCCCGCACGTTGAAAAACGGATCAAACACCAGTTCTTGTGGCACCACACCGAGACTGCGCCGAGCCTGAGCGTAGTCGCGCAGAACATCATGACCCAGTACGGAAACCTTGCCTGAAGTTGCGCGTGTCAAACCCGCCAAAATGCTGATCATGGTGGTCTTGCCCGCGCCATTGGGCCCCAGCAGGCCGAAAAACTCGCCCTCCTCTATGTCGAGGCTGACGTCATCCAATGCCAGAAAAGTATCACCTTTGGGACCGGGCGAAGATGGATAGGCCTTGGTGACAGACTGGAAGGAAATTGCGGACATGAAGGCAGTTATTCTAAAGACTTGCGGGACGGACCGCATTCTGACGGCAGGCCGGGCGGCCTGAAATTACGTGCAGCGATCAGACTCTTTCAGGCCGACTCCAGCAACTCGGCGATGCCATAAAGATTGGCCAAGTCACCCAGTGGGGCTGGCAAACCACGGATTGAAAAACGCTTGCCGACGGCCAGACTCTCGCGTCGGAATTCAAGCAATACTGCAAGTGCCGCCGAATCAAAGCGGCTCAAGCCACTGGCATCAACAACCACTTCAGGACCTGACTGCGAGCGCAAACCCTGCACCAGCATGCGCAGGCATGCGGTGGCCTGAGAATGCATTAGTTCCTTTGGCAACACCAGCACGGCTAACCCTTCTTGGCGTTGGCCTTGTTACGCTCTGTCAGGGTAACAATCAATCCGCCAATGCCATTGGCGTTGATTTCCTGCGCAAACTGGCTGCGATAAGTTTCCACCAACCAGACGCCCAAAACGTTCAGGTTGTAAATTTTCCATCCGGCACCCTGGCCAGGTGTCTTTTCCAACCTGTAGTCCAGTTGTATCGCATCGCCGCGGCCCTTGACTTCGGTGCGGACCACCACCTCTTTGTCTTCCGGCGCAGCGCGCATTGGCTTGACAGTAATGGTCTGATCGCTCACCTGGTTTAGCGCGCCGGCATAGGAGCGCACCAGCAAAATCTTGAATTCTTCCTGCAAACGCTTTTGTTGTTCAGCGGTGGCCTGGCGCCAAGCCGGGCCCACAGCCGCCGCCGTCATGCGCTGAAAATCAACGTTCGGCATGATCTTGGCATCGACCAGTGCAATGATGCGGGACACATCACCTGCCTGAATGGCCTTATCAGCCTTGATGGTGTCCAGCATATCGGTGGACATACCTTTGATCAACGCATCCGCGGCTTGATCCGCTGCGCTTACCGGCAGCGCCAGCAGACTCGATGTGCTCACCAGCAACATAGCGAACAAACGACTTAAAAAGAACTTTTTCATGGCTTGACTTTCTCATCGCCGGAAGGCCCGGTCTTGGTTAACGCTTCAGTGACCGCATCCGTTGGCGTGCTGGTCTGTTCAGGTGTTTGGGGAAAGTCTGCCGCTGACGATATGTCACCGCCATTGTCATCGGGCGGGTTGCCATCGTAAATGACACTGCGGCGGCGCTGCAAATAGGCGTCACGGGTAAAGCTGTAACGGTCCAGTGCGGCTTCTTCGAGCATGGCGCCCGCCTTGAGCAAGTCTGACCGTTGGTCGATCACCCTGACCACTGAGGCAGTGTTGCGGGTTGGCACGTGCTGGACGTTCGAAACGAGATCGCCCTTCCAATCAACCGGCAATGCTGCGGCATCGCGCAAGGTCGATGGTCCTAGCAGGGGCAACACCAGGTAGGGGCCTGGCGCGACACCCCAGTAGCCCAGGGTATGTCCGAAATCCTTGGTATGTTTCTCTATATCCATCTCTGTGGCGACATCAAAAACGCCACCCCAGCCCATGAAAGTATTGACACCAAAACGCTTCAAACTGTCGATCGCACCCTGCCCCTTGAATTGCAATGCATTGTTCACAAACGACCAGATGTCGTCCAGGTTGCCAAAAAAATTGCCGACCCCTTGTCGCACCCGCACCGGCATGACATCCCGGTAGGCCGTAGCCACCGGTTTGAGGACTACTTTGTCGACGCCATCGTTGAACTTATAAACCCCGCGGTTAAAAGGCTCCAGCGGATCGCGTGGGTTGGCATTGGGTCCACTGGCGCATCCGGCCAGTGACACAAAAACGAGCGCCGCGGTGAGCCACAGCCCGGGTACCACGCCCGCCGTTCCAACACGTGGCAGCAGTGAATTCGCCGTCATTTTTTTCCCTTGCCTACATCAGCGACGTTGCCTTCGGCCGCCTTGCTGAACAAAAACTGGCTAATGAGGCTTTCCAGCACCATGGCCGACTGCGTGCTGGAAACAGTATCGCCTTCCGCCAGCGTCTTTTCATCGGCACCTGGTTCCAGACCCAAATATTGCTCACCCAGCAAACCACTGGTCAATATTTTCAGGGAACTGTCCTTGGGAAAGACATAACGGCTTTCCATCGCCAGCGTCACGCGTGCCTGAAAGGTTTTATCGTCAAACACTATCTTTTCAACACGACCTACCACGACACCGGCACTTCTCACCGCCGCTTTTGGCTTGAGACCACCCACATTGTCAAATTTGGCGTTCAGAGAATAGTTGGTCTGGAAATTCAAAGTCAACAAATTGGCCGACTGCAATGCCAAAAACAGAATCGCGACGGCACCAATCAGTACAAAAAGACCGACCCAAACATCATTTTTCGAACGCTGCATAAAACACCTTTTTTATCAGTTGGGGACAGCGCCTGTTCACTTCGCGTAACGGCGAACTGGCCCGCAATTCTTCAATCTTAGTTCAGCATAAGGCTCGCGCGCTTTGCCTAGCGGCGGTCTTTTGCACAAGCTATTCAAATAGTAAACATCATGGCCGTCAGGATGAAATCAAGGCCTAATACCGACAAAGATGAAACCACGACCGTCCGGGTAGTCGCGCTCGCCACACCTTCAGGCGTGGGCTGGGCTTCAAAACCCTGCAACAGCGCGATAAATGTGACTGTAAAACCAAACACAATGCTCTTGATGACACCGTTGCCGACGTCTTGCCAGACATCCACGCCACCCTGGATTTGGCTCCAGAATGACCCGCCGTCGACACCGATCATGAGCACGCCGACCGCCCAGCCGCCAATGATGCCCATGGCGCTGAAGACAGCGGCCAGCAGCGGCATGGTGATGACTCCGGCCCAAAACCGGGGAGCAAGTATGCGCAGCACCGGGTCGACCGCCATCATTTCCATCACGCTGATTTGCTCACCGGCCTTCATGAGACCAATTTCAGCCGTCAGCGATGTGCCGGCACGCCCGGCAAACAGCAAAGCGGTCACCACCGGTCCCAACTCGCGCACCAGCGTGAGCGTCACCAGCAAACCCAGCGCTGAGGATGAGCCATAGCGCTGCAAGGTGTAATAGCCCTGCAGGCCAAATACAAAGCCGACAAACAGTCCAGACACGGCAATAATCGCAAGCGAGTAATTGCCCAGAAAATGTATCTGGTCACGGATCAGTCCAAAACGTTTAAAACTGCTGACCAGCGTAGTCAGCAAACGCACAAAAAGACGGGCGCCTTGTCCCAAGTCCACTAGTTGACTTCGGACCGCAAACCCTACATCACCCGGTTTATACCAACTCATGCTGCCACTCCCTGGCCAAAGTCCTGCGCTAAGGTAGAGCCCGGATAATGAAAACGCACTGGGCCATCCGACAAGGCATTGACGTACTGAAACACCAGCGGGTCGGTGCTCTGCTTCACTTGCTCGGGGCTGCCCTGTGTGGCTACTTTTCCGTTGGCCAGAATGATGACATGGTCGGCAATTGCAAATGTCTGCTCCAGTTCATGGGATACAAAAATGCTGGTCAAACCCATGGCATCGTTGAGTTGGCGTATCAGGCGTGCGGCAGTGCCCAACGAAATCGGATCCAGACCCGAAAATGGCTCGTCGTACATCACCAGTTCTGGGTCCAGTGCAATCGCACGCGCCAACGCAACACGCCGCGCCATGCCGCCTGACACTTCACTGGGCATCAGGTCACGTGCCCCACGCAAGCCGACGGCGTTAAGCTTCATCAAAACGATGTCCCGAATGAGAATGTCGGACAAATCGGTGTGTTCGCGCAAGGGGAAAGCCACATTTTCAAAGACCGACAAGTCGGCAAACAAAGCGCCAAATTGAAACAGCATACCCATGCGCCGGCGGGCAGCGTAGAGTTGCTGCTGGTCCATGGATGTCACATCTTCTCCGTCAAACAACATCTGGCCGGACTGGGCTCGATTTTGACCACCGATCAGGCGCAAGATGGTTGTCTTTCCGCCGCCGGACGCACCCATCAGCGCCGTGACCTTGCCACGCGGCACGGCCAGGCAGACGTCGTCCAGAATAACCCGCGCACCATAGCCAAAGGACAGGTTACGCAGTTCGACAAGAGACTCAGAAGGTGGGGCCATTAATACAGTTGAGAACAGAGCAGGCTCGCATGGCGAAGCTGCGGACTGTCCGGCGTAGTTTCAGAAGAAGAAAGCCGGGTGGTTCCCGACCTTTCCCAATCATACGGGATTGCAGCGACTCAGGTCGGCGCGACAGACAATGACATTGCGGCTTCACAACTACCGCGGCAGGTCGCTGCACCCCATCAGGAATTCATCTACTGCACGCGCGGCCTGACGGCCTTCTCGAATGGCCCAAACAACGAGGCTCTGACCACGTCGAATATCGCCGGCGGCGAACAGCTTAGCTACATTGGTGGCATAGCCCCCGCTGAAGTCAGTACTCGCTTTGGCGTTGCCTCGGGTGTCCTTGTCGATACCAAAGGCCTCCAACACCGATGCCACCGGGCTGACAAAGCCCATTGCCAGCAGCACCAGTTCTGCTTTGAGTAGCTGTTCACTACCAGCCACTTCGATCATTTTGCCGTCTTTCCACTCGACACGAACTGTCTTCAGACCCGTTACTTTGCCTTTCTCACCGATGAACTCTTTGGTGGAAATGGCGAACTCACGAGCACAACCTTCCTCGTGACTCGAACTGGTTCGAAGCTTCAGTGGCCAGTAGGGCCAGGTCATGGGGCGGTTTTCCTCCATTGGCGGTTGCGGCATCACCTCAAACTGGGTAACACTTGCTGCACCATGGCGTTTGCTGGTGCCGACACAGTCGGAACCGGTGTCACCTCCGCCAATAACAATGACGTGCTTGTCGGTGGCGCGCAACTGCCCCTTGAACTTGTCGCCAGCATTGACCTTGTTCTGCTGTGGCAAAAACTCCATGGCGAAAAATATGCCGTCCAGATCGCGGCCCGGCACTGGCAAGTCGCGCGATTGCTCGGCACCGCCGGCCAGCAGGACAGCATCAAAGTCGGTTTGCAACTGGGCGGCGGAAATAGTTTCTTTGGCCCAGTTGGTTACTTTCGAGCCAGCACCGGCCTTGGGCATTTCACCGATCAGAACACCGGTGCGAATGGTGACGCCCTCCAATTGCATCTGTTGGACACGGCGATCAATATGCGATTTTTCCATTTTGAAGTCAGGAATTCCGTAGCGCAACAAGCCGCCCACCCGGTCGTTCTTCTCGAACAAGGTGACGTCGTGGCCGGCCCGCGCCAACTGCTGCGCTGCCGCCATGCCGGCCGGACCGGAACCCACCACTGCGACCGACTTGCCAGTCTTGTTTTTAGCAACCAGTGGCTGCACCCAGCCCTCGCTCCAGGCGCGATCAATGATGGCGTGCTCGATCGACTTGATGCCAACCGCGGTGTCATTGACATTCAAGGTGCAGGCCGCCTCGCACGGAGCCGGGCAAATTCGACCGGTGAACTCAGGAAAGTTGTTGGTGCTATGCAATACATCAATCGCATTTTTCCAGTCGCCGCGGTACACCAGATCATTGAAGTCCGGAATGATGTTGTTGACCGGGCAGCCGTTGTTGCAAAACGGCGTGCCGCAGTCCATGCATCGTGCGGCCTGCAACTTGGCCTGCCCATCATCCAGACCGACAACGAACTCTTTGTAGTTTTTCAGACGCTCGACCACCGGCTTGTAGCCCTCTTCGATGCGCTCAAATTCCATGAAGCCGTTAATGTTTCCCATTTTTTATTCCTTTGCCGGACAGATCTTTTACTCTGTCCCCACTACGTCAAATTTCTGCCGGACTATTTGGCTGGCGCCAATTCTCTTTTTGTCGCCACCTGAGCACGGATAGTGAGAGCCAACGCCTCTTTGCGTGCGTGAATCTCGCCCAAGGCCCGTTTGTATTCGTTCGGAAAGACCTTGACAAACTTCAGCCGTGCCACATCCCAGGTGTCGAGCAACTCACGGGCGCGCTTGCTACCGGTCCAGCGGTTGTGCTCTTCCAGCAATTTCTTCAGTTGCGCTTCGTCGCTTTGACCACGATGCCAAAGGCTCAAATCGATACTGGCTTGCTGCTCGGCCGTGGTCAGCACTTTCTCCATGGACACCATGGCGGTGTTGCAGCGTTTGGAAAACTTTCCGTCTTCGTCATAGACGTAGGCCACACCACCGCTCATGCCGGCAGCAAAGTTGCGCCCGGTTTTACCCAGCACGGCCACCGTGCCACCAGTCATGTATTCGCAGCCGTGGTCGCCTGTACCTTCCACCACAGTTGTGGCGCCAGACAGTCGCACGGCAAAACGCTCACCCGCCACACCACTGAAAAAGGCTTCGCCACTGGTGGCGCCATACATCACGGTGTTGCCGACCACAGTGTTGCGTACTGCGTCGCCCCGGAAGTCAATACTGGGACGCACCACGACCCGCCCGCCAGACAGACCCTTGCCGGTGTAATCATTGGCGTCACCAATCAGGTACAGCGTGATGCCGCGCGCCAGGAAGGCACCAAAGGATTGACCGCCGGTGCCCTCCAGCTGGATATGGATGGTGTTATCGGGCAAGCCTTCAGGATGCACCCGTGTCACAGCCCCTGACAGCATGGCACCGACCGATCGATTGACGTTGCGCGCCACTTCCATGAATTGCACCCGCTCACCCTTGTCGATGGCGGGACGCGACTTTTCAATCAGCAAATTGTCAAGGGCACGCTCCAGGCCGTGCTCTTGCAGAAGTGTCTGGTAACGGGGTACATCGGCCGCCACATTAGGAAGCGCAAACAGACGGCTGAAATCCAGGCCACTGGCTTTCCAGTGTTCGATACCCTTGCGCATGTCCAGTAAATCGGCGCGCCCAATCAAGTCGTCAAACTTGCGAATGCCCAGCTGGGCCATGATCTGGCGCACCTCCTCGGCAATGAAGAAGAAGTAATTCACCACGTGCTCCGGTTTGCCGGAGAACTTTTTGCGCAGCGCCGGGTCTTGCGTTGCCACGCCCACCGGGCAGGTGTTGAGGTGGCATTTGCGCATCATGATGCAGCCCTCCACCACCAGAGGCGCGGTGGCAAAACCGAACTCATCAGCGCCTAGCAGCGCACCGATGGCGACGTCACGGCCGGTCTTCATCTGTCCGTCAGCCTGCACGCGGATGCGGCTGCGCAAGCGGTTGAGCACCAGTGTCTGCTGGGTTTCTGCCAAGCCGATTTCCCAGGGGCTGCCGGCGTGCTTGATGGACGACCAGGGTGAGGCCCCGGTGCCCCCATCATGCCCGGCAATCACCACGTGGTCACTCTTGCATTTGGCGACGCCAGCGGCGATCGTGCCGACGCCAATCTCGGACACCAGTTTGACGCTGATACTGGCATGGGGTGCCACGTTTTTCAGATCATGAATTAGCTGCGCCAAATCTTCAATCGAATAGATGTCGTGGTGCGGTGGCGGGGAGATCAGGCCGACGCCCGGCACGGAGTGGCGCAAGCGACCGATGTACTCCGACACTTTGCCACCCGGGAGTTGTCCGCCCTCACCCGGTTTGGCACCCTGCGCCATCTTGATCTGAATCTGATCGGCACTGGTAAGGTACTCGGCGGTGACGCCAAAGCGCCCGGAAGCCACTTGCTTGATGCGCGAACGCAGGGAATCACCGTCCTTGAGTGGCAGGTCCACCTCGACTACGTCTGGTCCAATCACGCTCTTGAGTGAGTCGCCTTGTTTGATCGGTATGCCCTTGAGCTCCTGTCGGTAGCGCGCTGGATCTTCTCCGCCCTCGCCAGTGTTGCTCTTGCCGCCGATACGATTCATGGCGACTGCCAGTGTGGCGTGCGCCTCGGTCGAAATCGAGCCCAGCGACATGGCACCGGTTGCAAAGCGCTTGACGATCTCCTTGGCCGACTCGACTTCCTCCACGGCGATTGCCTTGCTGGGATCGATCTTGAACTCAAACAAGCCGCGCAAGGTCATGTGGCGCCGACTCTGGTCGTTGACAAGCTGCGCATATTCCTTGTAGGTATGCCAATTGTTGGATCGGGTGCTGTGCTGTAGTTTGGCAATCGTGTCGGGCGTCCACATATGCTCTTCACCACGCGCTCGCCAGGCGTATTCGCCACCCGCATCCAGCATGTTTGTCAAGACCGGATCGGCGCTAAAGGCCGCCTTGTGCATGCGAATGGCCTCCTCTGCAATGTCAAACACACTGATGCCCTCGACGCGGCTGGCGGTACCGGTGAAGTACTTGGCAATGGTTTCACTGGACAAGCCGATGGCTTCAAACAACTGAGCCCCACAATAGCTCATGTAAGTCGACACACCCATCTTGGACATGATCTTCGACAAACCCTTGCCGACGGCCTTGACGTAGTTGTAGATTGCCTTGTCGGCACTCAAATCACCGACCAGTTCTTTGTGCATGCTGGCCAACGTTTCCATCGCCAGGTAGGGGTGTACGGCTTCGGCACCGTAGCCGGCCAACACGCCAAAATGATGCACCTCACGCGCAGTGCCGGTCTCGACCACCAGGCCGGCCGTGGTGCGCAAGCCTTCACGCACCAGATGTTGGTGGATGGCCGAGAGCGCCAGCAGCGCCGGAATAGCCACTTGAGTGGCGCTGACACCGCGGTCGCTGATGATAAGAATATTTTTGCCACTCTTGATGGCGTCCACCGCTTCGGCGCATAGCGAAGCCAACTGGGCTTCGACACCTTCATGGCCCCAGGCCAGCGGATAGGTAATGTCCAGCGTGTAGCTGCGAAACTTGCCCTGGGTATGTCGTTCAATGTCGCGCAACTTGGCCATGTCGGCAAAGTTCAGCACCGGCTGAGTGACTTCCAGACGCATTGGCGGGTTGACCTGGTTGATGTCCAGCAAATTCGGTTTCGGACCGATGAAGGACACCAGTGACATCACGATCGCCTCCCGAATCGGGTCGATCGGTGGATTCGTCACTTGAGCGAACAACTGCTTGAAGTAGTTGTAAAGCGGCTTGTTCTTGTCTGAGAGGACCGCCAGCGGACTGTCGTTGCCCATCGAACCAATGGCTTCTTCCCCGGCACTGGCCATGGGTGCGATCAAAAACTTGAGATCCTCCTGCGTGACGCCGAAAGCCTGCTGTCGGTCCAGCAGGCTGACCACGCTTTCTGACGCTGAAGCCGGTTCGCCTCCGCCCTCAACATCATCGAGTCGAATGCGCAGGTTTTCGATCCATTGTTTGTAGGGCTTGGTATTGGCCAGATTGGCCTTGAGTTCTTCGTCGTCGATCATGCGGCCCTGGTCCAGATCGATCAGGAACATTTTGCCCGGTTGCAACCGCCATTTGCGCACGATCTTGTTCTCCGGAACCGGCAGCACGCCTGATTCGGAAGCCATGATCACCAGATCGTCATCAGTGATGCAATAGCGTGAGGGCCGCAGCCCATTTCGGTCCAGTGTCGCTCCAATCTGGCGTCCGTCAGTGAACACGATGCTGGCCGGACCGTCCCACGGCTCCATCATGGCCGCGTGGTATTCATAGAATGCCCTGCGGCGTGGGTCCATGCTGGTGTGCTGCTCCCACGGTTCGGGAATCATCATCATCACGGCCTGGCTGATCGGATAGCCTGCCATGGTCAGCAGCTCCAGACAGTTGTCGAAAGTGGCGGTGTCGGACTGATCGGCAAAGCTGATCGGGTACAGCTTTTTCAGGTCGGCCCCGAGTACCGGTGAGGACATCACGCCTTCACGCGCTTTCATCCAGTTGTAGTTGCCCTTGACGGTATTGATCTCGCCGTTGTGCGCCACATAGCGGTACGGATGCGCCAGCGGCCACTCCGGAAAGGTGTTGGTTGAGAAGCGCTGGTGCACCAGACCCAATGCAGAGACGCAGCGTACGTCTTCCAGATCACGGAAATAGGTGCCAACCTGATCGGCCAACAGCAGCCCTTTGTAGACCACGGTACGACTGGACATGCTGGGCACGTAATATTCTTTGCTGTGCTTGAGTCGCAGGTTCTGGATCGACGCACTGGCGGTCTTGCGAATCACGTAGAGCTTGCGCTCCAGTGCATCCTGCACGATAACGTCGTCACCTCGACCAATGAAAACCTGCCGCAGAATCGGCTCTTTTGCACGCACTGTCGGCGACATCGGCATATCGCGGTTGACCGGCACATCACGCCAGCCGAGCAATACTTGGCGCTCGGCTTTGATGGCGCGTTCCATCTCCTGCTCGCACGCCAGACGCGACGCGTGCTCCTTTGGCAGAAAGATCATGCCAACGCCGTATTCGCCGGGTGGTGGCAAGGTCACACCCTGCGCCGCCATTTCTTCTCGGTAAAGCGCATCGGGCAACTGGATCAGAATGCCGGCGCCGTCACCCATCAGCTTGTCGGCCCCAACCGCGCCACGGTGATCCAGGTTTTCAAGAATCTTGAGCGCACTCTTGACGATGTCATGGGACTTGATGCCCTTGATGTGCGCCACAAAGCCGACGCCGCAAGCGTCATGCTCGCTGGCAGAAGAATACAAGCCTTGTTCCTGAAGATGTTTGATCTCAGCTGCAGTCGTCATGGCGCATTTCTCCTAAAAAATCCGAGCATTGGAGGATACCGCAACGCAACAAAAGTGCCAAGAAAAATAAACGGGGTCGGATTCTAATTATTTTTAGAAAAAATCATATAAAAAATAATAGGGGACATGTATAAATGTGCAGCACAACCTGACACATCCTGTGACTCGCCGAGGCAATTTCATTATGGCTTTGGAACCAGAGTCGGCCGTCCGGGAGCGCTCTTTGCCACCCTGCGCACGGTTCTTTTTTGCAATTCGGCGACAAAATCCGGGCTTCCCAGCGCCCACCCGCCCAACGCGGAGTCCGTCAGCGCCGCCTGCTGCACCGAACTGATACCACCTTGCACCAACTCTGCGTAGGCCGCTTCACGGGCAAACGGCGTGTTGCCCAACTCCCACACCAAGGCGTGCGGCGTAATAAGCTTGTCAATGCGTTGACCCGTGTAGTGCCCGTGGCTGGACCAGGGATAGTCGCGTGACTGGTCCACCAACGAGCCGCGTACCGGATTGAGATCAATGTAGACCATGCAGGCCAGCAAATAGCGTTCGCTCTGCATGAGTGTGGACTTATAGCGCCCTTCCCACAGGGTGCCACTGCGTTTCTGAAAGTCATTGAAATAGCGCACATAGCGCCTGCCCACGGCCTGCATCAAGTGCGGCAAAGCGTCCGGGGTTTGCGGCGTCACCAGCAGATGAAAGTGGTTGCCCATCAACACATAAGCATGGATGGCGACGCTGAACTTTTCGGCGCTTTCAGCCAACAGGTCAAGCATAGTCCGGTAGTCGGACTCCGTGGTAAAAATTGCCTGACGGTTATTGCCGCGCTGGATAACGTGGTGCACATAACCGGGCACTGTGAGACGAGGTAGGCGAGCCATGGAAACTGATTGGAATGTGACTCCAATTATTCCATGTTGGCCAGAAGTGCAAAGCGGGTATCCAACAGGCTGGTCAATCCAAATTCCTCCAAAAGTGCCCTTAGTCGCTGCGCCACGGCACGCTTTTTTTGACCGCAATGGCGAGCGATGATGAGTTCGTTCTTCATGCTGTGCTCCCAGCCCACCAACTCTGTCACCGTGACCTGGTAACCGCAGGCCTCCAAATACAAACATCGCAGCACATTGGTGATCTGACTGCCCATTTCACGGGTGTGTAGAGGGTGGCGCCACAGTTCTGCCAAAGGCGTACGCGACAAGGACAATGCTTTGTGATCGCTCAGACAGCGCGCCACTTCGGCCTGACAGCAGGGCACCAGCACGATAAATTGAGCGTTCTTTTGCAGGCCAAAAGCGATGGCGTCATCGGTTGCCGTATCACAGGCGTGAAGTGCAGTGACGACGTCAATTTGCTGGGGCAACACGTCGCCGTGCGTTGCTTCAGCGACACTCAGGTTCAAAAAAGACATGCGCTGATAGCCCAACTTGACTGCCAGGTCACGCGACTTTTGCACCAGTTCGAGACGCGTCTCCACGCCATAAATATGACCAAGCTTTTGCTGCTTGAAGAACAGGTCGTAAATGATGAAGCCCAAATACGATTTGCCGGCGCCATGATCAGCCAGGGTGATGCCACCTTCTTTGTCGGGCACCTCCAACAACAGCTTTTCTATGAACTGAAAAAGATGATAAACCTGCTTAAGTTTTCGGCGCGAGTCCTGATTAAGTTTGCCCTCAGCGGTCAGGATATGCAGCTCTTTAAGCAGTTCGATGGACTGGCCAGCCCTGATTTCGGGCGCGTTGACTTTGCCCATCACCAGTGCTCTGTCTTGTGACGGCGCTTGCGATCTGGCACCATCATGGCGGTCCATTCGTTTCGCATTCATCGGTCTTTCTTTTCGCGGTCGGTGCCTAAGGCAGCCCAGCCTGCCGGCCCAAGGCGCTCCATGGTTTGCATATTGCGCTCAAAAATGGTTTCAGCTTCTGGAAACGCCTGCACTGCACGGTCAATGCTTTCTTCGCGTAGCAGATGCAGTGTTGGATGCGGCGAGCGGTTGGTGAAGTTGGTGATGTCATCGACACTGGTTCCCGCAAACTGATAGTTCGGATGCAAATTGGCGATTTGAAGAACCCCGTCCAAATCAAGATCGACCAAGGCCTGATCAGCCATACTCAAAAAGTCATTGAAATCCAGAAAATCGGCCAGACAGTGTGGTGCAATTAAAAGTGTCGTATCGCGTATCGAAGGTGCAAAAGTTAGCAAGGCATTCAACTCAATGACGAGGTCGTCCAAAAGCTCTGCTGCAGTCCGTGCTTGACTCACGGCATAGTGAATTTGCCCCTTCACGTGCACGCTTTTGGCGAATGGACACAGGTTTAGACCAATGACCGCGCGCTCCAGCCAAATACGTGTCTCTTCAATCGCACGCTGTGCGTCGTCGGAAATTTCTATCGTGCTTTGCGCGGTGTTTGCGGCACTAGACGGCGATTCAGGTTGCTCAGGAAGGCTCACTGACACTCCTGTTTTTAGTTTATTCGGGCGAGCCATTACAACAGCTTCAAGCCAGTCAGGCGTTCATGCTCGCGCCCGGCAAAACGGTCGGTCATGCCGGCGATGTAATCGGCAACCACACGGGCGGCCGTGCTGCTCTCATCGTTGGCACCGCGCGTCGCGTCCGTCCGAGCCAAAAAGCCATCTGCCATTTCCTGCGGCTGCGCCAGATACGCGTCAAATAGATCTCGCACCACCTGCCTGGCCTGACCGGTGGTTTGAAGGACTTGTGGGTGACGGTACAGCCGGTTCAACAAAAAGCTTTTGAGCTCCTGCGATTTGTTGCGCATCTCGTCACCAAACCGCAGCAGCGCTGGCATCTGACGGGCCTCATCGGCGCTGCGCGGCAGGGTTGCTTCCAGCTCATGGCCGGTCGCTTTAATCACGTCATAAACCTGCGCGCTGAGCATGCGGCGAATGCTCTCGTAGAGCAATCGACGGCCCTGCGTTTTTTCATGCA
The DNA here is from genome assembly GCA_037141865.1 of Comamonadaceae bacterium. Taxonomy (GTDB): domain Bacteria; phylum Pseudomonadota; class Gammaproteobacteria; order Burkholderiales; family Burkholderiaceae_C; genus Rhodoferax. The sequence continues at coordinate 2,341 of JBAXBQ010000070.1, read as the reverse complement.
GGTGCGGGTATTCGGCCAGCGTCTGGCGCCTGAAATCGTCAAACAGAGCCACCTCCTGCAGGTGCTCCAGCGTGATCAAGCCGGAACGCACACCATCGTCAATGTCATGCGCGTTGTAGGCAATTTCATCGGCCAGATTGCACAACTGGGCTTCCAGACTGGGTTGGCTCCGGTCCAGAAAACGACGAGCAACGCCGCCAGGTTCAGATTGATCGAGCTCTTGTGCATGAGCGTTGGAACAGTGTTTGAGAATACCCTCTCGCGTTTCAAAAGTGAGGTTCAAACCATCGAACTGGGGGTATCGCTGTTCCAGTTGGTCGACCACCCTCAAGCTTTGCAGGTTGTGCTCGAATCCGCCGAACTGGCGCATACATTCATTAAGCGCATCTTGCCCGGCGTGGCCGAAAGGCGTATGACCGAGGTCATGCGCCAGCGCAATGGCCTCAACCAGGTCTTCATTGAGCCCCAGTGAACGCGCAATCGAGCGCCCCAACTGCGCCACCTCCAGCGAATGTGTGAGACGCGTGCGGAACAGGTCGCCTTCATGGTTGAGAAAAACCTGAGTTTTGTACACCAGACGCCGAAACGCCGTGCAATGCACTATCCGGTCGCGGTCCCTCTGGTATTCCGTTCTGGTCGGCGCCGGCGCTTGTGGATAGAGTCGACCCCGCGACTGGGCCGGATCACAGGCAAATGCAGCAAGCATCAATCACCTTGCGCACCAGATCATCCGGTGCACTGCGCACTTGGGCGCTGGCTGTGCCGTCGAGCAGAACAAATCTGATCTGGCCAGCCTCTGATTTTTTGTCGACGCGCATGAGTTCGAGATAGCGCCCGGCGTTGTCCGTCTCATCCAGACGTGGTCCAGTCACTGGCAAGCCCGCCTTTTGAATCAAGGTGGTCAGGCGCTGAACCAGGGCCAGATCTACCAGACCGAGCCGGTGCGACAAGTGCGCTGCTATGACCATGCCACAACCCACTGCCTCGCCATGCAGCCACTGCCCATAGCCCAAACCGGCCTCGATGGCGTGTCCAAACGTATGGCCAAAGTTGAGGATGGCGCGCAGCCCCGCTTCACGCTCATCCTGTCCCACCACCCAGGCTTTGATCTCGCAGCTGCGCTTTACGGCGTGCGCCAGTGCTGCCGGTTCCCGCGCCAGCAGTTCGTCGATATGCGCCTCGGTCCAGGCAAAAAAATCATGATCGGCAATCGGGCCGTATTTAATGACTTCCGCCAGTCCGGCACTGAGTTCACGCGCGGGCAGGGTCTTGAGAGTATCCAGATCGCACACCACTTGAAGCGGTTGATAAAACGCGCCAATCATGTTCTTGCCGAGCGGATGGTTGATGCCAGTTTTGCCACCGACGGACGAATCAACCTGCGCCAACAAGGTGGTGGGGACCTGGACAAACGGTACACCTCGCATAAAGCTGGCCGCCGCAAAACCTGCCATGTCGCCGACAACACCGCCACCCAGTGCAAACAGGATGGTTTTTCGATCGCAACCGTTTTGCAACAGAGCGTCAAAAATCAGGTTAAGGGTTTGCCAGGTTTTGAATTCTTCACCGTCTGGCAGTGTCACCGTGTGAATGTTGGCGAATTTGGGCTGCAAGGCGGCACGCAATCGATCGGCGTACAAGGGTGCGACTGTGCTGTTGGTCACGATCAGGACACTGCTTGCGCCTGGCAGTTCTGAGTAGGTTAGAGGATCATCAAAAAGAGAGCCGCCAATGACTATTTGGTAGCTGCGGTCCTGCAGATCTATGGCAACAGTTGAAATTGGCAAGCCGGCAAAACCAGGGTCAAGGTCTGAAACACTCATACCCCAGAGTTTAGAGGCAGCACGCCCGCCAACTCAAGCTGCATCACAATCATGCTGACCAGCGTCGAAACCGATGGCCGCCCCGTTTCAACAACGAAATGCGCTGTCTGCCGATACAGCGGGTCGCGCATGGCGTGCAATTCGCGCAAGCGAGCCAGGGGATCAGCCACCTGAAGCAATGGCCGATTGACGTCGTGACGCAAGCGTCGAAATAGTTCGTCGGGCGAGGAATTGAGGTAGACCACCTGGCAACGCTGGTGCAGGCGCTGGCGATTGGCGGCACGAATCACAACACCGCCACCGGTTGACAACACGCCATGTTGGTTTTGCGTGAGTTGATCAATGACAGATTCTTCTTCTTCGCGAAAGCGTTCTTCCCCTTCACGCTCGAAATACTCGCGGATGGAGCAACCCAGTTGCTGCTCAATCAAATGGTCTGAATCAAAGAAGGGGAGCTGCAGACGCCTGGCGAGTTGGCGCCCGACAGTAGATTTGCCGGAGCCGGGCAGGCCGATAAG
>JBAXBQ010000069.1:0-17019 GCA_037141865.1 Comamonadaceae bacterium | reverse complement strand
TCACCCAACACCACCGCTTCCTTGCCCTGCAAGACGACCTGGTCGGTGAGGTCGGACACTTCCTTCTTGGTCGGCATCGTGCTCTTGAGCTCGGCAATGGCTTTTTGCAGCACCTGCAACTGGTCCTCCAGCGCCTTGATGCGGGCTGCATCATCGGCGTACGCACTGGTCAGAAAACCTGCGCTCATGCCGGTAGCCAACAGGGCCAGAATTATTTTTTTGACTTTCATGGTGATTCCTAAGTGTGTGAAATAAATTTTCAAAAATACCTAATGCTTGCGGTTGACTCTTTGTCGCTAACCGGGTCGCACCTGCGATAAAAAGGCCTTGGCGCGGGCGTGCGCCGGATTGGAAAAAAACTCATTGGGCGTGGTGTCTTCCAGAATGGCGCCGAGATCAAAGAAGATCAGTCGATCCGCCACTTCACGGGCAAAACCCATTTCATGCGTGACCACCAGCATGGTGATGCCGGTGTGGGCCAACTCGCGCATGACGGTCAGCACTTCGTTGACCATTTCCGGATCCAGCGCCGAAGTAGGCTCATCAAACAGCAGCACCTTGGGGTCCATCGCCAGAGCCCGGGCAATGGCAACCCGTTGCTGCTGGCCGCCCGATAGCTGCACCGGATACTTGTGTGCCTGATCTTTCAAGCCGACGCGCTCCAGCAGCGCCAGGGCCTTGGCTTCGGCCTCGGCTTTTGACATCTTGCGCACGCGCATTGGCGCCAGTGCGACGTTTTTCAGAATGGTCAGATGCGAGAACAGATTGAAGTTCTGAAACACCATGCCGACCTCGCGCCGGACGGCGTCAAGGTTCTTCATATCGTCGTTGAGTTCGATGCCGTCGATGCGGATGCTGCCGCCGTCGTGCGCTTCCAGCCGGTTCAGGGTCCGCAAAAATGTCGACTTGCCGGAACCGGATGGTCCGATGATGGCAGTCACCTGACCTTCGTAAAAGGTGGCACTGGCTCCCTTGAGCGCCTGGAACGCACCAAAGTGCTTGTTCACGTCGCGCGCCACGATGATCGGCTTCAGAGTCGTTTGGGTTGTCATCGTCATCTCCTAGCGCTTGGTGCCGACATCAAGCTTGGTCTCCAAAGCTGCCGTCAGCGATGTAAATGCCGTCGTCAGTATCAGATAGATGACCGCCGTGGTCAGGAACACCGGAATTGGCTGGTAGCTTGACGCCTGCACCCGGTAGCCGATCATGGTCAGCTCGACCACACTGATGGCGTAGGCCAGCGACGAGTCCTTGACCAGCGAGGCCAGGTTGTTCGCCAGCGCCGGCAACGCCACCCGCATGCTCTGCGGAAACACAATGTCCATGAAGGTTTGAAACGGGGACAGGCCCAACGCCTTCGCTGCTTCAACCTGCCCATGCGGCACCGCCAGAATCCCGGCGCGAACGCATTCGGTGTTGTAGGCGCCGATGTTGATTGCCAAAGCAATCGCTGCGCAAGCAAAGTCGGAGGGCTGCATCGAGTCCGGCAGCAACTGGGGAGAAGCCAGCCACACAAACAGAATCTGCAAGAGAAGCGGTGTGCCACGGATCAGCCATACGTAGAAATCGCACAGCCAGCGCAACGGTAAAAACGACGACAGCTTACCCAGACCCGCCGCGACCCCAATCACGGTGCCTGCGATCCCGGAGATCAAGGTCAGCAGCACAGTGACGCGAGCACCCTGGGTGAATTCCTGGGCCGCCGGTCCGATGGGAGCTGGAGCCATTGACAACGGAATAGCAAGACCCCACAGCAGCAGCAGCAGGCCGATCATGGACGCGAACATCGCGTAGCCGGGGTGTTGCTTGCTCCAGTTCATGGCCGAAAGCCCTTAGTGGCAGGAGATGTCGGACTGGAAGTACTTGGCCGACAAGGTCTTGTAGGTTCCGTTCTTCATGATTTCGGCCAAGCCCTTGTTCCACTGGTCCATCAGTTCCTTGTTGTTTTTACGCGCGATCATGGAGATTTTTTCCACAAACACCATGTCGCCAGTGACAACACCGGTGCCAGGGTTTTTGTCCAGGGTTGATTTGACAACATATTTGTCGGAAATCCACGCGTCATATTTTTTGGCCTTGAGGGCGGCAAAGTTGGCGCCCTCGTCTTTGTAGGTCTTGATCTCGCCAATGCCGTCGATCTTCTTGGCGGCGTCAAAGTAGGTGGTGGCAATTTGCACACCCACCGATTTACCCTTGAGAGCCGCGACCGTCAGCGGACCACCGGGGTAGGCCACGATCTGGGCACCGGAGCAATAGTGCGGGTTGGCGAAGTCAACCGCCTTGGCGCGCTCTTCGGTGTAGCCATGCGAAGCAATGGCAAAGTCAAAACGATCCTGACGGATGGATGCGAGTTGGGCGTCGAACGACACCACACGCCAGTCCAGTTTAAGACCCATTTGCTTCACAACGGCATCTGCCAGTTCAACTTCAAAGCCCGTCAGGGTCGGACCGTCAAAATAGTTGAATGGATAGTACGCCCCCTCGGTGGCAACCACGATCGTGCCGGAATCTTTGATGACTTTCCAGTCGCGCGCCTGAACGTTCCCGCTCAAAAGCATCGCCATGCAGCATGCCGCTCCGAAGAGCTTGGTAAAAAATCGCATCACATCTCCTGTAAATAAAAAAACGTTGGTTGCGAAGACTCACAATCAACTCCCTTGCATTTGGGGCTCTTTGATGAGCCCAGGACCCCTTCTACTCAATTGACATTTGTCGACGCGTTGGGCCAGTTTATCGGGCACCACGCCTGAAAGAAATACCGATCAAAGTTTACCTTCCGATACTTGTATATACAAGCCAATCCGGCGCCCATTTCCTCATGGTTTTCCCTTGCTCTCCTTCACTTGCCCGAGCCTCTGAGCAAGGCGCGCCAAGCGCATCAAGTCACGGCAACCGCGATAAAACTTTCAGGCTTGCCTGACTTTTGCAATGGCTCCTGCAAGCGGACTGTCAACCAGAGAACTGATGGCGTTTGGATTGGTTTTGGCCGACAGCATGGGCAGCAGCTGCACCGCCACCATGCTGGTGAAGATCAAGGCGCAGCCAGCCAGGCCGGCGCTGTCGAGCCGGTCACCCATCAGCAGGAAGCCAAACAGGGCTGCGAACAAGGTCTCGGACGACAGGAGAATCGCGGCATCGGCAGCATGTGCGTAGCGCTGTGCCACCACCTGCGCGGTAAACGCCACGCCAACGGAAAAGATGCCCGTGTAGGCCAGCGGCCAAACTGCTGCTTGCACGCCAGACCAACTGACTGGCTCGTAGCCCCAGGTCCAGAGCAGCGCCAACACGCCGCAGACGGCAAACTGACCGCCCGCCACCAAAAATGGCGCACCCATGCGATGTGCCACACGGCCCACCAGTAGCACGTGAAAAGCCCATGGAATGGCCGACGCCATCACCCATAAATCACCTTTGCCGATAGCCAGACCCTGCGCCCCGGAAAGCAGATAAGCACCCAAAATGCAGGCCAGCGCACCCAGCCAGACGGACCAGTGCGGCAATTGACGCATCGACAACCAGCCCAGCATGGGCACCAGCGGAACATAAAGCGCCGTCAGGAAACCGGCATTGGTTGCACTGGTACTCATGAGGCCGATCTGCTGCATGGCTGAGCCCAGCAGCAGCAGGCAGCCAAGGCCAGCAATTTTGAATCCATCGGCTGGCCGCAACGTTCGGGCGTCGCGTTGCAGGCTGCGCCACTCAAGCCACATCAGCGGGGACACGACCAGCGCGCCGATCAAAAAGCGTACGCCGGTAAACGTCATGGGACCGACATAAGTCATGCCATGAATTTGCGGCACAAAAGCAGAACCCCAGATGACTGCGACGAGGATCAACAAAAGATTGGCGCTGATGCGGGACATGGTTCGGGTGCGTCTGGAAAGATCGGGGCTGCTAGCGACTGATTATGCGGCGCGTCATCCGCCGGACTTGCGCATCAGCGTACTTTTTCCAAACAGACTCTCGATCAAATCGACGGCCAGTTCTGCCGTCTGGTTGCGAACATCGAGCGCCGGATTGAGTTCCACCACGTCGAGTGAAGCCAGGCGACCGGTATCGGCAATCATCTCCATGCACAACTGGGCCTCCCGGTAGGTCGGGCCGCCGCGCACTGTAGTACCGACACCGGGTGCGATATCGGGGTCCAGAAAATCAACGTCGAGGCTGACGTGCAGGTGAGTGTTGGCATCGACCAAAGCCAACGCAAGCTCCATGCCATGACGCATACCCATCTCGTCGAGGTAGCGCATGTCGAATACTTCGATGCCGATGTCATGCACCAGGCGTTTCTCGCCGGCATCCACGCTGCGAATACCGATTTGACGGATGTCCTTCGGCTTGAGCACCGGCACGTGGCCACCAATTTCTATCAGCTCCTGCGGACCATGACCGAACAGGCAGGCCACCGGCATACCGTGAATGTTCCCGCTGGGCGTCAGTGTGGAGGTATTGAAATCAGCGTGTGCATCAAACCACAAAACGCGCAGTTTTTTGCCCTGTTCACGGCAATGGCGCGCCACCGCGCTGATGGAGCCGATGGCCAGACAATGGTCACCGCCCAGCATGATGGGCAAGCGCCCGGCCACAAGCTCAGCGTGCACCGCATCGTGCACCAATTGGTTCCACTGCACCACTTCAGGCAGATGACGAAAACCGTTCACCGCCGCTTGCCAGGGATTGGCCGGGCCGGTCAGGTTGCCACAGTCCTTCACGTCCAGTCCAAAGCGGGAAATGGCATGCGCGATGCCTGCCACGCGCAAAGCCTCGGGTCCCATGCGAGCGCCCAGGGTGCCGGCGCCAATGTCGGTGGGGACACCGATCAGGCTGACTCCACCAGCGACACGGTTGGCAGCGCTCGACTGGCTCATGCTGCCAGCGCCAGCTCTTTAAAAACGGGGCGAATCAGGCTGAACAAATCTTTCGGATTGGCCAGCTCAGGAATCAGCGACACCAGTTGACCGACACCCAGCTCACAGGCAGCGTCACGCATGAAGCGCAGGGCCGAGTAGTCTTCCAATGCAAAGCCGACCGAGTCAAATACTGTGACTTGACTTGCATGGGTACGCCCAGGTGCTTTTTTGCTGAGAACCTGCCAGAGTTCGGTCACGGCAAAATCGGCCGGCAAATGTTGCAGATCGCCCTCGATGCGGGTTTGTGGTTCGTATTCGACAAACACCGAAGCGCCGCGCAGCACGTCCGGGTGCAGCTCGGTCTTGCCGGGGCAATCGCCGCCAACGCCATTGATGTGCATACCGGGCTCGATCATGGCGGGTGTCAGGATGGTGGCATTGGTTTTGTCGGCAGTCACAGTCGTGACTATATCGACTCCACGCACAGCTTGCGCAACACTGTCGCAAGTGATCAGGCGTATTGCGGTGTGACGCAGATTGCGTACCAGCTTGGCAGTGGCGGCGCGGTCAGTATCAAACAACCGGATTTCCTCAATACCCCGCAAATGGTGAAAAGCCAGCGCCTGAAACTCGCTTTGTGCGCCGTTACCGATCAAGGCCATGCGTTTGCTGTTGGGGCGGGACAAGGCACGCGCTGCCACTACCGACATGGCCGCCGTGCGCAGTGCAGTGGTCAGGGTCAGCTCGCTGAGCAACTGCGGTACACCCGTGTCGACATCGGCCAATACGCCAAACGCCATGACTGTGGGCAAACCGACGTGGGTGTTCTTGGGGTGGCCGTTGACGTATTTGAAGGCATAAGTCTTGGCGTCGGCAATCGGCATCAGCTCGATCACACCCCCGACCGAGTGGCTGGCAACGCGCGCGCATTTGTCAAAATCCTGCCAGCGTAAAAAGTCCTGCGCAATGTAGTCGGCCATGCGGCTCAGGGCTGCCGCTGGTCCCATCTGGGTCACGATTGCCGCCACGTCCTGGGCGCTGAGGAATTGAGTTTGAACAGAGGGTGTGCGTTTCATGATGCGGTGCTCGGGTAAGTTCAGTGCAGTGTCTCAAGAGGAAGAGGCAATGTAAATCCGCAATATTGCTTGCTTTATGGCAAATAGTTGCCATTTAGTCAGCTATAAATGACAATGTGGCAATATGGACCTCACTGATCAACAATTGCTCTCGCTATTGCGCAAGGACGCCCGCACCAGCGTGGCGACGCTGGCGCAAAAGCTGGGCGTGTCGCGCGGCACGGTAACCAATCGGGTGACCAAGCTCGAAGACGCCGGCATCATCGTCGGCTACACGGTCAAGCTCAGGCCCGACGCGCAACCAACTGAGATTGGCGCCTGGATGAGCATTGCCGTGGAAGGCAACGAAACCCGCTCGGTCATTGCCAGCCTGCTGGGCGAACCCGGTGTCGCCAGCCTGCACGACACCAATGGCCGCTGGGACTTGCTAGCCGAGCTGCGCGCGTCCAATCTGGCCGAGTTGTCGAAGGTCTTGGAGCGCATTCGACTGGTGCGCGGTATCAGCAGCACCGAGACCAGCATTCATTTGCAAACCTATCGCCTGTCATGAGTGAAACCTTGCCCGAACTCGACCGTATCGACCTCAAAATTCTGAACTGTCTGCAGGAGGACGGTCGTATCTCCAACCTGAAGCTGGCCGAAAGTGTTTCGCTGTCGCCCACCGCTGTGCTGGCGCGGGTGCAGCGGCTCACCAAAGACGGCTACATCCTGGGTTACGAGGCACGCCTGAACCCGCTCAAACTGGGTGCCGGGCTGATGGTGTTTGTCGAGTTGCTGCTGGACCGCACCACGCCCAATGTGTTTGAAGCCTTCAAGGCCGCAGTGCAGGTGCGTCCGGAGATTCTGGAATGCCATATGGTGGCCGGCGGTTTTGACTATCTGCTGAAAACCCGCATGGCCGACATGGAGGCCTACCGCGAATTTGCCGGCACGGTGTTGTGGCAGCTGCCTGGCGTGCGCGAAACGCGTACTTACGCCGTGATGGAAGAAGTCAAAAACACAACGCATCTGCCGCTGCGCTAATCGCAGCTATAATTCCTTACCTGTCGTAAGGAAATTATCATGCCAGTCGCTACGATCACCAGCAAAGGTCAAATCACACTGCCCCTCGCAGTCCGGACTGCGCTCGGTCTCAGTGCCGGCAACCAGGTGGATTTCGTCGCGGTGGACGGAAGTTTCATGGTGGTACCGGTGCGCAGCGATGTCACCACTTTGAGAGGCCGCTTTGCCGGTCGGGTCAAAAAACCAGTGAGCATCGACGCCATGAATGAAGCTATCGCCGATGGTGCCGCTGCGCGCAACCTTGCACGCCGGAAGTGAACCGCCGTGATCGGCCTTGACACCAATGTGCTGGTACGCTACCTGGCGCAGGATGACGCTGACCAGGCGGCGCGGGCAACCCGCCTCATTGAAACCGAGCTCTCCACAAATCAACCGGGCTTCATCAGCCTCGTGGTCATCGCAGAGCTGTGCTGGGTGCTGAGTCGCCTGTACAGCGCCAGCATGGACGAGTTGATCGAGATGCTTGAAGACCTGCTCAATACCCCGAAGTTTCAGGTGGAACGGCGTGCGGTCGTGCAAGCCGCCATTCGCCGGTTCAAGGCCGGCAACAAACGCAAGGCAGGCGTGGTGGACGCGCTGATTGCCCAGATTGCCGAGAGCGAAGGCTGCACACACACGGTGACCTTTGACAGAGCGGCGGTGCGCGGGGCGAGCATGACGCTGCTGAGTTGAGTGGCGACCAAGGGTTGTGGCAAACACAGCCTATCTTGTGTAAACAGAAAAAACAGCTTAAGATTTGTAAACCCAATAAACAATCTATAGACTGTATGAGTGATTATCCAATCCGTACCGAGCAACAAGTATCGCTTTTGCTGAAGAGTTTTCGTCAAGCGCGCGGCATGACCCAGGCGGATCTGGCGCGTGCGCTGGGCGTCACCCAGCAAACCGCCTCCGATCTGGAGCGCAACGCCGTAGCGGCCAGCGTAAGCCGCCTGCTGCGCATGCTTTCTGCCTTGGGCGTTGAGCTGGTCCTGCGTGACAAGCAGGCGGCCAGTGACACAGCGGCCAAGCCCACACCGGCGGCTTGGTAAGCCATGGGACGGCGCTCCCATACAAATCACCTGGACCTGTGGATGAATGGTCAGCACGTGGGCGTCTGGTCGCGTCATGCGGCACGAGACACGCTGGGCTACTCAAAGACTTGGTTCGATGCACCCGAGGGACGACCGTTGTCCCTGTCACTGCCGTTTCAGCCCGGCAACCTGCCGCATCAGGGCGATACCGTACGCAATTATTTTTCCAACCTGCTGCCCGACAGTCAGCCCATTCTGGAGCGTTTGGCCCAACGCTTCAAGACCGGAACCACCGAAGCGTTCGATCTGCTGGCCGAGATTGGTCGTGACTGTGTGGGCGCGCTGCAGATCGTGCCCGAAGGACAGGATCCGGGGGACCCATTTGTCATCAAGGGTGTGGCCCTTGATGACGCCGGTGTCGCCAATGAACTCGCTGCCGCCAGCACCCCCGGCACACGTCTGGGCGGGGGCGGTGACGGCGGAGATTTCCGGATTTCCATCGCTGGTGCGCAGGAGAAAACTGCACTGCTGCGTGTCGGGCAGCAATGGCTGCGACCGACCGGCGCGACGCCCACCACGCACATCCTGAAGCTGCCACTGGGCCTGGTTGGCAACCAGAAGCTCGATCTGCGCAACTCGGTTGAAAACGAATGGCTGTGTGCCCAGATACTGGCGGCCTACGGACTGCCAGTGGCCCAGTGTGAACTTGGGAACTTTGATGGAACCAGGGCATTGATCGTTGAGCGTTTTGACCGTCGCTGGACGCCCGGGCGCGATGCGTTGCTGCGCCTGCCGCAGGAAGACATGTGCCAGGCCACGGGTACTTCACCTCTCATCAAGTATGAGCCCGATGGTGGCCCTGGCATGGACCGGATATTGGGCCTGTTGGCATCCTCCGGGCAGCGGGAAATTGATCGCGCGAATTTCTTCCGGGCGCAACTGCTGTTCTGGCTGCTGTGCGCACCCGATGGTCACGCCAAGAACTTCAGCATCCACCTGGGCCCGCGCGGCGCGTTTTCGATGACGCCGCTGTATGACGTGTTGTCAGCCTACCCCATGCTCGGCAAAGGTGCCCATCAGATCAACCCGCTCAAAGTCAGGTTGGCCATGGCAGTGCGCGGGAAGAACCCGCACTGGAAGATGCGCGATGTGCTGCGCCGCCACTGGAACGAATCGGCGCGTCGCAATGGTCTTGGCGAGTCGGCTGAAACCATGATTGCGGAGCTGGTGCAGAAGACTCCGACGGTCATCGCGACGGTCGGCACCACGCTACCGCCGAAATTTCCGGCGCATGTGGCGGAGTCTATTTTTGCTGGCATGCAGGACGCGGTATTGCGGCTTGTGCGGATGGACGAGTAAGACAATCCACCCGCGATGCGAAACTGGTTTGCATCAACTCGGATGGCCATAAGATGGCCGCTGCGTTTAACAAATCTTCTGGAGTTCTGATGGACTGGTCACGTGAAGAAGTAGAAGCAATCGTCGCCGACTATTTGCACATGCTGACAATGGAGCTTGCTGGTCAGAATTTCAACAAGACCGAACATCGGCGCAGCCTGCAATCCAAACTCAATGAGCGATCTGAAGGGTCCATCGAATTCAAGCATGGAAACATCAGTGCAGTAATGATTGACCTGGGGTTCCCGTACATCCGCGGCTATAAACCCCGTGCCAACTACCAAACGCTGCTTGCAACTGTCGCGGCACAACAAATTGGTGGGAAAGCGACGCTGGATCAAGTGGCTCTCGCGGCTGTGCAGCAACCGGCCGTAGCGCCAATTCAAGCCGATTTCTCCAGAGTGAAGTCGGACGCGCCAATCAAGCAGCACAGAGCGAAAGAAGTCGAAACTGCTCCACTTTTCAGAGCGGTGAAACGTGATTACCTTGAACGCGAAGCACGTAACCAGTCATTGGGTTTGGCTGGCGAGGAGTTTGTAACGCTGTTCGAGCATTGGCGTCTTGTCGAACTTGGTCAACAACGGTTGGCCGAGAAAGTTGAACACGTTTCCCAAACCAAAGGCGATGGTCTTGGTTACGATGTTTTATCGTATGACTCCGATGGCAAAGAGCGCTTCATTGAGGTCAAGACAACAACTTTTGGCCGCGACACACCATTTTTTGTCTCGCGTGGAGAGTTGGCTCTCTCCCACGGTGCAAAGGATCAATTTCACCTTTACCGTCTGTTCGAATTTAGGAATGCCCCGCGACTCTTTGATCTTACCGGGTCGCTTGATCAGCATTGCCTTTTAGACCCCATGACCTATCGAGCAAGTTTTGGTTAGTCGCATAGGGCACAACAAGAACGTGCGGCCGGCCAGAATTTCGCATTCCATTGCCAACGCGCTGAACGTACTCTGGGCAGCTCATGCCATCTTGGGTCTCCCACCAAAAATAGCCGTCCCAACCCGCACCATCGTGCTACCCGAATGAATGGCGGCTTCCAGATCGGCGCTCATGCCGATCGACAGGGTGTCCAGCGCCAAACCTTGCGCGTTCATCGCATCAAAGACCGCCTTGACCTTGGCGAAAACTGCGCAGGCGGTGGCGAAATCAGGTGCCGGCTCCGGGATGCTCATAACACCGCGCAGCCGCAAATTTGGCAAGGCTGCCACCTGCTGCGCAAGTGCCAGCGCATCCTTCACCAGCACACCTGATTTGCTGGCGCCGCCATCGACATTGACCTGAATAGAAACCTGCAATGGCGTCAAGTGAGCTGGGCGTTGCTCGCTTAGGCGCTGCGCTGTTTTGAGCCGGTCAACCGTATGCACCCAGTCAAAGTGCTGGGCCACCAGGCGCGTCTTGTTGCTCTGCACCGGGCCAATACAGTGCCACTCCAGAGGCAAGTGTTGCAGTTGGTTGATTTTTTGCACCGCCTCCTGGATGTAGTTCTCGCCAAACGCGGTTTGTCCGGCGGCATGGGCCGCAGCCACCACATCCGGGCCAAAGGTCTTGGAAACCGCCAGTAGCGCAACTTCGTTATCGTCACGACCGGCAGCCCGGCAGGCGGCGGTCACGCGGGCATGTACATTCTGAAGGTTAATTTGAATCGTGGTCATAATTGGCCCCAAGCGTAACAAACGACAAGAGGACTTCGTGGACATTACCCAACTGCTGGCCTTCAGCGTCAAAAACAACGCCTCTGATTTGCATCTGTCAGCCGGACTGCCGCCGATGATCCGGGTGCACGGGGATGTGCGGCGCATCAATGTGGAGCCGCTGGATCACAAGCAAGTGCATGCCATGGTGTACGACATCATGAACGACACCCAACGCAAAAACTTTGAGGAGTTCCTGGAGATCGACTTTTCGTTTGAGATTGATGGCCTGGCACGCTTTCGTGTCAACGCCTTCAACCAGCAACGCGGTGCCGGCGCGGTGTTTCGGACCATTCCCAGCAAGATTTTGACGCTTGAACAACTTCATGCGCCCAAGATTTTTTCCGAACTAGCGCTGAAACCGCGCGGCATGGTGCTGGTCACCGGCCCGACCGGTTCTGGCAAATCCACCACGCTGGCGGCGATGGTCAACTATCTCAACGAAACCGAGTTTGGCCACATCATCACGGTGGAAGACCCGATCGAGTTTGTGCATGAATCCAAAAAGTGCCTGATTAATCAGCGCGAGGTTGGCCCCCACACGCTGAGCTTTTCGGCGGCCCTGCGTTCGGCCTTGCGGGAAGACCCGGACGCCATCCTGGTGGGCGAGATGCGCGACCTGGAGACCATCCGTCTGGCGATGACTGCTGCTGAAACCGGTCATTTGGTTTTCGGCACGCTGCACACTTCCAGCGCGGCCAAAACCATCGACCGCATCATTGACGTATTTCCGGGCGAAGAAAAAGAAATGATCCGCTCCATGTTGTCCGAATCTTTGCAGGCTGTGATCTCACAGACCCTGTGCAAACTCAAAGATGGCCAGGGTCGCATTGCAGCGCACGAAATCATGCTGGGCACCAGCGCTATCCGCAATCTGATCCGCGAGTCCAAGGTGGCACAGATGTATTCATCGATTCAGACTGGCAACAGCGTGGGTATGCAAACGCTTGATCAGAACCTGGTAGACCTGGTCAGACGCAACGTCATCAGCTCGGCTGAAGCGCGCTCCAAGGCCAAGATTCCCGAAAACTTCCCGGGCTGACCGCAGCCAGGCCCAAAGGAGCACGCAATGAAAGGAATCCTCGGACTTCTGCGCAAGAAGATGAAGCCAGAACCGGACAAGGAAAGACAGGACTCCATGCTGTTCACCACGGCGTTCACCGGCTTGGGACTCGACCCCAACCTGATGGTGCCGTGGGAAGCTCGCGCTGCCGAGGTTGGGGCTACCAGAATGAGCGCCGACCGCGGCACAAAGTTGCTGCAGGCGGTGTGGTCCAAAGACCAGTTCATGCGCCCGCTCGAAAAGGACGCTATCGCACGCATGGAAGGCTTTTTTTCTTTTGCCAAAGTTGGCGCCAACCGCGACCTGATCCGTCAGGATGAGTACGGCAACTTCATGCTGGTGCTGCTGAGTGGTAGCGTGGCGATTGATCGCCTGCAACCGTGGGGTGAACGCATGCATTTGTCAGAGGCGGCCCCAGGCGAGATTCTGGGTGAAATGTCATTGCTTGACAGTGGAATAAGGTTTTCCGTCTGCACCACGTTGAATACTTGCGAACTCGCTATCCTCAGCGCCGAGGCGATGGACGAGATGGTGGCCACTGCGCCGGCACTGGCCGCCAACCTGGTCGCCCTGCTGGCCCGAAAACTATCGCTTCGACTGCGGGCTGTCAGCGCGCGGCTGCGCGACAACAAATAATCCCCGGGAGCGCCTCACGCCATGGAACGAGATCAAGCCACCAAATTCGTCAACGACCTGCTGAAACTGATGATCAGTCGTGAAGGCAGCGACTTGTTCATTACGGCCGATTTTCCACCGGCCATCAAAGTGGACGGGAAAATTACCAAGGTCTCGCCACAACCGCTGAACGCGATACACACCCTGTCGCTGGCACGCTCGGTCATGAACGACAAGCAGGTGGCCGAGTTTGAGCGCACCAAAGAGTGCAACTTTGCGATTGCCCCGATGGGCATCGGGCGTTTTCGCGTTAACGCCTTTATTCAGCAAGGCAATGTGGGCATGGTGTTGCGGGTTATTCCACTGAACGTGCCGACAGTTGACGGTCTGGGAGTACCGCAGGTACTCAAAGAGGTTGCCATGAGCGCGCGCGGCCTGTGCATTTTGGTCGGCGCCACCGGCTCCGGAAAATCGACCACGCTGGCGGCCATGGTCGACTGGCGCAACGAAAATTCTTTCGGACACATCATCACTGTCGAGGACCCCATCGAGTTTGTACATCCGCACAAAAATTGTGTGGTGACGCAGCGTGAGGTAGGCATCGATACTGAGAGCTGGGGGGCGGCCCTGAAAAACACGGTGCGACAGGCGCCCGACGTGATTTTGATGGGTGAAATTCGTGATCGTGAAACCATGGAGCACGCAGTGGCTTTCTCCGAAACCGGGCACTTGTGTCTGGCTACCTTGCACGCCAACAATGCAAACCAGGCACTGGACCGTATCATCAACTTCTTTCCCGAGGAGCGACGCCCACAACTGCTAATGGACTTGTCACTCAATATCCGGGCTTTGGTGTCGCAGCGGCTGATTCCCAGACAGGACAGCAAGGGGCGCGTCGCAGTGGTGGAGGTATTGCTCAATTCGCCCCTGATTTCCGACATGATCTTCAAGGGGGAAGTTTCCGAAATCAAGGAGGTCATGAAGAAAAGCCGCAACCTGGGTATGCAGACTTTTGATCAGGCGCTGTTCGACGCTTACGAGGCCGACCTGATTACCTACGAGGACGCCCTGCGCAACGCGGATTCGCTTAACGATTTGCGTCTGCAGATTAAGCTAAACAGTCAGCGCGGTCGCTCCACAGATCTGGCTGCTGGAACCGAAAACTTTGCCATCGTATGAACACCATCAACAGCAAAACTTACGAAGCCGCGACGTCACGTCAAATTGCCTTTTTAGGCTTGGGCGTGATGGGCTACCCGATGGCAGGACACCTGGCACGCGCCGGACATCAAGTCACCGTTTATAACCGAACTGCCGCTAAGTCCGTCGCGTGGTGTGACGAGTTTTCCCCGGCCGACCAGCAAACAAATCCCCCCCGGCACGCCTTGTCACCGCGACTCGCGGCGCAACAGGCCGATATTGTTTTTTGCTGTGTCGGCAATGATGATGACTTGCGCAGCGTTACCCTCGGGCCCGATGGCGCATTTGCCGGCATGAAGCCTGGCGCGGTATTTGTTGATCACACCACGGCGTCGGCCAGCGTGGCACGCGAGTTGTACGGTGCTGCAAAAAAACTTGGCCTGCAATTTGTCGATGCCCCGGTGTCGGGTGGCCAGGCCGGCGCGCAAAACGGTTTGTTGACCGTGATGTGCGGCGGTGACAAGTCGGCTTTCGACATCGCACAGCCGGTGGCCATGGCGTTTTCCAAGGCAGTGACGCATTTGGGTGAAAGCGGTGCCGGTCAACTGGCCAAGATGGTGAATCAGATCTGCATCGCCGGTCTGGTACAGGGCTTAAGTGAGGCCATTGCGTTTGGTCAGCAGGCTGGGCTTGATATGGTGCAGGTGCTGGACGTGATTGGCAAGGGCGCGGCGCAAAGCTGGCAGCTCGACAACCGCGGTAAAACCATGGTGGCGGACAAGTTTGATTTTGGTTTTGCGGTGGACTGGATGCGCAAAGATCTGGGGCTGGTACTGGACGAAGCAAAACGCAATGGTGCGCGCCTGCCATTGACCGCGCTGGTGGACCAGTTTTACGCCGACGTGCAGCACATGGGCGGACGGCGCTGGGACACGTCCAGTCTGATCAAGCGGCTCAGGTAGTTGCCCCCGCGGCACTTCCAGACTGAATTGGTTTTGAGCCGGCAGGCGCGGGGCGGATGCCGGGGGCTCATACGCTTCGCTTTTTGAAATCGCCCCCAACCTCCGCCCCACCACCGCCTTGCGCTGCTGCTTGATCCGATCCGGGTGGTCATTGGGACTGCGGTACCAACTACCGTTTCAGACACCAAGCCGAAGTAGAGATTTCAGAACAACCTGCCGAAACCGGCCACTGGCGGCGGTACGGTATTGGTTGGCAATAGTGTGACGTTGCCTGGGCCCTGGCACGCGCCAAAACACTTCAGATCGAACCCTCGGCAGGAGTACCATGCTGGTTCACGGGCTCCCCCAGAAAGAGGAGTGGTGATGGAGATAGCCATGTTCAGGACAACACGCAAAATGCCAGCCACCGGTTCGGTCAGAAGGTCGGCGTGAACTCGAAATTCTTCCGGTGGTACTCGCTCAAGACCCGCGTGACCCTGTTCACACTGGCTATTTTTGTGGCCAGCATCTGGGCTGTATCACTCTACGCCAGTCGAACGATGCAGGACAACATGCAGCGTGTGTTGGGCGAACAGCAGTTCGCAACCGTTTCGGTCGTGGCGGCAGATATCAAGGCCGAATTGGGTGACCACCAGCAAGCGCTGGAGAGAATTGCCGTAGACATCAGTCCTGCCATTTTTGGAAGTCCGAAGGCCCTGCAAGCACTGCTGGCGCAGAGACCTGTTTTTCAACTCCTCTTCAATGCCGGCTCCTACGTCACCGGACTTGATGGCATAGTCATCGCCGAATTCCCAGCCTCCGGCGGGCGAATCGGCATCAATTTCTTGAATGATGCGAATTCAGCCTATTTGTTAGAGGCATTGAAAGGCAAATCGATAGTCGGTGCACCGTTTGTGGGCAGGGTACTTAAGGCGCCGGTTGTCCCCATGGCAACACCCATTCGCGATAGCCAGGGTCAAGTCATCGGCTCCCTGGTCGGAGTGATTAACCTGGGTATGCCAAATTTTCTGGACCGGATCACACAAGCACGCTATGGCCGCACCGGTGGCTACATGCTTATTTCGCGGCCGAACCGGATGGTGGTTACTGCCACCGACCGAAGCCGCATCATGACGGTACTTCCCGGGACCGGTGTCAATCTCTTGTTTGACCGTTATATGCAAGGCTTGGAGGGTTTCGGTCGTATCCAGGATTCTCGTGGTTTGGAGGTGCTTTCGTCCGCAAAACAAATTCCAGCGGCTGGTTGGCTGCTTGTCGCCGAACTTCCAGCTGAGGAGGCCTTTGTTCCGATCTACGACATGCAGCGGCGCATACTGCTTGCCGCGCTTCTCCTGACCCTTGTAGCGGGTGGACTGACCTGGTGGATGCTGCTCAGGCAACTCGCACCGATGGTTGCTGCCGCGACAACGCTGGCTGCAATGGCGCAGGCAAACCAACCACCACACCCCTTGTCCATCACCCGCCACGACGAGGTTGGTGAATTGATCGGTGGCTTCAACCGCTTGATTGAAACCCTGGCTCAGCGCGAGGCGGCGCTGCAGAAAAGCGAAAACAACCTTGCCATCACGCTCAATTCCATCGGCGAGGCGGTCATCGCCACCGACTCGTCTGGATGCATCACGTCCATGAACCCAACGGCTGAGCGCCTGTGTGGGTGGATGTTGGCCGACGCCATGGGCCACCCCCTTGCCGAAGTGTTTTGCATCATCAATGCGGCTACCCTTGAACCGGTGGCTGATCCGGTGCAACTGGTGATGGCGGGTGGCGAGGTGGTCGACCTCGCCAACCACACGCTGCTGCTTGCCAAAGACGGGCGGGCGTACCAGATTGCCGACAGCGCCGCCCCCATTCGCAATACTGCCGGGGAGATCGTCGGCGTAGTGCTGGTGTTCAGCGATGTTACTGAACAATACCGGGCGCAGGAGGCCCTTCGGGCCGGCGAAAAACGTTTTCGCAGCTATTTCGATCAGCCGCTGGTTGGCATCGCCATCACTTCGCCAGAAAAGGGCTGGATCGAAGCCAATGAGCACTTGTGCAAGATGCTTGGATATAGCAACGATGAACTCGTTCGCCTCACATGGGCCGAATTCACGCACCCCGATGACCTTGCCGCCGACGTAATGCAATTCGAGCGAGTGTTGCG
>JBAXBQ010000068.1:0-17031 GCA_037141865.1 Comamonadaceae bacterium | reverse complement strand
TTGCAGCGAGGTAGCGCTGGTCGCACGCGTATAGTTACCCCAGCAACATTCTGCACAGAAGTGCATTAAGTCCATGAGGCAGCACAACCTGCTGGTTCAGTCGCGCACCACCAGCACCGGCAGGCGAGTATGCGACAGCACCGCTTGGGTGACACTGCCAAGTACCAATTTTTCCAGACCGCTGCGCCCGTGGGAGCCCATGACGATCAAATCGGCCTGAACCGAGACAGCTGCCTGAACCACGCCGCGCCAAGCTGCATGCGCTTCAATCACAGAGGTATCGACACTGACGCCGGCTGAATCAAAGGAGTTCTTGGCCGCCTTGATGGCAGCGTTTGCCTCGGCCGTGGCCGCACTCAGGTATTCGGCTTGACCATAGGCGAAATCGGTTCCTACGCCGGTAAATGGGTAGGGATCAATAACGAAAATCGCCGTAACACGACTGCCGAAAGCCTTGGCCAGACCGATCGCCCGATCTACTGCCAGTTGTGCCGTTGAAGAACCATCTACCGGTACGAGTATGTGTTTGAACATGATGCGGACTCCTTTTATCTTGACGGCATCTAGTGTCGGATTGATTACCCTGAAAAGCCTTGACAGAAATCAATGCAATCAATATCTATCTGCAGGTCACCTGCTTCTTGCTGCACAACCAGTTATTCGTTGAGTGTGCAGCGCCACATGTTCCGGGGCGTGAGCAGGTTGCGTGGCACTACACAAATCCGTGCATCACCCTGCTTTCCTGCTCCTGCACCTTGAACTGGTTGAAGCGCGGCAGGAATTTGTCCCAGTCGATGATGTGGCTGTCGAGTTCGGGGCCGTCAACGCAGGCGTGCTTGCGAACCATCTTGCCGGCGATGGTTACCGGAACCATGCAGGCACCGCACATGCCGGTCGCATCAACCATGATCGAGTTCAGACTGGCGACTGTTTTCACGCCGTAGGGCTTGGTCAGATCGCTGACGGCACGCATCATCAGCGGCGGGCCGATAGTGACCACTTCGGCAATTTTTCGGCCTTTGCTGGTCACGTTGTTCTTCATCATGGTCTCCAGCGGCGTGGTGACAAAGCCCTTGGCACCAAAGCTGCCGTCGTTGCTGGTGTAGATGACATCGAGCAGGTCGGGGCACTCGGCCTTCAGCGCGGCCACACGCTCGTCTTGCTTGACCCAGAACAGCAAGTCGGAATTGCGAAAACCCGCAATCAAGGTCACATGGTTGCCCAGGCGCAAGTGCGCGCGCATGATCGGGTAAACCGGTGGCAAACCCAGGCCGCCCGCAGTAAACACCACCGTCTGCTGCCCTTCATAGCGGTGGAGCGCACTGGGCAAACCCAGAGGTCCGGCAATGCCGGTGAAGGCGTCGCCGACTGCCATCTTGTTGATGGCAATGCTGCTGCTGCCCATGGCTTGCACCACCAGGCAAATGGTGCCTTTTTTGGCGTCCCAGTCGGCCAGGGTGAGCGGAATCAGTTCGCCCTTGTCCCAGGGCAGCACGCGCACAAACTGCCCGGCTTGCGCCGCCTTGGCGACCAGCGGTGAATGCACGATGAACTCGACGATGCCGTCGGCCAGTTCGATCTTTTCCAGAATCGTCTGCGGCGCAGCACCCAGCCCGGTGTAGTACTGCGCACCGCGGACCATGGTGCGAATCTCGTCGGCGCTCAGGTTGATGTCGCCGACAATCTCGCGCGCTGCCGCCTGACCGTCCCCGGCGGCGCGAATCGCGGTCGAGCCGCCTCGCGTGGCGTCGCCGCCGGAGTAAACGCCCTCAAGCGAAGTCTGCTGCGAGCCGTCGGCCACGTCAATGGTGCCCCACTTGGTGGTCTTCAGGCTCGGTTCGGACTCACGGATGATGGGGTTGGGTGTATTGCCCAGCGCCATGATGACCAGGTCCACTTCCATAGCCTCGACCTTGCCGGTGCTCACCGGGCTGCGTCGGCCGCTGGCGTCTGGCTCGCCAAGGGCGATCACATCGAGCTTGGCGTGCGTCACAAAGTTGGTTTTGTCGTCGCCAACGAACTCGCTGGGGGCGCGCAACTCTTTGAGCTTGATGCCTTCTTCAAGGGCATGGTGCAATTCCTCAACGCGCACCGGCATCTCTGACTGCGTGCGCCGATAAACAATCGTCACATCACCGCCCAGGCGCCGCGCCGTGCGGGCCGCGTCCATGGCGGTGTTGCCGCCGCCAATGACGATGACGCGCTTGCCACGCGTTTCGGGTAGTGGTGTTTCATAGTCCTTGTGCAGGCCCTGCATCAGGTTCACACGCGTCAGAAACTCGTTGGCCGACATGACGTTAAGCAGATGCTCGCCGGCCACGTTCATGAAGCGCGGCAAGCCGGCACCGGTGCCGATGAAGACTTTCCAGAAGCCGGCTTTTTTCAGGTCTTCAATAGTGGCGGTTTTGCCCACCACAAAGTTGGCGACAAACTTGCCGCCCAGCAAACGGATCTTGCCCACCACATCGTCGATCAGATCGTTGGGCAGCCGAAACTCGGGAATGCCGTAACGCAGCACGCCACCGAGCGCATGAAAGGCCTCAAAGACAGTAACCGGAAAGCCCTCGGAGGCAAGCAAATAGGCGTTGATCAAACCGGCCGGGCCGGAGCCGACCACCGCCACCGGTGGCTTGTCG
Organism: Comamonadaceae bacterium; assembly: GCA_037141865.1. GTDB lineage: Bacteria > Pseudomonadota > Gammaproteobacteria > Burkholderiales > Burkholderiaceae_C > Rhodoferax. Next base: position 14,395 of record JBAXBQ010000068.1, on the reverse strand, counting down.
GCTAAGGCCCAGGGGTCGGGAATATCGGCAAAGCGGGCGGCAATGCCGTCGGCATTGACAAGCTTTTCGCGCTGCGGCAAGTACCACTCGATCTGGCCGATCTCGATCGGCTGCTTGGTGTGCGTGCAAACACCCTGGCACTGTAGCTCCTGCGGGCAGACACGGCCTGTCACATTGGGCAGCGGGTTGCAGTTTTCGATCAACTCCATGGCCTCGCGAAAACGCCCGGTGCCCAGCAGTTCGAGCATTTCCGGAATATGAATTTTGACCGGGCAACCGCCCTTGGGTTCGAACTTGCCCGCCACATGCACACCGATTTCGCAAGGTTTGTCTTCACATTGCTTGTCGCGCAGCGCTTCAAGCCAGACGAACATCTCGACCTCGCGCGCGCTGTAGCCCAGATTCATGTAACCAAGGTAGCCCTGGTTGACCAAACCAAAGTCCTGGGAACGTTCCACCGCATCGCGCATATACGGCGGTATGGCGTTTTCGGCCGGCCAGCCTTGCGACAGGCCCTTGAACATCGGGTAGCGCTCGGACAAGTGGGCGTCAATGCCACGCACAAATTTGCGCTTGAGCTTGAGCGGTACGTTCCAGACAAAGCGCATCAAGACCTTGCTGGTGTCGTCGTCGCGCAGCAACAGACCCCAGAAGGTTCGCGTGAACTCTGGGCTGAGTTCATCCTGCTGGAATTCCCAGACCATGGCGTTGCTGCCGTCGGCAATGAACATGTCGCGAAAGGCCTGTGGCTCACTCAGCAGGCGTCGGCGCAGCAGTGCCATTTGGCTGTGAAAAGTCTCAACCGGTGCAGACTGTTCCAGCGCCTCAAGCTGGTTGCGTGTGGTCTCCAGCACGCTGCTGGCGCTGAGGTAGCGGTTCAGTTCGTCGCCGCTCATCGAATGATCTCCGCGTCGCAATTGGCCGACACCCGCTTGATGCGAGCCTTCAGCTCGGGGGTGGCCTTGACTTTGTCGAGCGCACCGGGAATCAGCTGCGCCACATCCTTGGACTCGCCGTTGACAACGATGCGGGTTTTTTCGAACAACTCGGGCAAATCCTGGTAGCAGGTCTTGCAGTCGGTGCAGTTCACCTGGTCGGCAACATCGTAAGTCACCAGCGCTTCAGCCACCGCGGTGGCGGTCCCTGTGGCCGCTGCCGGACTGCCCGGTACCGCCGTGATCGGTATGATGCGCGGCGCACCGACCGGTGCCTTGCTCGACGCCGCCAGTTCCGACATGGCGCGGGCAAACGAGTCGAGTGAAGAATCGCGCTGCGTCACCGAATCAAGGTACTGCGCCTGCAAGCTTTCCATGCCCAGGCGATGACTTTCGCCCAGCTTGGCCACGTGCTGGCCATCCAGGTATTGCAGTAGATGCCAGTACTTGCGGCGCTCTTCGACCAAGGTCACGATGGCCTCGGCCACGGCAATTTTCTGCAGACGCTTGTTGGCATCGGTAGACCAGATGAAAGCCGTCTTGCCAACGCGCTCGGCCTGCGGTAATTCGACAAAGACTTCCACCGGCAGCGCATTCACATCGTCAGTACCAAGCTTGTGAAACTGCTTCTTGAAACGGATCTCGCCCAGCGCAAAATGCGCCGGTGTCAGTGCCGTGCTAAGCAACTTGAGCTGCCCGGCATCGTCAACGTATTCCAGCGTGCTGCTGGCCCAGGTCTTCTCGGGCTCAGGATTACCTTCAAGCGAGAACCAGTCGTGCAAGGTGTTGCCGCGGCGCGGGTCGTGCACAAACACCGGGTTCATGCGGCTCTCGACCGCCAGCCGTGAGCGCTCCGACGACGCCGCGTCGCCAATGCCGTGCTCACCCTGGCACGGGGTATAAACGTCGAGCAGGGCCGGGCCATCGGTGTAGCTCAGACACTCCATGGTGTTCTTCAGAAAGTGCCCCTGCAGCGAGGTGCTGGTGGCGCAGACAAAGACATTGGAATGAAAGGCCGCGATCAGGCCGAGTTCCTTGCGTGACTCTTGCTTGCCGCTGGCCGCACTGCCAAAGCGTGCCAGGTCGGAGTCCTGACCGATAAAGCTGGAGGTTGAGGCCTGGCCACCGGTATTGGAGTAAGAGCCGGTATTGAGCACCAGCACCTTGAGCGGCGTGCCGCTCATCAAAATGCGCGACAAGGCACCAAAACCGATGTCGTAAGTGGCGCCGTCGCCTCCGACCGTGATGACGGTCGGCATCAGACCCAGCTCGGCCACGCTGAACTGCTCCCACGACAGCATGCGCAGCTCTTTGTCATGGACCGTGGCGTCGTAAGCATCGGCCAATTCAAGGCGAGCCAGACGCTGTGCACGTACATCTGCGACGGTCTGCGCCGCAATGCCCTCAAAGATGCCCTTGGCCAGCGGCTGCGCGTCCTGGAACAGACTATTGACCCAGGGATCGTTGTAGCAGTTGTACGGAAAAGTCGACGCATAGACGCTGCTGCAACCGGTCGAGTTGGCCACCACCGCGCCGGCCGGGCCGTTGCCGCTGGGGCCGCTCTCGAACAGGTAGAGCCGACGCTCCAGCGTGGCAATGAGCGCACCCAGGTGCTGCTGACGCGCGCTGTCGGTAGGCGCCAGTGTCTTCTGCTTGGCTTGCAGCTCGGCAATCAGTTTTTCAAGCTCGCGCACATGGTCGTGCTGGCGCTTGGCGGTGATGGCGTGATTGGTGGCCATGACCAGGCGTATCGCCGTCACCTCGCCGCAACCGCGGCAGGCGCCATGCCCGCCGGTGGTGGAGTAGTAGTTGGAACGGTCCAGCAGCAGGCGTTTGACCTCACCCCCGGGCTTGATCGCATCATCGACAAAACGCGCCGGCGTTGCGGGCAGCTTGCCCATGAAATCAAAACGCTGCTGCAAGGTCTGCAGCACGGAGGCGTCCTGCTCGCGCGCCACCAGCGCACCGGGGCCACAGACTTCGATGCACTCCAGACAGCCGGTGCATTTCCACGGATCCACATTGACGCCGTACAGACCACCGCTGCCGACTCTGGCCTTTTCCATGGCGTCAAAAAAGGGCCGCGTGCGCGCCACCGGGTACAGCGCGAGCACTTCAATCAGCTTATTGAAATTGCGCAGCAGCGTGACATTGTCAGATTCAAGATGGGTTGCCGCCTCGGCCAGCAACTCGTGGAACGGCCGCGCCTGCTTGCTCTGGCGGTACGCCTCACGCACCGCCTCGGCCAAGCCATAAACCTGGCCGCGCATGGCCTCGGCCTGGGCTGGCGTGACGTCAAGCTGCTTGATGCCGGTCAGCAACAGCTCGTGAATCTCGTGCACCACGTTCGGAATGGCGGCGTCCGGGCAGACCAGCGCGCACTCCATGCAACCGGTGCACAGGTCAGCCTTGAACTCGGGCACGGTGCGCCGGAACAAGCCCTTGTCCTTGGCGCCAGCGCTGCCGGCCGGCATGAACAAGCCGGTACCGGGCAGCACCGGTGCTTCGCCAATGCTGCCTTCGCGAAACGGCTTCAAGACCATGTCGTCGTAGTACTGGGCGTCGAACATACCGGCGCAGGCGGAAGCGCCGGCACTCTGGCATTGCGCTGCCGACAGCGCTGCGCTGTAGATCTGGATCGGGGCCGGCCTGGCATCGATCAGCGCAAAGTCAGTGCCGTCGTAATCAACCTTTTGCGTGGCCTCGATGCCTTCGCGGATCACCGCCATGTTGCCGTCGGTCACGGCGCCGCCCTTGCCGCCGAATTTCTTGGCAATCTGCTGGCGAACTTTTTCCAGAATCACATCCTCGGAGGCGCCACCTGCAACCTGCGGCACATGACCAGCGACAGCCCCGATGAACGCGATGCCCATCATGCGCGTGGCCAGTTCCGGTGTTGGCGCATGTTTCTTGGCAACCGCAAACGCATCGATGATCAGGAAGCGGATTTTCTGTGAACGGATGGTCTGGCGCGCCTTGGCCGGCAGCTCCTGCCAGACCTCTTGCGCGCTGGCGCTCGACTGCAGGATGAAGGTGCCGCCTGCGACCAGCCCGAGCAAGGGGTTGGTGTGGCTGAAAACCCGGTGGTCAGGCGCCACGACAACTTCGACATCCTCCAGCTCAGCGTTGGTAATCTTGACCGGCTCCGGGCTCAACGTGATGTAGTAATTGGTTGGTGCGCCGCTCTTCTCGGAGCCGTATTTCGGCGCCGACTTGGAATGCATGCCGAGCACGCCGGCCAGGATGTCGGTCAGCAGTTTGCCGGAGGCAATCGTGCCGTAGCCGCCGATCGAGTGAAAGCGCACGCGAAAGCCCGCATCGGGCAGCAGCTTGGGATTGGCCTGCGTCTGCAGCGCCATCGGCTCGGTCTCCGGGTAGGCAGCCTTGAGCCGCTGCAGCAGTTCGGCGACGCGCGGCGTTGCGCTGTCCGAGAAGAACTGGGAGCCGAGGTAGATCAGCGGTACCAGCTTGCCGTCTTGCATATTCTTGAATGCGGCAATCAGATGGCGCGGCTGTAGATCGTGCCCGCCCAGGCCAAAGATGGCGGTGGTCAGCAACGGGCTGTCTTGCAAGGCCGGGATGCCGGTGTGGCGCAACTGACTGGCGTTCTCGCGGGCCTTGAACAGCGCCTGTGTCACCAGGCTGGTCAGCACGGTCTGGTCGGAACGCTCCAGCACCGTGACCGCCTTCTTGCCCTTGAGCGCGGCCACCAGTTCGGCTTCGGGAAACGGCTGCAGCAACTTGATCGCTACCAGGCCCACCTTCTTGCCTTGGCCGCGCAGGTGGCTCACCACGGCTTCGACGTCATCCGTGACCGAACCCAGGCCCACCATCACGGTCTCGGCGTCGTCGCACATAAACGTCTGCACCGGCTGGTAGCTGCGCCCGGTCAGCTCGGCGTATTCGTCCATGGCCTGGCGCACGAAGGCCGGCACAGCGCTGGCGAAATGGGTTCGGTGATCCACCGAGCCGGCCTGAAAGTCCGGCTGGTTTTGCACTGCGCCGGTGAGGCCCGGGTTGTTCACATCGACCAGCGCCGGCACCCGTTGCCGCGTACCCTTTTCGAACGCGTTGAGCCATTGACGTTGCCACGGTGCTTGCAACTCTTGCGGCAACCAGGCCAGCGTCTCGGCAACCCCTTTGCCGGCATTGTCGGCTTCAATCTTGACCGCGTTTTTGTCCAGATAGGCACGCAACCCAGTCAGTTGTTGCGGCGTCAGGTCGGCCTCATGGCGCACCAGGTACTGCTGCAACTGAACAACCCGGCCCTTGGCACCGTACAGCATCTCCTGCGCCAGCGTCGGCGCCTTGATGCGCCCTGCCGGGTCACCCAGGAATTCGGCCAGCAGCTCGGGCTCGGGCATCAAGGCTTCGCTCAGCATGTGGCTGGTGGCAAAGCCGTCCATGGCATTGGCCACTGGAATCAGCGACAGGGACGCGACGCGGTACGAGATAGCCGCCAGATCTGCCGCTTCCTGCGGGTTGGCACCGAACAAAATGGTGTAGCCGGAGGACATCAGCGCATAAACATCATCGTGCCCGGCCATCACGTTGAGCGAGTGCTTGGAAACCACGCGCGCCGCCACCTGCAACACAAAGCCACCGACCTTCTTGCCGACGGTGACGTAGTGCGATTCAAGCGCGTACAAAATGCCCTGGCTCGACGAAGCGTTGGAGATGAACTGCCCACCGGTCAGCGCCGCACCCAGCGCACCACTTTGGGCTGAGTGCTCACCTTCCGGACCAAAGAAAAATGGGTGCTTGCCCCAGACATTGATGCCGCCTTCGGCGCGGAACGCCTCGTAGATTTCAGCGATCTCAGTCGATGGAGTGATGGGGTAACCAATGACACCCCCGCAGACATGGTTCATGACATGGGCGACTGCACCATTGCCATGGATAACGCTGGGGGTGCCGGGATACTTTGCTGTCTTGGTGTTCATCGAGCTACGTCCGTGAGTTGTCGGTTGATCTCAAGGCCCACCCCGGATGAACTCACAGCTTGGTCGAACGGTTTCCGGCCACAGACAGGCAAGCGGCTAAACACTCACCCCAAATGGGCTAACGAGAAGTTGTCCCTCTCGCATATTTTGGTGAGTAAATAGTAGCACCACCATGTGATACAACACCACGCTACAAACGCCATCCATTGATACACATCAACCCTTCACAGGTCGACTTGCCAGTACCTTGTCGATGCGTTTGCCGTCCAGGTCCACTACTTCAAACAGCCAGTTTGCACACGCAATTCGCTCGCCGACGTCCGGCAAGTGACCCGACACCGACATCAGCAATCCGGCCACTGTGTTGTAACGGCCACGGTCTTCCTGCGGAAGCTCGTCCAGATTCAAACGAACCTTGAGCTCGCCGACCGGCATCAAACCATCGAGCAGCCACGAACCATCTTCCCGGCGTGTCGCCCAGGCGTCAATCTGCGCGCCCGGCTGCAGCTCACCCGTGATGGCCTCCAGCAGGTCGCGCGGCGTCAGCAAACCTTGCACCACGCCATACTCATCGACCACCAACACAAAGCGGCCAGCCTTGGCGCGAAATTGCTCCAGCAGTTCCATGCCGCTGAGGGTCTCGGGCACGAAGGTGGCGGGAATGACGTGATCCTCAATGCAGCCAGTAGTGTCGACGCCCAGCCCCAGCAAACGGGCAATACTGATCAGACCCACCACATCATCGAGTGAACCACGACAAACCGGGTACCAGGAATGGGCACCCTTGCTACCCGCGGTGCCTGCCAAAGTCAAGCTCTGTGCGACAGTATTGGTCGCATCCAGCCATTCCACGTCTGCTCTGGGAACCATCAGGGAGGTCAAGGGCCGGTCGTCGAGTTGAAACACGTTTTGCACCATCTGATGCTCATGCTGCTCAATGACGCCGGCATCAACGCCTTCTTCGAGACTGGCAGTAATTTCTTCTTCAGTCACCACTCTCGCAGCGGTGGTGTCAATACGCAACAACTTGAGCACGGCCGCCGTCGTGCCAGAGAGCAATTTCACAAACGGCTTGGCGATGGTGGCCAACCACAACATCGGACGCGACACCCACCTCGCGACCGACTCCGGATGCAACTGGCCGATGCGCTTGGGCACCAACTCACCGAAAATAATAGTGGTAAATGTGATCAAGGTGACCACAATGGCGGTGGCAGAAATTGCGGCCGCTTTGTCGGCAACCCCGAAACCGTGCAGCCAGGCCGCTACACCGGCACTGAATGCGGACTCACCCACAATACCATTGAGCACACCGATTGACGTAATGCCAACCTGCACTGTCGACAGAAACTGGTTTGGATTGCCCAGCAGTGTGAGCGCTGCCTGTGCGCCTTTGTCACCATCTTCCGCCATGGCGTTGAGTCGCACTTTGCGACTCGCCGCCAGGGCCAACTCGGTCATGGCAAACACGCCATTGAGCAGGGTTAAAAAGACAATCAGCAAGAAATCCATGAATCAGAAGCGAAAATGAACACCATGGCACTTTACTTGATTGGCGACGTCCAGGGTTGCGACAACGCATTGCAACGCTTGCTCGATGTGATTTCTTTTTCGGTGAGCCGCGACACACTCTGTTTGATGGGCGATCTGGTCAACCGTGGTCCCGACTCGGCTGGTGTGCTGCGCCGTTTGATGGGCTATGGCACGTCGGTTCAATGCGTTCTGGGCAACCATGATTTACATCTGCTGGCGCTGGCCCACGGTGCGCGCAAACCGCAGCACAATGACACCTTGAATGGCATTCTGAATGCACCCGACCGGGCAGTCATGCTGGATTGGTTGCGAAGTCAAAATATGGCAATTCTCCGCAACATCAATGGCGACGAAGTCTTGATGGTTCACGCCGGTGTTCTGCCGGCCTGGACCACCACTGAAACAATAGCCCTTGCAAAAGAAGTCGAAGATGTTCTGCGCAGTTCTGAACCGGGTGATTTTCTTCGACAAATGTACGGTGACGAACCAACCGAGTGGAACGACGCCCTGACCGGCCCGGCCCGGCTGCGGGTGATTGTGAATGCTTTGACTCGACTGCGATTTTGCGATGCAGATGGAAGAATGGAATTCGGCACCAAAGAAGGTGCGGCAGCCGCACCACCCGGCTACATGCCCTGGTTTGACGTGCCAGGTCGACGCACGGCAGCAGTCACGGTGGCTTTCGGCCACTGGTCTACACTGGGTTCGCTCGACCGGCCAGACCTGATCTCGCTAGATACCGGTTGTGTTTGGGGCGGGTGCCTGAGTGCCATGCGTCTTGCCGGCGTTGGTGACTCAGACCTCGCCAACACCGCCACCACCCGCGCCCGGCAACTCATCCAGGTCAAATGCGAACAGGCACAAAATCCTGGAAAAAACCTAGGCTGACTTGAACAGTGCAGCCACTCTTCGCTTGGGCTTGATGTTGGCCGAAATGCTGCGCGCACCATGCCTGGGAGCGTTGCTGGCCTCCCAGGAAGGAGTGACCTCGGCGACCGGTGCGGGCTCATAAGGCTTGTCAAAAAATGGATCGCGCGGCGGCGCGGCGGGACGCCCATAATCGCGCCGGACGGAACGCTCCGGGCGGGCAAATTGCCCTTCATGCGCCACGTCCCGAAGCGGTCCGGGTCGGTGTCCGCCATGGCGGGAGTCATCCTGCGCACCTTCGGCATACATGCGACGACCGTCGTTGATGCGACCCTGCTTGCGAATATCGGGTACATCCTCTTCAAACTCGATGGCTTCCAACTCGATTTTTGTCTTGATGAGTTTTTCAATATCCGCTACCAGTCGGGCGTCAGTCTTGGAAACAAAAGTTACAGCCAAACCGGCCGCCCCGGCACGCCCGGTGCGCCCAATACGGTGCACATAGTCTTCGGCATTGAAGGGAACATCAAAGTTGAAGACAGCCGGCACATCCTTGATATCCAGCCCGCGCGCAGCAACGTCGGTGCACACCAGCAGATCGACCTCACCCTGCTTGAATGATTCGAGTGCCTTGAGACGCTCGTCCTGGCTCTTGTCACCATGCAGTGCGGTAGTCTTCAGACCTTCACGCTCCAGCGAGCGTGCGAGTCGGGCGCAACCCAGCTTGCTGTTGACAAAAACAAAGGCCTGCTTCATGTCGCGCTGCTTCAATATTTGGTGCAGCGCATGGCGCTTTTCCTCATCCCCCACGCTGTAAAAATGTTGTTCCACAGTGGACGCAGTGAGGCTGGAACGGTCCACTTCGATCGTCACCGGATCTTGCAAGTAGCTGCTCGCCAGTCGTTTGATTTCAGGCGAGAACGTGGCAGAAAACAGCAATGTAGTACGCTGCTTGGGCAGGTAGCTCAGGATGCGTTGCAAATCGGGCAGGAAACCAATGTCCAGCATACGGTCGGCCTCGTCCAGCACCACGTATTCCACCTGGTTGAGGACGGCATTTTTGGCTTCAATATGGTCCAGCAGACGACCCGGTGTGGCGACCAAAATCTCAACACCTTTTTTCAGCTCAATGGTCTGCGGCTTCATGTCGATACCGCCAAACACCACCACGCTGCGCAACAAGGTGTATTTGGCGTAATCCTTAATGGCTTGTGCCACCTGATCGGCCAGCTCGCGCGTCGGTAGCAACACCAGCGCTCGCACCGGATGGCGGGCCGGAGACGTCGAACTGCTCTCATACTTGAGCATGCGTTGCAGCAGCGGCAGCGCAAAGGCAGCCGTCTTGCCGGTCCCGGTCTGGGCGGCGCCCATCACGTCACGGCCCTGCAATACCACCGGTATCGCTTGCGCCTGGATCGGCGTCATGGACTCGTAGCCCTTTTCCGTCACGGCGCGGGCCAAGGGCGCGGCCAGTTGCAGCTGGGCAAAGGCCATCGGTAAAGTGTCGGGGGTCAAATCAGAAGTCAAATCGGTCATCCACGGTCAGTGTCGGGTGCTATCAACCCGATAGCTGAGGCACCCCACGGACTTGGGGCAAACCCTGATTATCCTCCAAACGTGGTTCATGCCTTGGGCAAGGTAACACCACGCTGACCCTGGTACTTGCCGCCGCGGTCCTTGTAGCTGGTCTCGCAGACTTCATCGCTTTCGAAGAACAACACCTGCGCGCAGCCCTCGCCGGCGTAAATCTTGGCCGGCAGCGGTGTTGTGTTGCTGAATTCCAGGGTGACATAACCTTCCCATTCCGGTTCGAAAGGCGTAACATTGACAATGATGCCGCAACGCGCATAGGTGCTCTTGCCCAGACAGATGGTCAGCACGTTGCGCGGAATGCGAAAGTACTCCAGGGTACGCGCCAGGGCGAAACTATTGGGCGGGATGATGCACACATCCTCGTAAAAATCGACGAAACTTCTTTCGTCGAAGTTTTTCGGATCCACCACCGTGCTGTGGATATTGGTGAAGACCTTGAATTCTGGTGCGCAACGGATGTCATAGCCGTAGCTGCTGGTGCCATAGCTGACAATCTTGTGACCGTCGCGCTCGCGCACCTGACCGGGCTCAAAGGGTTCAATCATGCCGGTGGTCTCAGCCATGTGGCGGATCCATCTGTCGCTTTTGATGCTCATGGGAACACACTCCTAAGGTTTAAAGTCTTCACTGCGCCTGTGAAATCACCGTTCTCTCAATCAATCGGTCATCCCCCAGCACGATCATTGCAAACAGCAACTCGTCAAGGCAACTGGCCTGCGCCGTTCTGCGCGCCAGCAGCGGCGTTACCTTCGGATTGAGCAGCACAAAGTCGCCTTCGCAGCCGGGCAGCAGATTACCCACTGCCGGAGCGCCTTTGTCACCGGCCAGCCCCAGTGCCTTTGCCGCGCCAGCCGTGTGTTGCCACCACAGATGCTGCGGCGACAGCGACAAACCTGGCTTGGTCTGCCCCTCGCGCCCCACGTAGTACGCCGCCAGCATGGTGTGAAACGGACTGAAACTGGTGCCACCACCGACATCGCTGGCCAAACCATATTGGAAGCCGACACGGTCAGCCCCCACATAGTCAAAAAAACCGCTGCCCAAAAAAAGATTGCTGGTCGGGCTGACCGCCGCCGCAGCGCCAGTGTCGCGCATCAGGGCTCGGTCATCGTCGTCAAAATGAATGCAATGAGCATAGATCGCACGCTCACGCAGCAAACCAAAGTCTGCGTAGGCGGACAAGTAACTCCTGGCGAGCGGAAACAGCTCGCGTGCCCATTTAATTTCATCCTTGTTTTCCGCCACATGCGACTGAATCCAAACATCTGGATAGCTGGCCGCCAGTTCGCCGGCGCCGCGCAGTTGAGCGTCACTGCAACTGGGTGCAAAACGTGGTGTGATGGCGTAGCCGAGGCGACCTTTCGCATGCCACTTGGTGATCAAGGTCTCGCAGTCAACCAGGCTTTGTTCGGTGGCGCTGCGTGAACCGTCGGGCGCGGCGCGGTTCAGCACTTGCGCAGGCGCATGACGGTCCATCAGGCACAGCCCGGTGATCAAACGCATACTTTTGCGCTGCGCCTCCATGAATAAGGCATCCACCGATTCGGTGTGTGAAGAGGCAAAGGCCAGCGCGCTGGTGACCCCGTTGCGCAATAGCTCGGCTACAAAAAACTCCGCTCCACGGCTGCAGTAGTCAGGCGCTGAGAAACGCTCCTCTTCAGGGAATGTGTAATTCTCCAGCCACGGCAACAAACCATCGGCTGGCGAGCCGATGACGTTGGTTTGCGGGAAGTGGATGTGCATATCGATAAAGCCCGGGGCGATGATGCGCCCCGGCAGGTGCTCAATCGCAGTTTGGGGAAACTTGTCCTTCAGTTCACGGTAAGGCCCCACTGCCTGCACCACCTGTCTGCCGTTGGCGTCTGGCCCTATTACCAGCAGGCCATCTTCTTCAAAAATGGCGGCCTGACGCGGCTCCCGGTCAGGGCCGAAGCGAAGTATGGCGGCGCGGTAAGCTTTCATATCGACAAGCTTAACCGCTCAGGTCATCAAGGCAAGCTGCCCGCCACACCTTGCACCAACCAGTTCATTTTAAGAATCTCTTCATCGCTCAGCGTCTGGCCCCTGCCAACGACCTCTTTGCCCCTGTTGTCGAATATCACTCGACGAGCGAAAAAGGGATGTAATTTGCCTGCTGCAATGTCTCTTTGCCGCGCCAATACTTCTTGCTGCACGGCCTTGGAAACTTTGGGTCCAAAGCCTTCCAGGCGGATCATTCCTTCTTTTACACCGCCCCAAACATCGCCAGTTTTCCAAGTACCTTTGAGCACTGCCTGCACCCGCTGCGTGTAGTAATTGCCCCACTGGTGGGTAACCGCTACGATCTGCGCATCAGGTGCAATTTTTCGCATGTCCGAGTGGTAGGCAACCGCCAGTTTGCCGCGCTCCTGCGCCGCTGCCATGACAGCCGAGGAGGCGGTGTGAAAAGCAATCACATCCACGTTTTGATTGAACAGCGTCATGGCAGCATCGCGCTCGCGCGTCGGATCGAACCATGCGTTGATCCATAGCACCTTGACCTCAGCCTTGGGGTTCACTGAACGCATACCCAAGGTAAAAGCATTGATGCCCTGTAGTACCTCGGGTATCGGAAAGCCCGCCACATAGCCGGCCAGATTCGTCTTGGTCATGCGTCCGGCCGCGATGCCGGCCAGATAGCGGCCTTCGTAATAGCGCGCGTTGGCCACCGCGACGTTGGGCGCCGTCTTGTAGCCGGTGATGGATTCGAATTTGACGTCCGGAAAATCCTGGGCCACCTTCAGGGTCGGTTCCATATAGCCAAAACTTGGCGTGAAGATGAGCTTGTGACCACTCGCCACCAGATCACGAACCACCCGCTCGGCATCCGGACCTTCAGCCACGTTTTCAATATAGGTGGTTTTGACCGATGTGCCCAAGGCCGCCTCGACGGCGCGACGGCCCTCATCGTGCTGGTGAACCCAACCGGTGTCGGTCAGCGGCGCCACGTAGACAAAGCCGACTTTAAGCGGCTCTTTGGCGACGCCATCTGACGCGACAGTTTGCGTAAAAACGGGAGAAATAAAACAGGCGGCCGCAAGCGCGGCTACGAGGTTTTTGTACATGGTAGTCCTCTACATGGCTCCGGAACACAAAAAGTGAAGCCCGCCGGAGCAGCGGGCCTTGTCATGATTTTAGCCTTGCACCACTCGCTGCGTTTCAGTCGAAAGTCTCAAATGCCGCATTCAAACGGTCGATGTACTGGCGCCTGCGCGCATCATCCACAAAGCTCGCTTCAAAACTGTTGTGCGCTAGTTGGTACGCGTGATCGGCTGTCAGACCCAATGCAGCAAAGGTCTGAGTGAAATTCTGGTTGATATAGCCACCGAAATATGCCGGATCGTCCGAGTTGACCGTTGCCACAATGCCCGCCTCCAGCATGCGTCCTAGATTGTGCTCAGCCAGAGACGGAAAGACGCGCAGTTTGAGGTTGGAAAGTGGGCAAACCGTGAGCGGAATCCGTTCCTTTGCCAAGCGCGCCATGAGGGTCGCGTCCTTGACGGCCTGCACGCCGTGGTCAATACGCTCGACCTTGAGCACATCCAGCGCACTCCATATGTAAGCCGGTGGGCCCTCTTCACCGGCATGCGCCACCAGCCTGAAACCCAATGCACGGGCACGGGCAAATACGCGGGCAAATTTTTCCGGCGGATGCCCCTTCTCGCTGGACGCCAGGCCCACGCCCAGCAACTTGTCACGTAGCGGCAGGGCTTGCTCCAGGCTCTCAAACGCCTCCTCCTCGCTCAGGTGGCGCAAAAAGCAAAGAATCAGGGAGGCATCGATGCCAAATTCGGCCTCAGCAGCAACGCAGGCGCGGTGCAAGCCTTTGATAACGACCTCTGTGCGCAGGCCATGACCGGTGTGCGTTTGCGTGTCGAAAAATATCTCGGCATGGACCACGTTGTCTGCCGCGGCGCGGGCCAGATAAGCGTGCGCCATGTCGTAGAAATCCTGCTCGGTGCGCAACACCAAAGTGCCGGCATGGTAGATATCCAGAAAATCCTGCAGGTTGTCAAACACGTAGGCACCGCGCAGTGATTCGACATCTGCATAGGCCATCGACACGCCGTTGCGTTGTGCCAGCGCAAACATCAACTCCGGCTCCAGTGAGCCTTCAATGTGCATGTGAAGCTCCGCCTTCGGCATCAGCCGTAGCAGTGCAGGCAGTCGATCGACAGCGATCGGTTTTATTTTCACCATGAAGAATTATCCGGTTTGCACAACAAGTAGGCGGGTGGCTGGACTTTAACAAACGACCCTGGATGGAGGGTTGATAACGAGTGAAGTTTGCTGTTTTTTTGAGCAATGAAAGAAACCATAGTAAAGACGTGGTCCTCAAGAGTTATTCATCAAGTTATCAACAGGATGCTTCACAGGGCATGTGGGTAGCCGCTCTGGAGCGTTTGTACTTTCTGGCGCCGCGAAATTGCAGCACCTTTGATTCAACGCAATATCTATTGCGAAAACGGCTTGAATTCACTTATCACCAAGCGTAAGAATGTGAGC
>JBAXBQ010000067.1:0-17125 GCA_037141865.1 Comamonadaceae bacterium | reverse complement strand
CGCTTGAGCTCACCCAATTGCTCCAGCTGGGCCATGAAATCCCTCAAGTCACGATAAGCCATGGTGCTTTTTCATTCAACGCTGGGATCGATCGGCGCAGCGGCCACCAGACCGGTCCAGCGCGGCGCGTGCGCCTGCGGCAGCCCGAGCAAATCGATCACCCGACTCACCGTATGGTCGATCATGTCTGCAAGCGTCAGTGGTCGGTGATAGAAACTCGGTACCGGCGGAAAAATGATGCCGCCCATTTCTGTGACACTGGTCATATTGCGCAAATGAGCCAGGTTCAAGGGTGTTTCTCGGACCATCAAAATCAGACGACGGCGCTCCTTTAGCATGACGTCGGCGGAACGCGCGATCAGGTTGTCGGACAACCCGTGCGCAACCGCCGCCAATGTGCGCATGGAGCAGGGTGCCACCACCATGCCGTCGCACTGAAATGAACCGCTGGCAATAACCGCGCCGATATCATGCACCGGGTGCACAACCTGCGCCAATGCTTCGACTTCGCCACGGCTCATGCCCTGCTCTTGCTGCAAATTCAAAAGACCCGCTTCCGATACTGTCAAATGGGTTTGTATGTTGCCCAGATCGGCCAACATCTGCAACAGGCGCACACCATAAACGGCACCGCTGGCACCAGAGATGGCGACGATAATCCGCTTGGGAAGAGGGGGCTGAACCAAGTGCACGGCAGGCAGGTCTGCTAAATTTAACGTGGCGCCAGTCTTGCCTTCATCCGTGCCAGCACCTGTGCCGGTTTGAGCTGCTCAAAATTGAGCACCGGCAATTCAATGGCATCAATCGTGTTCTTCACCAACAAGCCCAGTTCGGTATCGCCCTCCATGCAGAGCCGTCGACTGAAGAACAACGTGTCCGGGTCTTCCTGACGACGTGCCAGCAAGACAAAGTCATAAGCACTGGCGCTGATCGTCAGGTCCGCTTCCCCCTTGTTTTGGCAGGCTGAAAAGCGGTCATTCAACCACTCAAAGTCAAACGCCCATTGGGCATCCGTCACTCGCAGACGCATCTTTTTACCGATCAGCATTTGCCTCACATCAGATGCCAAATTTCGCGCCAACGCCAGATTCAAACCCGTCACAAACAACAAGGAACCCGGATAGGCAGGCAGATACGACAGGAGATTCCCAACCGGCTTGGGCAGCAGAAAGGGGCTAACTTGCATCTTGGAATCCTTCTAAATCAATGGAGGACGGAGCTCCTGCGTCACGACGATGATCTGTCCAGCAAAGTCTCAGGACGGCACAGCTTGATCCACCAGTTGCTCCAGTCCTGGCTTGCCATACCAATAGCCGTTACACGACTGGTCTGGCATCATACCCACCATTGCCTGCATGGTATCGGGCACCGACATTTTGTGCGTCAAGACACCATGGAATAAGTCGACTATTTGCGGGGTGTGCTGGGATTGCGGACTGATGCGCACGATATCAACACCTGCCTTACGCAAGTCATCCAATTCCGGCAACAGGTTGTAGACCCGTGCTGATTGGGTTTGCGTGCCATTGAGCACCAGAAACCCCTCGTCTTCACGCGTTCGCATCAGCAAACCATCGGCATGGCTCATACAACTGAACTGACAGTCATCCTTGGGCAGATTACGGTGACGGGCTGTAAAGCAGCGTGCAGAAAACGCCAGCGGCATGCGTCCATAGGCGAAGACTTCTGTTTCCAAGCCAGGCGGACGATCCCTTTGCATCAAGGTCAAGTCGTCGCGCCCCATCTCGATCGGCATCACCCAGCGTTTGGCCCCCAATCCTGCCATCCATTGCAGTGTCGGCGCGTTGTAAATATTGAGGTGAGGACCGGCTACAAATGGGACCTTGCCCTCCAGGCAATGAACGGCCCCCATGTCATTTGCCTCCACCGTAAACTCACCATTGGCGCAAATCTTGTGCAAGACTGTCACATCGGCGCCTGATTCAATCAGCACCTGGGTCGACAAAACCACTTCCTTGCCAGCCTCGCGCAAACGCGCCGCAATGCCGAGCCAGTCGGCCAGCCGCAATTCATGGCGACGCGAACATACCGTCTCACCGAGATACACAATATCCACCGGTGTTGCAGAGATGGTTTCATAGAAGCTCAATACAAGCTCACGCTCCCAGTAGTACAGCAGCGGCCCCAACGCGAGCTTCATCTTCATTTCCACGGCCTATGGTAGGCACCCAGTGTGTGCTGTTGCCCTTCAGCAACTTTGTCCAGATCGTTCATCCAAGCTGGCTTGGCCGAGTAACGGTGCGGGTTGTCACGACAGTTGTCAATCGCTTCGCGCCACACTTTGGTGACTTGCGCCACATAAGCCGGGCTACGCTGACGACCTTCAATCTTGATGGCCCGCACACCCATCTTCATTAACTGAGGCAGCAGTTCCAGTGTATTGAGGCTGGTGGGTTCTTCAATGGCGTAGTAGTTTTTTTCGTCGCCGACATCAAAACGACCTTTGCACAAGGTTGGATAGCCGGCGTTTTCGCCGGCGCTGTAACGATCAATTAACACTCCGTTCAAACGTGATTCACGCCCCTGTGGTGTCTCCTGCCAACGTACTGCTTTGGGTGGCGAACAAACGCCATTGGTGTTGGGCGCTTCGCCTGTCACGTAGCTCGAGAGCGCGCATCGCCCTTCCACCATCACACATAAACTGCCGAAACCAAAGACTTCAATTTCAACCGAAGTCTGTTCCAGCACTTGCTCCACCTGAGTCAGCGACAGCACGCGTGGCAGCACGGCGCGGGCGATGCCAAAGTGTTGATGGTAAAAATTGAGCGCCTCGTAGTTGGTAGCAGAGCCCTGAACCGACAAGTGAAGTCGCAAATCCGGATAGTGTTTGACGGCATACAGCATCAAACCCGGGTCCGCCAAAATCACCGCATCCACCCCACTCTGCGCAGCCCGGTCGACGGCGCTGCGCCAGACCTCGGGGCTGGCCGCCTGGGGGTAGGTGTTGAGCGCCACAAAGACTTTTCGGCCCCGATCATGCGCGTAACGAATACCGGTGTGAATGGCCGCTTCGTCAAAATTGAGGCCGGCAAAATTTCGCGCATTGGTGGCATCGCGAAAACCCAGATAAACGCAGTCAGCGCCGTGGTCAACAGCGGCTTTTAGCGCTGGCAGGCTTCCAGCCGGGCAGACCAACTCCAAAGAAGTCGTAGCTGGTGCCGCCAACTCAGGCGCGAGGGAACGGTCAACGGTGGGACACATAGGAGGATCGGAGTAAGACAATTTTGGTCGCCATGCGCTAGCCTGATCGACAGGCAGTCAAAGCTTCTGCTTGTGAAGTTATCAGACCTCATCCTAAAGTTCTATGACATAAGTCAACTTGATTCGAGATAGCCAGGCACAGCCGGGCCTGGCGAATCAGAATGTATCGGCGACAAAAGGGAGCGCAAACGCAGAAGTCACAATGCAGCGAAAATTCAGTTCATTCCCTACACTGCATCACTGACTCCCCATGAATCGACACCTATGGCTGCTGGCCGTTTGCCAGGGACTTTTCCTGACCAACAACGTCACCTTTATCGCAATCAACGGCTTGGTCGGCTTAAGTCTGGCGCCATTGGGCTGGATGGCCACCCTGCCCGTCATGGGATATGTGGTTGGCGGCGCCTTGTCCACCGGACTGGTGGCTAAAACACAAGCCCGCTTTGGGCGCAAAACGTCATTTCAGCTGGGCCTCTTGGTGGCGCTGGTATCAGCCTTGCTGTGCGCCTATGCAGTCGTGGACAAAAATTTCTGGCTGCTGTGCACCGCAACGCTGTTGGCAGGTTACTACAACGCCAATGCCGGCCTGTACCGCTTTGCCGCCGCCGAACTTGCCATGCCTGCTTGGCGCGAAAAAGCTGTGTCACTGGTAACCGCTGGCGGCTTGATTGGGGCGGTTCTCGGTCCCAACTTAGCGCAACAAACCCGTACCTTGTTGAGCGTACCTTTTGCCGGCGCCTACATTGCCTTGAGCCTGATCGCACTACTGTCAATGATGGTACTCGCCTTCATTGAGTTTCCACCATCAGCGGCGAAAACAGCTGCGTCCGGCGGCCGACCCTTAACCGAGATCATGCGCCAACCCACCTTCATTGTTGCGGCCGTCACAGGCGCCTTGGGCTACGGTGTGATGAATTTGCTTATGGCGGCTACGCCGCTGGCCATGCAGCAGTGTAGTCTGCCGTTTTCCGACGTCGCTTGGGTGTTGGAGTGGCATGTGATTGGCATGTTCGCACCTGGATTTTTTACCGGCCATTTAATCAAACGTTTTGGCGCGCTGCCCATCATGGGAATCGGCGTTGCACTCAACGTCCTGTGCATCGCAGTTGCACTTTCAGGTGTTGATCTGCACCAGTTTTTGATCGCACTTTTCTTATTGGGAGTGGGCTGGAATTTTCTGTTCACCGGCAGCACGACCTTGTCTCTGCAAACTTACACGCCGGAGGAAAAAGATCGGGCACAGGGTGCGTTGAATTTCTTTATTTTCGCCACTCTGGCCTTAAGTTCATTCTCCTCCGGCGTACTGGTCACAACCAGTGGTTGGGCGATATTGAATTACGGCTCGCTGGTGCCGGTGCTTTTGACTGCGGTGTCGCTCTGGTGGCTCGGGTTGCAGCGCAGACGCGCTCTGACAACTTAAAACCGGGAGTCCAGCCACTTCTTGAGTGCCGAAAAAACGGGCTCAGGCTTAAGCTCATTAAATATTTCATGGTAGAGGTTCTCAAAGCAGCTTGCCGTAAGAACCTGCTTGGGGGCCGCCTGCGCAAAGGCACGACTGCCGGCTGGGTTGACCAATTTATCGGCGCCAGCGAAAAGCAGCAGAGTTGGCACTTTCCAGACTGCTGCAAGCGTCACCGTGGCTGGCCCGCCTTTGGCGATGAAACCAGCGAGCCGAATTGAAACTCGGTCATGTACCAATTTGTCAGCTCGGTAGGCGCTCACCGTAGCCGGGTCATGTGAAATAAGGGAGGCGTCCAACCCATTGCCGATGCGCAAATTCGGGGCGAATCTCGGCAGCACTGTGAGCAATAATTTCTGGATGAAATTTAATCCGGCGTCCAGCGCAGGCGACGACATTACCAGCCCATCCACCGGTCGAATGGCAAGTGACACAAAGCGGGCGGCCACCATCCCGCCCAAACTGTGTCCCAGCAATATAAGCGGCGTTTTCTTGCCCATGCGGGCGCGTGTGGCGTCGATGATGTCCGTCAAATCGTCCAGCAACCGGGTCTCGGTGGGCAAACCACCACGTCGTCCGCCCGACTCGCCGTGTCCATACTGGTCATAGCCACGCACTGCAAATCCCCAGTCATTGAGCCGACTGGCCACATGGTCGTAACGGCCCGCGTGTTCACCCAAACCGTGCACTAAAAGAACTACTCCCCGCAAAGCTATTCCTGGTTCCAATGGCCAGTCCTGGATAGCAAGGTTTTCGCCATCGATAGCGACAAAGGTCGAAAGAGTGCTGTCGCTATTCATCGCGGCATTTGAACAATGACCTGGGCCACCGCTGCGGTCAATTTCTTGGCAAAAGGGACATGTAAAAACTCGTTGGGGCCATGCGCATTGCTCTTCGGTCCCAACACGCCGCACACCATCATTTGCGCCTTCGGAAAACCCGTCGACAGCATGTTCATGAGCGGAATGGTCCCGCCCTGGCCGATGTAACCACAGGGCGCGCCAAAATAGGCTTGAGACGCCGCGTTCAATGCGTGCTCAAACCATGGTGCGGTGCCCGGCGCGTTCCAGCCGGTGGCAGAACCCGAACTCTCGAACGTGACGCGCGCCTGGTACGGTGCATTGTCTTCGAGTAGCGTTTT
The DNA here is from genome assembly GCA_037141865.1 of Comamonadaceae bacterium. GTDB lineage: Bacteria > Pseudomonadota > Gammaproteobacteria > Burkholderiales > Burkholderiaceae_C > Rhodoferax. The sequence goes on along the minus strand of JBAXBQ010000067.1, from coordinate 11,303 downwards.
AAGCAGCTGCGTTGCGGTGCCCGCGTCAATCAGCGGCGGCAGACGCAGACTGAGTTTGAACGCGGTATAGGGTCGAAGCACATTGCCCGCATTCTTAAAGTCGGGCAGGCCCTCGGCCCCAGTCACGCTGAGTGTTGGTGCCCAGGTGCGATTGAGCAAGGCCTGCAATGAGTCGGTGGTGGTGGGCAAGGCAAAGGTGTTTGCGCCAGCACAGTCGTCATGGGCCCACGGGAAACGCTTGAATACTTCATCACCCAAAATCGCCGCTGTCGCTTTGGTCTGCGCCAGACGATCTGCCGGCACGTCACAATGGAATGCGTTTGGAAGCAGGCGCCCGGTGGCGCTGTCCTCAAGACGGTCCAGCACCTGACGCATGATGCGAAAACTTGACGGCACCAGACCACTGGCATCGCCGGAATGTACGCCCTCAGTCAGAATTTCCACTTTCAATACGCCGCTGGCCATGCCACGCAGGCTGCTGGTCAACCAAAGCTGATCATAGTTACCAGCACCTGAATCCAGGCAAATCACCAGTGCCACGTCACCAAGACGGGTGCGCAGGGCATCTATATAGGGCAATAAATCATAGGAGCCACTTTCTTCGCAAGTTTCAATCAAGCCTACGATTCGTGGATGCGGCAAGTTCTGGCTCTTGATCGCCTGAATGGCCGCAATGCTGGCATAAACAGCGTAGCCGTCGTCGGCGCCGCCGCGGCCATACAGCTTGCCATTTTCATACTTGGGCGTCCAGGCGCCGAGGTCATGCCGCCAACCAGTAAATTCCGGCTGCTTGTCCAAATGACCGTACATCAGCACACTCTTTGTGGAAGCCACCTGCGTTGCGTCGACGTCAACCGCCCCGGATGAAGGCAAAACTTCAAAAAATAATACTGGCGTTCGCCCCTCCAGCCGAATGATCTCGAGCGTCAGACCTTGTACTTTCTGTGCTTCAACCCAAGCAGCGGCATTGCGCACGACTGCGTCAATAAAACCGTTTTGTGCCCAATCGGCATCGAACATGGGCGACTTGGCGGGGATGCGTATGTAGTCGCTGAGTTGGTCAACAATGTCTTCATCCCAGACTCGGCTGACCTGACCTAGTGCTTGCGCTGCATTCAGCGCCGACTCGGGTACTCTGGCATTCATGTGTGACTCCTTGAACGGTCAATCAAAACAGCGGGTCATCATGCCACGCCGGAGCAGCCCCTCGTAGCCAGGATCTAAGCCAACCCGTTCTGCAAGCTTAATTATTAAGGGTTGTTCAGTTCACCAGCGGCCAGCGCCTGTCACTTGTGCATATGAGCAATTTGATATTGAAAGCTTAACAGTTCCATCGACCTATGCGCCAGGTTCTATCGGTTCGCAGTGTGTGCCACATATTGCTTAAGAGCTAGCCTATGCCGGCACCTAAGTCTGCCTCAAAACCCGGTCAGTCGCAACACCAAACCAGCCAATGCGCAGGCAAAAATCACCGGGATCACCCCCTGCTTGTAGCGCAAAAGCGCAAGCGTAGATAGAGCTAAGAGGGCAACTGAAGCGAAATCAATCTGTGACAAAGATCTGCCCCCAGCTCCCGTTCGGTAGGCGATGTGCATTATGAAAAACAAAGCGAGGCTGGCGATGACCCCGACCACGGCGGCGGTGATGGCAGTCAGCGGTGCGGTGAACTGCAATTTTCCATGAGTGGCCTCCACCAACGGGCCGCCCGCTAGTATGAAGACGAATGAGGGCAAGAAAGTGAACCAGGTCACCAGCGTGGCGGCCAATGCGGCACTCTGGAACAGTGCGTCCGGCCCCAACGCCTGTTTGCTCCAACCACCAATAAACCCAACAAAGGCCACGACCATGATGAGCGGACCTGGGGTCGTCTCTCCCAAGGCCAGACCGTCGATCATCTGCGGCGCGGTGAGCCAGGCAAATTGTTCCACCGCACCTTGGTACACGTACGGCAGCACGGCGTAGGCGCCACCAAAAGTCAGCAATGCCGCCTTGGTGAAGAACCAGCCCATTTGCGTGAGAACGCCGCTCCAGCCCTGCCAGACGACAAGCCCACCCATAGGCAACAACCAAAGCAGTGCGCCTATCGCCAACACGGCGGCCAGGCCCGACTTTTTGAAACGGGCGTGGGGCGGTGTCGGCGTATCGTCGTCAATGAGGGCCGGCTGGTGCGTCACGTCATTCTCGCTGGAGAAGCCTTGGCGGCCATCGGTCCAAAATTGCTTGGGCGCAAACCTTTGTCCAAGCCAGCCCGTGAGCGCCGCAGCCAGAACCACCCATGGAAAAGGGATATTCAGCAATGCAATTGCTATAAAACTAATTGTCGCGACCGCCCATAACACAGGAGCTGCTGATGGTTTCTTCAATACTTTGGAACCAATGCGGTGCACTGCCTGCAACACGATTGCCGCTACAGCGGGTTTGATGCCATACAGCAATCCAGCAACCCAGGGCACGTTGCCATAGGTTACATAGGCCCAGCTCAAAGCAATCAAAATAAAAAGCGAGGGCAGCACAAACAACGCGCCCGCCACCACGCCACCCCAGGTGCGATGCATTAACCAGCCAATGTAGGTGGCAAGTTGCTGCGCCTCCGGTCCGGGCAGCAGCATGCAATAGTTCAGGGCATGCATAAAGCGCCTCTCTGAAATCCAGCGCTTCTGCTCCACCAGCTCGCGGTGCATGATGGCGATCTGTCCGGCCGGGCCGCCGAAGCTGATGAAGCCGAGTTTGAGCCAGAACTTCAGGGCCGCAAAGAAAGACACGGCAGATACCGCCTGCTGCTTTGCGACGACGCTGGCAAAAACTGCTTTACCAGGAAGGTGGGTGTTCATGCCGGCTTCCAATTGTGTTTTCCATCGGTTCCCGCTACCGCGTCACGACACCAGGCGTACAAAGCGTCATAGACCGGCATCATGGTCTCCAGCATCGTTTGGTCATCCGTCAGGCGGCGCGACATGCCCAGGGAGACGGCCAACAAGCCCGCGGCCTGAGGCGCAAGGTCAAGCCGGTCGGTGTCTGCCCCGCGCACGATGACGGCCAGTTTGGCCAGTGCCGTGTCGGTGCCCAAATGGTAAATTCTGATGAACGCATCAAAACTGCACAGTGCGCCATCGTGAGCGAAGCAGGTGTCTGCAATGTCAGCGTTCACGTCATACGGCGTGGCGCTTTCGGTTTGTGCCAGGGTCCTTACTTGCGCCGGTGGTACATAGAAAAACTGCGCCTGTGTGTCGACAAAACGGCGCACCAGCCACGGGCAGGCAATACGGTCAATTTTGGGACCTTCGCGGGTCACCCAACGTGTGCTGGCGCCAGGAGGTTTGGCATCGAGGGGCAAGTTCTGCGCACGCCATTGCTCAATGCCGCCCCGCAAGTATTGGGCTGGAATACCGCGCTGGCGTAACGTCATCATCGTGTTTTGGCTTAGCTCATGACCATGGGCGCAATAGAGAATTACAGATGTCGCAACCGGGAGTGTGCAAGCCCAGCTATCAGACTGCAACGGGTCACGTCGCAAGGCTCCGGGCAGGGTGTATTCGCAGGCTGTGAACAGTTCGTTCTTTCGTACGTCGATCAGTAGTGGGGCATCGTTTGAAAGCAGTTGCTCAGCCAGTGCATGGGGCGTGCAATTGAAAGGAGATGAAAGTAGAGTTGGTTTTGCGGTGTCCATGGGTAACCCAATCCAGGTTGCAGCATTTGGACGGGACACCGTCTTGAGGCCCACTCAGGCCCGATGCCGGGCAGCTAATAACCCGACGACTAAATTTAGCACAGTCAGGACAACTCTGCTGTCGGCAGAATAAAGTTTGGAGTGGCTCCTGACCGAAGCTTTGACAGCCCAAAAACATCGATTCCAGGAAGCTTAACTTTTTTCGCGAGAGACGCGCAACGCGTTCAACCGAAAAACTGCTGACGGTCTAAGCTGGCAACATGTCCCACGACAACAGCAATCTCACTTCGGCTAAGCGAGCCCGCATAATCCCGCAGTTGTCCGCCACTAGACAGGAAACGGCACCCTAGCCCTGTCGATATTTCGAGGTTTCGAACGCTTTTCTGTTTCTGGCATTCGCGTGGCGCGCCAGCCTTAGCCCGCCAGGCCGACGAAGACATTTTGCACATCGTCATGCGCATCAATTGCGGCCAGAAAGGCTTCCACTTCTTCCAGATCTTGGGCACTCAAACTGGCTGGATTGACAGGGTTCCTGGACTTGTAACCGAGCTTGGCGGACAAGACGCTGAAGCTTTGAGCCGGCAGCGCGCGGCTCACCAAATCGAGATCGGCGGGATCGGTCAGGAACATGGTTACGCCAACCTCGTCGCCCGGCTCGAAGTCTTGCGCACCAGCCTCGATCGCGGCCAGTTCCGGATCAGCGCCCGCTATGGCGGGTTCGGCTTCGATCATGCCGACATGGTCAAAATCCCAAGCGGCCGAGCCGGAGGCGCCCAGTTGCCCCTTGCGGAACAGCACACGCATTTGGGGTGCTGTGCGGTTCACGTTGTCGGTCAGACATTCCACCATGACGGCAACGCGGTGCGGCGCAAAGCCTTCGTAAATGACGTGTTCAAAATGCACCGTCTCACCGCTGAGCCCCGCCCCTTTCTTGATGGCTCGATCCAAGGTTTCCTTTGGCATGGAAACTTTGCGCGCCTGCTCTACGACCAGCCTCAGGCGAGAGTTGGAAGCGGGATCGGCTCCGCTTCGAGCCGCGACCATGATGTCCTTGGCTAGCCTTCCAAACAGCTTTCCTTTGGCATTTGCTGCCAGTTCCTTGCCTTTTGCTTTCCACTGCGCGCCCATGTCTGAGTTTCCTTGGTTTTGCCACGCTCCAATGCGCCAGGCTTTATTCGGGGTTGTTTGGGCATGCGTCCGAGAAGATAGGCGGTGCAGGACCCAAGGGGCTTAATTTATACACCCAAATTCGGGTAATCCTGCCACCGCGTGCGCTGGACGATGCGTCGGGGTTCGGCCGCGATGGTCAGCGAGAATCAGATATGCATCAGCGCCGAGGCCGAAGAAATGTGGATGGCTCACGCTGCCAAGCCGTGAGTTTGGCCCGATCCAGCACGCATACGGTCAACGCAGCACCTCAAGATCAATCTACACCGCGGCTAGCCATGCTCGATGACAGTGCCACTGGCGCTAAAAGAATTTCAAGCTTTCGCTTGTGCAAGCAATGTGTTTGCGTCACTGACCTCAAATTTGCCGGGCCCTTCAATGTTTAGCGATGCCACTTTGCCATCTTTCACCAGCATCGAATAGCGGGCGCTGCGCAAGCCCATTCCCTTGCCAGTCAGGTCAAGCGTCAAGCCAGTGCCCTTGGCGAACGCTGCATCGCCATCGGCCAGCATACGCACTTTGCCACCAGACTTTTGATCCCGAGCCCAGGCGCCCATAACGAAGGCATCGTTGACGCTAACGCACCAGACTTCATCAACACCAGCAGCTCTTAATTCAGAGAACCTCTCAACATAGCCGGGTACGTGTTTCGCTGAGCACGTTGGGGTGAAAGCACCAGGCAGTGCAAACAATGCAATTGTCTTACCCGCGCTGGCAGTCGCCACATTCACCGGGTTAGGGCCAAGGCTGCAACCATTGCCCTCCACCTCTGCAAATTCCATCAAGGTTGTTGCCGGAAGGGAATCGCCTACTTTAATCATGTTCAGTTCCTGAGATGGTTGATTAATACTTTGAGGGACAGACTTTTAATTCTGTTCTCAACCGACAAATAACAATGAAAACGGCTCACATTGTGAGCCGTTTTTCGGAAACCTGCAGTCCGAAGACTGCAAAGACTTATACCGCAGCGGCCTTTTGCACCAGACGGGTCGCAACCCAGTTCTTGGTCTTCGAGATCGGCTTGCTTTCAGTGATTTCAATGATGTCGCCCATCTTGTACTCGCCATTTTCATCGTGGGCGTGGTACTTGCTGGATTTACCGACGATTTTCCCGTAAAGCTCATGCTTGACGCGACGTTCAATCAACACGGTGACCGTTTTGGCACGCTTGTCGCTGACCACCTTGCCAGTCACGGTACGCTTGAGGGATGTTTTAGCTTCCGTCATTTATAACTCCTTATTTGGCGGCTTTTTCAGCGCTTTGCTTCTCGACAAGAATCGTCTTGGCGCGAGCAATATCGCGGCGCGTGGAGCGCAGCGTAGCGGTGTTATTGAGTTGTTGCGTGGCCTTTTGCATGCGTAAACCAAAGTGCGCTTTTTGCAGCTCTTTAACTTCCACTTGCAAACCGGCAACGTCTTTTTGGCGCAGTTCAGTAGTTTTCATGTCATGTTCTCCTGCTTACTGGCCAATCATGCGAGCCACAAAAGTGGTGCGCAAGGGCAGCTTGGCAGCGGCCAAACGAAACGCTTCACGCGCCAACTCTTCTGACACACCGACGATTTCAAAAACGATTTTCCCCGGCTGTATCTCAGCCACGTAATACTCGGGATTTCCTTTTCCGTTACCCATGCGCACTTCAGCAGGCTTTTGGGAAATTGGCTTGTCAGGAAAAACACGAATCCAGATCCGACCCCCTCGTTTAACGTGACGGGAAATGGCACGACGTGCGGCTTCGATCTGACGGGCTGTCAAACGGCCTCGGTCGATGCACTTCAGGCCAAAATCACCAAACGCGACCGAGCTGCCTCGGGTAGCGATACCGGTGTTACGGCCTTTTTGCTCTTTGCGATATTTGCGACGGGCGGGTTGCAACATAGTTATTCTCCTTTTCCGTCAGTCACCGCAGCGCCGGAGCTGCTTGCGGACACTGGCGCGGCTACCTTGCGGACGCGCTTAACGGCGGGTTTATTTGCGTCGGCACCAATGGCCTCAGCCGGTTTGTCGCTGCCGTCGGCGGGTGCGGTGTTGCCACCTAACGCCGGACGACGCACGCCACGAGGTGCCGGACGGTCGGAGCCCGGACGAGCATCACGACGTGGGCCGCGTGGGCGACGCTCTTCATCAGCACGCGGCTCAACTGCAGCCGGCAGGTCGTTTCGACCCAGCGTGTCGCCTTTGTAAACCCAGACCTTGACACCAATGATGCCGTAAGTTGTTTTGGCTTCAGACGTACCGTAATCAATATCGGCGCGCAAGGTGTGAAGGGGCACGCGTCCTTCGCGGTACCACTCACAACGGGCGATTTCAATACCGTTCAAGCGTCCCGAAGACATGATCTTGATGCCCAGGGCACCCAGACGCATGGCGTTTTGCATGGCACGCTTCATGGCCCGACGGAACATGATGCGCTTTTCCAGCTGCTGCGTAATGCTGTCGGCAATCAGCTTGGCATCGATTTCAGGCTTGCGCACTTCCTCGATGTTCACGGCAACCGGCACGCCCAATTGACGTGACAGCTCGCGTTTCAAGTTCTCGATGTCTTCGCCTTTTTTGCCAATCACAACCCCCGGACGCGCCGAGAAAATCGTGATGCGGGCATTCTTGGCAGGACGCTCGATTAGAACGCGCGACACAGATGCGTTTTTTAGCTTGGCCTTCAGGTACTCGCGCACCTTGATGTCTTCAGCCAGCATACCGGCAAAGTCGCGGTCATTGGCGTACCAGCGTGATGCCCAATTGCGGCTGATCGACAGGCGAAAGCCGGTTGGGTGGATTTTTTGTCCCATATCTTCCTGGCCTCTTTCAGTTACCAACCGTCACGTACACATGGCACGTGGGTTTTCTGATTTGGTTGCCACGACCTTTTGCGCGGGCCGTGAAGCGCTTGAGCGAGGCACCTTGTTCGACGAAGATGGTTTTCACCTTCAGCTCGTCGATGTCGGCACCATCATTGTGCTCAGCGTTGGCAATGGCGGACTCGAGCACCTTTTTGATGATCACAGCAGCTTTTTTCTGGGTGAACTGCAAGATATTCAAGGCTTGATCCACCTTCTTGCCGCGGATCAGGTCCGCGACCAGACGGCCTTTATCGACCGACAAACGAACGCCGCGAAGGGTTGCACGTGTTTCCATGGTTACCTCCTTATTTCTTTTGGACTTTTTTGTCCGCAGGATGACCCTTGAAAGTACGGGTGAGCGCGAACTCCCCTAACTTGTGGCCAACCATTTGATCAGTGATGTAGACCGGCACGTGCTGTTTGCCGTTGTGCACCGCGATAGTCAGCCCGATAAAATCGGGCAGAACCATGGAGCGACGCGACCAGGTCTTAATCGGCTTTTTGTCTTTGGTGGCGACAGCTTTGTCGGCCTTTACAACCAAATGATGGTCAACAAACGGACCTTTTTTGAGAGAACGAGTCATTTACCTGCCCCTTACTTCTTGCGACGCGACACGATCATGACCTGCGTGCGCTTGTTGTTACGGGTTCGGTAACCCTTGGTCAGATTACCCCAAGGATCGACTGGATGCCGGCCTTCGCCGGTCTTACCCTCGCCACCGCCATGGGGGTGATCGACCGGGTTCATGACAACACCTCGAACGGTCGGGCGAATACCCATCCAGCGCTTGACGCCGGCTTTGCCGAGTCGACGCAGGCTGTGCTCTTCATTGGCGACCTGGCCCAGCGTGGCGCGGCATTCGATGTGGATCTTGCGGACCTCGCCGGAGCGCATGCGCACTTGGGCATAGGTGCCCTCACGCGCCAGCAGCGTCGCCGAGGTACCAGCAGAACGCACGATTTGCGCGCCCTTGCCAATCTGCAACTCTATGCAATGCACAATGGAGCCGACGGGAATATTGCGGATCGGCAGCGTGTTGCCAACACGAATCGGGGCTTCTGCACCGCTCATGATGGAAGCACCAACCTCCAGGCCGCGCGGCGCAATGATGTAGCGACGCTCACCATCGGCGTAACACACCAATGCGATGTGAGCCGACCGGTTCGGATCGTATTCAATGCGCTCTACTTTGGCCGGGATACCATCTTTGGAGCGAAGGAAGTCGACAACGCGGTAATGGTGCTTGTGACCACCGCCCTTGTGACGGGTTGTGATGTGGCCGTTGTTATTGCGACCGGCATGCTGGAACTGGGGTTCCAGCAAGGGTGCAAAGGGCTCACCCTTGTACAGGTGGTCACGCGAAATCTTCACCACGCCACGACGGCCCGGTGAAGTTGGTTTCATTTTGATGACAGCCATGATTACGCAGCCTCCCCGCCAAGGTTCAGCTCTTGACCGGCTTTCAGTGTCACGTAAGCCTTGCGAATATTGTCGCGACGGCCAACCGACTTGCCAAAACGTTTGGTCTTGCCTTTGGTGTTCACCACAGAGACACCTTTGACCTCTACCTTGAACATCAATTCCACAGCGGCCTTGATTTCATATTTGGTCGCGTCTTGCAGCACTTTAAACGTCACAGCATTGCTCTTTTCGGCAATCATCGTGGCCTTTTCAGACACGATGGGGGCCACCAGCACCTGCATCAGACGACCTTCTTCAAACTTGGATGTATTGGGACCGTGGCTCATGCGAACATCTCCTTGAGTTTGTCCATAGCGGCCTTGGTGACAAGCACTTTGCGATAGTGAACCAGCGATAGCGGATCAGCGTAACGCGGCTCGACCACCAGAACATTCACCAGATTGCGGGAAGCCAGGTACAGGTTTTCGTCAACTTCATCGGCGATCACCAATACAGACTCCAGATTCATAGCCTTGAACTTGGCGGCCAAAGGCTTGGTTTTTGGAGAATCTACCGTTAGCGAGTCAACCACTGCCAGGCGACCTTCGCGCGCCAATTGCGAGAAAATGGATGCCATGCCAGCACGGTACATCTTCTTGTTGATTTTCTGGGCGAAATTCTCGTCAGGCATGTTCGGGAAAATCCGGCCACCGCCGCGCCACAACGGCGAGGATGTCATACCGGCACGGGCGCGGCCCGTTCCCTTTTGCTTGAAAGGCTTCTTGGTTGAGTGCTTGACCTGTTCGCGGTCCTTCTGGGCGCGCGTGCCTTGACGGGCATTGGCTTGGAATGCGACCACAACCTGGTGCACCAGATCTTCGTTGTAGGCACGACCAAATACGGTTTCCGGCGCTTCAAATTTTGAAGTAGCCTGACCTTGGTCATTCAGGAGTTCGAGCTGCATCAGTTCGCTCCTTTCGTATCAGCATTTACTACTTTGACTTTAACGGCTGGGCGAACGGTCACAAAACCGCCAGCCGAACCAGGAACAGCCCCTCTGATCATGAGCAATTGACGAGCCTCGTCAATACGAATCACGTCAAGGTTTTGAGTGGTAACGGTGTCATCGCCCAGATGGCCCGTCATGCGCTTGCCAGGAAACACACGGCCGGGATCCTGCGCCATACCAATGGAGCCGGGGACGTTGTGCGAACGGCTGTTACCGTGCGACGCCCGCTGCGAACTCATGTGGTGACGCTTGATCGTGCCAGCGAATCCTTTGCCGACGGTAGTACCCTGTACGTCAACTTTTTGACCCACAGCGAACACTGCCGACACAGGCACCGTCGCACCTGCTTTGTACTGAGCCGCCACATCGGCGGTCAGACGGAATTCTTGAATGATTTCACCGGCTTCAACACCTGCTTTTGCCAGGTGACCAGCTACGGGCTTGGTTACACGCGATGCTTTGCGTGCGCCAAATGTCACTTGCAAGGCGACATAGCCGTCATTCTCTTGGGTTTTGACCTGGGTTACTCGGTTGTTTGATACATCAACCACCGTGACAGGGATTGCATCCCCCTCATCGGTGAATAGGCGCATCATGCCCACCTTGCGGCCCAGCAACCCTAGGGAGTTGCTCAGACTCATTTTTTTCTCCGTAACTCTCACCGCTACAACTTCAATTGGTCACAGCGTTTTGCGTGAGAGACTGTTAATAAACTCCACCGGATATGCATAGCAAGCCCAACAGAGCCTGCTAGTATATCCCGATCCTATTTGGTACGCAAGCATCATTCGATACCGCAACCATCAAGAAACCCTGTTCTACAACGAAACTCCTACTGACTTACTGCAGCTTGATCTCAACATCGACACCCGCCGGCAGGTCGAGCTTCATCAACGCGTCAACGGTTTTGTCTGTCGGATCAACAATATCCATGAGGCGCTGGTGAGTGCGAATTTCAAACTGGTCGCGACTGGTCTTGTTGACGTGCGGGGAGCGCAGAATGTCGAAGCGCTTCATGCGCGTTGGCAAGGGCACCGGGCCCTTGACAATAGCGCCAGTGCGTTTGGCAGTGTCCACAATCTCAGCCGCCGATTGGTCGATGAGTTTGTAGTCAAAAGCCTTTAGACGGATGCGGATTTTTTGTTTGGTAGCCATGATTTCCCCTTACGCGATGATCTTGGCAACCACACCGGCACCGACCGTCTTGCCACCTTCACGGA
>JBAXBQ010000066.1:0-17385 GCA_037141865.1 Comamonadaceae bacterium | reverse complement strand
GCGCCGGATGATCACAGCGCAAATCCCACGACTGCGCACTGGCGCGGCCCGCCAGACCGGTCAAGCCCAATTGCGCGGCCAGGGCCGGACTGACGCGCCCGGTAGTCATGAAGCGATCCTGCAAGCCAGCGTGCTCCTCGTACACCGTGCGCAAGGTTTTAAGCTCGTCCTCAATGGCATCACATTGCCGGTGCATCTGGTCGATGTGGGCACCCTGGATGTCGCGGGCAACACCACCGGGCACTGCACAATCCATCAGCAAACGATGCCCGAATATCTCTCCGGATAGACGCAACCAGTCTTCCCGCAGGCGGGAGAATTGCGCCAGTCCAAAGGCAAATGCGGCGTCATTGCCCAGCGCACCCAGGTCTGCCAGATGGTTAGCCACACGTTCGCGCTCCAGCAGCAGGGCACGCAACCAGGAGGCGCGCGGCGGGATATCGCAGCGAGTTGCCGATTCAAGCGCCATGCAATAAGCCCAGGCGTAGGCCAGCGTTGTATCGCCCGACACCCGACCGGCAAGACGGCCGGCCAGCAAGGGCGACAACTGCGTCATGCGCTGCTCGATCCCCTTGTGCGTGTAGCCCAATCGCTGCTCCAGGCGCAAGACTTTTTCACCGACGACAGAAAAGCGAAAATGGCCCGGCTCAATGACGCCAGCGTGGACCGGACCGACCGCGATCTCATGCACACCATCGCCTTCAACGCGAACAAACGGGTAGTCAAGCAGGGGTGAATCAGCAAACGCTTTTGCTGGCGTTGTGGCTTGCGCCAAAGGGAAGAAATCGACCGGCCAGGCGCCATGATTAAGCCAGGCTCGCTGGTCTTGTGCTCCCTGCGCGTGGACATCCGACAAATCAGCCGCTGCCCGTTGCATACGGCTGGCCGTCGGGAACACCGGCACCAGATCGGGATAAGTTTTTTCACCGCTCGCCAGCGGCAAATCGACCCATAGCAGTCCCTCCAGCGTCACGTAGGCCGCGCACACCGAAGCACCAGTCTCATGCGGAGCGCCCCACAGCGCCAGCAGTCGCCCACCCGCCGCGCGCACCACAAAAGCCACCTTCAACCAGTCAGCCACCGTGATGCTGGCATGCCAGATCGGCACCGGTGCGGGCAGGCTCAAAAACTCTATCTCCAGACCGGAAATCTTCATCGGTTCAGCCCCCCAACATCAGCGCCGCCTGCACGTACCAACCGTTCAGGTAGGGCGGGATATACAAACCCAACACCAGACCCAGCCCAATGTGAATGAACACCGGCAGCAAGGCTGGCGGGTGCAGCAGCGGCTTCAGTGTGGTCTCGCCAAACACCATCGGCAATACGCGGACCAGAATCGAGGCGAAAGCCACACCCAGCGACAGCAACAAAAACGGTGTCGCCCAGGGCTGCTCACGCATAGCAGTGGTCAGGATCAGGAACTCGCTGGCAAAAACACCAAACGGTGGCATGCCCAGAATTGCCATCACGCTTAGCATCAAGCCCCAACCCACCGTCGGATTGATTTTGATGAGACCCCGAATCTCACTCATCATCTGGGTACCGGCTTTTTGTGTTGCGTGACCCACCGTAAAGAAGACCGCCGACTTGATCAGGGAATGCACCGTCATGTGCAGCAAGCCGGCAAAGTTGGCAATCGGTCCTCCCATGCCAAAGGCAAAAGTGATCAAACCCATATGCTCAATGGACGAGTAAGAAAACATTCGCTTGACGTCTTTTTGGCGCGAAAGAAAAAAAGCCGCGACCACCAGCGACAGCAAGCCAAAGCCCATCATCAGCTGGCCGGCCAGCGGGCGCTGCAAGGCCCCGTCGGTAAGCACCTTGCAACGCAGCACGGCATACATGGCCATATTCAAGAGCAAGCCCGACAGCACCGCCGACACCGGGGTCGGGCCTTCGGCATGCGCATCCGGCAACCAGCTGTGCAGGGGCACCATGCCGACTTTGGTGCCGTAACCAATCAGCAAAAATGCAAAAGCCAGCGTAATGATCGACGGATCAAGTTGCAGCTTGATGGCGTCCAGACTGGTCCATAGCAGGGTGGCACTGGCCGGACCCAATACTTTCTCTGCCGCCATATAGAGCAGCACGGTGCCGAACAAGGCCTGCGCAATGCCAACGCCACACAGGATGAAATATTTCCAGGCAGCCTCCAGGCTGGCCGCCGTGCGATAGACGCTGACCAACAGCACCGTGGTCAGTGTGGCGGCCTCCATCGCCACCCAGACAATGCCCAGGTTATTGGTTGTCAACCCGAGCAGCATGGTGAAATTGAACACCTGGTACATGCTGTGGTACAGGCGCATGCGGGTTGCCGTCATCTTGCCGTGATCCTGCTCGATGCGCATGTAGGGGCGAGAAAAAATGGCGGTGGTGAACCCGACAAAACAAGTCAGCGTCACCAGAAATACATTCAGGGGATCGATAAAAAATTGCTTATCCCAGACCAGAATCGGTCCGTTGCTGATGATCTGTGCCGTCAGCACACAGGCAGCAACAAAAGTTGCAAAACTGAAAGCAACATTGATGTTGCGCGCAAAATCACGATGCCCGGTGAACGCCAGAACCAAACCGCCCAGCAGCGGAATCATCAGCACAAAGAACAATGCGTACACGTTCAGTCTTCCTTCAGCGCTTCAAGGTTGTGAATGTCCAGACTGTCGAATTTCTCGCGGATCTGAAACATGAACACACCCAAAATGAGAACGCCTACCAGCACGTCCAGTGCAACGCCGAATTCAACGATCATGGGCATGCCGTTGGTGACCGACGTTGCAGCAAAAATCAGCCCGTTTTCCATTGAAAGAAAGCCGATCACCTGGGGCACCGCCTTGGATCGGGTAATCATCATCATGAAGGAAAGCAGCACGCACGCAAGCGCAATGCCTAGCGAACCGCCAGCCATGGTGTGGGACAAGCGCGAAATCGGCAAGGCCAGGCTGAAGGAAAAAATCACCAGCCCGATACCCACCAGCATCGTCGTCGGAATGTTGATCAGCGTCTCCACGTCCCAGCGCACATCAAGTTTGCGGATAACCCGGTGCAGCATCCATGGGATGAAGATGACCTTGAGCGCCAATGTCAAAGCGGCCGAAACGTAAAGATCGGGTTGCTGCGTGACATAGCCGAGCAGGACTGACGCCGCCACCAAAGCGGCACCCTGCATGGTAAAGAGGTTGATCAACGAGACAATGCGACGCTGCGAAATCATGGCAAACGACAACATCAGAATCAGGGTGGCGAACACATTGATCAATTGGGGTACGTACTTGATCAAGAAACCCCCAGCAAAATGTTGACCAGCAAACCGATCACCGCCAGCAAAAATGCAGTGCCAAGAAATTCCGGTACGCGAAAGATCCGCATCTTGGCGCTAAACGTCTCGATACACGCCATCACAATGCCACCCACGGCCAGCTTGACCAGCAGAACAGGCAGCGCCAGCAGCAACGCCAGCGGGGCATTGGCCTTCGCCACGCCCCATGGGATGAACAAGGCCAGTCCGATGCAGGAATAGGCAAATAGCTTGAGGCTGGCAGCCCATTCGAGCAGCGCCAGGTGACGGCCGGAATACTCCAGAATCATGGACTCATGAATCATGGTCAGTTCCAGGTGGGTTTCCGGGTTGTCCACCGGTACCCGGGCGTTCTCCGCCAGCGACACCATGGTGAACGCAATGCCGGTCACCAGAAAACTGGGGTAAATCGCGAATTCCCGATGCGCCAGCGTGTCAACGATGGTGGTGAGTGAGGTTGAGCGCGAAACCATGGAGGCACAAAAAAGCACCATCAGCAAGGCCGGCTCGGCCAGAAAGCCCACCAGCATTTCGCGCCGTGCGCCAAGTGAGCCAAAGGCGGTTCCGACATCCATCGCCGCCAGTGAAATAAAGACACGGGCCAGCGCAAACAGGCCCACCAGCGCGATCGCATCTGCCGCCGGTGACAGTGGCAAATCAGTTGACAACGTTGGAATGATGGCACTGGCCAGCAGCATGCAACCAAAGACAATGTAGGGAGCGGCCCGAAACAGCGTCGAAGCGTGCTCGGCCAGCACCGACTCCTTGTTGAAAAGCTTGCGCAACACGCGGTACGGTTGCAGCAAACCCGGGGCCTTCTTGTTCTGCAACCGCGCGCGCCACTGGTTGACCCAGCCCGACATCAGCGGCGCAATGACCAGCGCCACAATGATCGCCATCAGTTGTGACAGGAGCCCTAGCCAACTCATGACGACCCCCACGCTCGGCACTGCGTGTCCTTGCTACCCCCCGAGGGGGAGCTAGCTTGCTTGAAGCGGTTCTGCGCTGCGCTCATTGCTTAACCACCAGCAGCACCACGATCAGAGTCACAAAGCTGTACATCAGATAGACCGAAATACGGCCCTGCTGCAACATGCCGATCAGTCTGGAACAGCGCTCGACCAGCGACGCTATCGGCAGGTAGAACCAGTACCACATGGGGTCTTCCACCGTCACGCGATAACGCGGCTGCGCATCAAAGGGTGTCGGCAATTCGCGCTTCATGCGAAACATGGGCTCGAAAATTTGCCGGATCGGTTGCCCGAAGCCTTCCGCCGTATCCTGCATACGTGGATTTTGCCAAGGGTAGCCGCAATCCCAAGGTGGTACGCGGCGCGTGCCCCGGTGGTACGTCTTGCGCACCAGCAGGTAAGCCAGCGCAAAGCAGGCCACGATACCCAGCAAAAATATGGCAGGCGCATAACTGGCACGCTCGATGCTCACAGGCACCAGCAGCCAGCCACTGTCTGCAACTGTCTTCGCCAAGCCGTCTGCCACCAGCAAATGCGTGACCGGATCAATCAACCCAATGACTTGATTGGGTAGCAAACCCAGCGTCAGGCAGCCAGCCGTCAGCCACAGCATGCCAATGCGCTCCCAAGAACGGGCATCATGCGCACGTGACAACTTTTCCTCACGCGGTTGGCCCAAAAAAATAACGCCAAAATACTTGACCATGGTGAAGCCCGACAGCGCGGCAATGAGCGCAATCAATCCGGCCAACACCGGCACCAGCATATTGAGAAATGAACTTGGCAACCCGGTAGTGAACAAGAAGCTTTGCAACAACAGCCACTCGGCAACGAAGCCACCCAAAGGCGGCAGGCCGGCGCAGGCCAGCACACCGATCAGGGTCGGCCACGCCACCCACGGCATGTAACGCAGCAAGCCACCCAACTTGCCCAGGCTGCGCTCGCCTGTGGCATGCATCACAGCGCCAGTGCTGCAAAACAGCAGGCTCTTGTAGAAAGCGTGGCTCAACAAGTGATAAAGAGCCGCTGTCAGGGCCAGCGCCGACAGTGTTTTCATGCCATAGGCCGAAAACAACAGCGAGAGCCCGATGCCGGCACACATCAGACCCACATTTTCAATTGATGAATAGGCCAGCAAGCGCTTCATTTCCACTTGAACCGTAGAGAACACAACACCGAACAAAGCGGTCGCCAAACCGACAGCCATCAGCAACGCTCCCCACCACCAGATGCGTGTCTGCAGCAAGTCAAACGACACCCGCAGCAGGCCATACAGGGCGATCTTCAACATGACACCACTCATCAAGGCTGATACGGGTGACGACGCCGCTGGATGTGCTTCCGGCAACCAGACATGCACCGGCAAAATGCCGGCCTTGGCGCCAAAACCAAACACTGCAAGTACAAAGGCGATCGAGGCCCAAAACGGCGACAGGTGTTGCGAACGCATGTTGGCAAACGTGTAGTCGCCGGTGTTGGCTTGCAGCACACCAAAGCAAAGCAAAATGCCCAGCGCTCCGATATGCGCCACCAGCATGTAAATAAATCCCGCGTTGCGAATTTCCGGGATGCGGTGGTTGGAGATGACCAGAAAAAATGACGACAAGGCCATGGTCTCCCAAACCACCATGAAGGCATAGGCATCGTCGGCCAGCACGACCATTGCCATACTGGCCAGAAAAACGTGATATTCCAGACAAATCAGGCCCGGAGGGGTTCCCTCACCCTTGCGAAAATAGCCCGCTGCAAAGGCCGAGACGCCAGCCGAGGCGCCACCAACGAGGATCAGGAAAAAACTGGACAGACTGTCCAGGCGCAGATGAAAGGGCAGCTGTGGCAACCCGATTGGCAGCACCGCGACCTCGGGACCATTGCCGATAGCGCTCAGCGCAAGTCCCAGCAACACCAGCGAAAAGAAACCACTGGCCGGAAACAGCACAACGGCCACAAATCTGAAACGTCGCAGGGCAAACACACCCAGCACCCCGATCAGGAACCAAGCAACCACCACCAGCAAGACCCAGTCGAGATGGAGCCAGGCGGCCAGATCAGGGAAAACGTTCATTCAGGCGCAGTCTGTCGCAGTCAATCAGCACATTGGGTAGCTCATTGCACGTATGGTACAGGCTATCCCTTGCCAGTCAGGTCAAAGCAACAGGGCAAATGCATGAGCCGACCCGTTAAAATACGCCAAAGAGGTCCAGATCATGCATATTTTTTACCGCCCCAAGTACCAATCAGACGCAACCCTGTTCCTCAACGAACTGAAGGTCAAAGATCCTGAACTGGAGGCGAAACAACGCCAGGGTCGCGCCCTGCTGTGGAACAAAACAGTGGACCGCAAAGCCTGGAGCGACTACCGCGCGGCCGAGGTCGACCAGAAGCCCTACGTCTACCAGACCGATCCCACATAGGCCCTTGGCAAACGTTGCCCTGAACGGGCTTGCCAACGACACCGAGCCGGATCTGGCAGGCATGCCAGACGTGGTGGATCACGTCGCGGTGGCCCGGCTTTACGGCGAACCCCTGTTCGCCATGCCGCAGGATTTGTATATTCCGCCGGATGCACTGGAAGTTTTTCTGGAAGCATTTGAAGGTCCGCTGGATCTGCTGCTGTACCTGATCCGCAAGCAGAATTTCAACATCCTGGACATTCCCATGGCTGGCGTGACGCGTCAATACCTGGTCTATGTCGACGAAATTCGTGGCCGCAACCTGGAACTGGCCGCCGAGTACCTGTTGATGGCGGCGATGCTGATTGAAATCAAATCGCGCATGCTGCTACCTCCCAAGAGAGTAGTTGCCGGGCAAGAAGTAGAAGACCCGCGCGCCGAACTGGTGCGCCGCTTGCTGGAATACGAGCGAATGAAACTGGCGGCTGCCAGGCTCAATGCGGTGCCGCAGTTTGGTCGCGATTTTCTCAAAGCCCAAGTCTTGATAGAACAGTCGCTGCAACCCCGCTTTCCGGAGGTAAACGTCGTTGATTTGCAGGAGGCGTGGCACGACATACTCAAGCGCGCCAAACTGGTACAACATCACAGGATCACACGTGCCGAGCTTTCAGTTCGGGAACACATGGGCATGATTCTCAAAAAACTACAAGGTCGAAGATTTGTCGAATTCGAGGAATTGTTTGACCCGGCGAAAGGCACCTCGGTGCTGGTCGTCACCTTCATCGCCCTGCTCGAACTGGCGAAAGAAACACTGATAGAAATCACACAGGCCGAAGTCTTTGCCCCGATTTACGTCCGGCTCGCCTACTCGGCTGCTTGAAGCCGCCTGCCATCTCACACCAATTCCGCCGTTGGCTCGCGCCCCATCAGCAATGCCACCGCCTCGGCCGGTTGGATATGCCCATCCAGCAGCGCCACCACGGCTTGGGCAATCGGCATCTCGACACCAAGAGAATCAGCGCGCTTTAATACCGTTCGGGCTGAGTAAACGCCCTCGGCCACATGCCCCAGCGCCGCCACCGCCTGTTGCAGGGTTTGACCTGCGGCCAACGCCAGACCGACTTGCCGGTTGCGCGACAAATCTCCGGTAGCAGTCAGCACCAAGTCCCCCAGACCGCTTAAACCCATGAAGGTTTCCGCCCTGGCGCCCAGTGCCAACCCGAGGCGCATCATCTCGGCCAGGCCGCGCGTAATGAGCGCGGCGCGAGCATTAAGCCCCAGATTCAAGCCATCACACAAGCCGGTGGCAATCGCCAGCACGTTTTTGACGGCACCGCCTACTTCGACGCCGGCGATGTCGTCATTGGCATAGACCCGCAATGTCGGACTGTGAAAAGCTGTCACCAGCGCGCTGCGCACGGTGCTGTGAACACTGGCAGCCACCACGGCGGTCGGCTGGCCGCGCGCCACCTCCAGCGCAAAACTGGGGCCGCTGAGGACACCGCCCAACAAGTCAGGCGCTACCTCCGCCTGGACTTCATGAGCCAACAGCCCGACGGACTCCCCTGGAGCGGCTTCAAAACCCTTGCACAACCAGGCCACTGGCATTTGGCAGCCGGCCAGGTGAGCCAGCATGTCGCGCAGGCCAGCCATTGGCGTCGCAACAATGACCAGCCCCGCACCCGTGACGATGTCACCGAGGAGGTCTGGTTTAACTGCGCTGACCACCAGTTCGGGCGGCAGTGCGACACCCGCCAGGTAGCGCGCATTTTCACGCTGCGCCAGCATCGCGGCGGCTTGTCCCGCATCGCGTGCCCACAAGGTGACGGCGTGCTGTGCTAGCCGGTTGCCCAGCGCACTGATGGCTAGCGCCGTGCCCCAGGCACCGGCGCCAAGAACCACTATTTTCATAGCCGGTATGCCCTCGTTTCCCTGGCCGCGGGGCTAACGACCAAGCAACTTTTACTGGGTTACAGCGACGGGTGCCGCTTCGGCCGCCGCCGCTTGCTGTTGCTGTTGCTGCTCGAACATTGCCTGGAAGTTGATTTCTGAAAGATGCACCGGCGGAAAGCCGCCGCGCTGAATCAGGTCGGCCACATTGCCGCGCAGGTAGGGGTAAACGATCTGCGGGCAAGCGATGCCCAGGACCTGACCCATCTGCTCGGGTGGCAAATTGCGAATCTCAAAAATACCGGCTTGCGTGGCTTCCAGCAGGAAAACTGTTTTATCCTTGATTTTGGTCTGCACAGTTGCTGTGATGGTCACCTCAAAAATGCTCTCGCCCACCGGGCTGGCGCTGACGCCCAGTTGGATATCCACGGTAGGCGACTCCTGTTCCAGCAAAATGGCTGGCGAGTTGGGTTGTTCCAGTGATGCGCCCTTGAGGTAGACGCGCTGGATCTGGAAAACGGGGTCTTGTTGGTCGGCCATGGAACTACTTTCTAGTCAAAAAAAGCTCTGGAATCATCCGAGCGAAATTGGAAAACGTTGCAGATTATGTCAGGTGGCGTTCAGCAGGGGCAGCAGAGCGCCTTGCGCGTCCAGCGCCATCAGATCATCGCAACCACCGACATGCGTCTGGCCAATGAAAATTTGTGGCACCGTGCGCCGACCGGTTAGCTGCATCATCTTCAGACGTTGCTCGTCATCGGAATCTATGCGTATCTCTTCCATCTGAAGGACTCCCTTTGCCTTCAGTATCTGCTTGGCGCGAACGCAGTAAGGACAAATTGCGGTGGTGTAAATCTTGACGGCTTGCATCGGTTACCCCTTTTCAACCGGCAGACTGGCAGCTTTCCAGGCAGTCAGTCCGCCAGCCAGTGACTGCGCCTGCTCATAGCCCAGCTTTTTGGCGATCGCCACGGCCCGGTTTGAGCGGGCGCCCGACTGGCAAACCAGTATCACCGGCAGCGCTTTGTTCTTCACCATCGTGGTCAGTCTTTCTTCCAGTTGATTGAGAGGAATATTCTTGGCACCGCCCACATGACCGGCGACAAACTCGTTGGTTTCGCAAACGTCAATCACCACCGCTTTCTCGCGGTTGATAAGTTGCACTGCGCCTTGCGCTGTCAAAGAGCCACCTGTGGCGCCCTTTAAAACCGGCCAAAATAGCAGGCTGGCCGAGGTCAGTGCCACGGCCACCAGCATCCAGTTGTCGAAAATAAACTTCACGTTGTACCTTTGTTAAATGCCAGAGACCTTGGGGAGCGACTAAAGCTATAAAAACGAAGTCATTCCCGGTCCAAATGATTGAATTGACGGATCATTTTAGAATGAGCGCCTTACCCAGGCGGTCTGCCATCGCTTTGCCCTGGATTTACCCTTCAAAAACACCATGTACAAACTTGTTCTCGTCCGCCACGGCGAATCCACCTGGAACCTTGATAACCGCTTTACTGGCTGGACTGACGTGGATTTAACGCCTGCCGGGATTGAACAAGCCAAGAACGCCGGTCGCCTGCTCAAGGCCGAAGGCTACGAATTTGATGTGGCCTACACCAGCGTTCTCAAGCGCGCCACCCGGACCCTGTGGCACATGCTCGACGAGATGGACCGCACCTGGTTGCCGGTGGTCCATAACTGGCGCCTTAACGAACGCCACTATGGCGCCTTGCAAGGGCTCAATAAAGCTGACATGGCCAGGCAGTATGGTGACGCGCAAGTACTCATTTGGCGGCGCAGCTACGACACGCCACCGCCCGCGCTGGAAGCGACAGACCCTCGCTCGGAGCGAGCTGACCTGCGTTACGCCAAACTGCAGAGCGATCAGATTCCCTTGACCGAATGCCTGAAAGACACCGTGGCACGTGTGATGCCGTTCTGGACCGAAGCCCTGGCACCCGCCATCAAAGCCGGTAAGCGGCTGGTGATTGCAGCACACGGCAACTCGATCCGGGCGCTGGTGAAGTACCTGGACAAAATTTCTGACGCCGATATCGTCGGCTTGAACATTCCCAATGGCATCCCGCTGGTGTACGAACTGGACGACCAGCTGCAGCCGATTCGCCACTACTACCTGGGCGACGCCGAGGCCGCGGCAAGAGCTGCCGCGGCGGTGGCTTCGCAGGGTAAAGCTTGAGTAAATACGCAACCCGCTCGACGCAAAAACCTCCAACCGTGTATATTGAGCAAGGTTGAATAGAAACAAACATTTATGGGTCACAAATTGAAAATTGCAGGCTGGATTTCGCTCGGTGTTGTCGCCGGCGCCTTGACCACTATGTCGCTCCAAACAGTGGCACGCGGCACCCTGGCACCCTTGCCGCTGGAAGAGTTGCAGCAATTGGCCGCCGTTTTCGGCATGGTCAAGAGCAATTATGTTGAACCCGTCAACGACAAAAAGCTCATTACCGATGCCATTGTCGGCATGGTGTCGAGTCTTGACCCGCATTCGCAATACCTCGATAAAAAGGCATTAAAGGAATTCAACGAGGGCACCACCGGCAAGTTTGTTGGCGTCGGCATCGAAATTGCCCAGGAAGATGGCGTGATCAAGGTCGTGTCGCCGATTGAAGGCTCGCCGGCGTTTCGGGCCGGCATCAAACCCAACGACTTGATCGTCAAGATCGACGACACACCGGTCAAGGGCTTGACGCTCAATGAAGGCGTCAAGCGCATGCGCGGCGAGCCCAACACCAAGGTTTTGCTGAGTATTTTTCGCAAGACCGAGAGTCGCACTTTCCCGGTGCTGATCACACGCGAGGAGATCCGTACCCAATCCGTGCGCAGCAAAGTCATCGAGCCGGGCTATGCCTGGATCCGCCTGAGCCAGTTCCAGGAGCGCACGGTGGAAGACTTTGCCCGCAAGACCGAGGAAATCTACAAGCAGGAGCCCCAGCTCAAAGGCCTGGTGCTGGACCTGCGCAACGATCCGGGTGGTTATCTGGACGCCGCGGTGGCCATCTCGGCGGCATTTTTGCCAGAGAATGTCACGGTCGTCTCTGCCAATGGCCAACTGGCAGAAAGCAAATTCATCTACAAGGCGGCACCTGAGTTTTACCAGCGACGTGGCGGCTCAGACCCGCTGAAACATCTGCAGGAAGTAACCAAAGGAGCGCTGAAAAACGTGCCCCTGGTGGTTCTGGTCAATGAGGGCTCGGCCTCGGCCAGCGAAATCGTGGCCGGTGCCCTGCAAGACCACAAGCGCGCCACGCTGCTGGGCAATCAGACTTTCGGCAAAGGCTCCGTACAAACGGCAGTGTGTCTTGATCCATCCTTTCGCATGGACAACTGCCCCACCGCGGGCCTCAAGCTCACCACCAGCCGCTACTACACGCCCAGCGGCAAATCGATTCAAGCCAAAGGCATCGTGCCCGATGTCATGGTGGACGAAACCGAAGAAGGCAACCTTTTTGCTGCGCTGCGTACCCGCGAGGCCGATCTGGAAAAGCACCTGACCAGCGGTCAGGGCGAAGAAAAGAAAGACGACGCGCATGAAAAGGCACGCGATGAGGCGCGTAAAAAGCTGGAGGAAGAGCTCAAGAAACCGCTGGCCGATCGCAAGATTCCTGAGTATGGGTCAGAGAAAGATTTCCAGTTGATCCAGGCCCTCAACCAGCTTAAAGGCCATCCCGTCCTGATCAGCAAGACCCAGGTTGAACGTCAGGAAGAAAAGAAAGAAGAATAGCGACGCATGACCGACGACCAACTCCTGCGCTACTCGCGCCATATCCTGCTCAACGAAATCGGGATTGAAGGTCAGGAGCAAATTCTGGGCAGTCATGCACTGATCGTGGGTGCTGGTGGGCTGGGCTCACCGGTCGCACTCTACCTCGGGTCAGCGGGCGTCGGACGCATCACCGTGGTCGATGACGACGTCGTCGATATGACCAATTTGCAGCGACAGATTGCCCACAGCATGGCACGCGTTGGCCAACCCAAGGCACTGTCAGCCCAACTGGCCATTGACGCCATCAACCCCGAGGTGCAGGTCACACCGATCGTGGCGCGCGCCGATGGAGCAATGCTGGACAAACTGGTGGTGCAAGCCGACGTGGTGCTGGACTGTTGCGACAACTTTGCCACCCGCCACGCCATCAACGCTGCCTGCGTAAAACACCGCAAACCGCTGGTGTCGGGCGCCGCCATCCGCTTTGATGGACAAATCAGTGTCTACGACCCGCGCGACAGCAATTCGCCCTGCTACGCCTGTGTGTTTCCGCCCGACACCACGTTTGAAGAAACGCGCTGCGCCACCATGGGCGTTTTCGCACCGCTGGTAGGCATCATCGGCTCCATGCAAGCGGCTGAAGCGCTGAAATTGCTATGTGCCTGTGGACACGCGTTAACCGGCCGACTATTGATGGTGGACGGTCGTTCCATGGAGTTCACTGAAGTGCGTATTGCCCGCCAAGCCGGCTGCCCGGTGTGCGGCACAGCGCACTGAGGCTGCAGATTCAACGCTTGGTGACATGGCACGAGCCATGTCGTTTTCGAAAATCCCACGGCGTCTCGGCAGCGCCAAAGGCAAACAAGCCCAGGCGCGACTGTTGCGCCATGGATTGTTCGCCCGCATAACTGTCTGACTTGCGACGCCTGGAGTAAGACCAGGCCTGACCGGAGCGCACCATCTGCGCACCCAGATCATTGCCACTGAGCCAGATGCGCGCCAGGCCTCTGCCGTAGCGGTCATAGTGCGCCACCACCACGGTCACACGCTGATGCAGTGCACGCTGCGCCAGCACGTCACGCGAAGCCTTGCCACCAGCCTGGCAAATCTCCGGTGCATCGATGCCTTCAATACGCAACTTGCGGGCCGGGCCACCCCGATCCGGCAGCACCCACAGCGTGTCGCCATCGGTAACGTAGGTGACCTGTCCAACGAACGTCTCGCGCGCATCGGCGCTGGTGGCCAGACACAGAGTGAGCAGCAGCAACAGTCTTGCGAAGATCACCATTGGCACCGACCTTTCATGGCCGCGAAACTACCCGAGGAGAAGGCGAGAGACAATCCGTACTCCGGCCCGACGGCGCTTCGTCGTTGGCATAAAGGAAAAGGGGTCGACCCGAAGGTCGACCCCAAAATTCATTCGGCCAGCGCGCCGCCGGGGCGACGCCCCGGCATCACGGCGTATTGACGCGAACCACGGTCGCCGCAGCGCTCGCCGCCCCGCCGCCGTAGCCCACCGTCCCCAGATACCGGGTAGCGGGCAGCAGGCCGGTGAAGGAGAGCCCCACGCTAGCGGTCCCACCCACGCTCACGGTGGCCGGTGCGGTCACCGCCATGTTGCCGACGCCAGCGCCCACGGCCCAGGTGAAGAGGGTGAAGGCGCTCGTCGGCTTGGCGGTGGCGAAGCCATCCACGTAGGCGTAGTAGGTACCGGCCGGGAGGTTCTTGAAGTCCACTTGTTCGGCCGCGGTCGGTCCACCGCTACCACCGATCTGTTTGAAGGCGGCGTCGAAGATGTACAGGTCGAGGTCGCTGCCGGGCGTGGTGGTCTCGTCGAACAACGAGAACCTGGCCAGCGTCGTCCCAGCCGGGACATCGACGGCGAACAGAGAGTAGCTTCCCGTCGCCACCGAGTCGCTGAAGGTGGTGGCCGGCACTAACCCTCCAGCCGTCGCCGAGAACGCGCCGGCGTAGCCCGCCTTCACCGCGTAGCTAAGCGCGGCTCCGGTGCCGGCGACCTCGGTCGGAGCGTCCAGGACCAGCGGTTGTAGCGCCACCGGGCTGGTGACCGAGTGCCCGCGGTCGCCCGCACAGGTGAGTAGCCCTTGCGAGTAGGCGAGGAACGGCGCAGTGTCCCGCGTGAAAGCGATGGTCAGCGCCTGCTTGGTGTTCTTCTTTACCGTGAAAGCGGCCGGGGTCACCGTGGTGGTGAAGCCGGGAACGCTGGCGGAGCAGTTGTACCGCTCGGTCTCCCCTGAGACGTTGGTCACGGTGCGGGTCACGGTCCGCACGCCGGTTAAGGCCGAGACGCCGATGGACGGCTGGTTCAAGTTGGCTGGCTTGATGGCGATGGACGGGCAGTAGGCGGCGGCGAGCTGGCCGGTGCCGCAGATGAAGCCCAGGTAGTCCATCAAGCCTGCGTCGAAGACCAGGCCCGGGTCGTTGGCGAACGAGGGCACCACCTCGCCAGCGCCGTAGGCGAAGAAGCCGCCAGCTATGGGCGCACCGGTGTTGTCCACCCGGCTGGCCGTGGTGACCAGGGCCGAGCGAATCATCGCCGGGCTCCAGTCGCGGTGCTGGCTCTTGATGAGGGCCCCAATACCGGCCACGTGCGGGCTCGACATCGAGGTGCCCGAGTAGAACTCGACGTCACGGCCGCCGTTGACCGGCGCCACTGCGGCCAGAATATCCTGGCCCGGCGCCATGACGTCGGGCTTGAGAATGTCACCTGAAGCCAGTGCGGGGCCGCGCGAAGAGAAAGAGGCAACGGCCGGCGCCACCGCGGTGTGGGTTAACTCGAAGGCGGAGATCTGGGCGGTGGGGCTGGCGGCGCCAGCCACGTAGGCGCGAATGGGGGCCCGGTCGAGGTGGCTTACGTGGACGGTGGGCACCGAGTGGATGTCGGCGTTGAGCGTGTTGGGCGAAACGTTGGTCAGGATCATGCCGAGGCCGCCGGCGTTCTTGACAGCGAGACTCTTGTCCACGCGGTTGTTGGTTCCGCGATCACAAACCACTATCTTGCCGGCCACCACCGCCGGATCGAGCGTACCCAGGAAACAGAGCCGCACCTGGTTGGGATTGGCGCCGGCCAGACCGGCCGAGGTGGAGAGCACCACCGGAAGAGTGGCGGTACCGGAGCCGAGCGAGGCACCGCTGTACTGGTTGGCGTCGCCCAGCGAAGCGGTGGCGGCGAAGAAGCGGTCGTGGGTGCCGGCGGCGACCGTGGTCAGCCAGGGGCTGTTATGGGCCACGGTGCTGGCGTCCGGCCCGCTGTTGCCGGCCGAGGCGGCGACGAAGACGCCGGCATCGGCGGCAAAGAGGAAGGCCACCTCGACCGGATCGAGGAAGCTGGTGCGCGAGCCGCTGATGGAGTAGTTGATCACATCCACGCCGTCGGCGACGGCGTCGTCGATGGCGGCCACCGAGTCGATGGTGGAACAGCCCGCCTTATGCACGGTGTCACTGCTTCGCCCCCAGCAGACCTTGTAGACCGCCAGGCGGGCGCGCGGCGCCATGCCGCTCAGCTTGCCCAAGTCGATGCCGTCATATAAGGCGGTCACCCCGCGGTTGCCGGCAGCGGTGCTGCTGGTGTGGGTGCCGTGCCCCTCGGTGTCACGGGCCGAGTTGTACTCGTACGGGAAGGTGGCCTTGACGCCGGTCGGCCCGCCGAAGCCCCGGTCGTAAAAGCGGGCGCCGATGATCTTGTTGTTGCAGGCCGAGGCCGGGAAGGCCTCGCCAGTGACGCAGGCGCCATGCCAGGGACGGAACTCGCCCAGGGTGTCGTCAAAGCCGCTCCCCGAGAAGCTGGCGCTCTCCGGCCAGATCCCGGTGTCCACCATGCCGATGACCACGTCCTCGCCGGCCTGGCCAACACCACCCACCTGATTCCACAGGCCGTGGCGGCCGTCGAGCCCGACAAAGCCAGGAGTAGAGATAGTGTCAACTTGGCGCAGCTCGTCCTCCTGAACCGAAACCACGCCCGGCACCGACTTCAGCTTCTCGGCTTGGGCGGGGGTGAGGGTGGCGGCGAAGCCATGCAGGGCATACCGATAGTCGTAGAGCTTCTGGCCACCACCAGCGGCGGCGAACACAGCGGCGCTGCGCTCGTCCAAATGTTTGGCGTAGCGGGCCACGTCAGGGTTCTTCCGATCAATCTTCTGGCCGGGCGTCGGTTTAGTGGCGACGAGGCCGAACGTGCCGCCCCGGTAGCCGACCACCGGCTCGCCGTCGAGTTGAACCAGGTAGTTTTTGGGTTGGCCGTCGGCGGCGCGGGCAGCACCAGCGCCAAGCATCAACGCGACGGTGAACGTGAGTGCTATTGGCACTGCTTTGAGAAGCTGTCTCATGTACGGGGTCTCCTTTAATTTGAAAAAATAACAAATAGGCATTTCAACCGCACCCGAGACAGTATGCTGTATGTCACTTTGGACCAGCCACCGATCACCAGAATAACCCTCATAGAAATAGGGGGTTGGACGGCTTCACCCAGAACACCCTGGCCGTTGGAGTGAATGCAGTGCAACGCCCGAATTGAAGTTTCTGCCATCGGTGCTCACCGCGCCGATTCGCAGACGCGGCTCGGCCAGACAACCCGTAACGTACTCGTGAAGAACGCTGGCAGTAAGCGTTTGGTAGGGCACGCCTTCTTCAAGCGCCCTATCTTGAACGTCACTCAAATCACCGCAGGACCGGCGGATGTTGACTCGGCGATCCTTGATGGCTGTAGCGCGCGCCGCCGCCTTGAATTTCGCCAGCTCAGCCTTGGTCGCAACAGACTTCAATTGGCAGCTCTCAAAGGCGGCCATCACTTCATGTTTGTAGGAATCAACTTCTGCATCTATTTCACCTTGATTCAAACAGTCCCTGGTTGCCTTGCGGCTCGGGATGATGGTCTTGAGGAAATTGCACTACCCAATATTGCCCGCCATGGAGGGCGATACCAGGACGTTCAAAATTTCCAACTGTCTGTCTTCAGCAGACACCAAGGAGACATTCGACTAACGAAACAGCCGGTTCCAAACCGGCCAATGGCGGCTGTAGGCTATGGGTTGGCAATAGTGTGTCGTTGGCTGCGCCCCCAGCAAGCACCAAAACATTTCAGATCCAACCCTTGGCAGG
>JBAXBQ010000065.1:0-17736 GCA_037141865.1 Comamonadaceae bacterium | reverse complement strand
TTGCCGCCATGAGGGGATTCATGACCTCGATGCCATCTTTCATGGGGAAGGGCTGATCCACTGGCGCCACCAACAATTTCCGGCTGGCACCCACATCGGTGGCAGCCAGATAGAAACCTTTGGACACCGTGGGTGCCGTAGACCGCTTGATCTCGATGACCCATGTCTGGCCACTGCGAAACTCCAGCACCAGGTCAACTTCAGCGCCATGGCTGGTTCGGTAGAAGCTGGTTTGAGCATGAGGCGCTGCGTTGATTAATTGCTCTATGACGAAACCTTCCCAGCTTGCTCCGGCCACCGGGTGGCTTAATACAGAGTCAAGGCTTTGCAAGCCAAGCAACGCATGAACCAGCCCACTGTCGCGCACATACACTTTGGGTGCGCGCACCAATCGTTTCCCGACGTTCCCACTCCATGCGGTCAAGCGCCGTACCAGCATCAGGTCGCACAGCAGATCAATGTAACGTCCCACTGTTTGCCCACTAATGGCGAGAGCAGCGGCTAGCTTGGACTGGTCCAACAGTTCTCCCTGGTTGTGAGCCAGCATGGTCCACAAGCGACGCAAGGTGGTCGCGGGAATGCGCGGGCCCAGGGCCGGGATGTCCTTTTCCAGGTACGTGGCAATGAATGCCTCACGCCAGGCAAGACTCTGGGCATCGTTAGCGGCCATCCATGACAGCGGGAACCCGCCTCGAACCCACAGGGAATTCATGTCAGCAGCCATCGCGCTACCTGGCAGAATCTCTCGGGCCTGAAAGGGTGTGAGTTCAAGTTGAGCAATCCGGCCGGCAAGGCTTTCACTACTTTGTTGCAACAAAGCCCCCGATGCCGACCCAAGCAGCAAGAACTGTCTGCTTGGTTCACCATTGCGGCGACGAAGATCGATGATGCCGCGCAGCACAGTAAAGAGGTTTGGTAAGCGCTGGACTTCATCCAAAATGACGAGTTGATTCGGGTGAGCAAGAAAAAACGACTCGGCGTCATCAAGTTGTCGCTGGGCTGAAGGGAGTTCCAGATCGAGGTAGAGAGCGTTCGGGCTAACTTCTTTTTCGGCAAATGCCAGCGTTGTCTTGCCGGCCTGGCGCGGTCCCAAGAGAACCACTGCCGGAAACTGACCCAGCAGATTGCTCAGACTGTGTTGCGCAAGACGTGCATACATCCGTGCATTATATCCAGCGCATGGAATAAAAGCACGGTTTAAACCATGTATAAGGCCGCCTGAATGCTGACGACATTCCCAATGCGCCGCTGATTTGCTTACTGCTCGAGCACAACAGGCGGCTGCCCCCGACTTGCCAAGCGACGCACCATGGCCTTGACCATCCGGTACAGCCAGCGCAGCAACAAGAACGCCAGCAGGCCTTCCACCAGGGTCTGCAAAAAGGCCACGAACGCATTGCCGCGCTCAGCGCGCGCACGAAACTTGGCCGTGGCACGGTCGTGCGTGATTTCGATGCTGTCGTAAAAGGTGGGCACCACCAGCAGCGTCAGCAGCGTCGAGGTGATGGTGCCGCCGATGATGGCCACCGCCAGCGGCTGGTAGAACTCGCCAGCCTCGCCCAGCCCGATGGCCACCGGCAACATACCGGCGATCAACGCAAAAGTGGTCATCAGGATGGGCCGCAGGCGCATGCGTCCGGCGTCCATCAAAGCCTGTTCCCGGTCGATTCCGGCGGCCTCGCGCTTGCGGGCAGCGTCGAGCAGCAAGATGGCGTTCTTGGCAACCAGCCCCATCAGCATGATGATGCCGATAAAGCTCATCAGGTTGAGCGTGCCACGGGTCACCAACAGGGCTAGTACGACACCGATCAGGGACAGCGGCAGTGACAACATCACCGCCAGTGGCGCGGTGAACGAGCCAAACTGCATCACCAGAATCAGGTACATCAGGCCAATGCCAGACAGCAGCGCGATCAGCATCTCGGTGAACAGTTCCTTCTGGTCCTGCCCGGCACCGCCCAGCGAAAGGCCATAACCGGGCGGATAGTCGAAGGACTTGGCCAGCTTCATGGCGTCGTCGGTGACCTCGCCGTTGGAGCGGCCCTGCGCATTGGCCGACACGGTGATGTTGCGTTTGCCGTTGGCGTGCTCAATGCCGGACGGCCCCTTGCCCATGCTGATGGTGGCGATCTGCTCCAGCGGCACCATCAGGTTGGTGCCGGCGACGGCAATCGGCAGGCGTTCGATGTTTTCCTTGCTGATGCGGTCATCCGGGTGCAAGCGTACCGCCACATCGCGGGTCTCACCGGTAGGGTCGACCCAATCACCCACTTCAATACCGGCAAAGGCCACGCGCAGGGCTTGCGCCGCATCATTGGCCGAAATGCCCATGGAATTAGCCAGACCGCGGTTGAGTTCAATCTTCAGTTCCTTCTTGGGGTCTTGTTGTGACAGGCCGACGTCGACCGCGCCCGGAACCAGGCGCAGCTTGTCCATGTAAGCGCTGGTGATCTCCAGCAGCTTGCGTGAATCGGGGCCGGTAAAGTCGATCTGGATCGGTTTGCGAGCACCGTTGTTCAGGTCGTCTATGACGGTGTATTCAGCACCCACCAGGGTGCGTATTTTCTCGCGCAACTCGATGGCGATTTCCTTGGCAGTGCGGCTGCGCGTATGACGTTTGCCAATGTCAACGTAGATGCGTCCGCCACCGGCCGTGATGTTGCTGTTGGTCTCCTTGGTCTCGGCAATGGTACGGGCCAGCGCGGCGGCGCGTTCCATCTTCAGACGGGCATAGTCGACCGACGATGAAGATGGCGTGCGCACATCGATCATCAAATTGCCGGAGTCGGTGGCCGGCAGGAAGGCGCTGCCACCCCACATGACTTGCAACCCGATGGCTCCGAATAAACTGAGCACTGCAATGGCCGTCATCCAGCGCCGATGGTGCAAGGCCCAGGCGATCACGTTGCCGTAGCGATCGGCCTGGTGGTCGAACCAAATGTTAAAGCGTGCCAACAGCGCGCTGATACCGGTCTTGGGCGCGCTGTGGTGGCCCACCGGATCGCCCCAATAGGCCGACAGCATGGGGTCCAGCGTGAACGAGATGCCCAGGCTCACCAGCACCGAGCAAGTCACGGTCAGGGCAAAGGGTCGAAACCACTCGCCAGAGACGCCGGGCATGAACGCCACCGGAATAAACACCGCAATGATGGAAAAGGTGGTGGCGGCTACTGCCATGCCGATTTCGGCCGTGCCTTCCAGCGAAGCGGTGCGCCGGTCCGAGCCACGCTGCATGTGGCGCACGATATTTTCTCGCACCACGATGGCATCGTCTATCAGCACACCGATGGCCAGTGAGAGCCCCAGCAGGGTCATGAAGTTAAGCGTGAAGCCGCACAGCCACACCGCAATGAACGCGGCAATGACGGAGGTCGGCAAGCTCAGCGCCGTGATCAGCGTGGAGCGCCAGGAGTTCAGGAAGGCGTAGACCACAAAAATGGTCAGCATGGCGCCCAGCATCAGGGAATCGATGACATTGTTGAGGCTGTTTTGCGCGTCCACGCCGCCATCACGGGTGATTTCGAGCCGGGTTCCAGGGTGGTCTTTTTCGAACTCAGTATTGATTTCCTTGACCAGCTTGCGCACGTCGTTGGCGACGCTCACGGTGCTGGCGTCGCGCGAGCGGGTCACAAAAATACCGACGTTGGGCTTGGCGCTGCGGATGCTGAAAGAGTCGATGTCAGCGAAGCTGTCAGCAATGCTGGCGACCTGCGCCAGGCGAACGATCTGGTCACCGAAGCGCTTGACCACAATGTTCTGAAATTCTTCCGGCGACTCGATGCGACCAACCAGGCGGATGCTTTCTTCGTCGAGCTTGCCACGCACCTTGCCGACCGGGGCGTTGCTGTTCTGCGCCCGCAGCGCGGCGACCACTTCACCAACCGACACATTGAATTCACGCAGCTTCTCGGCGCGCAACAGCACCGACAACTCGCGCTTCAGCGAGCCATTGATATTGACCGTGGCGACGCCGGCGATGCCGCGTAGTTTGTCTGCCAATACATCTTCCGCCAGACGCGATATCTCGGCGT
The DNA here is from genome assembly GCA_037141865.1 of Comamonadaceae bacterium. Taxonomy (GTDB): domain Bacteria; phylum Pseudomonadota; class Gammaproteobacteria; order Burkholderiales; family Burkholderiaceae_C; genus Rhodoferax. The sequence continues at coordinate 13,705 of JBAXBQ010000065.1, read as the reverse complement.
GGCTCTGCTTGCTGGACGACAAGGCCATGTTCATGATTGGCTGTGCCCCGGGGTCGAAGCGCCGAACCACGGGTTCGCGCATCTCGATGGGCAATTTGTAGCGCGCACTGGAGATGACGGTGCGAACATCATCGGCCGCTTCAATCATGTTTTTCTTGAATGAAAACTGAACCCAGAAACTGGCGTTGCCTTCGCTGCTGGTCGAGTAAACATCCGTCGCACCGGGGACGCTTTGCAATGATTTTTCCAGCCGATTGACAATTTCACGCTCCACTGAATCCGGTGAAGCCCCCGGGTAGGCAATGAAAACCTGAACACCCGGAATCTCTACATCCGGGTTTTGGTTCACCCGCAGCTTGTTGAGCGCCAGCAGGCCCAGGGCCATCAAGGCAATGATCAATACGATGGTGGGGGTAGGCCGCTTGATGCTGAAGTCGGACAAGAACATATCTATGCCCCTTTGGTCGCAGCTACGGCAGATGCGGCGGCAGCTGGCGGTTTGGTGCTGACCAGTTCAACTCTCTGGCCTTCCTTGAAGTTCGAACTCGGGCTGCGCAGAATGATGTCGCCATCAGCCAGTCCGCTGCGCACCTCGAAGTGGCCGGTGCGTGGGTCACGTGCGCCCAGCGCAAGATCTATCTGGTTCAGCGTGTTGTCCTTGACACGCCATACCGATGTCTTGTCGCCAGAGCGCACCACCACCGATTCCGGCAGCGTGACGGCCTTCACGTTGCCGGCCTCTATCGTCCCTTCCGCATACAAACCCGAGACCCGGGCTTGCTTCGCGTCGTTGATGCTGATCAGCACTTCTACCTGGCGCGTCACGTCATTGGCACTTGGGTCCACGCGGGTCACCTTGCCGCGAAATTCCTGGCCGGTGTAACCGTTGATGCGATAACTCACGGCCTGTCCGACGCTGACAACGCCAATTTTGTCGGCCGACACGCGTCCGGCAAAGCGCATGCTGGCGGGGTCAATCACCTTGAGCAACTCCTTGCCGATGGACGCCGTGTCGCCGGCTGACGCTTTGCGGTCACTTACCACGCCATCAAACGGAGCGCGGACAACGGTGCGCTCGAGTTGTTGTTGGGCCAGAACTTCGCGCGCATTGGACGCTGACAACTCGCTTTGGGCAGCGTTGCGCCGCACCTCAGCATCGTCCAGCGCCTGCAGGGAGGTCATGCCAGAGGCGCGCAGTGTTTTGAGACGCTGCAAATTGCGCTCGGCCTGGTCGAGTGCCTGGGTGGCATTGCGGACATTGGCCTGCGCCGATTGCAGGTTGTCGCGGATGGAGGTCTGGTCCAGACGCACCAGCACGTCGCCGCGCCGGACCACGTCGCCATTTTCCTTGAGCACCTGTAGCACCACGGCCGACACTTCAGCCCGCAAGTCGGCCTTGCGTTCGGGCTGGATGGAGCCTGTTACGACCGGACCCGACGTCAGGGCATTGGCCTGAACGGTCAGGATGTCCTCAGGCGCAACCACCAGTTTGGCGGGTGCCGCCGTGTCTTTCTTGTCGCCCTTGCCTGGGAATTTGTCACAGGCAGAAAGATTGGCAAGCAACAGGACAGCGATGAACAGCAGACGCAGCATAGAGAACTCTCTGAGGGAAAAAAGCGGGATGGTTGGGGAAACCGGACCGATTATGACGGCATCCTTCACGCTACGCTGGAGGGCAGGCAAGCTGGAAAGTGGCGGTAGGGTCATGCTGGGCGAAGGCTGATATGGGACACAATGTAGGCACACCAGCCCGTTGGCGCGTCTCGCTTGCGACGAATCACCGCCTTACGTGACGATCTGCCGATTTCAGGGCATGATCCGGCGCCACGACAATTGACATCTCACTTAAGCAGCGTCGTCTCGAAAAATTGCACGCTGGAATAGAAATAGTAGTCGGCGTTGACTTTGCGCGCAAAGCCATGGCCTTCGTTGTCCGCCAGAAGGTACCACACGGGCACCCCCGTTTCACGCACGGCGGCGACCATTTGCTGGGCCTCGGTGTAGGGCACGCGCGGATCGTTCTTGCCCTGCACCACGAACAGCGGCACCTTGATTTCCTTGGCGTTGTTCAGAGGCGCGATACGTTCCATGAACTCGCGCATCTTGGGGTCGCGCTCGTCGCCGTATTCGACGCGGCGCAAATCGCGCCGGTAGCTCTCGGTGTTGTTCAAAAAAGTGACGAAGTTGCTGATACCCACCACGTCGATGGCGCCGCGCAGCAGCGCGCTGTAATCCACCGCGGTGGCAAGACTCATGTAGCCACCGTAGCTGCCGCCGCTGACCACCACGCGGCCGGCATCGAGCCTGGGATGTGTGCCCAACCAGGCCAGAAAGGCGCCGCCGTCCTTGACCGAATCCTTGCGCCTGAAACCGTTGTCCAGGTCCATGAAACTCTTGCCATAGCCGGATGAGCCGCGCACATTGGGCAGCAAAATCGCCAGCCCCATTTCGTTGAGGTAGTAATTCCAGCGCCCCATGAAATGCACCGTGGACTGCCCTTCCGGCCCGCCGTGAAAGTCGACGATGACCGGGCGTTTGCCGGGGAACCTGGCAGCGTCTGGCAGGTACAACCAGCCACTGATGGGCAGGCCGTCGAAGCTTTTGATCTGCACCAGTTCGGGGCTGACAAAGGTGTCCGGATGGATGCCCGGTGCCGCGTAAGCGGTGGTCCAGCGCTGCGTCTGACCAGTAGCCACGTCGTAACTGTAAACATCGCCCGGGCTTTGCGGCGAGTTCAGTGAAAAAGCAAAACGACCGCCGTAGCGCTCATGCCAGGAGCCGCCACTGATGGACCCGGTCGGGATAGCCGGGCGCGGCAATTCCTTGCCAGTGGTCGCATCGAAAAGCCGCAGCTCTTCGCGACCGTTGTTGTTGACCACCGCCAGCAGCCGCTTGCCGTCTTTGGACAAGGTGAAACTCCCGATGTCCCACGGAATGTGGTGCGACAGCACCTTGAGCTTTCCGGTGGCCAGTTCGTACACCGCCAGTTCAAAAAATTCGCCTCCCTGGTTCGTGGTCAAAAACAGACGCCGGTTGTCCCGGCTCCACTCCACCTCGCCGAAGCCGGCTGCAGGCGCGCCCTTGGTTGGCAGTATCTTCTTGTGGGCGCCGGTCCTGGCATCGATCAGGTACACATCCGAGTCGCTGGGCGTGCGGTATTGCAGCGCGGCGATACGCCGGTCGTCATGACTAAAACTGTAGCCGCCCCAACCACCACCGGGCAGTTCAGCCAGACGTCTAGCGGAGTTGGGCTTGAGTGGGTCAATCAAGCTCAGTGTGGTGACGACCTTGTCACGCTTGCCACCCAGCGCCGTCTTGTCCAGCGGCACGGCGGAAATCAGCAGTCGGCCCCCATGGCGTGTCCAACTTGCACTGCTGCGCTGGTCGGGCGCAGACAGCAGGGAGGACTGGCGGGTGGCCAGGTTCATTTGAAAAATCTGGGTCGCCTCGTTGCCGCCGCTGTCGCGTGCATAGACGATGTAGTTGCCGTGCACCGGGTTGAACGAGGCCCTGGATACCGGGTCCGGAAAATCGGTCAGTTTTTCCAGTTTGCCAGCGGGCGCCGAGAGCAGGTAAATCTGCGCCGTGTTGGCGCCGGCCTCGCGATGGCGCACCAGCATAACGGGCTCGCTGGGGTGCCAGTCGACAAACCCATGGCCGCGAAACTCGGTGTAGGGAGCCACCTTGTCCACCAGGCTGGCGGCAATGTCGGGCATGCCGTCAGCCTTGAGGTTGGCGTTCGGAGCCAACATCTTGCCGGTGTCTTCGGCCAGCGCCGAAAACGCAATCAGGCTCATCGCCAGCGCACTGACCCACAACCATCGTTTCATGAATTTGCTGCCTTGAACACACCCGCACAAGCGGTCCGCGCTTCATCCTGGGGCGGCAATTTGGCGCACACCGCGTCGAGCTGAGCCGTCAACTTTTTAAGGGCTACACCATGCTGGCCGTTACTGTTCCATGCCCGCAGGCGTGTGCCCATTTTCTTCAAACCGCGCTGGTTGCGCTCGTAAAAGGTTTCTGGCGTGGGCTCAAGTTCGGCCAGCACGCCGGAAGCCGCATTCTCGATGCGGGCCGCGTCTTGCGGTGTCAGCTCGATCAAGCGGTTCACGTAGCCAGTACCCCATTGCAAACGGGTCGCCGGGCCAACGGACGCGCTCCAGGCGCGCTCGGTCCAGTCCAGTGACGCGGTCTTGTCGCCACGCTCCCTGGCATTGCCTGCCAGAACCAGCATGTGATAGTAGGGCGACACGGCCTTGGGCAGCTCGGCCTTAAGCAAGGCGTCCGACTCGTCCAGCAAACCGGCTTCACTGAGCAAATCCGCCGCGCTGGGGATCACCGCCTGGCGTTCATAGGTATCGCTGGTGGTTTTATCGGCAATAGCTGCAGCTTCGCGCACCTGGGCCAGCAGGGCGGCTTGCAGCTTCGGCACGGCACCTTTTGGCAAGTCAAGTTTGGCCAGCGCGAGCTTGGCCAACACGGCCGCAAGACGGTCCCCCTTTGACAGGCTGGCGTCTGCGGCGAGCTTGTCAAGGGCCGCATTCCACGCCATCAGCAAAGTGCTGCGCTGGGCGCTGCCTGCCTTGCTCAGCACTGGAACCATCTCCGCGCTGTAGTTGACCAGCACATCAAAGTTCTCCCGCGCCTGGGGCCCATCACCCAGAATTTCCGTCACGCGAGTCAACGCTGCAGTGGCATTGGGCAAGGGCTCTTTGTCCTGTGCAAACGCCACCATCGCCTTCAGGGCCAGTCGCGAAGCAGTGGCACGCTGCGTTGCGGGGCAGGCTTGTGACAACTTTTGCAGCGTAGCAGCCAGCTCTTTCGGCGCCACCAGTTGGGCTTCGTCCTGATCCCACGAATAAAAGGCCAGTTGCCGCCAGGTGTCGGGCGTCAGGGCAGCACCGCCACTGCCCAGCGCCAGCGCCAACGACTCCTTGACGGAACTGCCGGAGGTCAGCCCCAGGTTCAACACTTCCATGTAGCTGGCCGCATCGACCTCGCCCGGCAGACGCGTCAGCTCGGTGCCGTCCGGCCGAAACAGGATCATGGTCGGATAGCCGCGCACCTTGAACTGCGCACCCAGTTTCTGTGCGCCAGGCGTGTCGCCGTCCAGATAGACCGGCACGAACAACTTGCTGCGCGCAATGAAGTCCTGCCGGTTGAACACGGTGGCCTTGATCTGGTTGCACGGCGGGCACCAGACCGCGCCCCAGTACAAAAACACCGGTTTGTTGGCCGCCTTGGCCTGCGCAAATATCGGTGCGATATTGGCGCCTTCAGGTTTGACCCAGGCGATAGTGGCCGAGGCGGTCTGAATTACTGGAACCGGTGCCTCAGGTGCCTTGGAACAGGCCTGCAACAGCAGGACCAGGATGCACGTGGCGATGCTTCGACTCACCATCAAATCCTCTTTTGACCTAAGCATTGGCACGCAAGCCGCGTGGAATAGCGCCCAACAATTGCTGCGTATACGGATGTTGCGGTCGTGCATAGATTTCTTCGGAACTACCGTGCTCGACAATTTCACCTTCGCTCATCACCAATATTTCATCGGACATGTATTTCACCACCGCCAGATCGTGGCTGATGAAAAGGTAAGTCAAACCAAATTCTTCCTGCAAGTCGAGCAGCAGATTGAGCACGGTGGCTTGCACGCTGACATCCAGCGCGCTGACACTCTCGTCGCAGACGATGATCTCGGGTTGCATTGTCAGGCAGCGCGCAATCGCAATGCGCTGGCGCTGACCACCAGAAAACTCGTGCGGGTACTTGCCGAAATCTTCCCGCGACAAACCTACTTTTTCAATCAAGGCCAAAGCCCTGCGAGCGCGGTCGTCATCGTCCTTGCCGATGTGCTGAATGCGCATCGGCTCGATCAGTATCTGGCCGACCGTAAAGCGCGGATTCAGGCTGGCATACGGGTTCTGAAAGATGATCTGGATGCGGCTGCGATAGGGTCGCATCTGGGCCGCACTGAGCTGCGCCAGATCGATGCCCTCAAACATGATGCTGCCGGCAGTGGCCTCGGTCAGGCGCGTGAGCATCATGCCAAGAGTGGTCTTGCCGGAACCGGATTCGCCCACCACACCCAGCGTGCGTCCCTTGTGCAATGAGAAATCTGACTGCTTCACCGCACTGAACACGCTGCGCTTGAAGAAACCGGTCTTGAGCGGGTAGTCCTTGCGCAAGCCCTTGACCTCAATCAGCGCCGGTCCGCTGACCGGTACGCCCGCGCGTTGCTCGGTGATGCGTGGGCGCTTGTTCATGATGTCATCAATCACTGGAAGGCGCCGGGGTCGCGAGTCCAGTCGTGGCCGACAAGCCAGCAGAGCTTGGGTATAGGCGTCGGTTGGTGCATTGAAGATGTGGGTCACGTCGCCCGCTTCGCGCACCTCACCGCCGCGCATCACAACCACCTGGCTGGAGATCTCACCGACCAGCCCGAGGTCATGGCTGATGAACAGGATGCTCATCTTTTGTCGCTGTTGCAGGCCGGCCAGCAACTCCATGATCTGACGCTGCACCGTGACGTCAAGCGCAGTGGTCGGCTCATCGGCAATCAGCAGCTTGGGCTCGCAGGCAATTGCCATGGCTATCATGACGCGCTGCTGCTGTCCGCCGGAGAGTTCATGTGGATAGGCTTTGAGCCGCTCCTTCGGGTTGGGAATGCCAACCTCGGTCATCAGTTCCAGTGTGCGGTCCATCGCCTGCCTGGCACTGAGCTTCAGGTGAATGCGCAACACTTCGGCAATCTGCTCGCCCACGGTAAACACCGGATTGAGCGAACTCATGGGCTCCTGAAACACCACCGAGATGTCCTTGCCACGCAGCGCGCGCATGTCTTCAATCGGTGCGCTCAGCAAATCGCGCCCGTTGTACAGAATCTTGCTGCGCGCATCCATAATGGCGTTCTCCGGCAACAGCCGCACAATGCTCATGGCGCTGATGGTTTTACCACTGCCCGATTCACCGACCAGTGCCACCGTGCTGTTGGGCGGAATGTCGAAACTCACTCCCTTGACCGCGTCGACGGTCTCGGTCTTGCTCATGTGAAAAGACACCCCAAGGTCCTGGACGCTGATTAATGGTTTCATGGCGAGTGTTCCTGCGCTAGCGTAATTTGGGGTCGAGCGCATCGCGCAAGGCGTCGGTCAGCATGGCGAAAGCGGTGACGAACACCGCCATGAAAGCGGTGGCCGCCACCAGCTGCCACCACTTGCCCTGCACCAGTTCGGTTTGCGCTTCTGACAGCATGGTGCCCCAGCTCACCATGTCAATCGGCACACCCAGGCCAAGAAAGGACAGAATCACTTCGGCCTTGATGAACCCGACAACGTGAAGACTCAGTTGCACCAGCACCACGTGGCTGATATTGGGCAAAATGTGGGTGAACATGCGCGAGGCGTGCGAAGCACCAATCGCCTCGGCGGCCCGCACGTATTCGCGCGAGCGGTGCTTGATGTACTCGGCGCGAACCAGCCGGTAAATGCCGGTCCAACCGACCAAGCCCAAAATGATCACCACGGTCCAGACGCCGCTGCCCAGCGTGGCCGCCAGCGGACCCGACTTCAGCACGGCCGCCAGCGCGAACACCAGCAGGATGTAGGGAATGGCAGTGAACACGTTGTAGACCCACTCCAGGAAGTCGCCAGCGCGCCCACCGAAGTAGCCGCCTATGGCACCCAGCAAAGTGCCTATCAGCGTCGCCATCAAGGCCGCTGCGAGGCCGACCGTGATGGACACCTGCGCTCCCTTGATCACTTTGCTAAGCACATCTCGACCCAGTTGATCACCGCCAAAAGGCAGGGTGTCGGAATTCGAGGTGATGATAGCTTTGAACTTGGCGGCGCGCTCCTGCCATTCCTGGTAGCGCGGTGCCAGCGGATCCACGTCGCTGAGGTCCACATTCGGACCCGCGATGGTTTCCACCACCGCACTTTGAGAGCCGTCCACAATCTTGCCAATGAAGTGCGGCGGCGCAAACGGCGTGCCGACTTCCTTTTGCCAATTCTTGGCCACCAGGCCGAGCTGGGCCAGCATCACCAGCCCAATAAAAAACAGGGTGATGTACAGGGATACCATGCCGACCCGGTCGGTCTTCAGCCGTGTCCAGGCCTGCGCCCAGACACCGGGTGACTTGGGCAGCGCTTGCAGCAGTTCGGTACTCATTTGAGGGTCACCCTTGGATCAACAAACTTGTACAGGACATCGGTGATCAGGTTGATCACCATCGTCAACGCAGCCAGATAAACCGTGGCGGCCTGAATGACCGGGTAATCGCTGCGATTCACGGCCACCAGAATTTCCCGACCCAAACCGGGAATGGAGAAAAATACTTCAATCAAAAAGGAGCCGATAAAGACACCCGGCAATCCGGTAGCCACATTGGTCAGGATCGGAATCATGGCGTTACGCAGCACGTGCTTGAACAGAATGGCGTTTTCAGTCACGCCTTTGGCACGGGCGGTGCGAACGTAGTCCTGACCGATTTCGTCCAGGAAAAAGCTGCGGTACAGTCGCGTCTCAGGCGCCAGACTTACCAGCACCGCCAGAAACACCGGCAGTGGCGCATAAGTTATCAGGTTGGTCCAGACACTATTGCTCCAGCCTTGTACCGGGAACCAGCCGAGCACAAAGCCAAACAAATACTGCCCGACGATGATGTAAACCAGAAAACTCACCGACAGCGCGACCGTAGTGACCATCATGATCACACGGTCGGTCAGGCTGCCTCGCACATAGGCCACCGCCAGACCGGAAACAATGGCCAGCACCAAGCCAAGCAGCAAAATGGGGATCATGATGGTCAGCGTGGCGGGTAGACGGGTAGCAAAGATTTGGGAGATCGCCTCATTGGTGGTCCAACTCTTGCCCCATTCGAAAGTAAAGATTTGCTGAATGAAGATCCAGAGCTGTTCCAGCACCGGCTTGTCCAAACCCAACTGCGCCCGCAATGAAGCGATGCGCTCTGGCGAGGCCTTCAATCCCGCCATGATCTCGGCCGGATCGCCGCCAAAGAACTTGAACAGGAAGAAGATCAACAGGATCACCCCCAGCAGCGTGGGGACCATCTGCCAGACGCGTCGCAAGATGTAAGAAAACATAGTGTGTAACTTTTGGGTGAACGCCCATGAATATACTAACCGCTGCGATTATGCTTGCAGCGGTCACAATCGGCACAGGCGTTTCTAAATATGAAATTTCAACTACCCCGCCATTTCCCCTTGGTCTGCCTGCTTCTGCTGGGCGTCAGCAGCGCGCCGGCGCAAACCAAGGCGCCAGAAAAGGTTCTGCGTTACGCGTTCCAGGTTGCCGAAACCGGTTTTGATCCGCCGCAACTGTCTGATCTTTACTCACGCATCGTCACCGAGAACATATTCGATGCCTTGTACAGCTACGACTACCTGGCGCGCCCCGCCAAGGTCATGCCCAACGTGGCGCTGGGCATGCCGGTCATCAGCGCCGACTTCCGCACTTACACCGTCAAGATCAAGCCAGGTATTTACTTTAATGACGACCCGGCCTTTGGCGGCAAAAAGCGCGAACTCACCGCCTACGATTTCGCCTACAGCTACAAGCGCATCTTCGACCCCAAGACCAAGAGTCAGGTTTACCCCAATCTGGAGGAGGAAAAACTGGTCGGCATGGAAGAACTGCGACGCGCAGCGGAAAAGCCAGGCGCCAGCTTTAACTACGAAAAAGAAGTGGAAGGCATTCGCGCCCTGGACCGCTACACCATCCAGTTCAAATTGCAGGAACCTAGGCCGCGTTTCATCCATTCACTTGCTGACCCCAGCGTTTATGGTGTTGTGGCGCACGAAGTAGTGCAAAAATATGGCGACAAGATCATGGAGCACCCGGTCGGCACCGGCCCCTTCAAGCTCGATCAGTGGGTGCGTTCCTCGAAGATGACCTTTGTGCGCAACACCAACTTCCGCGAGGTGTATTGGGACGCCGAGCCACCAGCCGACGATGCACGCTCGCAGGAAATCTACCGCCAGATGAAAGGCAAGCGCATACCGCTGGTTGACCGCGTCGAGATTTCCATCATCGAGGAAATCCAGCCGCGCTGGCTCGCGTTCCTGAATGGCGACCACGACTTACTGGAGCGCCTTCCAAACGCCTTCTCCTATCAGGCCATCCCGAATAACAAGTTGGCCCCGAATTTGCTCAAGAAGAAAATCTCGATGGACCGGTCGGCAGCGCCCGATGTCACGGTAACTTATTTCAATATGGAAGACCCGGTGGTTGGCGGCTACACGCCGGACAAGGTCGCACTGCGGCGCGCCATTGCATTGGCCTACAACACCGAGGAAGAAATTCGCCTGCCGCGACGCAACCAGGCGATTCCAGCGCAGGGGCCGATACAACCCATGATCTATGGCTACGACCCGAAATTCAAGACTGAAATGAGCGAGTTCAGCCGCGCCCGTGCCACCGCCCTGCTCGATATTTACGGCTATGTAGACCGCGATGGCGACGGCTGGCGTGACCTGCCCGATGGCAAGCCGCTGCTGCTGCAGTACTCCACCACACCGACTGCGTCCGACCGTGAACTCAACCAGATCTGGAAGAAGAACATGGACGCCATGGGCATCCGGATCGAGTTCAAGACCGGACAGTGGCCAGAGCACCTGAAGGCAGCTCGCGCCGGCAAACTCATGATGTGGGGACTGGGCTACTCTGCGTCAAACCCTGACGGCGCCGACGCCCTGCAATTCGCGTTTGGCCCGGCCAAAGGTGAGGGCAACCTGGCGCGCTTCGAGAACGCCGAGTTCGACCGGCTGTACCGGAAGCAGCAGTTGATGCCGGACGGCCCCGAGCGCCTGGCAGTCATGAAGCAAATGGTCAAGATCATGGTGGCCTACATGCCCTACAAGTTTTCCACACACCGCATCCTGACCGACATGATGCAGCCTTCGCTCATCGCCTACCGCCGTCATCCCATGTCGCGGGGCTTCTGGCGCTACGTCGACATTGACCCCAGCAAGCAAGTGCATTGAGACGGCAAACCAGCGCACAATAATCACGCCACACCCGGATCAGGAATCAAATCATGAAACCTTTTTTTAGAACGACCACTGTCGCATTGACCGCTACTTTTTCCCTTCTCGCTCAGGCCGCTGTCATTGCACCCGGCACGCAACTGCATCCGACCCAAACCCTGATCCGCAACAACGGCTCCGAGCCTGAAACGCTGGACCCGGCGTTGGCCGAATCGGTCGGCGCCAACAACCTGACACGCGATTTGTTTGAAGGTCTGACGGCCAACGACTCGGCCGGCAAAATCGTTCCGGGTGTGGCCGAAAGCTGGAAGCAGACCGATGACACCACCTGGGTTTTCAAGCTGCGCAAGAACGCCAAATGGTCCAACGGCGACCCGGTCACGGCCGATGACTTTGTGTTTGGCATTCGCCGCTTTGTCGACCCCAAGACAGCATCTACCTACGCCGCCACCTTCGGTCACTTTTTGCTCAATGGCGCGGAGGTTGTCAAAGGTAGCAAGCCCGCGACAGCCATTGGTGTGAAGGCCATCGACAAGCAGACGCTGGAAGTCAAGACCGCCTTTCCGGTCACTTTCCTGCCCGATCTGGTGAGCAACAACAATTTGGGTCCGGTGCACAAAGGTTCGATGGACAAAAACGGCAAGGACTGGACCAAGCCCGGAAAGCTGGTGAGCAACGGCGCTTACACGTTGAAGGAATGGCAGGTCAACAACCGCGTCGTCATTGAGAAAAACCCGCACTATTGGGACGCCGCCAACGTGCAACTGACCCGCGTCAGCTATCTGCCGATAGAAGATGGCAATGCGGATGTCAAACTGTACGAGTCGGGTGAGAACGAATGGGTCTATCAGTTACCCCCTGGTACTTATGAAAAATACAAGACCCAGTACCCCAAAGAAATTCGTAACGCGCCCCAGATCGGTCTGCGCTATTACTCGTATCAAACACAAGACCCGGTGTTCAAGGACGTGCGCGTGCGCAAAGCCCTGTCGATGGTGATAGACCGCGATATTTTGTCGCAGCGTGTGACCGCCGATGGCCAGGCTCCCGCCTACAGCGTGATGGTCAAGGGTACCCAGGGCGCTGATGTAACGCCATATGAGTGGGCTAGCTGGCCGATGGCCAAACGCGTGGCCGAAGCCAAGAGCCTGCTACAGCAGGCTGGTGTCAAGCCCGGATCGAAGTTTGTGTTTTCCTACAACACCAGTGAGTATCACAAGAAGATGGCGGTGTTTGCCGCCTCTGAATGGAAGTCCAAGCTGGGCCTTGACATCGAGACTGAAAGCATGGAGTTCAAGGTACTTTTGAAAAAGCGCCATGACGGCACATTTCAAATGGCGCGCAATGGCTGGACTGCCGACTACAACGATGCCACTACTTTTTTGGCCTTGATTGAATGCGATTCAGACCAGAACAACAACTTCAATTGCAACCGCGAGGCGCAAAAATTGATCACCGAGGGATCACAAAGTACCGACCAGGCCAAGCGCAAAGCCTTGTTGACACAGGCCTCCAAAATGATCATGGAAGACTACCCCATCATTCCATTGCTGCAATATTCGCTGCCGCGTTTGGTGAAATCTTATGTCGGTGGCTATTCTTTGGAAAATGCGCAGGATCGCTTCCGCAGCAAGGACTTGTATATCATCAAACACTGAGGCCTGAGCCATGTGGTCTTACACCCTGCGCCGGGTACTGGCGGCGATTCCAACCATGTTGGTGGTGATTACGGTTTGCTACCTGTTGCTGCACGCCACCCCGGGTGGGCCGTTCGACAGCGAACGCAAAGTGTCGGCCGCAGTGCTGGCCAACCTGCAGGCCAAGTACCACCTGGACCAGCCCTTGTGGCAACAATATTTGCTCTATCTGCAGAGTTTGTTGCAAGGGGATCTGGGCGCCTCGTTTCGCTACGCCGACTGGTCAGTCAATGATCTGGTGGCACGCGCCCTGCCGGTATCCGCGACCATCGGTGGCGGCTCTTTGCTGCTGTCGGTGGTGATTGGCGTGGCCCTTGGCATTGTTGCGGCCTTGCGGCAAAACAGTGTGGTCGATTACCTGGTTATGCTGATTGGCAACGTCGGCAGCGCGGTGCCCAGCTTTGTGTTCGGGCCGGTGCTGATCATCGTGTTTGCGATTTTGCTGAAGTGGTTGCCGGCCGGCGGCTGGAACGAATTTGAGCCGCGTTTCATGGTTCTGCCGATGGCGCTTCTGACTTTCATCAACGTCTCCGTCATCGGGCGCGTCATGCGCGGCAGTCTGATCGAAGTGATGCACAGCAACTACATTCGCACGGCACGCGCCAAGGGCCTGCCCACACGGGTTGTGGTGCTGCGCCATGCACTTAAACCAGCGTTGCTGCCGGTGGTGTCCTTGCTGGGGCCGCTGGCCATTTCTTCCATTACCTCGGCCCTGGTCACGGAGACCGTCTTTTCCCTGCCCGGCTTGGGCAAGCTGATCGTCAACGGTGCCGGCAACCGTGACTACACCCTGGTGCTGGGTCTGGTGGTGCTGATCACCGTGCTGACCGTCACACTGAATCTGCTGGTTGATCTGGCCTATGCCTGGCTGGATCCGAAAATTCGCTATTGAACCGCCCATGTTGAAGTCCAAAGAAATCGATGCGCTGATGGCAGGTCGCAGTCTGTGGAGCGATGCACGCCGACGCTTTTTGCGCAATAAGGCAGCCGTCATCAGCCTGG
>JBAXBQ010000064.1:0-18937 GCA_037141865.1 Comamonadaceae bacterium | reverse complement strand
CCAAGAAGCTCGATGCGCTGATGGAAGTCAGGAACCCGTTCGACATCAACCCGGGGGCGGACGACGAGGCTCACCTGCTTTGCACCGAGGCCATGGCCGCCGAGCCGGAAGTCGACTCCGTCGTCGTCGGACTCGACCCGACCTCGCCCATGGTCAGGTCACTGCAGAAGAGTGCTCGAGCGGACTTCGACATCGACAGCCCGGAAAGCATTGTCCAGACGCTACCAAAGCTGGTCGCCGGCTGTCCCAAACCCATCGTGGCCTTCATTGACGGAGGTGCACTGTTCGACCCGATGGCCGACAAACTGATGGAAAAAGGTGTCTGCGTTTTCCGCTCCAGCGAGCGTGCAACACGGGCACTGGTCCGCTATACCGAGGCGCGCTTGCGTGCGGCGCACCTGCGTGGCGAGGCAGCGCCTGGTGGCTAGCTGCTCGGCATGTGGGTGGAGATTGCGGTGACACTGAGCGAGGTCAACGGCAATGCGGTCGAAGAGGTGGCTCGGCAAGCAAAATCGCTTTGTCGCTCAGAGAAAACCTTCCCATGCGCCGGCGGGAATCGGGTTTGTCCGGTTGGATAAACTGGACTTGCCAGAATATCGGACGAGCTACATTACGTAGACAGCATGGACGCCATATTTCTCGCCCACGTGGAAGCCCTCAGGCCGAAGCTCGATGCACTCTTGGCTATGCCGCCCGTAAAGCCGTCGCTTCTTCCGAAGGACATGCCGAAGGCGGGCGTGTACCTACTCTCTGAGGGTGGCGAGTACCTGTATGTAGGCCGTAGCAATGACATCCGCGGGAGAATCGGAAGGCATTCACTACCCGGCGCAACCCATCGCATGGCTGCGTTCGCATTTCGTCTTGCGCGTCACGCCACCGGCCGACTTCACGCCACATACAAAAGCGGAGAAGGTTCACGCGCCGCACTTATGCTCGAACCTGAGTTCGCACGCGTTTTCCTGGAGTCGAAAGCGAGAATTCGCGAAATGGAGTTGAGGTTTGTCGAAGAAGCCGATCCAGTAAGACAGGCGCTCCTTGAGGTTTACGTCGCCCTCGCTGTAAAGGCCAAACACAATGATTTCGACAATCACTGAGCTGCTGTCTAACAGGTTGCTCGTCGCGGACGCGCAGCAGCAGGATGCCGCTTCGCGGCGCTTGCTGTGTGCCGGACAGCTCCAACGTTGAGGCTGTGCAAATAACATGTCTGACCAGGGACCGTTTGTGAAGCTATGGATCTTTCCCGAAATGATGACAGGCCAAACCTCCTCGGCGTGCCGGCAGGATCAGGCCGACGGAGCACTCAGCTCCGCGGCTGTCACCCGGCCCGAGTTTTTGGGGTCAACGCCCAAATTCGCCGAGCCTTCGGCTCGCCCAAAGGGTGCGGCGCAATGCGCCGCAGACAAATTGGTGTCTGACCCCAATAATTCGCACTACATCGCCCTCGGCGGGGCGCGTCGGTGGTTTGCGCGGGTCGCACGTCAACCCTGTTTGAAGAATCAGGCTGGTGGGGCGCTCAGCGCAGCGGCATCAAGGGGGAGGCCGCAGGCCGGAGGACAGCCGCTGCGCTGAGCGCCCCATCAGCCTGATCCCCCCGGCATGTTCAACGGGGTTTGGCCCGTCATCATTTTGGGAAAGATTGATAGCTCAACTTATGGCGTGGAGTCTTGGTCGCCCGTCAAGATCGGCATCCCACTGACCTGAGAAAAGTCTCGGTCATGCGTCACCATAGCGGCGGCGCCGATATCCAGGGCGCTGGCGAGTTGAATCGCGTCGGGCAGCTTCAATCGATAGCGGACTCGCAACTGTGCTGCCAAGGCCGCTATCGCGGCGGAGACCGGAATCACCTTGTATTGCGACAAGGCTTTCTCGTAGCGTTTGGCCAGTGCCGTTTGCCCCGCCTTGAAGGGGCCGGTCAAGACTTCAGCCAGCGTGATGGTTGATAGCGCAATCGTCAGGTTCCCTTTTGCCGCAGCTTCAAACAATCCCACAAACTGGTCGGCCCATTGCGGGTGCGATTCAAGCACGTAAATAAAGGGTGCTGTATCGACCATGACGGTAGCACCTTGGGCCAAGCCAGCCCACACGCGTGGAGCTTTGCTTTTCACTCAGACCCTGTCCCATTCGTCGCGCAACCGCGAAATTGTCTTCCCGACGTCAGCCCCCCACAAACCTTGCCCAGTGCCGCGCAGCGCCAAGAGACCGGACGGCGCACAGGCGGAAGAGCGCAGTTTTTGCAGGTCCTGCACCGGCACGATGGCAGCATATGGCTTGCCATGGCGGGTAATGATGCTGGCGACGCCGGCATGGGCATTGGCAGCGATGGAGGGTAACTGGATGCGGGCCTGTTCTAGGCCATAACTGGAATTGGCAGACATGATCGACCCATAAAACGTACAGTCTGTACAGTATACGGCAGTTGATTGAGTGCTGGTATTTTCAGGCAGCGGTGACTTTGCGACCACCAATGCCAAGGTAAGTTTCAATGATGCGCGGATCGCTTGCCAGTTCGGCCGCCTTGCCGGTGAGTGCGACGCTGCCCATCTCCAGCACATAGGCCCGATCCGCCACTGCCAACGCCGCGCGTGCGTTCTGTTCCACCAGCAAAATGGAAACACCGCGCGCACGCAGACCCACCACCACCTGCAATACCTCGCGCACGATATTCGGTGCCAAACCCAGCGACGGTTCGTCGAGCATCAACAACTTGGGCTTGGCCATCAAAGCGCGACCAATCGCCAGCATCTGCCGTTCACCGCCGGACAGCGTCGATGCCCTTTGGGTACGCCGTTCCTGCAAGCGGGGAAAGATGGCATACACCTCTTCGCGACCAGCGGCCTGGTCACGCAAGCCGCGCCGCCAGCGTGAAAAACCACCCAGCAGCAGATTGTCTTCGACCGACATTTCCCCAAACAATTCGCGCCGCTCGGGCACCAGACCGGCACCACCTACCACCAGGGCGTGGACCGTCGGATGGCGTATCAGGCTTCCATCAAGCCAGATTTCTCCACTGCTTGGCAGCAGTCCCATGGCCGCCGATAGCAGCGTTGATTTGCCGGCTCCATTGGGTCCGATGACGGTCACAATTTCACCTGGCTGGACCACCAGATTGACCTGGTGCACGGCCTCCACCACACCGTAGCAAACGCTTAAGTGTTTGAGTTCCAGGACCGGTTGCTGCACGCCATCAACTCTCATCTGCACCACCCAAATAAGCGGCCAGCACCTTCGGGTTGACCTGGACTTCGGCCGGCGAACCATGCGCTATCACTTGGCCAAACTCCAACACCGTGATGCGATCAGCAATGTTCATAACGAATTCCATATCGTGTTCCACCACCAGAATGGCCATTCCCTCGTCGCGCAGTTGCGTCAGCAGCCGGGCGAGCGCCTGTTTCTCCATGTGCGGCAAGCCCGCGACGGGCTCGTCCAGCAACAGCACACTGGGTTGTCCGGCCAGCGCGCGGGCTATCTCCACAATCCGTTGTTGCCCCAAAGCCAATGACGCTGCCGTCTCGTGCACTTGCCGACCCAAGCCGCAGCGCTCGATCTGGCGTCGCGCCTCGCTCATCAAAGCGGCTTCCTCAACGCGGTCCAGACGTAACATGGAGGCAATCCAACCACGATGGGCGCGCAGATGTGCACCGAGGGCGACATTGTCAAGAACACTGCGTGGTCCGAGCAGCCGCACATGTTGAAAGGTGCGACTCAAGCCAGCGGCGGCAAAGGCCCGCGAAGACTGGCCGCGCATATCCCGCCCGAGCAGGCTGACCAAACCAGTACTGGGGTCATCGACGCCCGATATCAGGTTGAAGAAGGTGCTCTTGCCGGCACCGTTGGGACCAATCAGAGCGTGAATTTCACCAGCCCGAACATGCAGATCTATCTT
Organism: Comamonadaceae bacterium; assembly: GCA_037141865.1. Taxonomy (GTDB): domain Bacteria; phylum Pseudomonadota; class Gammaproteobacteria; order Burkholderiales; family Burkholderiaceae_C; genus Rhodoferax. The sequence continues at coordinate 15,051 of JBAXBQ010000064.1, read as the reverse complement.
ATTGTTGGCCAGCAAGCCACCAAAGCGCTTGCTTACCTCTCTGGCGACAAGAACCACGGTGCCTGTTTCGGGAAGCTTGCGTTCAACCAGTCCGTGCACATTCGCCGCACCTGTCAATTGCGTCGGCCGCAGATGGCGATTGACCAGGCGTGCCAGGCTAGGCCACAGACCCTCCGGGAAGCGCTGCAAAACCAGCAACATCAGAAGCCCGAAGACGATCACCTCAAAGTTGCCGCTGCTGCCCAGCAGACCCGGCAAGATGTCCTGCAAGTATTGCTTCATCAACGTGATCAGGGCCGCTCCCAGCACCGCCCCCCAAAGGTAACCGGCGCCACCCACGACCACCATGAACAGGTATTCAATGCCAATGTTCAGATTGAAGGGCGTGGGGTTGACGAAACGCTGCAAGTGCGCGTACATCCAACCAGACAGACTGGCCAGCAGGGCGGCCAGCACAAACACCTTGATGCGATAACGGGCAGTGTTCACGCCCATGCTCTCGGCCATGACACGCCCCGTCTTGAGCGAGCGAATGGCCCTGCCTTCGCGTGAATCGAGCAGGTTGTGCAACGCCCACAAGGTCAGCAACAATACGGTCCAGGTCAAGAGTCCGAGTTGGCGTACCGAATGCAAGGCAAAGGTCCCCACCCATAGGACAGGCACGCCCGCCAGACCCGTGTGGCCGCCCAGGAATTCAAGATTGCCAAACAGGAAGTACAGACTCAAACCCCAGGCAATGGTGCCCAGCGGCAGATAGTGGCCCGACAGTCGCAGCGTCACCGAGCCCAGAATCCAGGCGACGGTAGCGCTTGAAACCAGTCCCAGGACAAGTCCAATCCAGGGCAGACCGACAGAGTCGGGGGCCAGTCCGACCAGTGCGGCAACGCCCGGTGCAGTGCAAAACCAGGACGTCGCATAGGCACCCAGACCGACAAAGGCGGCCTGACCAAACGAGGTCATTCCGCCCACGCCGGTGAGCATCACCAGGCCCACCGCGACCAGTGCATACAGACCGATGTAGTTCAGCATCGTTACGGTGAACTCGGGCAGGAAGCCCCAGACGCCCAACAACAGTGTCAGAGCTGACAGCGTGAGTCGATGCTGCGTCATTCTTCGTCCTCAACATGGTGACTGTTGAGGGAGCGCCACCACAAGACAGGGATGATCAGGGTGAAGACGATGACTTCCTTGAAGGCACTGGCCCAAAACGAGGAAAACGACTCCAGCAGACCCACTATCAGTGCGCCGACCAGCGCCAACGGGTAGCTGGCCAGGCCTCCAATGATGGCTGCGACGAAACCTTTGAGACCGATGAGGAAACCGGTGTCGTAGTAAACAGTTGTCAATGGCGCGATAAGCAGGCCCGATACACCACCGATGAACGCGGCCAGCGCAAAGCTCAAATCGCCTGACAGTTCGGTCGGAATACCCATGAGCCGAGCGCCGACCCGATTCATGGCGGTTGCACGCAAGGCCTTGCCGACGATGGTGCGCTCAAAAAACAGGAACATCAGGATCACCAGCAGGCTGGCCACTCCCATCACCACCAGTGACTGGCCGCTGACCGCAATACCAGCCAGATCCAGACGCAGCTCTGAAAATGCAGGGGTACGCGACCCCTCGGCACCGAAAAACAGCAGCCCCAAACCAACCAGTACACCGTGCAGGGCGACTGAAACAATCAGCAGGGTCAATACTGTTGCATGCGCCAGCGGTCGGTACGCCAGGCGGTACAGAAGGGGACCCAAAGGCGTGATGATCAGCAGAGTGATGGCCGCTTGTCCCAGCATGGAAGCCGGTGCCAACACCAGGACGAGAAACGCCGCCAGGCCAGGTGCCAGGATCGCCCAGACAGCCGTCGAAGTCCAGTCGACCGCCACTCCGCGCTGCTGCCGTAGCGCTTCCACCAGCAAGGTTAGTGCCGCCAATACCAACAACAGCCACAGGGTGCCCGGTGCACGACCGGCCTGCAGCAGTGCCATCGTCAGCGCACCAAACGCAACAAACTCACCCTGCGGGATAAAGATCACCCTGGTAACTGAAAACAACAGCACCAAGGCCAGCGCCATCAAGGCATAAACCGCCCCATTGACGAGGCCGTCCTGCGCCAGCAGCAGGGCGATCTGGCCGTCCATCAGGGCTGGTATTTCCAGCCACCATTCTCAATCTTGACCATCACGCGGGCGCGCTGGTCCAACCCTAGATGGTCAGTCGCGGACATATTGAAGACACCATGCGCGCCAGCCACCTCTTTCACGCCTTCCAGCGCGTCGCGCAGGGCCATACGGAACTCAAGCGAGCCTGGCTTGGCCTTTTTCAGCGCCGCACCAACCGCGGCTTCCATCAGCTTGCCGGCATCCCAAGCGTGTCCGCCGAAGGTGGAGACCGAACCAGTTCCATAGGCTTTTTCGTATTTTGCGACGTACTCCTGAGCCGACTTCTTCAGTGGATGACTGGCCGGAAGTTGCGCCGCCACCAGCACCGGGCCGGAGGGCAAATAGGTTCCGTCGACATCTTTGCCACCGACACGCAGAAAGTCGTTGTTGGCAACACCGTGCGTCTGGTAGAACTTGCCGCCATAGCCACGCTCCTTGAGCGCGCGCTGCGGCAACACGGCCGGTGTACCGGAACCCGCGACCAGCACCGCGTCGGGTTTGGCGGCCATGATTTTCAGCACTTGACCGGTCACCGAGGTGTCAGTTCGATTGAAGCGCTCATTGGCGACGATTTGAATGTTTTTGATGGCGGCAATCTTGCTGAATTCCTGAAACCAACCTTCGCCATAGGCATCGGAAAAGCCGATGAATCCGACGCTCTTGACGCCGCTATCGGCCATGTGAGCAGCAATTGCCAATGACATCATGATGTCGTTCTGTGGTGTTTTGAAAACCCAGCGCTTCTTGGCATCTTGCGGCTCGACAATACGGGCCGAAGCGGCCATCGAAATCATCGGCGTCTGCGCCTCAGCGATCACGTCGATCATGGCCAGCGAGGCCGGTGTGATGGTTGAACCCAGGATCACATCGACCTTGTATTCACTGATCAACTTACGGGTATTGGTGACCGCCGCCGTGGTGTCGGAAGCGTCATCGAGCACGATGTAGTTGATCTTCTGCCCGCCAATGTTGGCAGGCATCAGGGCGATAGTGTTTTTTTCCGGAATACCGAGGGAAGCAGCGGGACCGGTGGCCGATACGGTGACGCCGACATTGATGTCGGCATGAACCACCGTGGCAACCAGCAGCGCAGCAAGCAAGGGCAGGGTCTTATTGAAGGTCATTATCTCTCTCCAGTTAATAAAGTTTTGCAAGTGAAACCTGTGCGGCGGACTGAGGGCGGCGCTACTGGGTCAAGCCGCACAGCACCCGGTTCGTCCGAAATAAAGTCGGTCCATAACAAGACCACTCCAGCGCGGGAAATATTACCCCTATCATTTTTCATGTTACTTTTAATATGCTAGGCAAGCCAGCATCTTAAGCAGTTGTAGCCCAACTCTACCCCGGGGTTTACCAGCAAAAACCAACAAATGCAGCCAAATTTGCCAACGAATCCAGGCCGGTAGCAGTCCTGATTCCGACGGCTGTCGGGTAGCGGCAGGTTCAACCCGTTGACTTGCATCGCTGCAGATCACTCCGATGCTGTAAGCGTCCCAAAGGCGCACAAAAAAACGACGAAACGATGGAGCCATGTTGATGTACTATGCGCCAATCCGTGTAATTAAAGTATTGTTGTACCACTTTACAACTATCTTGAGAAGACCTTTAACGCCGCTTCTCTGGTGCCCGAATTGCTACTTTCGACCGTGCACACCACGCCGGCAATAGGCCTCAGTTTGCACCTGAGAAGGTTCTGCAAAAAATGATACGAGGAGACAAGAATGCAGGAGGAAGAGAGTTCCGCTCCGGATCCCCAGGCCGGAAATGAACAACGGGGATCCTATGGACGCCTGCTGTTTGCGCTGGCGAAATGGTTTGCCTATGCGGGTGGCACGATTTTCATAACGCTGGTGATCATGTCCGTGGTGTCAATTGTCGGACGCAAATTATTCAACGCCCCGGTGCCTGGCGATGTCGAGCTGCTGCAATTGTCAGCGGCCTTCGCGTCTGCCACCTTCTTCGCCCATTGCCACTTGATGCACGGCGACGTCAAGGTGGATTTCTTCACGGCACACATGACCAGCGGCAGGCGCGTCTTTCTGGACTCTGCGGGCTCCTTGCTGGTGGGCTTGCTGGGCGCGCTGCTGGCGTGGCGTACGGCGGTCGGCGCCATCAGCCTGCAAGAGGCCGGCGAGTCCTCGGCCATTCTCGAACTGCCGGTATGGATTGCGCAGGCACTGATGGTCCCCAGTTTCATCCTGCTGGCGCTGGCTGGTTTCTACATGTGCTGGTATCCCTGGACGCGACAGGCAATGAAGTCATGAGCGGAACGCAGCTTGGCTTTCTGATTTTCGGCGCTCTCTTGACGCTGTTGGTACTGCGGGTACCGATTGGAGTGGCCATGTTCATCGCTGGCGGTGGTGGCTATATCTATCTAACGGGGGGCCAGACTGGCGTGCTGCTGAACTCGCTCAAGAATCTGGCTTACGCCCGCCTCTCCAATTACGACCTGGTGGTGATCCCCTTGTTCTTGCTGATGGGACAGTTTGCCACGCACGGCGGGCTGAGTCGCTCACTGTTCAGGTTCGTCAGCGCTTTCATTGGGCACCGCAAGGGCGGCATTGCCATGGCGGCGATCGGCGCCTGCGCCGGCTTCGGCGCCATCTGCGGCTCGTCCCTTGCAACTGCGGCAACCATGGGCCAGGTGGCGTTGCCGGAATTGCGACGCTACGGTTATTCCGGCTCTTTGGCCACCGGCGCACTGGCCGCTGGCGGCACCCTGGGCATCATGATTCCACCCTCTGTGCCGCTGGTGATCTATGCCATTTTGACGCAGGAGTCGATCGGAAAACTGTTCATGGCCGCAGTACTGCCTGGCATCATTGCGATGCTCGGCTACATGCTGGTGGTACAGATTGTGGTCGCCCTGGATCCGAAAGCCGGCCCGGCCGGCCCGCGCGTGCCCTGGCCGCAGCGCCTGCGCTGTCTGTTCGAAGTACTGCCCGTGTTGCTGGTCTTCGTGGTTGTCATCGTCGGTATCTATGGTGGCTGGGCCAATCCAACTGAGGCCGCGTCCATTGGTGCGGCCTCCTGTGGCATCTTGGCACTGCTGTCGGGCAACATGGGAATGGAGCAGCTGCGCAAGACCCTGCTTGGCACGGCCATGGCGACGGCCATGATCTACTTGGTGCTGCTGGGCGCCGACATGATGAACTCGGCTTTGGCGATCTCGCAAATGCCGGTCGAACTTGCGCAGTGGGTCAAGAACAGTGGCATGTCGCCTTTGTTGGTGATGGGCATGATCCTGTTGATCTATGTTCTGCTCGGTTGCGTCATGGATGCGCTGGCCATGATTCTGCTGACGATTCCGATTTTTTACCCGATGATCATGGGGCTTGATTTTTTTGGCCTGGCACAGGTTGACAAGTCAATCTGGTTTGGCATCCTGGCGCTGATGGTGGTCGAAATCGGACTGGTGCATCCTCCCGTGGGCATGAACGTCTACGTCATCAACCGGATGGCGGTTGATGTACCCTTGATGGAAACATTCAAGGGTGTCATCCCGTTCCTGATTTCTGACTTCATGCGTATCACGTTGCTGGTTTTCTTCCCCGTCATCTCGCTGTATCTGGTGCACACCTTCGGCGCTTGACCCCTATTCACCCTGTTCCACAACCTGAAAATGAGGAGATTCGACATGCAGATCCGCAAGACACTTACCACTGTACTGGCAGCGACCGTGCTATCACTCGGAGCTGGCTGGGCCTGGGCGCAGGAGGTAACGCTCAAGGTGCACCATTTTCTGGCACCGAATGCAACATCACAAAAAATGTTGCTGGGTCCCTGGTGTGAAAAGATTGCCAAGGAATCGAACAACCGGCTCAAGTGCCAGATTTATCCGGCCATGCAACTCGGCGGCACGCCGCCCCAATTGTTTGACCAGGCGAAGGACGGCGTGGCCGACATTATCTGGACCGTACCCACCTACCAGGCCGGTCGGTTCACCAGATCGGAAGTGTTCGAGCTCCCCTTCATGATCAAGACTGCCGAAGGCGGCAGCCGCGCGTTTTGGGACTACATGCAAAAGAATTCCCTCGATGAATTCAAGGGCACCAAAATCCTCATGGCCCACGTGCACGATGGTGCTGAACTGCACTTTGCCAGCAAGTCGGTAAAGACATTGGAAGACCTGAAAGGGCTCAAGGTGCGGGCGCCGACCCGCATCGGCACCCGCATGCTGACTGCGCTGGGTGCCACACCCATCCAGATGCCGGCGCCGCAAGTTCAGGAGGCTATCTCCAAGGGCGTTGTCGACGGCGCTTCGTTGCCCTGGGAAGTGGTGCCAGGACTCAAAGTGCATGAGGTTACCAAGTTCCATACCGAAACCGGAGCGCTCCAACGCAAGATGTCCAACACGATCTTCGTTGTGGCCATGAACGAGGCCAAATACAACAGCCTGCCGGCTGACCTGAAAAAAGTGATTGACGCCAATAGCGGTGCAGAAACATCAGCCTGGGCCGGTCGGGTCTGGGACAGCACCATCGCACCGGGGCGCAAGTCGGCAACCGACCGTGGCAATACCGTCAACGTGCTCACGGCGGAGGAGTACCAGCGCTGGGAGAAAGCGACCGAAGGCGTGGCACAAGACTGGTTCAAAGATGTAGCCGCCAAAGGCGGCGATGGCAAGCAACTGCTGGAATCCGCCAAAGCATTGCTAAATCTTTATGACAAGTAAGCAGCACCAGATGACTGCCCATCGCTGAAGCAAATTGATTGAGGCGGCTATAAAAGCGGGCTCAACTCGCGCGCCGCCTCGAACAATAAAGGCAACAGATCCCGCTGTATTGCCGCTGCCGAGATCCGGCTGTGGGATGCCACCGCATTGAGCGCTGCCACCGTCAGGCCCTTGCTATTTCGCAGCGGAACCGCCAGCGCATGAACACCCAGTTCATGCTCTTCGCTGGCGATACAAAAATCGCTCTGGCGGATTTTCTCGATGAGGACCCGGAACGATCGGGTGTCAACCGTGGTCAAGGGCGTCATACGTTGCAAATGCCGTCCTTTCATCCATTCGTTGAACGCTGTCTTTGTTTTGGCCGCCAACAATACCCGCCCGGTAGACGTGGCGTGGGCGGGTAATCTCGCCCCCAGGTGAAGTCCATAGGCGATCATGCGGCCTGCTCCATTGGCCGATGAGTTACGGTCGTTACCACTGCGTGCCACGATAACCACTTCGTCAGCGTCCAGCACCACCGCCGAAAACGACTCTTGCGCCTGAATCGCAAGTCGGTCCAACGTTGGTTGCAGGGCACGAGGCAGGCGGGCGGACGCAAGATAGCTGCCAGAGAAACGCAGAACTTTGCTGGACAACCAGAAGTAACTGCCATCAGTTTCAAGATAGCCGAGATGGGTTAACGTCAACAGGTGGCGGCGCGCGGCCGCACGTGTCAGACCGGTCCGCCCGGCAGTCAGAGTAGCGTTGAGCCGTTGCCGCTCGGTATCAAAGCTCTCCAGCACCGCCAGGCCTTTCACCATACCTTCAATTAAATCTGCCTTTGCGATAGTCATCGGCTACCTTGATTTTCACTTCTACTATTTGTGCGTTCATCGCGCAGTCAGTGCAATCATCGCACACTAAATCAACGCTGCACTTTGCAAGAGGCGATCTTGGGTCTAGACTGAAACTGATAAACGCACAAGCCATGGTCACTGGTGAAGGAAAGAAGTGATGACAGTACATAGCGTGTCACTGGTAATTGCCGGCAGCGGTGGGGCAGGTATCGTTACCGCCGGATCGCTGCTGTTGGAGGCAGCCGCCAAGGCCGGCTGGTATGCGCTGATGAGCCGCTCGTCCGGACCGCAGATTCGAGGCGGTGAGGCTGCCACGATGCTGCGCTTTTCGACCGAGCCGATCATGTCGCACGATGACAGCTATGACCTGCTGATGGCCATCGACTGGGACAACATCGGTCGCTTTTCGGCCGAAATTCCACTGGTCGGAACCAGTCTCATCGTCGGCGACTGTGCACACGGCCCGGCACCGACTACCTTGCTAAGCGGTCAGCCGCGCGAGGCCGCACTGGCATTGAGTGACATCGCCAGCAAGATCGAACACGGCCGCCCGAACATGGTCGCCCTGGGCGCCATCGCTGCCCTGATAGGTCTACCAACGGATGCCATGCAGGCGGTCGTCGAACAGCATCTGCGGCGCAAGGGGCAGGCTGCAATCGACGCTAGCATGGCCGCTTTTCATGCGGGCGTGGCCGCTGCGGCCGGTCTGCCGGAAGTTCCAAAGTTGCCGGCTGTGATTGTTGGCATGGAGTCGCGCTGGAGCATCACTGGCAACGAAGCGACCGGCCTTGGAATTATTCGTGGCGGCGTTCGCTTTGTTGCCGGTTATCCGATCACACCGGCCACGGAAGTCCTTGAATGGCTGGCACCGTCGCTGGCCAAAGTCGGTGGCATATTGGTTCAGGCCGAAGACGAACTAGCTTCCATCAACCAGATCATCGGCGCCTCCTTCGGTGGCGTCCCGGCGATGACCGCCACTTCCGGCCCGGGCCTGTCGTTGATGATCGAATCGCTGGGATTGGCGGTTGCCGCCGAGGTGCCGATTGTCGTGATCGATGTCATGCGCGTCGGGCCCTCGACCGGGATCGCAACCAAGTCGGAACAAAGCGACCTTAACATCGCTGTGTATGGGTTGCACGGCGATGCACCGCATATCGTGGTGGCCGCCAATTCGGTCGCTGATTGTCTGTTCACCAGCCAATGGGCAGTACATCTGGCCGAGGCCATGCAGACACCCGCCATTGTTCTGACCGATCAAGCAATGGGACAATCGCGGGCGATATTGCCGCGTCCTGCGGAGCTGGTATTTATCAGTCAACGCGTCACAGCAAAGGCAGTGGTTGACGGTGAACGCTACAAACGCTACGCCGTGACAGCCTCGGGCGTTTCACCGATGGCGATTCCCGGCACCCCGGGTCTGGCGCACACGGCCGACGGGCTGGAACACAACGAGTTCGGCACTCCGTCGTCCCAGGCATCAGATCATTTGTCGCAAATGAACAAACGCCTTCGCAAACTGACCCATTTCAATTACGGCGACCACTGGGCCGACATCATCGAAGCCGACAACGGCCCGGGCGACGTGGCCATCATCACCTGGGGCTCGTCGACCGGGCCAGCTCGCGAAGCCTTGCAGCGATTCTCGGCTGCAGGTGGTAGAGCCCGACTGATTTCGGTGCGGCTGATCGCCCCAGTCCAGCCCGAAAAAATGGCCGTGGCACTGACCGGAATCAGACGCGCCCTGGTCATCGAACAATCGCACAGCGGCCAGTTTTACCGCATGTTGCGGGCGTTCTACGATCTGCCGCTTGAGACACGCTCTTTGCACCAGGGCGGTCCGCTGGCGTTCGGTCCGGCCCGGATTCTCGACCAACTCAATAGCTGGAGAACGTGATGGAAACCGCGTTGCGAAGATACAAGGCAAAGGACTACAAGTCCGAACTCAAACCGATCTGGTGCCCAGGCTGTGGAGACTACACGGTGCTCAACGCCATCACCCGTGCGTTGGCCGAACTCTCCCTGGCACCTGAAGATGTGGCGATCGTCTCGGGAATTGGTTGTTCCTCGCGCATTCCTGCCTATACCACCGTCTATGGCTTCCACGGCGTGCATGGCCGTGCCCTGCCGGTAGCGACCGGTCTCAAGCTGGCGCGCCCCGATCTCACGGTGCTCGTGACCGGCGGCGACGGCGACGGCTTCTCGATTGGCGGTAACCATTTCATGCACGCCTGTCGACGCAACGTTGACCTGACCTATATCGTCATGGACAACCAGGTCTATGGCATGACCAAGGGCCAGGCTTCTCCGACCACTGCGCCTGACTGGGAGGGCAGCAAGCTGACACCGGAAGGTACCGGAATCAACCCCTTCCAGCCGCTCGTGGTGGCGCTGGCATCTGGGGCCAATTTTATCGCCCGGGTTTCCAGCAGCGATCCGATCAATATGGCCCAGATCATCGTCGAAGCGATACGCCATCCCGGGTTTTCGCTGGTGCAAGTGCTCAGCCCGTGCGTCACATTCCGCCCGGAGCAGGCCGATTGGCGCGACATCGTGCGCACCGCGGTGGTCGACTACACGGACGATGCCGCGCGCGCAGCGCGACGCTTGATGACCGATGACGGCTTCAATGTAGGCAAGGTTCTCTTTAAGGGCTCCCGTCCACCGTACCGCCCCGAGTTCGAGCGTTCCAGTGGCTCGATCGCGGATCTGGAATCGAGGTTTGCGTTATGAGTGAAACTCGTTCGGATGGGGCTGTTCAAACCGTTCCTGAACTTCTGGCGCACGCACTGGCCATGGAGACCGAAGCGGCGGAGCGCTATGGTGAACTGGCGGACCAGATGCAGACGCACCGCAGAACGGCGGTGGCGGCGATTTTTCGCCGTCTTGAAATCGCGGAAAGAAAACATCTGATCGACCTCACCGAAATGTGCAAAGGTGTGGCGCTGCCGCACTATGCACCCTGGGACTACAAGTGGCGCAGCAATGAAGGCCCGGAAACCATAGACACCGGCCGAGTGCATTACCAACTGTCGGTTCGGGAGGCCATCGTGCTGGCACTGGAGCACGAGCGCAAGGCGACGCTGTTTTATGACGATATCGCTGCCACGGCGCAGGCCGCAGAAGTTATCGGGCTGGCGCGCCAGTTCGCCGATGAGGAACGCGAACACGCCGGCTGGCTGGAGTCCTGTCTTGCCGAGTGCGGCTCCGACAACTCGAAGACTACAGAGGATCCTGATCCGCCGCTGTGTCAGGAATAGGCGTGCCAGATCGGCGAACCACCCACAGCAATATTTTTGAACTCATCACCAATCAAGAGGAAACACAAATGGCGCTACTGATCAATGACCTCTGCATCGCCTGCGACGTGTGTCTGAAGGCCTGCCCGAACAAGGCGATCACGGCCGGTGAGGACATCTTCTACATCGACCCCGACCTGTGCACCGAATGCGTCGGACACCACGCGGTGTCGCAATGCGTCAAGGTCTGTCCAGTGCGTGCCTGTGTTGCCGACCCGGATCACCCCGAAAGCAAGGACGAATTGCAGACGAAGTACGAACGCCTGAAGGCGCAAAAGACGGTCTGAAGAGTCACAACAACAGGAGTTCAGGAAATGGCAATCAGAGACAAACTGGAGCGCCTCATCGCCCGAATGCACGACACGCCGCAGTACAACTCGCAGGGTGCGGTGCTGTTCGTCGACCTTGAGCAGCGCAAGATGCTGAAAAAGTACCTGCCGCTGGAGGTGTTGCGGAATTTTCTCGGCGGGCGTGGCGCGAATATGTGGCTGCTCTACAACTTGATGGAAGAAGAGCGCGATGCGCTCGATCCCGAGATTCCCCTGATCTTTGGCTCCGGTGTGTTGACCAGCAGCATGCCGTCGGCTACGCGCGGCAACATTAGCAGCAAATCACCTGACAGCTATGCAATTCTCGATGCCAATGCCGGCGACTATTTTCCGGCCTTTCTGCGTTGTCACGGTTACGACCATGTGGTTCTTTTCGGACGCGCAACAGCTTGGACCCTGCTCAGAATTTCGTACGACAAAGCCGAGCTCGTCGATGCCGCCCCCTATGTCGGTTTGAACAATCTTGACATGGCCACCGCCATCCAGCGCGACTTCAACTGTGTCGAGCGCGAGGACATGGCGCTGGCCCGGATTACCACGGCGGGTGAAAATCAGGTGCTATGCAGCGGCATCATGGGCGGCATTAAATCGATTTGGGCGCGCGGTGGCGGCGGTGCCAAAATGGGTTCACTCAAGCTCAAGGCCATCATGATCCACGGCGCACCGAAAGACCTGCAGCCGGTGCAGCCGATGGCCAAATACAACAAGATCATTGGCAAGAAGATCATCTCGACCAGCGTGATCAAGAACGCCTTGAAGATGGTTGGCACACCCTTCCTGTACAAGCCGAGTCGCGTCCTGTCGGCCCTGAGCACCAAGAACAATCAGGAGACGAGCTGGACCGCAGCGCTTGACGCTGATAATTTCGATCCTTACCGCCCGGGCATGGATGGTTGCTATCTCTGCCCGGTGCATTGTCGCAACCAAAACGACATGACGCCCGAAGCCCAGAGCGGGTGGGGTGCCTCAGCCCTGAAGGGACTGAGTGGTAATGCCAGCTACGACACGGACCAGGCGTCGATCGACCATGACAAGCAACGCACTTACCAAGGTATCCACGGCGACGGCAAGTACGACCAGTACGACAAGGGCGATGGACCCGAGTACGTGACGTTGGGCAAGTTCGGCCCGATGATCGGCATCAAGGAACCTGAGCAGGTACTGCGCCTGAACAATATCCTGAACGATCTGGGGCTGGATTCGGCCTCCACCGGAAGCGCGATTGCCTGGGCCATGGAGCTCTATCAGCGCGGCATCATCGCGGCGAAGCAGACCGGTGGCATCGAACTGACCTGGGGCAACTACGAGGTCATCGAGAAGCTGCTGTTCATGACCGCAAAGCGTGAAGGCTTCGGCGACACCATTGCCGACTCGGCGCGTGCCGTCGAACGCGGAAAATATCCGGCCAGTGCACTCGATTACCGCATGGCGGTCAAGGGCCTGTTCCAGTCCGATCCGCACGACTCCCGCATTCTGAAGGCATTTGCCCTCGGACTTTCGGTGGCAACCCGCGGCATGGATCACCTGCGTAACCGTGTCACGCTCGAGATCAACGCCCGCATCAACGACGATCCGGCGTTCAAGACATCGCTGTACAACGGTAGCGTGTCGGCGGCGCCGAACAGCTACGAAGGCAAGGAATATGCAGTGCGCAAGTGCGAGAACAACTACGCAGTGGGTGACTCAGTCGGCATGTGCCGCTTCAACACCAAGTTGTTCAACTCACCGACCCTGCCTGACCTGACCGATTTCGCCACCCAGTTGACGGCGCTGACCGGTCAGCCCTTCGTCGAGGAGGAACTCGACGAGATCGGTCGCAATGTCACCGGGGTCGAGCGAATGCTGAATTTTCGCTTCGGCCTACGCGCAAAGGACGACACGCTGCCGCGCCGCTGGTTTGAAGAAGCCCTGACGCAAGGCCCGTTCGCCGGCGAGAAGATCGACCGCGCCGAGTTCAATGCCATGAAACAGCGCTTTTATACCCTCACCGGGCTGAACACGGAAGGCACGCCGGCAGCGGCGTGGCACGAAAAGCTCTCGCGCCTGATCACCGGATTCGCCGTGCGTGTCGATTTGCCAAAGCCCCTGCCCGGCGCGCCAGAAAAGGTTGTGATCATCGATGAGAACGTCAGCGACGTGACGGCCCTGCGCCGTGCCCTGCTGCGCAAGCTTCCCGAGGCCGCCAGTGACCTGAACGACAGTACCTGGAACATTGCCGTCAATGGCGACATGGTGCTGTCGGGTGAGGCATTGGTTCAGATTGCGAGCGGTGATCGGGTGGTGCTGGTGCCCATCATCGTTGGCGGATGAGTTTTTTGACCCAACCGTAGGGACAGTCAAATGACCTATTTCGACGAAGCGACTGAAACCCTGACACACGAGCAACTGGCTGCCTTGCAGTTGAACAAGCTGCAAATGATGATGGCCCATCTATGGAACACGAACCAGTTCTACACCCATAAGTGGCAAGCGGCCCATGTGCAGCCATCAGATATGCGGTCGCTGGCTGATCTGGTCCGACTACCTCTGACCCGAAAGTGCGAGCTGATGAGTGATCAGGCCAGCCACGGCCCATTCGGCACCAACCTGACCTACCCCCTCGAGAACTATGTACGCATGCATCAGACCTCCGGCACCACCGGGGTACCCTTGAAAGTATTCGATACCAACGAATCCTGGGACTGGTGGGGTCGTTGCTGGGGGCATGTGCTGGCCGGCGCCGGAGTCACCTCCTCGGACCGACTCTTCATGGCCTTTGCGTTTGGCCCCTTCATCGGTTTTTGGGCCGCCGTTGAAGGTGCCCGGAAAATCGGGGCTTTGATGATTCCTGGGGGCGGTCGCGATTCGCAGCAGCGCCTTGAAATGATGCGCGAGGCGGGTGCAACGGCGTTGTGTTGCACGCCTTCCTATGCACTGCGCATGGCCGAGGTCGCCCGCGAGATCGGTTTCGACATTCGCTCAATACCCTTGAAAACGACGATCCACGCCGGCGAACCGGGCGCCAGCGTGCCTGCCACAAAACAACGCATCGAACACACCTGGGCCGCCAAGTGCTTCGATCATGCCGGTGCATCCGAGGTGGGTGCACATTCCTTTGAATGCCAGGTTCAACCTGGGGGTACGCATCTGATTGAGAGTGAATTCATTGCGGAGGTCATCGATCCGCTGACGGGCGAGGCGGTTTTGCCCGGTGAGCGCGGCGAGTTGGTGATCACCAATCTGGGTCGCTGGGGTTTCCCGGTCATCCGCTATTGCACTGGTGACCTGGTGCAGATAAATCGGGATCGCTGCCAATGCGGTCGGACTTCATTGCGCTTTGAAGGCGGTGTTCTGGGGCGTGCCGACGATATGGTGACGGTGCGGGGTGTCAACGTTTTCCCCGGCGGAGTCGAAAACCTCATCCGCAATTTCGTTGAGGTCGATGAGTTTCGAATTACGGTGAACAAGGTCAGGCAGATGGATGAAATGGACATCGAAGTTGAATTGTGCGCGGGCACTGACCCGCAATTGATTCACGCACTCGCGACCAAGCTCGATGCCATGCTGGCCTTTCGCCCACGGGTACGCCAAGTGGCCCACAATGCACTACCGCGCTTTGAAATGAAGGCCAAGCGCTTCCATGTCAAGCTTGACTGAAAGGGGTCCGCATCCAAAATGAATAACGGGCCGTAAAGGCCCGCTATTCACTAACTATCTGGCGGAAACGAAGGGATTCGAACCCTTGATGGGGCTCAACACCCCATACTCCCTTAGCAGGGG
>JBAXBQ010000063.1:0-19848 GCA_037141865.1 Comamonadaceae bacterium | reverse complement strand
GGCTCCCTGCCCCCCGAGGGGGCCGGGCCTTGCTTGGGGCGGCCCGGCGCGGCGGCTGACCCCCACGGTCGCCCACTGTGTGTGGCTCCCTGCCCCCCGAGGGGGCCGGGCCTTGCTTGGGGCGGCCCGGCGCGGCGGTTGACCCCCACAGTCGCCCATTGTGTGTGGCTCCCTGCTCCTCGAGTGGTGGTGCGGTGTAGTGTCAGACGCTACACCGGCTCGGTCATCTTGCCGTCGATGTAATACCAGCGCTCGCTCTGGCGCACGAAGCGACTGGTCTCGTGCAGGCGTTGTGCCCGGCCGCCACCATCACGCCAGCGTGCAACAAACTCCACCACACCGGCGTCGCCCGACTGCTCGGCATGACACACTTCCAGCCCCAGCCATTTGAGGGGTTGGAGCTCCAGATCGCCAGGCGCAGTCGCCGGATGCCAGGTGGCCAGCAGGTAGTCAATCAGGCCCATCACATAAGCGCTGTAGCGCGAGCGCATCAGGGCCTCAGGTGTGCTTGCATGAATACCCTGCCTGAACTCGGAGTGCCATGGGCCACAGCAAACCGAATAAGGCTGCCCGCTGTCGCAAGGGCAATCACTGTGAGCCGCTCGCATCGTTCAGATCGGGATGTGGAACGTCTTGCCGATCAGTTGCATGGCCTCACGGCTGTCCCATTCTTTAGCGCCATAGTATTTACCGAGCACCCGACCCTGCGCGTCCACCAACAGTGTCAAGGGCAGTCGATCCGCCCCCAGCATGTTTTCCAGCAGCAACCGACTGTCAATAAAATGACTGAAACTGGTCCTGTTTTTTTTCAGGAAACCCTTGGCGGCTTCCGGGTAGTCGTCGGTCGAAATGCCGATCATGGTCAACTGCTTTCCCGCCTTGCTGTGGGAGAGTCTTTCCAGTGAAGCCATTTCTAGCTGGCAAGGACCGCACCAACTGGCCCAAACATTGATGATGAGCGGCCTGCCGCGAAATTCCGACAGCTTGCGCGAGGGTCCGGACAGACCTTGCATGGTGGCCTCGCGAAGCGTCCCGCCAATCTCAACTTCGCCCGGTGTTTTCGCGATAGCAGGGTTGCTTGCAGCGACCAGTCCAAACAGCAGCAATGACACAATAAGTTTCATGATTGGAAGTCTACCAGCCGCCAACTTGCCGACTACTGGCCTTGTTTGGAGCGTTCATAAAGTGGCAGCACTTTGGGCAAGTTCTTTTCTATATCGGCAATGCGCGAAGTGCCGGAAGGGTGGGTTGACAACCACTGCGGCGGCGCACCTTTGCTGGCGGCGCCCATCTTTTGCCACAAGGTGACACCGGCTCTGGGGTCGTAGCCGGCGCGGGCTGCCAGTTCCATGCCGACCAGATCGGCTTCGGACTCGTCGCTGCGACTAAATTCCAGCGTCAGCAATTGCGCTCCGTAGTTGGTCACCGTCTGTCCGATCTGTCCCAGGCCGAGAACCTGACCGAGCAGTCCGGCGCCAATGCCGGTGGCAGCGTTTTTCGCCATGCGCTCGCGGGCGTGTTCCCGCAGGGCGTGAGCAATTTCGTGTCCCATCACCATGGCGACTTCGTCATCGGTGAGTTTGAGTTGCGAAAGAATGCCGCTGTAGAACGCAATTTTGCCGCCAGGCATGCAAAAAGCATTGATCTGTTTGCTGCCGATCAGATTGACCTCCCAGCGCCAGTCTTTGGCCCTTGGGTTCCAGGAGGTGGTGAATGGAATGATGCGCTGGGCAATGGCGCGCAGCCGACGCACCTGTGGGTGTTCCTTGGCGCCGAGCGCGTTTTTTTCGGCGGCCTGCTGCAGCAATTGAGCGTATTGCTGGCCGGCGGAGCGCTCCACTCCTTCGGCTGGAACCAGTCGGCTAAACGCCGAATTGTTGCCCACGTCAACACCGTCACGCGCGTGCGCATGTTGGGCACCACCGCACAAGGCGAGCGCCAAGGCCAGCAAAGACAGCCCATGGGCCGGTGACAGATGGGCCTGCCCTTGCCTGCAATCAAAACCAGTTTTCATGGCGTTATTATTCCTCCATGACCACAGCAACGCTCAGCCCCTCTTCTTTGGCTGACAAACCGTCATGGCTTGATCTATTTAAGGTGTATCTGGAGTCGGCCTCGCTGCGCCAGCTTGGGCGTTACGGCCGAAAAGGCAATCAATGACTGAAGCCATTTCCACCGCGCGCCGCAAACGCTCTGCGCTGGAGGTGCTGCACGAGCTCAGACAGCCCAAGGTCGCGGTCATGCTGGCGCTGGGGTTCGCCTCGGGCTTGCCCTTCCTGCTAACCGCCAACACCTTCGGCTACTGGCTGCGGGACGACGGCACAAGCTTGGTTGCCATCGGGTTCATCTCGTGGGTCGGCTTCGCGTACGCCTTCAAGGTGTACTGGTCGCCGCTGGTGGACCGCATCGACGTGCCGCTGCTGGGTCGCCTGGGCCGTCGTCGCGGCTGGATGCTGCTGTGCCAGCTTCTTATCACCATCGGGCTGCTGGGCATGGCCGCTGTCGGGACTGCGGGTGGGCTCGCGGCCATCGGCGCCTTCGCTTTGTTGACAGCCTTCGCCTCGGCCACGCAGGACATCGCGATCGACGCCTGGCGCATCGAGTCGGCGTCTGACGCTGACGAAGTGGGGCTGATGACCTCGGCGGCGCAGGTCGGATACCGCATCGCCCTGCTCGTTACCGACGCCCTGATCATCGCCGCGGCGGCACGCGTCGGATGGGCAATGTCTTATGTTGGCATGGCGGTGCTGATGGCGCTGTGCACGATTGCAACGCTGTTCGCCTCCGAACCGACCCGCGCCGATGTGGTGTTGCACCAGAAACCCCCACTGTGGACCTTGCGCGGCCTCGCCGATGCGATCATCGGCCCGTTCGTCGATTTCTTTGCCAAGCACAAGGGAGCCGGGCTGGTCATGCTGCTCATGGTGGCACTCTATCGGCTGCCCGACTTCGTGATGGGGCCGATGTACAACCCTTTCTACCACGACCTCGGGCTCTCCAAGGACACGGTCGCCTGGGTACGCGGCTCCTTCGGCCTGGTCGCCATGTTCCTCGGCATCGCCGCGGCTGGCCTCAGCGCCGTGCGGCTCGGCTTGTTGCCGACGCTGATCGCAGGGCTGGTGCTCGAAGGCTTCGGCACGGCGGCATTCGCCGTGCTCAGCGTCAACCCCGACGCGTCAATTTTTGCCGCGGTGATGACCCTCGACGCTTTTGCGCAGGCCTTCGCTGGCGTGGCTCTGGTCACGTACATGTCGAGCCTGACGAGCCTCGGCTACACCGCCACGCAGTACGCCATGCTGTCCTCGACGTACGCCTTGCTCGGCAAGTTCCTGAAGGGATTCTCAGGGATTGCGGTCGAAACACTGACACCCACCCACGGACTCTTGGGCGCCTACGCCACGGCATTCGTGGCCACCGGCCTGACCGCGGTTCCGCCCCTGCTGCTATTGCTGCTGCTTTGGCGCATGCAGCGGCACAGGCACTGAGCATTAAAGCAGCCATAAAACTCCGGTGAAATGGCGATATGTAGCTCACTAATTGATGGCAATCTCCAATCCGGGAAGCTGTTCCAATCGGTCTTTTTCGACCCAGCCGCACGGCATTTACCAAACTTTACAGAGCTTTCAGGCAGCACGCACACGCTGCTCGGCACCTAGGGATAGACTGCCGCCATGAGTCAACACCTGCTAATGATAGAAGACGACGCCCGCCTGGCCCAGATGGTGAGCGAGTACTTGGGGCAAAACGGTTTTATGATGAGTCATGCAGGCGATGGGCAAACTGGCTTGGAGACCTTGCAGTCAGCAGCGCCTGACCTGGTCATACTTGATCTGATGCTGCCAGATATTGATGGTCTGGAGGTTTGTCGGCGCATCCGGTCCATGCCTGGCGCGCTGGCGCAAATCCCGGTCTTGATGCTGACCGCCAAGGGCGATCCTATGGACCGCATCATTGGGCTCGAAATCGGAGCCGATGATTACCTGCCCAAACCTTTCGAGCCGCGCGAGCTGCTGGCGCGTATTCGCGCGGTATTGCGCCGCCGCGTGGAGGGCTCGGCCCAGGGCGGCAAGCAACTGCGTTTCGGCACACTTGAGATTGACCGCGATGCCCGCACGGTCAGTGTGGCGGGACAGCCCTGTGATTTGACTTCGTATCAGTTTGACCTGCTGACGGCGCTGGCCGAGCGCGCTGGTCGGGTGCTGACGCGGGATCAGATCATGGAGGCCGTGCGAGGTCGTGAGCTCGATGCCTTTGATCGTTCAATCGACGTACACATGGGGCGCATTCGCGCTGCCATTGAGATTGACGCCAAGGATCCCAAACGCATTCTGACCGTGCGCGGCGTTGGCTATGTATTTGCTCGCCAGCAAGATTGAAAATGTTTTTAAAGAAGCTGTACAGCCGCATCTGGCTGGCCGTCGTACTGGCGGTCGCGGTGCTCACGTTTTTGGTGGGTTGGGCCTGGCGACTCGCTGTCGAGCCGCCGTTGCGTGATGTGATTGTCCGCAATGAAGCGGGGCAAATCATAGGCAGCGGCCATTCTCGCAGAAGAAGGCCCCCCGGTGCCGGCATTGGTGTCGCCGCTCCCGGCGAGCCAGAGGCGCAAGGACCGTCGTTTGGTTTGCAGAGTCAAAATGGAAACGGTCCGGAGTTCGTGGTTCTCATGCTCGACGGTCAAATCGTGCACATGCAATTGCCGCGCTCGCCACAGTCGCCCTGGAACCGACCGCCGTTCGGATTTTTCTGGACTTTGGCGCTGGTGGCAATTGCAGTGGCTTTGGCCACCTACCCGATTATTCGCACCCTCACGCGGCGTCTTGAATTGCTGCAAAACGGGGTTGAGAAATGGGGTGAAGGCGATCTCTCCATTCGCGTGCCTGAAGTTGGGCAGGACGAAGTGGCATTTCTGGCCGCGCGTTTCAATCTTGCGGCTCAGCGAATTGAGACCCTGGTCAAGTCGCACGAATCGTTACTGGCATCTCAAAAATCACTGCTCGCCAATGCTTCGCACGAACTTCGTTCGCCGCTGACCCGGATTCGAATGGGGATGGAGTTGATGGGCTCACCCTCGTCCCCGACTTTCAAAAACGAGATCACGCGCAATATCGCCGAGTTGGATCAGTTGATTGAAGAGATTTTGCTCGCCAGTCGACTCGACGCCCGTGAAGCCGATATGGGAACAATAGAGTCGGTGGACCTGATGGGTCTGGCGGCCGAGGAATGCGCGCGAGTGGACGCCGAGTTAGAGGTCCAATTGGCGCCAGATCAAACAACCATCGATCTCAAAGCACCGGGCACCATATTGCCGGTGCAGGGTATTACCAAATTATTACGTCGCGTTATGCGCAACCTGCTTGAGAACGCGCGCCGCCACGCTGCCGGGAAAATCACGGTCATACTGGGTCAGGGTGATGGTCAGGCGATGATTCGCGTCTGCGATAGTGGCCCGGGCGTGCCACCTGAATTGAGCGAGCGCATTTTTGAGCCGTTTTACCGGTTGCCCGGTGCCACCGAGCGTGATGGTGGTGTCGGTTTGGGGCTATCCCTGGTGAAATCGATTGTTATTCGCCATGGCGGCAGTGTCCATTGTGAGAATCGCGTCGAAGGCGGTGCCTGTTTTGTAGTTCGCTTGCCACTGGCGCCCGGCAACAATAATTAAAGCGTGAGAAAAGTCACGATTTCTCTGAAAAGTTGAGGTCATATCCCCCAAATGGGGGATGGTAGCCAAGAGCGCTCCCCGCTAAAGTTGCCACAACTGCTGTCACAGTACTCAAGCGTTGGGGCCCAGTCACAAAAACAGGACAAGTATCCCAATTTTATTTTTTTAGAGCTCCAACGATGTTCCTTCGGGAACTTTTACAAAGCCACCTTCGGGTGGCTTTTTTTTAGCCGATCAGGCAATCCCTCCGAAACACCCAAGGACGCAAAAGTAGCAGTTTCCATGAAGGAGGTTCTACGTCAAGAAATGGAGAATTGTCGACCGCCAGATCATGGCGCATCAAGCAATCACCCGGTTTTTTCCATGGCTTTTGCCGCTCTTTGTCGATTGGAACGAGCGCGCAGATTGAGCGCCTCAACGACCAGCGAGAACGCCATCGCGGCATAAAGAAAGCCTTTGGGTATGTGCATCTCAAAGGCTTCGGCGGTGAGCGCCATGCCGATCATGACGAGAAAGGCAAGCGCCAACACCTTGACCGATGGATGCCGCTCGACAAACTCCCCGATCGGCTTTGCGGCTACCAGCATCACGACTACCGAGAAGATGACTGCCGCGATCATCACGCCAAGCTGATCGACCATGCCAACGGCGGTGATCACTGAATCAAGTGAGAACACAATGTCGACGATAGCGATCTGTCCGATAGTTCCCCAAAACAATTTGCCGCCGGCCGCCTTGACGTCGTCGGCAGGGGGCGACTTGTGTTGATCACGGGCCTCGACTTCGATAAATATCTCTTGCGATGCTTTGTAAAGCAGGAACAGACCGCCAAGGAGCAACACCAGATCTCGCCCGCTGAAGCCATTGCCCAGCACGGTAAAGATGTCATCTGTCAGACCCATCACCCGGCTAAGAAAGAACAATAGCAGCAGGCGTGAAACCATCGCGAAACCGAGCCCCAGAGCGCGCCCACTGTCGCGCTGATGCGGGGGTAGTCGGCCAACCATGATCGAGATGAAGATGATATTGTCGATACCTAAAACGACCTCCAGGGTAGCGAGCATGACAAATGCAAGCCAGAGGTTGGGGTCAAGAAGAAATTCCATCGAGACAAATCCGGTATTGAAAAAAAGTTAGATATTGCCAAGTGATGTGTTGCGCGGCAACTTCACTCATGCGTGGTGGCATAGGACGCACTATAACTGTCATGTTTGCGCAGTCGCAGCTTTGTCGAGAAGAAGTAACCTTTGCCCGTCATTGGTCGGAGGTCGCGCTCCGGCAGTTGCGATAGAGTGTGTCGACGCAGTCTTCTCGAAGGTGGCTGCGCGCATGGCGCTGCGAGAACTGCCTGATGAAAGTCCTTGGCATTTGGACTGAAGTTTAAATTGTGTTCCCATTGGTTTTTCACGAAGCTCCAAAACGTCATTCACATGAAATCAGCACAGGTCAATTTGCTACTATTTCTATGCGCTATCGTCACACTGGCGAACGGGCAAGTCGGCCCCAATGGCAGTCAGTCGGGCACCGGGGCCTTAACTACCATTGCGACTCTCGATGTGCCCCGTTTCATGGGCACGTGGTTTGAGATTGCCAGATATCCCAACTGGTTTCAGAGAAAGTGCGCGAGCAACACAAATGCCAACTACAGCCAGCTACCAGACGGCACCTTGCAGGTCGTCAACCGCTGCACCACAGAAAGCGGAAATGTAAGTGAAGTGGTCGGCGCTGCGCGCCAAATGGGTAACGCCACGGCACCCAAGCTGGAGGTGCGCTTTGCACCCGCATGGCTTTCCTTTCTTCCCGCAGTGTGGGGCGATTACTGGGTCATAGACCTGGACCCGGAGTATCGATGGGTGGCTGTCAGTGAGCCCAAGCGGCAATACCTCTGGATTCTTTCCAGAACGCCAAAGGTCAGTCAAAAAGTCTATGAAGAACTTCTGGCCAGGCTGGAAAAAAAAGGCTTTGATATGCACAAGCTTGAAATCACCAGGCAGCAAGAATGAAGCGGGAACGCATTGCCTTAGTCACGGCCCGTTTGCAATGACCTGAGTTTCTGAGTCGTCTCGTCAAACTGTGTTGTTGCGGCGCTGTTTTCGGCTCACCGTCCCAGTAGTCCAGGCCAGCGCGGCGTCGTTGCATGAAGGTCGTGCCCTGGGTGAGCACGCCGATCTTGTCCGAATCAGGGTATTCACACACCTCCGGGCGCTCCTGCGTGCTGATCGACAGGTACTTCAAATCAGCATGGGAGGTGTTGAGAATATGGTGTGGATATTGCGGCCCACAAGGAATGAAAATGACATCCCCGGCGCGCAAAGACAACATTTCGCCAGCCACGCGCAATGTGCCTTCTCCCTCGAGCACGACAAACATGAGGGGTTCCTTTGTCAGGGCAGGGTCGAAATTTTTCGACTGCTGGACGAAGCCAGATCACTGGCAGCAAGTCGCGCTAGCGCTGCGTTTACGGCTTTTGCCAGAACCGGACCGTAGCGCTCGATTTCGGCCAGCGGGGCGTAGCCGTAACCAATCACCAGGCCGCTTGCGTCTTTACGGTCCAGGCAATAGGCGGACAGGGGGCGCACCGTCAAACCCAAAGCCCCGATGCTTTGTGTCAGCGCCTTGTCGTCCATGGCAATGGGCAAGTTCAAGCACAGGTGCAGACCCTGCTCGGCGCCGCTGATGTGCGCTGATGGGCCAAGGCAGGGCTTGAGCGCTTCCAGCAGACAGCGACGGCGCTCGGCATAGCTTTGACGGGCGCGGCGCAAGGCGCTGGCAAAATGTCCCATTTCGATGAACTCGGCCAGTGCCGCTTGCAGCGGTATCTGGCCCGGACGGTTGAGGTCGTAATGGGCTTGCTTGAACGACGCCACCAGGCCCCTGGGTACGACCAGGTAACCCAGCTTGAGTCCAGGGTAAAGGACTTTGGAAAATGAACCCATGTAGAGCACGCGTTCGTCGCAGTCGAGTCCGGCCAAAGATGAAATTGCAGCGCCGCTGAAACGAAATTCACTGTCGTAATCATCTTCCAGAATCCAGGCCTTGTGTTGTCGGGCGATGGACAGAATTTGGAGGCGACGGGACAGCGACATCACCGACCCTGTGGGGTATTGGTGGGAGGGTGTCAGGTAGATCAGGCGCGGGGGAGTAGCCTCGTCCTCAACTCGGGGTGCCATACCGTTTTCGTCCACCTTTACCGGATGCAGACTCAGGCCCGTCGCCATGAAGGCTTTGACCGCACCCCAGTAGGCCGGGTCTTCCAGCCAGACCGTCGCGTTAAGGTCAGCCAGCAGTTGGGCGCACAGTTCCATGGACTGCTGGGTTCCGCTGGTAATGATGACTTGCTCAACATCCATCGGCACGCTCCGGAATACCCTCAGATAGTCAGCCACCGCACGGCGTAACGGCGCGTAGCCACCCGAATAGCTGTAATCGAGCATGTCGGGATAGGTCATGCGCCAATGTTTGTTCTGCAAGCGCTGCCAGACGGCTACCGGAAAGGCGCTGAAATCCACGATGCCTGGCGTAAATGGATAAATCTCAAGTTGGGTGGCGCAGAAAGTCTTTAGCAGTGCCTGGCCGCGTTGCGACAAAGTCGCCTCCTGGCTTGACTGCTCCGGACGTCGGCGTGTTGGTGCTTTGGCGAACCGCTCGCTGACAAAGGTGCCCCTGCCGACATGGCTTACCAAGTAACCCTCGACGGCAAGTTGGTTGAGTGCGGTGATCACCGTGTTTCGGGAAAGACGCAGGTCACGGGTCAGGTCGCGACTTGACGGCAGACGGTTGCCAGCGCTCAGTTTGCCATTCAAAATGGCACCGCGCAGGGCCTCGTACAGTTGCCGATGCAGGGGCATCTTGAGCTGTAGTCCCAGACGGGCAATTTCAGTCGACAGAAGTTCAGACAGCATAAAGAAGGTGTTGCGGGCTTACGGTGATGACTGTCTTGGCAGTGGTGGTGACGCCGCGATTGGTTCCATATTCTGTGATCGATTGGTACCATTGTGAGCCAATCGGCCAGAGAACAATGGGCCGCATAACAAACTGGAGACATTTATGAACTGGATGAATTGCAAGAAAGTAACGCTCTTTCTGAAATTGAAGAGAACCCTGCGTCTCGCTGCCGCTCTGGGCCTGGCGCTAACTTGTTTGCCGACCATGGTAATGGCGCAGACAAAACAACTTTTTCTATACAGTTGGGCCAATTATGTGCCGCCAACCCTGCTAAAGCGCTTTGAGGCTGAGACCGGAATAAAGGTCAATCTGGACGTTTACGACAGCAACGAAACCATGCTGGCCAAGCTGCAGGCGGGCGGCGGCGGTTACGACATCGTAATTCCGAGCGACTCGGTACTGAGCACCATGATCAAGTCCGGTTTATTGCTCAAGGTCGAAGCGTCCCGGATGAGTAACTTCAAAAACGTGCTGGCTCCGCACAATCGCCCGCCGGCAGATCCGAATGGCGACTACTCGGTTCCTTACACATGGGGTTCGACCGGGTTCACCTACGATTCGGCCAAGGTGGCGGGCGGCAAGTTGACCGAGAGCTGGAAGGAGTTCTTCGAGCCCCGTCCCGAGGTCGCCGGCAAGATCGCCGCGATGGCCAATCAGGGCGAGATGTACACCGCTGCTGCGCACTACCTTGGCATAGACACTTGCACCGAGAACGCTGCAGATGCACAGCGCATCCTGGACGTTCTGCAAAAGCAAAAACCGGGCGTGAAGATTTATTCATCGACAGGAACGATTGGTCGCATGGCGGCGGGCGAAGTGACCATGCATCATCAATGGAATGGCGCTTCCTATAAATCGGGGCTGAAATTGGCGACAGCGGTGTTTGTCTATCCAGTCGAGGGCATGAATCTTTGGAGCGACTATTTTGTTGTTCCCAAGGGAGCACCCAATCCCGACAGTGCCAAGACATTCATGAACTGGATGATGGATCCGAAAAACGCGGCCGAAGCGTCGAACTTCAATGGCTATAACAATGCCATCAAGGGTTCGGACGCCTTCATGGACGCTGGCCTGCGTGCCAGCCCAGCGATCAACCCACCTGAGGCCATGAAAAGCCGTTTTCGCCCGGTCAAGGATTGCTCGGTCAAGGCCCGTGAATTGCGTGACGGAGTCTGGACGCGCCTGAATCGATGACTGGCCGATGACGCAAATCGCCATCGCCATCAGTGGCGTCAGCAAGACTTTTTCTGGCGCCAACCATGCTGCGCTGGACGGCGTGTCGCTGGACATACGCAAGAACGAGTTTTTCACGCTTTTGGGTCCTTCTGGCTGCGGCAAGACCACGCTGCTGCGCATGATAGGTGGCTTTGAAAACCCTGATGCCGGCAGCATAGCGCTGGATGGCGTCGACATGGGGCGCACACCACCCAATCAGCGTCCAGTCAACACCGTATTTCAGAGCTACGCCCTCTTTCCACACATGAGTGTGGCGCAGAACATTGCATTTGCGCCAGAGATGCTGGGACAGCCCCGCGACACTATCCGCACACGGGTGGCGGAGATGATTCGTTTGCTGCGGCTGGAAGGCCTGGACGAGCGTCGCCCGGCTCAGCTTTCGGGCGGCCAGCAGCAGCGCGTCGCGCTTGGTCGGGCGCTGGCGCCGGCACCCAAGGTACTGCTGCTGGACGAACCTCTGTCTGCGCTGGACCTGAAACTGCGCAAGGAAATGCAGATCGAATTGAAGCGCCTGCAACTTGCCACAGGTATCACCTTTGTCTTCGTCACTCACGACCAGGAGGAAGCTTTGCGCATGTCGGATCGAATCGCAGTGATGCGCGACGGCAAGCTCATGCAGGTGGGCAGGTCGGTCGATATTTACGAGCGTCCGGCCAATCTGTTTGTCGCAGAATTCATAGGTGATGCGAATTTTCTGCCGGCGATCTGCGTGCAGAGAACTGGCGCTGGTGGACGATTTCACCTGGCTTGCTGCGGCGACCACACCGTTGAACTCGCCACCGATGATGCCAGCAACATCGCGATCGGCGCAAAGGCCACACTGATGGTCCGCCCGGAAAGTATCAGCCTCGTGCCGCAGGAGTCGGCGCAGCTACGAGGCGAGGTGTCCGAGACCATCTACAGCGGCAGCGAACTGCAGCTGCATGGCAGACTTGCAGACGGGACTTTGTTGCGTGTGCGGGTAAGCGGCGCGCTGGGTGCTGCCGCGCGGATGGGTGGCAGCACAGGCTTTGCCATAGCGGATGACGCGGTCCGGGCATTTGCTGCATGAGCTCGGTGCGCACGCGCAATCTTGCGCTGACTGCGCCGGCGGCGCTATTTCTCGCGGTCTTCATGATCGCGCCCCTGTTTTTGATGCTCTACGTCTCGACGTTGGAGCGAGCACCTTTCGGTGGCGTGATCTGGGGCAGCCATACGCTGATAGCGTACGAAAAACTTCTGTTTGAGCGCGATCTTGCCGGAGCGCTTTCCTTTAACGGCGACTACATCGCAATTTTCGCGCGCTCCTTCCGGCTGGCGGCAGTCACAACGGTGTTGACGCTGCTGGTAAGCGTGCCCACGGCGCTTTACATGACCACCGTTTCAAGACGCCGCGCGGTGTTCATCCTGTTTTTGGTGACGGTTCCGTTCTGGACCAATCTGCTGGTGCGAAATTTCGCATGGATACTGATACTGCGCAACGGTGGCACGCTGGATCAGTGCCTTCAATGGCTGGGCTTGACGAGCGAGTCGCTGGACATTCTTTACACCCCCTTCGCCACCGGGGTTGGTCTGACCTACTCGTTTCTTCCCTTCATGATATTGCCAACCTACGTGGCGCTGGAGCGAATCGACAAGCGCCTGATAGAGGCGGCCTTTGATCTGGGCGCTGACCGATGGCGTGTACTCACCCGCATCGTGTTGCCGCTGGCCATGCCGGGGATTCTGGCGGGCGCGATTCTGGTCTTCGTTCCCTGTCTGGGCGCCTACGTCAGCCCCGAATTGCTGGGCGGTGGCAAGTCCATGATGATCGGCAATCTCGTCCAGTCCCAGTTTGGCGCGTCACGCAACTGGCCCTTTGGTGCCGCGCTGGCGCTAGTGCTGGTGGTCGTGCTGCTGGCAACCTTGCTGTTGTGGCGCTTCGTGCAGCGCCGCATGGAACACGCGCCATGACAACCGAGCAGAACCTGCTGAGCAGTCGTGTCAACACAGTCATTGCGGTGCTTGCGCTGGTTTTCCTCTACGTCCCCATTGTCACCCTGGTGATATTGTCGTTCAACGAGAACGACCTGACGACGATCTGGAGCGGATTGAGCCTCAAGTGGTACGTTGCTGTTCTGGACAACAGCGACATCCTCAGAGCCACGAAGAATTCATTGATCGTTGCCTGTGTTGCCACGGCGCTGGCGACGGCAGTTGCAACGGCTGCTGCCCTTGGCGTGGTGCGTTCGAGCTCTGCCCACCGGGGCGCCTTGGAAGGCCTGCTCAGCCTGCCGCTGCTGGTGCCGGAGATCGTCACGGCGGTGGCGCTGCTGATGCTTTATGTTTTGTCCGGAATGCCGCTGGGCCTGATCTCGGTGATCCTGTCACACACCGTTTTTTGCATTCCGTTTGCCTACTATCCGATCCGGTCACGTCTGGCGGGTCTGGATCCAGCCTTGATCGAGGCAGCAGCAGATCTCTACGCGCCGCCCTGGAAACGCTTTACCCGTATCGAGCTGCCGCTCTTGAGTCCAGGCATTTTCTCAGGAGCGTTGCTGGCTTTCATCAGCTCGCTGGGAGATTTTGTCATCACCTATTTTGTTGCTGGCCCCGGCTCCACGACACTTCCTGTGTACGTCTTCGGCATGATCCGAACCGGCGTCACGCCCGAAGTCAATGCGCTCTCAGCGATCTTTTTGGCACTGTCAATTGCTGTGATTGCCATTGCCTTTCTGGTGGGTGGGCGATTTGGTGAAGCGCGCAAGGAAGGAGAGAAGTCTTGAATTGGGGTCGACTTCTCGCGACAGCGTTTCTGCTGGCACTGCTGCAAGACTGGGCTGGCTGGCAATGAACGTCTTTTTCAGCCCGGACTACGCTGGCTCGACCTATGCGTTTGAGACGACTCGCAAGGCGAAGTGGGTGGCAGACTCGCTAACCAGTGCCCCTATCAACGACATCGCATTGCTGGCGCCGTTGCCACTTTCGTACGACCATGTGGTCCGGGTGCATGACCCGGTCTACGTTCAGGCGGTGCAGACCGGTTCCCCGCGCAGCCTGGCTGAATCGCAGGAGTTTCATTGGGACGCCGGGCTTTGGCCGATGGTTCTCGCGTCCAATGGCGGTGCGGTCGCCGCCGCCCTGGATGCACTGCAGCACGGGCTGGCAGGCTCGCTCTCCAGTGGTCTGCATCACGCCAGGTACGGTGTTGGGGCCGGTTATTGCACTTTCAACGGATTGGTGATTTCGGCCCGTCAGGCCTTGGCTGCGGGCGCCAGGACGGTTCTGATCCTGGACCTCGATGCCCACTGTGGCGGTGGCAGCGCGTCGCTGATTGCCGATCATTCACGCATCTGGCAATTGGACGTATCGGTGGATAGTTACGACAGCTATGAGAGCAGCGCCCGTGCCTGGCTGCGACTGGTCAAGCGCAGCGAAGACTACCTGAGTGAAATAGAGAGGGGTCTGCAAGAAATTGTCCGCCTGGGGCCGCGCTTCGACTTGTGTCTTTACAACGCCGGAATGGACCCGTTCGAAGGATGCCCGGATGGTGGCTTGATCGGCATCACAAAGGAAATGCTCGCCGCTCGCGAGCGGCTGGTGTTCGAGTGGTGCCGAAAGCAAGGCTTGGCGGTCGCCTTCATGCTGGCTGGCGGCTACATCGGGGAGCAACTCGATGCCGACGGGCTGGTTGACTTGCATCGCCTGACGATTTCTGCTGCAGCAGAGTCTGGTCGGGTTGGCCTTGGCAGTTCATTTCAGTTCAGATCAGTTCCCTGACGTCTATCAGGCTCTGACCCTGCCAATTTCTATTTCCCAAGAATCGGGAACAGCTTCACCAGCCCATCCGACATCACCTCGACCGCCAACGCTGCCAGAATCAAACCCATCAGGCGTGTCATGACATTGATGCCGGTTTTGCCCAAACCTCGGGCAATCGGCTGCGCCAGTGCAAAACACAGGGCGGTGGCCAGGGCAATGACCACGCCGTAACCCACCAACGTGACCAACTGCCAGAAGGTTTTGGCTTTGTCGGCATAAATCACCACGGTCGACATGGTGGCCGGGCCGGTCAACAAGGGAATGGTGAGCGGCACCACGGCAATGCTGGCGCGAGCGGCAGCATCACTCATTTCTTCGGCATTGGATTTGGCTTCAGCCGGCTGAGCGTTGAGCATGGCCAGCGCCGAGGTCAGTAGCAGCATGCCGCCACCCACCTGGAAACTGGCCAGCGAGATACCGAAAAAATTCAGAATATGCAGACCCATCAGGGCGCTGACGGCAATCACCACAAAAGCGCTGAAGGATGAAATCCAGATCGTGCGGCGCCGTTGTTCGCGCGTGAAATCCTGCGTGTAGTGAATGAAAAAAGGCACGATGGCCAGCGGGTTGACGATGGCCAGCAACGTGACGAGTGGTTTGAAATCCATGTGAATTCTTTTCAGTTCAGTCAAGGCGCATGGCAATCGCAGACGTCATTGCCCTTGTCAAAAACAATGCGCCAGAGGCCTGGCGCTTCCAGTCGCCAAATGGAAGTAAAGGTGGCGATCAGCTTGCCTTGCGGGTCGCGTACCGGGCCGGAGCTGATGGCCAATGTTCCCGATGGCAGCACTTCGATCTGTTCCGGTTGCCATGAAAACGGTGCCGCGGGTCCTTCAAAAAAGCGTTTCCAGGCGCTCGCCACCCGCGCCTTGCCACGCAGCGGTTGTGGACCCGACATGAACACTGCTTCATCGGACAAGAACGTGGCAAATGCAGCGTGATCCCGATCCGCCATCGATTTCGCGAAGGAACGCTCGGCATCGGCGACCTGGCGCTGGAGATCGGCCGGATTCGAACTCAGCGACGGCATGGCATGGCAAGCTGTAAGTATGGCCACTGCGACAAGGATGGCAATGGCTGTGACGCTACGCATAGGCAAGTCTCCGCGTTCATTGATTTCGTTGCATTCAAGACTGTTGCGCCAGGATGGAGGGTGGCGACGGATGCAGCCGGGCCATGGCGTGTGCGTCGACATAGCGGCCCTGGCGCAGGGCATAGGCCCGGTGCGTACCTTCCAGCAAAAAACCCTGGCGCAGGTACAAACGCTGCGCGGCCTCGTTGTCGGTGTAGACGGTAAGCTCCAGGCGCAGCAGGTTCAACCAGTTGTCGGCCAGATCGACGGCGGCCTTGAGCAGGGCCGTGCCAACCCCTTGGCCTTGCCAGTCATCGCGTACCGCCATGCCGATACCTGCTACGTGCGAACGGCGTGCCCCAAGCACTGGGTGAAGGCCCAGGTTGCCAACCACTTCGCCGCCGGTTACCGCCACCAAAATGCGATCCTGTGGTGCGACGGTGCTCAGGCGTTTTTTCCAGATATCGGCTGATTGCAACGGGATCTGCATGGTGCCCGCAACGGCACGCGGCTGCGTGTAAATCAGAGCGCAGGCGGCGTAATCGTCGGGTTCGGCGTGGCGGATCGTGATGGTCATGGGCGGACTCCTGAAATAGCGGCGACAGTCTCCGTGTTCAATCTACACCAGATTCGGCTTCTGGTCAGCGGCGGATGGGAAGTTACCGCCCGCCCGCCACATCCAGCAGCGAGCCCGTGGTGTAGCTGGATTCATCGGACAGCAGCCACAAAATGGCTTGCGCTACCTCCAATGCACTTCCAGCGCGTTGCAGCGGTACCACCGGTGCCATCTGGCGTGCCCGGTCGGGCTGGCCGCCCGAAGCGTGGATGTCGGTCTCAATGATGCCGGGTCGCACAGCGTTGACGCGAATGCCCTCCAGCGCCACTTCCTTCGCCAGACCCACAGTGAAGGAGTCGATGGCGCCTTTGCTGGCGGCATAGTCCACATACTGACCGGCGCCTCCCAGGCGTGCGGCCACGCTCGACAGGTTGACAATGTTGCCGCCGATGCCGCCGTGACGCGTACTCATGCGCAGTACGGCTTCCCGGCTACATAAAAAGCTTCCCAGCACGTTGATGTCGAACATGCGCTTGAGTCGTTCCACGCTCATTTCATCAACGCGTTGGGCCACATCCACCACGCCGGCGTTGTTGACCAGTGCGGTGAGTCGTCCCACTTGGGTATCGATGGTTTTGAACATGGCCATCACCTGCTCTTGCCTTGCCACGTCGGCTTGAACTGAGAAGGCGCTGCCACCGCCAGCACGAATTTGTTGCACAACATCGTCTGCCGCGTTCTCATTGGCGGCGTAATTGACCGCTACAGCGTAGCCTCGCTGCGCCGCCAGCAGGGCGGTGGCGGCGCCAATGCCGCGCGAGCCGCCAGTGACAAGGAGGACTGGGTTCATGCGGATTTCTGCGGGTTAAGAAAATTTGAGGTAAAAAGGAAAGTCCAAGCCGACTCTGATGGTAGCCGGAAAGACCGATAGAAGGCAGGAGAAAGCTCGCGGAATCAAATCCAGGATGGACATAAATGAAAAAGGCCATTGACTATTACTTTGCACCTCAAAGCCCTTGGACTTATTTGGGCCATGCCCGCCTGGCGACAATAGCCAGTGCAACGCAGGCAGTGGTGCGCATCTTGCCGGTAGATTTTGGCAAAGTCTTTGCGGCGTCCGGTGGATTACCACTTGGCAAGCGCGCGCCGCAACGCCAAGCCTATCGGCTGGTCGAGTTGGCTCGCTATCGCGACGCTTTGAAGATGCCACTGAATGTGCAACCGCGCTACTTTCCGGTGGGTTCGGACGATGCGGCGCGCCTGATCGTTGCGGTGGGTTTGCGTGACGGCGCACCAGCCGCGATGCAATTCAGCGGTGCAGTGTTTGCCGCGGTCTGGGCGCAACAGCGCGATATTGCCAGCGCCCAAACCCTGACCGAATTGCTAAGCGAATGCGGCTTGCCTTCGGAGCGGTTGGCGCAGTCCCACCAGCAGGAGGCCCAAGATCAATATGAAGCCAATACGAAGTCCGCAATCGAGGCAGGAGTGTTTGGGGCACCCAGTTACTGTATTGACGGTGAAGTTTTTTGGGGCCAGGACCGGCTTGATTTCGTCGAGCGCAAATTAAACCCAAGCGCCAAGTTTTAGAAAGTATGCAAATGACCAAATTGGTAATGCCGCAGGCAACGCTCTGATGTAACCGCAATAACCTCTGATCTCTCTCACTTGGGATATTTGAAAATGATCCAGCTTCACTACTACCCCGGCACTGCGGCGATGACGCCCCACATTTTGCTGGAAGAAATTGGCGTCCCTTTTGAGTTGGTTTTGGTGGATCGGATGTCCGACGCGCACAAGACGCCGAGTTACCTCAAGCTCAACCCTAACGGATTGATTCCTGTGCTGACCGACGGTGACCTGGTGCTCTATGAGACGGCGGCGATCTGTCTGCATTTGTGCGACAAATATCCTGGCGCCGCATTGTCCCCGGCGGCCGGCACTGTCGAGAAAGCTCACTTTTACAAATGGTTGGTCTGGTTGACCAATACCCTGCAATCGACCCTCATCATCTACTTCTATCCGGAGCGCTGGGTCAATCAAGGTAATGTGGCCGGGGCCGCCGAGGTGAAGGCCCTGGCGCAACGCAAGGTGGGTGATTTACTCGATCAGCTTGACTTCGAGTTGGCCCGCCATGGTGGGCCCTGGTTGTTGGGAGATTTCTATTCGGCGGTCGACCCTTTTGCCATGATGTTGTGCCGTTGGACACGTGGTTTTTCAAGCGCTCCAGCCCGCACCCGTGCGTACCTTGGACCTTATTTGCAAGCGGTGTTAGCCCGGCCCGCGGTGCAACGGGTGTTTGCTACGGAACAACTGGCGCAACCTTGGGTCTGACCAGATTCGATGGTCAAGTGAAGAAACGTTGGGCTCGAGACTATCTGATTTTCTGAAGCAAACGGGCCGCATCCCTGGCAAAGTAGGTGAGTACACCGTCTGCGCCGGCACGTTTGAACGCCAACAAACTTTCCATCATGACTGCATCGTGGTCGAGCCAGCCGTTTTGGGATGCGGCCTTGAGCATCGCGTACTCGCCACTGACCTGGTAGGCAAACGTCGGCACCAGGAAGGAATCCTTAACCCGGCGCACGATGTCGAGGTAAGGCATACCGGGCTTGACCATCACCATGTCGGCGCCTTCGGCGATGTCCAGCGCGACTTCGCGCAACGCTTCATCAGAGTTGCCGGGATCCATTTGGTAGACTTTTTTGTTACCTTTGCCCAAGTTGGTTGCCGAGCCGACAGCGTCACGGAAGGGGCCGTAGAACGCACTCGCGTATTTGGCGCTGTAGGCCATGATGCGGGTGTGAATGAAATGGTTGGCCTCCAGTGCCTGGCGAATGGCGCCGATGCGACCGTCCATCATGTCGCTGGGCGCCACAATATCCACGCCGGCACCGGCTTGAGTAAGTGCCTGCTTTACCAGAACTGCAACAGTTTCATCGTTCATGATATAGCCATCTGCTGCCGGGTCGGGGTCAGGCAGACCATCTTGCCCATGGCTGGTAAACGGGTCCAGCGCCACGTCGGTCATGACACCCAGATCAGGAAATTCCTTCTTCAAGGCTTGCACCACTCGGGGCACCAGACCATCCGGATTCAGGGCTTCGCGCCCGTCAAGCGTTTTCAAAGCCGGGTCAATCACCGGAAACAAGGCAATGACAGGGATGCCCAGCCTGACACAGTCCTCAGCGACCGGCAACAACAGATCCAGGCTCAGGCGCTCCACGCCAGGCATCGACAGAACCGCCTCGCGATGCTGTTTCCCGTCAACCACAAAAACGGGGTAGATCAAGTCGTTCGGGGTGAGGGCGTTTTCACGAACCAGATTGCGCGTAAACGCGTCGTGCCGCAACCGGCGCGGGCGCCCCAAGGGGTAGGAAGCATGGGTTGTCATGATGAAAAGTGTTGTTGAAAGAATTACCTGGTGCAGGCATGAATATTAAAATCTAAGCGTGCTGCCGAACCGGGCTTGAAATGGACCTTGAAGTTTGCTATATTACTCCTGGGCAGTTCGCTGCCTCCCGCTTTTCCTCCCTGAGCGGGGCCTTGATGTGTGACAGCAAATAGGCTTACCACCCCAGCCCTCGTGCTGGGGTTTTTTTT
>JBAXBQ010000062.1:0-19948 GCA_037141865.1 Comamonadaceae bacterium | reverse complement strand
GCACCGGCAATCGCCTGTTGCCTTGGGATGATCCGGTCAACGCCTACGAAGTTCCGGTGTCGCCAGTTGGAAACGGCCTGCTGATACGAGCCCAGGCCTACCGAACCTCGATGGGCTTGATCGGTCGCGGACTGTTCTGGCTGGTAATTGCCCTGAGCACCATGACGGCCTGGATGTTGCTCGCCAACTGGCGCCACACGCGCAGCCGATTGCAGGCCCAGCAGGCACTGGTCACCGAAACGGTGTTCCGCCGCGCTATGGAGAATTCCTTGTTGACCGGCATGCGGGCACTTGATCTGCAAGGACGCATCACTTTCGTCAACGCCGCTTTTTGCCAGATGACGGGCTGGACCGAAGCCGACCTGGTGGGACAAACCGCACCGTTCCCTTACTGGCCGGAGGCCGATCATGAATTGCTGACGCTTAGACTGGAAGAGGAACTGGCCGGTAAAATCCTGCCGGACGGCATCCAGTTGCGTATCATGCGCCGCGACGGTACCTTGTTTTACGCCCGCTTGTATGTCTCGCCGTTGATAGACGCGCGCGGCACGCAAACCGGCTGGATGACGTCGATGGTCGACATTTCCGAACCGAACCGGATTCGAGAGCAATTGTCGGCGTCGCATGAACGCTTCACTACCGTGCTGGAAGCGCTCGATGCCTCGATCTCGGTGGCGCCGCTGGGCAGTGACGAACTGCTGTTTGCCAACAAGCTGTACCGACTCTGGTTTGGCACACAAGCTGGTGGCCATCTGGCGCTGGTGGCACAGGCTGGCGTGCCGGTGATACCACCCAGTGACGAATCGCTGGACGACGTGGACGCATTCGCTGGTCTGCCGACCAGCTTGTTGCCTGATAGCGAGGCTGAAAGTGCCGAGATTTATCTCGACCCCTTGGGCAAATGGCTGGAGGTTCGGACCCGCTATCTAAGTTGGGTCGATGGTCGACTGGCACAGATGGTGATTGCCACCGACATCACGGCCCGCCGTATTGCCGAGAAACAATCCGCTGCGCAAACCGAGCGCGCGCAGACCGCCAGCCGTTTGATCACGATGGGTGAAATGGCTTCCAGCGTAGCGCACGAGCTGAACCAGCCACTGACCGCCATCAACAACTACTGCCACGGCATGGTGTCGCGCATCAAATCGCAGCAAATCAGCGAGGAGGACCTGCTGGGTGCGCTGGAAAAGACCGCCAGGCAGGCGCAGCGAGCCGGCCAGATCATTCAGCGCATTCGCTCCTTCGTGAAGCGCAGCGAGCCCAACCGCAGTTTGTCGAACATCTCCGATATGGTGGACGAGGCACTGGAACTGGCCGAAATTGAAATGCGCCGCCGCAATGTGCGGCTGACCCACTATGTTGCGCCGCGCATGCCGACACTGTTGGTAGACCCGATTCTGATCGAGCAAGTGCTGGTCAATCTACTCAAAAATGCGGCTGAGTCGATTGACTCAGCACAACGGCCGACGGCGCAGAGAAGCGTCAAATTGCGGGTGACGCCGACCCAGGTGAATGACAAAGCGGTAGTGGAATTCACCGTCATCGACTCGGGCAAAGGGCTGGCACCCGAAGTCATGGCGCGCATCTATGAAGCCTTCTATTCCACCAAGGCTGATGGTATGGGTATCGGCCTGAGTCTGTGCCGCTCGATCGTCGAATCGCACCTGGGTCGGATGAAAGCGGAGAACCTCTACAATGGTGCCGAGGTAGGCGGGTGCTGTTTTTCCTTCTGGCTCCCCTTGCCAGAATCCAATCAGCTAGGCACACAACCGGCCGCACTGACAACCAAGGACTCCCGGTAAATCCAGGATAAAGCATGAGTTTGATACCAAAAAAAGGTACCGTGTATGTGGTCGACGACGACGAAGCGGTGCGCGACTCACTCCAATGGCTACTCGAGGGCAAAGATTACCGCGTTCGGTGCTTCGATTCTGCCGAGTCCTTTTTAAGTCGCTACGACGCACGCGAGGTGGCTTGTCTGATTGTTGACATCCGCATGAGCGGCATGACCGGTCTTGAGCTGCAAAGCCTGCTGCTGGAGAGCCACTCGCCGCTGCCCATTGTTTTCATCACCGGACACGGCGACGTGCCGATGGCCGTGGCCACCATGAAAAAAGGTGCCATGGACTTCATTCAAAAGCCCTTCAAGGAAGATCAGTTGGTGCTGTTGGTGGAACGCATGCTGGACCAGGCCAAAGACTCTTTTGCCGAACACCAAAGCGCGGCCAGCCGCGGCGCGCTGATGGCCCGGCTGACACTGCGCGAGTCGCAGGTGCTGGAGCGCATCGTGGCCGGGCGACTCAACAAACAGATTGCTGACGACCTGGGCATAAGCATCAAAACGGTGGAAGCGCACCGCGCCAACATCATGGAAAAACTCGATGCCAATACCGTCGCCGACCTGCTGAAAATTGCTTTGGGACAATCCACCACCAAGGCTTGATGCCAGCCCGTCCGTTGCGCACCGTGCTGGTTCGCAATTTCTTGTATTCATAGCATTCATGCCCGCCCAACCAGGATCAGCGGGTTTTTCAACTTATGGAACGGTAATCATGACGACTCGACAATTGGGCCAGATCATCGATGGAATTGCGCTTTCTGCCAAGCTGCGCAGCGACGTCAGCCAACGCGTGCTGGCACTTCAGGCAGGCGGAGTGACGCCCGGATTGGCCGTCATTTTGGTCGGTGAAGATCCGGCCAGCGCCGTCTATGTGCGCAACAAGGTGAAAGCCTGTTCCGATACCGGCGTGCGCTCGGTGTTCGAGAAATACGACGCCGATCTGTCGCAAGCCGATCTGCTGCAACGCATCGCCGAACTCAACGCCGACCCCGCGGTGCACGGCATTCTGGTCCAGATGCCGCTGCCCAAGCAGATCGACCCACACCAGGTCATTGCAGCCATTTCGACTTCGAAAGATGTGGACGGCTATGCCACCTTGAGCGCCGGCGAATTGATGACCGGTGCACCTGGCTTTAGGCCCTGCACGCCCTACGGTTGCATGAAACTCATTGAGAGCACCGGCATCGACTTGCGCGGCAAGCATGCAGTGGTTATCGGTCGCAGCAACACGGTTGGCAAGCCAATGGCGCTGTTGCTGTTGCAGGCCAACGCCACTGTCACCATTTGCCACAGCGCCACCTCCGATATTGGCCACCACACGCGCCAGGCCGACGTCATCGTGGCAGCGGTGGGCCGGCGCAATGTATTGACGGCCGACATGGTCAAACCCGGCGCCATCGTGATCGACGTCGGCATGAACCGCAACCCTGAAGGCAAGCTGTGTGGTGACGTCGACTTTGTCGGCGTGCGCGAACTTGCCAGCTTCATTACCCCGGTGCCCGGTGGGGTTGGTCCGATGACGATTACGATGCTGCTGGTCAACACACTTGAAGCAGCGGAACGCGCCGCAACCTAGACTCCCATGAACAATCCATTGCTCTCCTTTGACGATCTGCCGCTTTTTGACCAGATCAAACCGGGCGACATTGCCCCCGCCATCGAGCACTTGCTGACCAACGCGAATGCCGCGCTGGAAGCCGTCACAGCACCGGCTTTCCCGGCGCGCTGGCACGACATCGCGGGTGTGCTGGACGTCGCCACCGAAAAGCTGAACCGCGCCTGGGGCGCCGTGAGCCACCTCAATAGCGTGGCCGACACACCCGAACTGCGTGCCGCCTACAACGAGGCACTGCCCAAAGTCACCGAGTTTTCCACCCGACTGGGATCAGACGAGCGCCTGTATGAGAAATACAAGGCGATTGGCGTGACCACACTGAACACTGAGCAGCGTCAAGCGCACAAGAATGCCATTCGCAATTTTGTGCTGGGTGGAGCTGAACTGACCGGGTCGGCGCGTGAACGATTTACCGCCATTCAGGAGCGACAAGCCGAACTGAGTCAAAAATTCAGCGAGAACGCGCTGGACGCCACCGATGCCTTCAGCTATTTCGCTGACGCGGATGAAATGGACGGCGTGCCCGACGACGTCAAGCAAGCGGCCTTGTCTGCTGCCAAAGCGCAAGGCAAAGAAGGCTACAAGCTGACTCTCAAAATGCCCTGTTACCTGCCGGTGATGCAGTTTGCCCGCAGCAGCGCATTGCGCCAGAAGCTTTATCGCGCTTACGTCACCCGCGCCTCGGATCAGTCCGGTGCCGAATCCCGCAAGTTCGACAACTCCGCCCTGATCACCGAAATGCTGACCTTGCGCCTGGAAGAAGCCAAGCTGCTGGGCTTCGGCAACTTCGGCGAACTCTCAGTCGTTCCCAAAATGGCCGAGTCACCGCAGCACGTCATTGACTTTTTACGCGACCTGGCTGCCAAGGCGCGGCCATTCGCCGAAAAAGACCTGGCCGACCTGCGTGAATTCGCGAGTCAGCATTTGAATTTGGCGAATCCGCAAACCTGGGACTGGCCATTTGTGAGCGAGAAATTGAAGGAAGCGCGCTATGCCTTCAGCGAACAGGAAGTCAAGCAGTACTTCACCGCACCCAAGGTTCTGGCCGGCTTGTTCAAGATTGTCGAGACGCTGTTTGACGTCAGCATCCAAAAAGACACGGCACCGGTGTGGCACGCTGGCGTCGAGTTCTATCGCATTGAACGCGCCAACACTTTGGTCGGTCAGTTCTATCTCGACCCAGCGGCGCGCATCGGCAAGCGCGGCGGCGCCTGGATGGACGATGTGCGCACGCGCTGGTTGCGGCCCGACACGCACCAACTGCAAACGCCGGTGGCGCACCTGGTATGCAACTTTGCCGAAGGTGTCGGCGCCAAACCCGCGCTTCTGACGCACGGCGACGTCACCACGCTGTTTCATGAATTTGGTCATGGTCTGCATCACCTGCTGTCGCAAGTCAATGAGCACGACGTCTCCGGCATCAGCGGTGTCGAGTGGGACGCCGTTGAATTGCCCAGCCAGTTCATGGAAAACTTCTGCTGGGAATGGAACGTTCTGCGCCACATGACAGCGCACGTCGATACCGGTGAGCCACTGCCGCGCGCATTGTTCGACCGAATGCTGCTGGCGAAAAATTTTCAGAGCGGCATGCAAACCCTGCGACAAATCGAATTTTCTCTATTTGACATGCTGCTGCATACCGCGCACGACCCGGCGCTTGACATTATGCCTTTGCTGGCGCAAGTTCGCGCCGAAGTGGCGGTGATGCAACCACCCGAGTGGAGCCGCACCGCTCACACCTTCAGCCATATTTTTGCCGGCGGCTATGCGGCCGGCTATTACAGCTACAAGTGGGCCGAAGTGCTGAGCGCCGATGCCTATGCCGCCTTTGAGGAAACAATGGGTAAGGATGGTTTGCCAAATGTCGAAACCGGTAGAAAATACCGGCAGGCAATTCTGGAGGCCGGTGGCAGCCGCCCGGCGATGGAGTCGTTCCAGGCCTTTCGGGGTCGGGCACCCAGTCTGGAAGCCTTGTTGCGTCATCAGGGTATGGCGTTGCCAAACTAAGGGGTTCGTTGTGAAGATGAAGAGCAATCTGAAGAGCAATCCAATTGACCAAACTTTTCTGGCACTGGATGCGTCCGCATGCGCAGCAATTTGCGCCGCGGCGCTGCTGCTGGCCAGCCCCTTGCAAGCGCAAACAATCTACCGCATGGTGGACCCCAGTGGACACGTCACTTTTGCCGACAAAGCGGCCGCCGCTTCCAAAAGTGCTACACCGCTCAGTGCCGATGGCCGGTCCACCCTCGCAAGCGCCGTGGCGCTACCGTTCGAGCTGCGCCTGGTGGCCAGCAAATACCCGGTGACCTTGTACACCTCCAGCGGCTGCACCCCGTGCGCTTCGGGTCGCGCGCTGCTGGCTGGGCGCGGTATTCCATTTGCTGAAAAAACCGTCAGCACCAACGAAGATGCCGAAGCGCTGCAGCGCATCAGTGGCGGCGGTTCACTGCCACTTCTGACCATCGGTGGACAGCAGATCAAGGGCTTCTCTGAATCGGAATGGACGCAGTTTCTGAATGCCGCCGGTTATCCCCAGTCGTCCCAATTGCCCGCTGGCTACCGCAACGCTGATGCCGGTCCTTTGGTCACCTTGCAAAAGCCTTTGCCAGTTAGCAAAGCTGAAGAATTGAAGATTCAGCTAGCACCGGAACCCAACATCCCCGCAGTGGACGTTTCCGCCAATCCGGCCGGCATCAAGTTTTAATCGATTCCGGACTGGCCTGTAGGAACCCATTCTGAATGGTTTCAGAAGGTCAGTTTTTGAACGCCCTGCGCGGTGCCCAGTAGGCATATCTGCGCTTTCTGAAAGGCAAATACGCCTACCGTCACGACACCGGGCCACTGACTCACCCGTGCCTCAAAGGCAAGCGGATCGACAATCTGCAAGCCGCTCACATCCAGGATGATTTGACCGTTGTCGGTGACCAGCGGCTGGCCGTCTTGCAAGCGCACCTGCGCCTTGCCTCCGATCGCTGCAAACTGTTGCGCTATGCGCTTGACGGCCATCGGAATCACCTCCACCGGCAACGCAAACTTGCCGAGCGTCTGAACCAGTTTGGATTCATCCACAATGCAGACAAACTTGGCTGTCAGAGCCGCAACAATTTTCTCGCGCGTCAATGCCGCGCCACCGCCTTTGATCATGTTGCCGTGGTGATCGATCTCGTCTGCACCATCGATATAAACCGACAACCGGTCGACCTCATTGGCGTCAAAAACTGCAATCCCCAGCGCCTGAAGGCGTTGTGTGCTGGCCACCGAACTCGACACTGCGCCCTTGATCTGGTTTTTGATGGAGGCCAGCGCGTCGATAAATTTGTTAACGGTGGAGCCGGTGCCGACACCGACAATCTCCCCCGGAACCACAAACTGCAGGGCGGCCTGGCCTACCAGCGTTTTGAGTTGGTCCTGTGAGAGCACGGGCTGGATTTGGGAGTCTGGGTTTGTCATCTGGGAAAATCGTCCGGGTTAGAAGAATACTTTGCAGGAATTATCCGATGTCTCTCGTTCCTTACGCCCTGGTTCGCAGGTTTTTATTCAGCCTCGACCCGGAGACCGCCCATGAGTTGACGTTGCTGGCCCTGTCGGGTTCTCAGGGAACACCCTTGCAACTGGCCTATGGTGCGCTCCGCGTCGACGACCCGATTGAACTGGCGGGTTTGACTTTCCCCAATCGGGTTGGTCTGGCGGCCGGACTGGACAAAAATGCGCGCTGCATTGATGGCCTGGGTGCGATCGGCTTCGGCTTTTTGGAACTGGGTACCGTCACGCCACTGGCGCAGCCGGGTAACCCAAAACCTCGCCTGTTTCGGCTGCCCGCAGCGCAGGCACTGATCAACCGTCTGGGATTCAACAATGACGGTCTGGACGCTTTCATCGCCAACGTTAAACGCTCATCGCTGTACCGGCAACGCTTCCGTTCCAATGCGGGCAACCCCGGGAAGGCGCCCTCCATGCTGCTGGGATTGAACATTGGCAAGAACGCTGCGACACCCATCGAACGCGCCACTGACGACTACCTGAGCGCGCTTGACGGCGTCTATGCCCTGGCCGACTATGTCAGCATCAACATCTCCAGCCCCAACACCCAGAACCTGCGCTCGCTGCAAGGCGATGAAGCACTGGACGGGCTGCTGGGCGCGCTAGCCCAACGCCGCGAAGTGCTTGCCAGGCGCCACGGCAAAGGCACGCCCATCTTCGTCAAAATCGCACCGGA
Source organism: Comamonadaceae bacterium (assembly GCA_037141865.1). GTDB lineage: Bacteria > Pseudomonadota > Gammaproteobacteria > Burkholderiales > Burkholderiaceae_C > Rhodoferax. Next base: position 12,277 of record JBAXBQ010000062.1, on the reverse strand, counting down.
TCTGGAGCAGACCCAGGTCGGCGTGATTGCCGCTGCGCTCAAGCGGCACGGCATGGACGGCGTCATCGCCAGCAACACCACGCTCAGCCGCAGTGCCGTGCAAGGGCAAATGCATGCCGAAGAAGCGGGCGGACTGTCGGGTGCCCCGCTGCTGACCATGAGCAACCGCATCATCACGCAACTGCGCAGCGCTTTGGGTCAGGGGTTCCCGATCATCGGTGTCGGTGGCGTCATGAGCGCTGAAGATGCGGTCAGCAAGATCAGGGCCGGCGCCGATCTGGTGCAGATTTATACCGGCCTCATTTACCACGGACCAGCACTGGTCAAACAGGCGGCCGCCCTGATCAAAAAAACGTTTTGACGACGTACTCGCCAATTGCCAGCGCACTGGTCAGGCCGGGCGACTCGATGCCAAACAGGTTGACCAAACCGGGCACGCCGTGCTCTGGCGGCCCTTCGATCAGGAAGTCACTGGCGGGCTGATCAGGCGCGCTAATTTTGGGTCGGATACCGGCGTAGCCTGGCAGCAGCGCGCCGTCTTTGAGCGCTGGCCAGTACCTGCGCACCTCGGCATAAAACGCATCGCCACGCGCTAGGTCCACCGTCAGATCATCGGGCGAACTCACCCATTGCACATCGGGGCCAAACTTGGCCTGGCCGCCCAGATCCAGCGTCAGGTGCACACCCAAACCGGCCGCCTGCGGCACCGGATAAATCAGATGAGAAAACGGCGCGCGCCCGGCAAGTGTGAAGTAGTTGCCCTTGGCAAAATAAGCTGGCGGCACATGGCGCGGGTGCAAGCCTTTAAAGCGCCCGGCCAGTGTCGGCGCCTGCAAGCCAGCGGCATTGACCACTGTTTTTGCCTTCAGGCAAGTGCCATCTGCCGCCGTCAAAACAATAGCCGACGGTGTGCAATCCGCGTCATCCAGAGCAGAATTAAGAACCACCAAACCTGCGGCATTCTCGATGTCGCCCTGCAGCGCCAGCATCAGCGCATGACTGTCCACGATGCCGGTGCTGGGCGAGTAAAGCGCCGCCTGGCAAGTCAATTCCGGCTCCAGTGCCTGCGCTTGCGCAGCGCTTAGCAGGTGCAAGTCGTTGACGCCATTTAGCGCCGCCTGCTGCGCAATCTGCTGCAACGCGTGCGTTTGCTCCAGGCTGGTGGCAACTATCAGTTTGCCGCAACGCCGATGCCCGATGCCGCGCTCAGCGCAATAGTCGTAAAGCAGGTGCTTGCCCTGCACACACAAGCGTGCTTTGAGTGAACCCGGCGCGTAGTAGATACCGGCGTGAATCACTTCGCTGTTGCGCGAGCTGGTACCGGTGCCGATGGCCGACGCCGCCTCCAGCACCATGACCTCGCGCCCGGCCAGCGCCAGTGCGCGTGCCACCGCCAGGCCGACGACACCGGCACCGATGACAACGCATTCGACTGGATGCATCGGCGATCTTATTGAAAAAACACGGGGCAAGTCATTAACGCGAATTATGCCCGCTGGCACAGCTGTCGATGCGCGCGAAGGATTGGCTGTCGGCTCTTTTCCCGATGCGACAATAGCCCGGTCGGTTTGGCTATCCACGGCGGCAACCGACACCCCACACACCATGCCTGAAGCGCAAACGCTCACAATCACTACTCTCGATCAACATCGGTTCGATGCAACTCTGCATCTTGCTGATGATCCGGCTTCACCGATACTGATATTTTTGTCGGCACTTGGAACACCGTCCCGCGTCTATGGACGCTTTGGCCGCGAAATGGCGATGCACAGTGTTCAACTTTGCACGCCCGACTGGCGCGGTATTGGCAGCAGTTCCATACGCGCCGGGCGAAGGGGTGATTTTGGCTACCGTCACCTGATTGAGTTCGATCTGGTGTCCTTGATTGAGGCCGTTCGCCAGCGCTTGCCGACAGCGCCAATCTGGCTCGGTGGCCATAGCCTGGGCGGACAGTTGGCGCTGCTCAGCGCGGCCGCCAGACCGGATGCAATAGCCGGCGTGGCACTCATCGCCAGCGGCAGCGTGCATCTGACCTGCTACACAGGCAAGTTACGCATGGGCGTGCGCTCATTGGTCTATTTGTCTCGTGCGGTAAGTCCCTTGCTAGGCTATTTTCCGGGCTCCCGAATAGGTTTTGGCGGTCGGGAAGCTGCCGGTTTGATGCGCGACTGGAGTCATGTAGCGGTGACTGGCGAGTACCGACCGTCTGGATCGGACATTGACTATGAGAAAGCTTTGTCTTCGCTCAGAATCCCGATACTGGCGCTGACCTTTGCGGCGGATGCCTGGTCACCGGCACTGGCTGCGCAAACCCTGTTGAAAAAACTACCGGCAGACTCGGCAGTTCATTGGCACTGGAATAATTCGGACACCGCTGGACTGGCGGTCGATCACTATTCGTGGATCAAACAGCCCGTGCTGGTGGCGCCAGCGGTAGCCCGGTTCATCCGTCAATTGCACCAGCGTTGACAGCATGGCGCCGCAAGCCGGCCGCGCAAGCTACTGACGAACCGCCTGCGCCAGCGCGGCCCAGGCCTTGAGCGTCATGGCATAGGTAGGCGCCGCGCCAGCCAATGGGTGCGAGGCCAGTTTGATCACCACCATCTCTGCCGCCGGGTTGACGTGGATCATCTGACCGTAGACACCAGCAGCCTCGTAAGCACCATCGGCGTTGTGCACAATCCACCACTGATTTCGGTAGCTGAAACCAGCCCTGAAAGGCATGCCGCCGGCCTTGAACTTTTCGCGGTCGCCGCCCTTGACAAAGGTGTCATCCAGCACTGTCCTATCGAAAATACGCTGACCATTGAATTCGCCGCCACGACGCAGCATCTCACCAAAACGTGCCAGGTCACGCGCTGTGGCGTTAAGGCCGGCTCCTTGCAGTGGTGTGCCGACCGAATCGACCATGACATGTGCGTCTTCTTCCATACCGAGCTTTTGCCAGATGTTTTCGCTCATCAAATCAGCCCAATGCTTGTTGGTGACGCGCGAAACAATCCACCCCAACACCTCGGAGTGCACAGTGCGGTAAACAAATCCGGCACCATGCTCACCCTCTTTTTGCAAGGTCTTTAAAAAATCATACACATTGGTCTTGCCCTGATAGCCGGGCGGTCGAGGCATTAAACCGCTGGCCCAGTTATAGCCATAAATCTCCGTCGTGGGATCGGTGTAGACCTCGCGAAAACGCACGGCCCCGGTCATGTCCATGACCTCTCGCACCTTCATGTCACCCCAGGCGCTGTCGGCCAGTTCCGGCACGTATTTTGTAACCAGCGCATTCGGATCAAGTTTGCCATCAGCGGCCAGTTGTGCCGCCATCAGTCCGGTAAAAGACTTGGTCACCGAGAACAGCAGATGCGGTGTCCACGGCTTCATCTGGTTGTCGTAACGCTCATACACAATACGCCCTTTGTGGAGCACCACGATGGCGTCAGAATAACTGGATTTGAACCAGTCGTCGACGCTGGTTTTGTTGCCTTTGTCGTCTTCAAAGACAAAGCTGCCGATCGGCTTGTTGGCCACCGGCAGCACCGAAACCGGCGCATTACCGCGGCGAATGTTGCGCGTTGGTTGCAGTTCTCGCAGGTGCTGCTGGGCCCAGCGCAAATTTGGATACTTGTAGGAGTTGCTCAAATCGACGCGCTGTGCGTCAAGCGGCGGAAAAGTGCTCATCAGACCGAGCTTGTCGAGCGCCACCGTGTCGGGTGCGGGCAAGGTCTGAGCCAGCGCCCCCTGCACAAGCCAAAGAGTTGAGATGACGATAGCGATCAAGTGCCGTGTGCTGCGCATGGAAGTTCCTTGCAATTTCGTGTTTTGATTGTTTGATGGCAACTGTCATCATGCCCGTATGCATCTGATCGTGGCACTAGGGAAAACCTTGCGTGCGTCGCCATGGCGACGACGGGGGTCGCGCACCTGCCCACTCGATCGAAAAAAAGGACTTACGATCCCTCGTAAGTCCTTGATTTCTTTACCAAACATTGGTGGGCAGTGCAAGTTTCGAACTTGCGACCCCTGCAGTGTGAATGCAGTGCTCTACCCCTGAGCTAACCGCCCTGAATTCGTTTCAGGAAAGCGATGGATTATGCCTTAGTTTCAGGCGGTGAGGCGCCAAACCGTCTTGTCCCCGCTGGCTTTGTCAAGCTGCTTGAGAACGTCTTCATGGGCCGCGAGTTCCTGTTCGTCGGCAGCCAGCACTGGCAGCTTCATAGCACGCAGGTCAATCGACACAACGTGGTGGCCTGTGTTTTGGTCTGACCCGACATCGATCAGCAGGGCATCCTGGCCGCGCGTCAGGTTGATGTAGACGTCGGCCAGCAGCTCAGCGTCCAGCAAAGCGCCATGCAGGGTGCGCCCTGAATTGTCAACACCCAAACGAGTGCACAGGGCATCGAGTGAATTGCGTTTGCCCGGAAACAGTTCCTTCGCCATCGCCAGGCTGTCGGTCACAGCGGCCACAAATTCCTTGAACAATGGCCGTCCCAGCAATGCCAGCTCCTGGTTCAAGAAACCGACGTCAAAGGCTGCGTTATGGATGATGACCTCAGCGCCTTGCAGGTACTCCAGCAGATCGTCTGCCACCGCTTCGAACTTCGGTTGGTCCTTCAGAAATTCATTGCTGATGCCGTGCACCTTGAGCGCCTCTTCGTGGCTGTCGCGCCCGGGGTTCAGATAGAAGTGTTTGTTGTTGCCGGTCAGCTTGCGATTGATCAACTCGACACAGCCGATTTCAATCACGCGGTCGCCGCTTTCGGCAAACAGGCCGGTGGTTTCGGTATCCAGAAAGATCTGGCGCATGTCAGTGCAGCTCTTTGGCGTGATTGATCGAGTATTTGGGTATCTCGACCACCACGTCATTGTGCGCAAGAATCGCCTGGCAACTCAAACGCGATTGCGGCTCGAGGCCCCAGGCGCGGTCCAACAGGTCTTCTTCGTTTTCATCGAGCTCATTGAGAGAGGCAAACCCTTCACGCACGATGACGTGGCAGGTGGTGCAGGCGCAACTCATGTCGCACGCGTGTTCGATGCTGATGTGGTTCTCCAGCATGGCTTCGCAGATCGAGGTGCCGGTCGGCGCCGAAATTTCGGCACCTTGTGGACAGTACTCCGGGTGCGGCAATATTTTGATGATGGGCATGCGTTTTTCAGACCGTTTCGATGTTGCGTCCGGCCAGCGCTTTCTGAATACCCCGGTTCATCCGCTGGGCCGCAAATGCCTCGGTGCCTTTGGCCAGCGCCTGCGTTGCAGCCTCGATCGAAGCGGCCTGTTCCAGCGACTGCGCGGCGCGCACTTGGGCCATCAACTGCTCAATGTCGGAGCGCTCGGACGTAGACAGCAAATCGCCGTCCGCCAGCATTGCGCTTTGGATCGCCAGCAGCATGCGGTCGGCGTCGACACGGGCCTCGACCAGTGTGCGGGTTTTCATGTCGGCGTCGGCAGTGGTAAAACTCTCAGCCAGCATTTTGGCAATTTGACCGTCACTCAGCCCGTACGAGGGCTTGACGTCAATGCGCGCCTCGACGCCACTGATCTGCTCGCGGGCATTGACACTCAACAAGCCGTCGGCGTCGACCGTGAAGGTAACGCGAATGCGTGCCGCACCCGCCACCATTGGCGGAATACCGCGCAACTCGAAGCGCGCCAGACTGCGGCAATCGGCCACCAGATCGCGGTCGCCTTGCACCACGTGCAGCGCCAGCGCCGTTTGACCATCTTTGTAGGTGGTGAAGTCCTGCGCCTTGGCTGTGGGAATGGTTTCGTTGCGTGGCACGATGCGCTCCACCAGACCACCCATGGTCTCAATGCCAAGCGACAGGGGAATCACGTCCAGCAGCAGCAGATCGCCACCCGCGTTATTGCCTGCCAATTGATTGGCCTGAATGGCAGCACCCAACGCCACGACTTCATCTGGATTCAGATTGGTCAGCGGCGCCCGACCGAAGTAGTTGGCGACCGCCTGGCGAATTTGCGGCATCCGGGTGGAGCCGCCGACCATCACCACACCTTTGACGTCGTCCTTGTCGAGCTTGGCGTCGCGCAGCGTCTTGTGCACGGCCTGCATGGTGCGCTTGGTGAGCTCGGCGGTCAGCTTTTCAAACTGTTCGTTAACAACTTCAAACTTGACGTTCTCGCCGCCAATGCAGGCGTGGCAAGCCGCGCAATGCGTTGCTGAGAGCTCCTCTTTGCAGGCGCGTGCCGCAATGATGACGATCGCCTTGTCTTGCGGTGTTCGGGCCTGAACGCCGACCTGGGCCATCACCCAATCGGCCAGCGCGCGGTCGTAATCGTCGCCGCCCAGCGCCGAGTCGCCGCCGGTGGCAAGGACTTCAAAGACACCTTGGGTGAGTCGCAAAATGGAGATGTCAAAAGTGCCGCCGCCCAAATCGTAAATGGCATAAACGCCTTCGCTGGCGTTGTCCAGTCCGTACGCGATGGCGGCAGCGGTCGGCTCGTTGATGAGACGCAGCACATTCAGGCCGGCCAGTTGAGCCGCGTCTTTGGTGGCCTGCCGCTGGGCGTCATCAAAATAAGCCGGCACCGTGATGACGGCGCCAAACAGATCGTCGCCAAAAGTGTCCTCCGCCCGGTGACGCAACGTTGCCAGAATGTCGGCGCTCACCTCGACTGGCGATTTTTCACCCTGCACGGTCTGAATTCCAAGCATGCCGGGGTGTGCTAGCAGTTGATAGGGCAGCTTGCCGTGCCCGGCCACATCAGCCACGCCGCGCCCCATGAAACGCTTGACAGAGGCGACTGTGTTCAGCGGGTCCAGCGCCATTGCTGCTCTGGCCTCATAACCGATCTGGCGCCCACCGCCTTCGAGGTAGCGGACCACCGACGGCACGATGACGCGACCCTGGTCGTCCGGCAGACATTCGGCCACGCCGTTGCGCACCGAAGCCACCAGCGAATGCGTGGTGCCAAGATCGATGCCAACCGCCACGCGCCGCTGGTGCGGGCTGGGAGACTGACCGGGTTCGGAAATTTGTAGCAGCGCCATGATTATTTTTTTGAGATCAAGGCTCTATTGTCCCCTGTCCGGCGAGTCCATCCGGTCAAGGCGGGTTTCAACATCACTGGCAAAGCGTTCGATAAACATCAGCGCCCTGACCTGTTGCACTGCTTCCTGGTAGTTTTTTTGCTGGTCCAGCAGTTGGGCACATTTTTGCAACGCCTCGCGCTGCGCCGCACTTACTTGCGAATTGAGGTCGTCCAGATCGGCCGCACTGCCAGCCTCGTCCAGCGCTTCGCGCCATGCCATTTGCTGCAACAGGAATTCTTTGGGCATCGCCGTGTTGTTCTCGGCATTGACGGCGGCACCGTTCAACTCGCACAAATAAGCGGCCCGCCTGAGCGGGTCCTTGAGCCGCTGATGAGCCTCATTGATGCGCACCGACCACTGCATGGCAACGCGCTGCGCGCTGGCACCCTGCGCGGCAAATTTGTCGGGATGCGCTTCCCGTTGCAAATCTTTCCAGCGTGCGTCAATGGCGGCGCGGTCCTGCGCAAACCGGGTGGCAAGACCAAATAACTCGAAATCGTCAGACTTTAAATTCACACCCGAAACGACTCACCGCAACCGCAGCGATCTCGCTCTTTGGGATTGTTGAACTTGAAGCCTTCGTTCAGACCTTCGCGGACAAAATCCAGTTCCGTGCCGTCCAGATAGGCAAAGCTTTTCGGCTCGATCAAGACCTTGACGCCGTGGCCTTCAAAGACCATGTCTTCAGGCTCGATCTCGTCAACGTATTCAAGCTTGTAAGCCAACCCCGAACAGCCGGTGGTCTTGACGCCCAGTCGGACACCGACACCCTTGCCACGTTTGCTGAGATAACGGGTGACGTGTCGGGCAGCGGCTTCAGTCAGCGTAACGGCCATGTCAATGGGTCTGCAGTGCGGCGTGCTTTTGCTTGTAGTCGTTCACCGCCGCCTTGATGGCGTCTTCCGCCAAAATGGAGCAGTGAATCTTGACCGGCGGCAGCGCCAATTCTTCGGCGATCTCGCTGTTCTTCAACGCGGCCGCCTGATCCAGCGTCTTGCCCTTGACCCATTCGGTCACCAGGGACGACGACGCAATGGCCGAACCACAACCATAGGTTTTGAAGCGCGCGTCTTCAATGACGCCGGTTTGCGCATTGACCTTGATCTGCAGCTTCATGACGTCGCCACAGGCCGGGGCGCCGACCATACCGGTACCGACCGACTCGTCACCCTTGTCAAACGAGCCAACGTTACGGGGGTTTTCGTAGTGATCAACGACCTTTTCAGAATATGCCATTTTGATTACCTCTTTGTGTTCAGTGAGCCGCCCACTGGATGGTGCTGATGTCGATGCCTTCCTGGTACATATCCCAAAGCGGACTTAAGTCCCGCAGTTTGGCGACGTTAAGTTTGATGGTGGCAACGGCGTAGTCAATTTCTGCTTCAGTGGTGTAGCGGCCGATCGTCATGCGCAGACTGCTGTGCGCCAGCTCATCACTGCGACCCAGGGCGCGCAGCACGTAGCTGGGCTCAAGTGAAGCCGAGGTGCAGGCCGAGCCGCTGGACACTGCCAGCCCCTTGATGCCCATGATCAGGGACTCGCCTTCGACATAATTGAAGCTCATGTTCAGGTTGTGCGGCACGCGTTTGTCCAGATGACCATTGATGAACACCTGCTCAATGTCTTTCAGACCGGCCAGCATGCGGTCATGCAGCGCGCGAATTCGCACGTTCTCGACCGCCATCTCTTCTTTGGCAATAAGGTAGGCCTCGCCCATGCCGACAATCTGATGCGTGGGCAGCGTACCGGAGCGCATGCCGCGCTCGTGGCCACCACCGTGCATTTGCGCCTCAATGCGCACCCGCGGCTTGCGCCGGACAAACAAGGCACCGATGCCCTTGGGTCCATAAGTTTTGTGGCCGGTCAGACTCATTAAATCGACCGGCAACTGGCTCAAATCAATGTCTACCCGGCCGGTGGCCTGCGCGGCGTCGACATGAAAAACAATATTTTTCGCGCGGCAGATGTTGCCGATTGCCGCAATGTCCTGAATCACGCCAATTTCATTGTTGACGAACATGACACTGACCAGAATCGTGTCGGTCCGAATGGCGGCCTTGAACACCTCGAGATCAAGCAGCCCATCCTCCTGCACATCGAGGTAAGTCACCTCAAATCCCTGGCGTTCCAGTTCGCGACAGGTATCAAGCACTGCCTTGTGCTCGGTCTTGACCGTGATGATGTGCTTGCCCCGTGTTTTGTAAAAGCCGGCTGCGCCTTTGAGCGCCAGGTTGTTGGACTCGGTGGCACCGGAGGTCCAGACAATTTCGCGCGGATCGGCACCAACCAGAGCCGCCACTTGTTCACGGGCTTTTTCAACCGCCGCCTCGGCCTCCCAACCCCACGCGTGGCTGCGTGAAGCCGGATTGCCAAAGTGTTGGCGCAACCACGGAATCATGGCCTGCACCACCCGCTCATCGCAAGGATTGGTGGCACTGTAGTCCATGTAAATCGGGAAATGCGGGGTTGTATCCATTACGGGTTCAGGAATCCTGTTGGTTCGAAAATTGATTGACCGCTGACTCTACATTTTTGAAAAAGCGTTGCCCAGCGCAAACACCGAATTTGGCACGTTCATGCGAATCGGCTTGACCGTCGGCATGCTGGAAATGGCGCGCTTGAGCATCGGCTTTTCTTCAATCTGCAGGCCTTTGGCCAATTGCTCGTCGACCAGCTTTTGCAGGCTCACCGACTCCAGAAACTCCACCATTCGCATATTGAGTGCGGTCCAAAGCTCATGTGTCATACAGGGAGCGCCCTCGCCCAGGCAGTTTTCCCGGCCGCTGCACTGGGTAGCGTCCATCGGTTCGTCGACCGAAGAAATAATGTCGGCGACGGTGATCTGCGCCGGATTGCGCGCTAAAGTGTAGCCGCCGCCGGGGCCACGGGTCGATTCCACCAACTCGTGGCGACGCAATTTGCCAAACAATTGCTCCAGGTAGGACAGGGAAATAAGCTGGCGCTGGCTGATGGCGGCCAAGGTTACCGGGCCACTGCTTTGGCGCAGACCCAGATCTATCATCGCGGTGACCGCAAAGCGGCCTTTAGTTGTGAGTCGCATTGCATGCTCCTTCGGTCGAATGTCGAATTTGGTTGACTAACGAGCTCAAGTATAGCAATAAACCGAGTAATTTGGTCGGATAAATAGACTGATCAGTCACTTTTACAAATCTTTGCCTGTTGGCGAGATAAAAACCACATTGTCGCGCCCCGCTGCGCCAAACACCTGTTCCTTCAAAATACCCAGCTGATCGCGCACACGGGCCGCCTTTTCAAACTCCAGGTTGCGTGCATGCTCCAGCATGAGTTTTTCCAGGCGCTTTATTTCTCTGGAAACATCTTTTTCGCTCATTTCCTCGACCTGCGCGCGCTGCTCGGCATCGCGTTCCAGCTTCTCGGCCTCCTTGCCGGCTTTTTCGCTGTAAACCCCATCAATCAGATCCTTCACCTGCTTGACGATGGAGCGCGGCGTGATGCCGTGCGCCAGGTTGTGCGCCACCTGCTTGACACGCCGGCGCTCGGTCTCGCCAATCGCCCGGGTCATCGAGTCCGTCATCTTGTCGGCGTACAAAATGGCCCGGCCCTCCAGATTGCGCGCAGCGCGGCCAATGGTTTGAATCAGCGAACGCTCGGAGCGCAAAAAACCTTCCTTGTCGGCGTCCAGAATGGCCACCAAAGAAACCTCGGGGATGTCCAAGCCTTCACGCAGCAGGTTGATACCGACCAGCACGTCAAACGTGCCGAGTCGCAGATCGCGCAAAATTTCCACCCGCTCCACCGTGTCAACGTCGCTGTGCAGATAGCGCACCTTGACGCCGTTGTCGCTCAAGTAGTCGGTCAACTGCTCGGCCATGCGCTTGGTCAGCGTGGTGATCAACACCCGTTCATGCTTGTCAACCCGGATTCGAATTTCCTGCAACACATCGTCGACCTGGCTGCTGGCCGGGCGCACTTCCACTTCCGGGTCCACCAGGCCGGTGGGTCGCACCAGTTGCTCCACCACTTGGCCGGCATGGTCTTTTTCCCACTGACCGGGAGTTGCCGAGACAAAGATGGCCTGGCGCATGCGGCTCTCGAATTCCTCAAATTTAAGCGGCCGGTTGTCCAGCGCGCTGGGCAGTCGAAAGCCGTATTCCACCAGCGTGCTTTTGCGCGAGCGGTCGCCGTTGTACATGCCGCCAAACTGGCCGATCAGCACGTGACTTTCGTCCAGAAACATGATCGCGTCTTTCGGCAAATAATCGGTCAGCGTGGCCGGCGGCTCACCCGGCGCAGCGCCGCTGAGGTGACGCGTGTAGTTCTCGATGCCCTTGCAATGCCCCACTTCGCTGAGCATCTCCAGATCAAAGCGGGTGCGTTGCTCGATGCGTTGTGCTTCCACCAGTTTGCCCTGGCTGACAAAGTCTTTCACCCGGTCGGACAATTCAACTTTGATGGTTTCCACCGCGGCCAGTACCTGCTCGCGTGGCGTCACGTAATGGCTGCTGGGATAGACAGTAAAGCGCGGAATTTTTTGCCGGATGCGCCCGGTCAGCGGATCAAAGAGCTGCAGCGATTCAATCTCGTCGTCAAACAACTCGATGCGGATCGCCATCTCGCTGTGCTCGGCCGGAAACACATCAATGGTGTCTCCGCGCACCCGGAACTTGCCACGGGCAAAGTCCATGTCGTTGCGCTGGTACTGCATGCGTACCAGTTGCGCGATCAGGTCGCGCTGACCCAGCTTGTCGCCAGCACGCAGCGTCATCACCATCTTGTGATAAGCCTCGGGCTGGCCAATGCCGTAAATGGCCGACACCGAGGCCACAATCACCACATCGCGGCGTTCCAGCACGCTCTTGGTACAGCTGAGGCGCATCTGCTCGATGTGCTCGTTGATAGCCGAGTCTTTCTCGATAAACAGGTCGCGCTGCGGCACATAGGCCTCGGGTTGGTAGTAGTCGTAATAGCTGACGAAATACTCCACCGCGTTCTTTGGAAAAAATTCGCGGAACTCGCTGTAAAGCTGCGCTGCCAGCGTTTTGTTGGGCGCAAACACAATGGCCGGCCGGCCCAACCGGGCAATCACATTGGCCATGGTAAAAGTCTTGCCGGAGCCGGTGACGCCCAGCAGGGTCTGAAACACTTCACCGTCATGGATGCCGTCGACCAACTGGTTGATAGCTTCGGGCTGGTCGCCCGCTGGCAGGTAAGGCTGGTACAGCTCAAAGGGTGAATCAGGAAAACGC
>JBAXBQ010000061.1:0-20932 GCA_037141865.1 Comamonadaceae bacterium | reverse complement strand
CTTGCGAGTTGATTTCTGCTTCAAGTCGGCGGATGGACTTGTTCAGGTTTTCTTGCTGCTGCGCACGGGTGGACTCGCGGCTAAACACCATGCCGTAAACAAAGGCGTTGTGGCTTAGGCCACCGGCGCGGCGGATAAGCTCTGGCAATGTCTCACCCGGGGCCAGCTGGTATTGGCCTGGCACCATGACTTCGCCGCTGATTGTGACGAGTTGGTTGCGTTTTTCTACAGGCACAGCCAGTTGCGCGGTGGTGAACAGGGTGATCTGGTCGCCCGGTTCCAGTTTGATGTTGTCGGCTGGGTTGCCGTTAAGCACGGCCTGCCCCAGGTTGAAGGTGATGGCTTTGGAACTCAGGTTGGCTGGCACCCGGCGAATGACCTGCGCGTAGTCCCAATTGATGTCATTGCTCAGGCTGCGCGCCACACCGCGCTGCCAGTAGCTGTAGTAGTCAACCAGCCACTGGGTAGAGGGGATGATGTCTTTGATGGTGAAGCCCTCACGCCAGACAAAGCGCTTGGTGCCGCCCACCACCTCGCCGCTGATGGTGATGCTGTTTTCGGTCTCGGGGCCGGCCTCGCCAGGGCGGTAGACGGTAACGATGTCGCCGCTGAGCAGCTCCAGGTTTTCTGCGCTGTCTAGCGCAATGGCTTTAACCAGGTTAAAGGCGATGGTTTTGGTGCGCAGCGCTACCGGGTCCAGCCGCTGGATGGTGGCGTAGTCAAGGTTGACCTCGGGGCGCGAGTAGTTGCCAGTGTTACTGCCCTGGTTGATTTGCAGCCAGTAGCTGCCGGGGATGAGCAGGCGTTTGTCGTCCAGCAGGTCGGACACGCGCATGCCGCTGCGGTAGGCGTAGCGCAGGGGCGAAGCCACATTACCCTGCAAGGTGACCACGTTGGCAATTTGCGGGCTGATCTGGAACACCGTCAAAATGTCGCCGGCCTTGAGCACCAGCCCTAAGCCTTTGGCGTCGAGCGCAAAGTCTTCTACGTAGCGGGCAATGTCGCGCTTGGCGTCAACGCGCTCAAGCTGGGCTTTTTGCGGTGCGGCCAGCGTGGGCAGGCCGCCCGACATGTTGAGGATTTGGCTGATGGTTTCGTTGTTGCGCAGTTCGTAAATGGCCGGCGCGTTGATGGTGCCCAGCAGGGCGGCGCGGGCACCGGCGGGCGGGATGTAAATAATGTCACCGGCCAGCAATTGCACGTCGGCGCTGTTGTCGCCCTGGGCCAAAAAGGCATACATGTCGACGCTGGCCACCGTTTTGCCGCCGCGGCGCAGTTCGATGGCGCGCAAGCTGCCGTTGCTGCTGGGGCCGCCGGTCTCGAACAGGGCGTTGATCAGGCTGGAGAGGCTGCTGACCAGGTGCTTGCCGGGCCTGCGGGCCTGGCCCACCACAAAGACCTCGATGGAGCGCAGGCGCCCCATGGTGACGCTGACGGTAAAGTTGCGATAGACCTTGCCAATGTGGCTGGCAAACACTTTTTCGGCATTGTTGAGCGCTACGCCAGCCAGGTTGAGTGGGCCGATTTTGGGCATCAGAACGCGGCCGTCGCGGTCAATCACCAGGCGTTCATTGACTTCAACCAGGCCGTTGACCTGCACCACCAGTTCGTCACCCGGGCCCAGAATGTAGCCAGCGGGTACCGGGGCGGCTTGTACCGGGGTGAAGGCCGCGGGCCTGTTGAACAGCTCGTAACCGAAGAGTCTCAGGCCCTGGCCGGTGGCGCTGTAAACAAAGCGCTGGAATTCAATTTCGTCAGCAGCGGGGTCTTTGATGGCTTCTGCGGCGGGGGGTTCTTTGGCGTCTGACTTTGCGTCTGTTTTGTCAGAGGTTTTAGCGTCGGCTTTGAGGTCAGGTTTGGCGCCGGGTTTGGTGTCGGTTGGGGCGTCGGGGCCCTTGGCGGCGGGTTTGGCGTCTGACTTGGGCGCCGGCACAAGCGCTGCGCCGGGGACTGCTTGTGGCGCAGGGGCGACAGCCGGTGCCGGGGCATTGGCACCCGGCACGCCGGCGGCCGTAACGCCAGTGCTTCTAGGTGCGCCTAGGGTGAGGTTAATGGCCGGCAGCGCTGTTTGCGCGATCACCCCCAAACTCAACAACAGACCAAGCCCGCCAATTGTGGTGCGCAAACAAGAAATAGATTTCAGCATAGATGGTTTCATTCTAATGGGGACGGTACGCGGCAAGAGTAAAACGCCTTGCCGTCAAGTTGGGCCACGGCCACCACCGTGTTGCCGGCCGAGCCGCCACCGGTACGGCGCGAGTGGGCTTTGCCGATGGCGTAGAGATCGCAGGTTTTCATGGGTGGGAGTTTTTGAATTGGTTGCGCTCAAGCAAGCCGAACTAATGGACAGCAAGCTGCCCATCGCCCACAAAGTGCATGCCGGTAATACGGCAGAAGCCAAAACACTGCTGCCGATGATCCGTGGTTTGCTTGAACGCTTAAGCGCTTACTGCACTTGGCTGGCGTAACGTGAACGGCCGAATGCACCAGCGGAACTGGGTAAGCCGGGCATAAACTGACGAATAAAGCAGCGTACAGAACACAAAGCCCAGCATCAGGGCCAGCGTATCGGTGGCCCAACGCACTGCGATGTAGGCGGGCAATAAACCAGCCACACACATGATGAACCCGGTCGCTGAGTTGTGCGCCAGTGGACTGGCATTGGGCAGCAGGCGCCTGGTCAGGCGGCGCCTGATCAAACTGTGCAGGTGCAGGCAGTCTGGGGCACCCATGCTGCTACGTCGGCGCCAGCGCCGCACCATGCTGAACACTACCTCCAGAGCCGGGCAACAGCAAAGCACCAATGGCGACCAAGCAGATATTTCAGAGTGGCGAGCCAGCAACAGCACGGCCAGCCAACTTACGCCAAAGCCGAGAAAATAAGCGCCACCATCACCCAAAAAAATCTTGCCTAGCGGCCAGTTGAGCAAAACAAAACCCAATATGGCACCGCCCATGATGAGGCTGGTGCGAAGCAGGTCGACGTCGCCGAGTTCATTGGCCAGCAGCGCAAAGCCGCCAAGCATGATGAGCACGGCGCCGCTGGCCAGACCGTTGATGCCGTCAACAATATTGAGGGCATTGGCCATGCCGCCAGCAGCAAAGGCGGTAAAGGCCACCGACACAATGGTAAAGCTGAGCAGCCAGTCGATTCCCGGCACGTTGACGTCAGTGATTGAGTAGCCCGTGAGTGCCCAGCCCAACACGCCACAGATCAAGGTCGCCAGCAACCGGGTGCGCACAGCTACCCGTTTGGTCAGGTCTTCGAGCAGTCCGAAGGCAAATGCCGGGGAACCAGCCAGCAACAACGGCCACAACAGTTTCTGACGGTCGGGATGGGCAAGTAGGAAGCCGGTCACCACCCCTACAACAATGGCAATGCCGCCAATGCGGGCCGTAGGCCGGGTGTGAACCTTTTGCACACCAAAGTCGCTATCGTGGCTCCACTCGCCATGAAGGTGCACTGTAGAAATCAGCAGAACGGCAACGCCAAACGACACTGCACAAGCCGCCAATGCCGCCAACGGAATCAGGCCCAAGAGATTGGTCATGGTGGCGGCCCAATTTGTCTGGTTTCAGGTGCGGCCCAAACCATGGTGAAAAGCGGGGTGAATTGAATGACAGACATGGTTCTTGGTTTTCTCGTAATAAATCCTTCTCTTTCGAAACGGATTTTTCATTAAGGAAACGCACCCCCCAACAGAGCGCGACTGGTTTTTTATTATTGGCAAATTGTTACCGATTTCAACTGCCGTTATGACCGGTTTCGAGCTCGGGCTTGATATAAAGCAAGAAATGGTGTGATTTTACAGTCAACGCTGTACCTATAGAAGGGCTTTTCCCAACGAACCAACAGCCGTATTGAAATTCAATTCAATAGATCGAAGCGGTTACACTTCCCCAAAATACAAGTTAGTACACTGACGTTTCTGCTGTGGTGCTCTGTTGGGGGCGCGCTTGTCGATGAACAGTAAACGCCCTACGTTGCTAGCGAGGAGATCAACAACCATGACAGTCACCCGTTCAATCTTGAAGGAAGCAGTGCCTGAGCACATTGCCATCATCATGGATGGCAATCGGAGATGGGCCAACAGCTTCGGCATGCCGGCAGCCATGGGACACGCCAATGGAGCGCGCAGGGTGCGCTCTTTGGTGCAGGCCTGCGCTGACCGTGGTGTGCGTTACCTCACCCTGTTTGCCTTCAGTACCGAAAACTGGCAGCGTCCGGCCGAAGAAGTCTCCAGCCTCATGGGGCTGCTGGCCTATTACCTGCAAAAAGAAGTCAAGGACATGAACGCCAAGGGCGTGCGCTTCAAGGTGGTGGGTGATGTTTCGGCTTTTGATGCCCGCATCCAGGCCCTGATCCGCGACGCGCAAGACAACACCGCCCACAACGACACGATTACGCTCACCATCGCGGCCAATTACGGTGGCCGCTGGGACATTCTGCAGGCCGTCAAGGCCTGGCAAGCGGCCCACCCCGGCGAGTCGGTCAATGAAATGGACGACGCCAGCCTCACCGCCCACCTAGGCATGGCCTACGCGCCTGATCCCGATCTGCTCATCCGCACCGGCGGCGAGTCGCGCATCAGCAACTTCTTGCTGTGGCAGATGGCCTACACCGAGATGTTTTTCACCGACATTTTGTGGCCCAATTTTTCGGACAAGTTGCTCAATGAGGCCATCGCCTGGTATGGCCAGCGAGATCGGCGCTTTGGTGGTGCCAGTACGGTCACTCAAGATGCCGTTAGCGCTCAGGCCAACACTTGAATCTGCTCATGTTGAAATCAATTTTGAAGTCACTTTGTGTCCGAGTGGTGTTGGCCGCAATGGCCTTGCCACTCAGCGTCAGCCTGCACGCCCAAACGCCAGGTCGCACCTAAATAAAATTGACTCACCACGGGCTGCACACCTCATGCATTGGTACGTCATCCACACCAAGCCCAGGCAAGAGCGGCGTGCACTGGCCAACCTGGTGCAGCAAGGCTTTGGCTGTTACTTGCCACTGATGCCAATCGAGAAGCTGCGCCGGGGTCATGTGGCCGTGGTGCAAGAGCCGCTCTTCTCGCGTTATCTGTTCATTCGTTTGGGCACCGGTCAATCAACTCAAAGTTGGGCCCCGATTCGCTCCACGCTGGGGGTGAGTAATCTGGTGAGTTTTGGCGCTGAGCCGGCCAAAGTCAGCACCGAACTGATTGAGATGCTGCGCCGGCAAAATGACGACCAGCATGAAAAACCAGCGCGTCTGTTCAACACCGGTGATCTGGTGGAAGTCAAGGATGGTCCCTTTGCCGGCTTGCAAGGTATCTATCAAATGACCAGCGGTGAACACCGCGCCATGGTGCTCATAGAGCTTCTGAACAAGCCAAGCAAGCTGACTTTCTCGCCCGCCAATTTGCGCAAAGTTGGCTACGCCTGAGACAAGGCAATGGCGCAGTTGCTACGCTTTCGAATGGGGCTCTGGGCGTTCCTTGCCGGTCGGCTGGCGAGTCCTGCCAGCCGATAGAAAAAGTTGCACCCACGTTGCCCGGTTCGCATTGACGATGAACAAGGCCTTTACCAAAGAATCTGACGCCGACGCCGACGATGATGGTGCGCCGCCCTTGCCGGCGCTGCCTGCTGGCGCCAAAAACTACATCACGCCGGCTGGCTATGCGCGCATTCGCGCCGAGTTGCTGGACTTGATTGACAACGAACGTCCCAAGGTGGTGGAGATTGTTCACTGGGCCGCCAGCAATGGTGACCGGTCAGAAAACGGCGACTACATTTACGGCAAAAAGCGCTTGCGCGAGATTGACCGGCGCCTGCGGTTTCTGACCCAGCGTCTGGAAATCGCGCAGATCATTGATCCGTCGGTTCACCATGGCAATGCGCAGATTTTCTTTGGTGCGACCGTGACTTACCGCGACCAGGATGACGTTGAGCGCACGGTCACTATTTTGGGCATTGACGAGGTCGACAGTTCGCAAGCGCAGGTGAGCTGGGTGTCGCCGATCGCCAGAACCCTGTTGAAGGCGCGCGCCGGCGACCGGCTGCAACTGGTGACGCCGGCTGGGGTTGTCGAAATAGAAGTCGTGCGGGTTCACTATCCGCTGCCCGCTTCAAGCTGAGCTATTGCGTGACTTTGGCCCGCTGCGCCTTGAGCACGGCGGGCGTTCGTCTCAGGTTGTGCAGCGCCGCATCGAGCTGCGCGCTGTCACGCACGGCAACAATGAAACGTATGTCAGCGGCATCCTGGGCCGCTTCGTCATCCATGCCGATGTGTGTGATGTCAACCTCGGCAGCGGCCAAGGCGGCCGCCACACGTGCCAGCACACCCTTGCCGTTGATGACAGTCACCCATATTTCGGTCTCGAAAGTACGCACCGGTTCATCAGACCATTCCACGCCAATGAATCGCTCACTGTCTTTGCGTTTGAGTTTCCTGCCAACAATGCAATCGTCCGCATGCACGATCAAGCCTTCACCGCGCCCCAGGTAGCCGACGATGCCATCCCCCGGCACCGGTCGGCAACAGGGAGCAAACCGGACCGAGGCATTGTTGCTGCCGTCAAGTACCACGCTGCCCTGTGACACGCTCTCGTTGGCGCTGTAGCGCTCGCGCGTGAGCAGCAAGGCGTCGGGCTTCTCGCCGCGGTCGGTCAACAGCGTCAGCAATCGGCTGGCCACGATGCTGGCAATTCGCTTGCCAATGCCGATGTCAGTCAATAGCTCGGATCTGCTTTTGTTGCCGCTGAATCGCAGCAGCTTCTCCCAAATCACCTGATTGCCGTCTTTTTCGTCCGGTAATTTCTCGATGCCATGGGCGCGCAGTGCCTGCGCCAGCATCTGCTCGCCCAGCGCCTCGGATTCGGCCTGCGCCAGCGTCTTGAGGTGATGCCGAATTTTGGAGCGCGCGCGCGCTGTTCGCACAAAAGCCAACCAGGCCGGATTCGGCGTTGCTCCTGGTGCGGTGACGACTTCAATGACGTCACCATTCTTGATTTCGGTGCGCAACGGCACTTGTGCGCCATTGATTTTTGCCGACAGCGTGCGGTCGCCGACGTTGCTGTGAATGGCGTAGGCAAAGTCGATCACGGTGGCGCCTCTAGGCAGCGCCATGATCTGGCTTTTCGGCGTAAAGACATAAACCGCGTCCGGGAACAAATCGACCTTGACGTGGTCCCAAAACTCGGCGGCGTCGCGTGTCTCGTCCTCAATATCGAGCAGCGATTGCAGCCACTTGGACCCCAACCAGTCGCCGGTGACGGTGCCTTGCGGGCTGTTGACCTTGTAGAGCCAATGAGCGGCAACGCCGGACTCTGCCACCAGGTGCATCGCCTCGGTGCGAAGCTGGAACTCGACATTGACGCCGGACGGGCCGACCAGCGTGGTGTGCAGCGACTGGTAGCCATTAACCTTGCCAATGGCAATGTGGTCCTTGAACTTGCCCGGCACCGGCTTGTAGAGCTGATGCAAAGTGCCCAGTGCCGTGTAGCAGTCAATCACGCTGGGTACCAGAATTCGAAAGCCGTAGATGTCGGTGACCTGGGCGAAGCTCAGGTGTTTCTCATCCATCTTGCGGTAAATCGAGTACAGGGTTTTTTCGCGTCCGGCGATGCGTACGTTCATGCCGCTGTTGGCGAATGCATTGTCGACTTCCCGTTGCACTTTTTGAATCAGGTCGCGGCGCCGACTGCGCGCCTTTGCCACCGCCTTGGATAACACGGCGTAGCGCCAGGGCCGCAGATGGCGAAACGCCAGATTCTGCAGTTCACGGAAGGTCTGGTTCAGGCCCAGGCGATGCGCAATGGGGGCGTAGATGTCCAGTGTCTCAGTGGCGATGCGGGTCCATTTCTCATGCGGCACATCGGACAGGGTGCGCATATTGTGCGTTCGATCCGCCAATTTGATCAGGATGACGCGCACGTCGCGGGCCATCGCCAGCAGCATCTTTCGAAACGACTCGGCCTGGCTTTCTTCGCGCGTATTGAAGTGCAGCTTGTCGAGCTTGGTCAGGCCGTCCACCAGCTCGGCCACCGCCGAGCCAAAACGCTCAGCCAACTCAACCTTGGAGACGCTGGAGTCTTCCATTGCGTCGTGCAGCAGTGCCGCCATTAGCGCCTGGGCATCCAGTTTCCACTCGGCACACTGGCTGGCAACGGCAATCGGGTGCGTGATGTAGGGCTCGCCGCTGTTGCGCAATTGGCCCAGATGCGCCTGATCGGCAAAGCGGTAAGCCACACGCACCTGCGCCAGATCACTGGCCGACAAATAGTCGAGCTTGGCTGTCAGGCTGGCAAAACTGGCCGCTGCAGCATTGACTGCGGCCGACGTCGGTGGTGTGGCTGGCGTCAGGGCGTGACGATTCTCACCCGGGGCCGGGGGCTTGCTGGAGGATGATTTGACTGCGCTACCCACCCCTCAAATATAGCTTGCGGGCGCTGTCTACTTGCGCAGCAACAAAAAAGCACCGTAAACGGCGCTCTTATTGAAATTCTTTAACGCCTCTACAAAGGTACTTTTTTCAGCATCTCCAGGCCGATCTTGCCAGCTGCGATCTCGCGCAGGGCAGTGACGGCGGGCTTGTTCTTGCTCAACACCTTGGGCGCATGGCCCTGGCTCAACATGCGTGCCCGGTAAGTGGCGGCCAACACCAGCTGGAAGCGATTCGGGATGTGCACGAGGCAATCTTCGACGGTAATACGGGCCATTAAATTCTCCGAAAGACCAGGGGTAGGCACTAGGGAATGCGCAGTGCTTTGAACGTTTCAGCCCTGGCGCGACGTTGCGCCAAAAACTTGAGTCGCTGGGAATGAACGATCGCTTTCAGGTCAAAAAGCGCGCGGTCAAACAACTCGTTGATTATAACGAAATCGAATTGGTTAACCTGCGCCACCTCGACGGCGGCATTTTTGAGTCGCAATTCAATGATTTCGGACGAGTCCTCGCCGCGGCGCTCGAGCCGGGCGCGCAGTTCTTCCCAACTGGGCGGCAGAATGAAAATGCTGATGGCGTTGGCAAATATTTTCTTGATTTGCAGGGCGCCCTGAAAATCGATTTCAAGAATCACATCTGCGCCCTGGTTCATGCGCTCTTCAATTGCTTTTTTGGAGGTGCCGTAGCGATGGTTGTGCACGCTGGCCCATTCCACAAATGCATCGGCCTGGATCATGGCGTCGAATTCAGGCTCGGATATAAAAAAGTACTCGCGCCCGTGTTTTTCCTGCCCTCTGGGTGCTCGGGTCGTGTGCGAAACCGAGGGCTGCACGCGGGCGTCAAGCTCCAGCAGTGCATTGACCAGGCTCGATTTGCCGGCTCCGCTAGGGGCGGCTACGACAAACAGGTTTCCGGGGTAATCCATAGGAGGGCGTTGGTGGCGAATCAGGAGATCGCGCTATTCTATGTTCTGCACCTGCTCGCGCATTTGCTCGATCAGCACTTTCATGTCGACTGAAATATGGGTCAATTCCAGGGCCGCTGACTTGGACCCCATGGTGTTGGCTTCGCGGTGCAGTTCCTGGATCAGGAAGTCGAGTCGCTTGCCGATTTCACCACCTTGTCTGATCAGTCTTTCAATCTCGTCAAGGTGCGAGTTGGCGCGGGTGATTTCCTCGGCGACGTCAATGCGAATGGCAAACGCAGTGGCTTCCGAAAGGGCGCGGTCCTGTGCCGCTTCCGGCAGGGCAACGCCGTCCGTCAATGCCATAGCCTCTTTCCAGCGGTCGACAAAGCGCTGGCGCTGCTGCGCGACCAGTTTCGGCACCAGCGGCCCGGCTTGCCCGGTCAGGGCGCGCAATTGCCGGATCTGCTCCAGCAGCATGGTGGCCAGTCGTTCGCCTTCGCGCGCACGGGCCGACAGCAAATCGGTCACGGTTTGGCGACCCAGCGCAAGTAGATCTTCGCGCCAATCGTGCAGCGCGGCGTTGTCGCCAGACGCCAGACGGATGACATCGGCCACGCTCAGTGGGTTGGCGTCCGGCAACCAGGCTTTGATGCTGTCCTGCACCGCGTTAAGTCGTTGCAACAGGCGTGGGGTCGGGTCAGGAACCGAGTTCTGTGCGCTGCTTTCAATGGCGGCGCGCACTTCGATCTTGCCGCGTTTGATGCGCCCCACCAGCAATTCGCGCAGCGCCGGCTCAAATTGCCGGAGCTCTTCGGAGAGCCGAAATGACAGGTCGAGAAAGCGGCTGTTGACAGACCGGATTTCCAGACCCAGATGGCTTGGAACGGTAGCGCGGGCCTGCGCTTCGGAAACGGGATGGGCTGCGCTGTGCTGGGCACTGGCATAACCGGTCATGCTATAAACTGGCATCTCGACTCTTTGATCAATGGGACAGACCTGAGAATAACCCGGTTCAGGCTGGCCCAAGGAGAGTCCAATCGAAAATTATGTCCAAGGTCAAACCCTCTGCGCTACCTCCCGACACCATGATTGGTGGTTACCGCGTCATCCGCAAGGTTGCTGCGGGTGGTTTTGGCGTGGTCTATCTGGCGGCCGACCAGAGCGGTCAACAGTACGCAATCAAGGAGTACCTGCCAGCGTCGCTGGCGTCGCGCGCGCCCGGCGCACTGTTGCCTCAGGTGGCGCCCGAAAAACTGTCGCTCTACCGGCTTGGCTTGAAGAGCTTCTTTGAGGAAGGCCGTGCTCTGGCGCAGATTTCGCATCCCTCGGTAGTGACCGTGATGAACTTCTTCCGGGAGAACGAAACGGTCTACATGGTGATGAACTATCTGGAGGGTGCATCCCTGCAGGATTTCATCATCACGGCGCGCGATCTCAAGCAGTCCAAGGTGTTCCGGGAATCGACCATCCGCTCACTATTCGATGAAATTCTGCGCGGCTTGCGCATCGTTCACCAGCACAAGATGCTGCATCTGGACATCAAGCCGGCCAATATTTTTATCACGGATGACAATAAATCGGTGCTGATCGATTTTGGCGCGGCACGTGAAGTATTGAGTAAAGAAGGTAACTTTGTGCGTCCGATGTACACGCCCGGTTTTGCCGCCCCTGAAATGTACCGCCGCGACGCCTCCATGGGGCCCTGGACCGATATTTACGCCATCGGCGCTTGCATCTATGCCTGTATGCAGGGTTACCCACCCAATGAGGCGCCACAACGTCTGGAAAAGGACCGCATTGCCACTGCCTTGTCGCGCCTGCGCGGCGTCTATTCCGACAACCTGATCGAGGTCGTGGAATGGTGTATGTCGCTTGATCCACTGTCTCGCCCGCAGTCGGTGTTTGCCTTGCAAAAAGAGCTGACGCGTGAGGGCGAGCGCCGCTACACCAAGCTGACGGTGGCTGAAAAAGTGCGCCTTCAGTTGGACACCATGGTGTCGGATACCAAAAAGAGCGTGCAGAAGGTGACCGGCATGAGTGTCAAGGCAAAATGAAATTCTCTGTTTTTCAGGTCAGTCGCAAAGGAGGCCGGGACGCCAACGAAGATCGCATGGGTTATTGCTACACGCGCGAATCGGTTATTTTTCTTCTGGCCGACGGCATGGGCGGACACCCGCAGGGCGAAGTGGCAGCGCAGCTGGCGCTGCAAGTCATTTCTGCCATGTTTCAAAAAGAGGCGCAACCCGAATTGCCTGATGTTGGCGCGTTTTTGACGTCGGCAGTGATGGCCGCGCATCGGCAGATTCTGCGCTACTCGATTGAAAAAGACATGCTGGATTCGCCTCGAACCACCATTGTGGCGGCCGTCGTGCAAGGTGGGCTGGTGAGCTGGATTCACTGTGGCGACTCCCGGCTTTATCTGGTGCGCCAGGAGGAATTGTTGGCGCGCACCCGTGATCATTCCTTTCTTGAGCAACAAATGGCGGCGGCTGCCGGATTGAGTTTTCCGGAGCGCGTCAATCGCAATATCCTGTTCACCTGCCTGGGCTCGCCGGCGCGCCCGGTGCTGGACCTGACCGGTCCGGTGGCGTTGCAACAGGGCGACCGTTTGATGTTGTGTTCGGACGGCTTGTGGGGCAGTCTGAGCGATGCCGACATTGCCTACCAGCTGAGCCAGAAGCCAGTCAGCGAATCGGTTCCCGATCTGGTAGAAAGCGCGCTGCGCAAGGCCGGCGATGGCAGTGACAACGTCACCGTCATCGCGATGGAGTGGGAGACCCCGGACGGTTTTGAGTCAACCCAGGGCGGCATTTCAACCAATTCCATCAACGACGGGGTGTTTGCCTCCACAGTTCAGTCCGGCTGGCTCGATTCGAGCCTGGAGGACCTGGATGATGACGCCATTGAGCGCTCCATTGCCGAAATCAACGAAGCGATCCGTCGCTCCGCCTTGAAAAAAGCATGAGTGAAATTTTGCGTCTGGGTGAACGCCCGGCCAACGCGCTGCGACCGGTACGCATCACGCGCTCTTACACGATGCACGCCGAGGGCTCGGTCCTGATCGAGTTTGGCAACACCAAAGTGGTGTGCACGGCGTCAGTTGAAGAGAAGGTACCGGCCCACAAGCGGGGCAGTGGTGAAGGCTGGGTGACCGCCGAGTACGGCATGTTGCCGCGCGCCACCCACAGCCGAAACGAGCGCGAAGCGGCGCGCGGCAAGCAAAGCGGGCGAACCCAGGAAATTCAGCGCCTCATCGGCCGCTCCATGCGCGCCGTGTTTGATCTCGGCCGGCTGGGCGAGCGCACCATCCATCTGGACTGTGATGTGCTGCAAGCCGATGGCGGCACCCGCACCGCCGCCATCACCGGTGCGTTTGTGGCGGCGCAGGATGCGGTTACCAAGCTGCTGGCACAAGGCAAGCTGGTGCAGTCCCCGATTCAAGACCAGGTGGCGGCGATCTCGGTCGGCATCGTGCGTGGGATGCCCTTGCTGGACCTGGATTACGCCGAAGACTCTGCCTGCGACACCGACATGAACGTGGTGATGACCGGCAGCGGTCATTTCGTTGAAGTGCAGGGCACCGCTGAGGGCGCTGCGTTCTCGCGCCAGCAGATGAACGCCTTGCTGGCGCTGGCCGAAAAAGGCATTTCTGATTTGGTTGCGCTGCAAAAAAATGCGTTGCTGAATTAGCAATTGCCGCCGATGCGAGGAGGGCTGGCGCCATGAAGAAAATTGTTTTAGCCTCCAACAACCAGGGCAAACTGGCCGAACTTCGCGCTCTGCTGGCGCCCTTGGGCTTGCAGTTGATTGCGCAAGCCGAACTGGGCATTGCCGAGGCCGCCGAGCCGTTTCACACCTTTGTCGAGAATGCGCTGGCCAAAGCCCGCCACGCGGCGCAGCAAAGCGGTTTGCCGGCACTGGCCGACGATGCCGGTTTGTGCGTTGATGCCTTTGACGGTTTACCGGGCGTTGACACCGCTTACTACGCAACCCAATTCGGCTATCAAAAAGGCGATGACAACAATGTTCGCGCGCTGCTGGAACAAATGCAAGGCGTTGACAACCGGCGTGCCGCCATGGTCAGCACGCTGGTTGCGCTGCGCTCGGCCGCCGACCCAGAGCCATTGATCGCAGTCGGTCGCGTGGTCGGCGAGATTGCCCGCGCGCCCATCGGCAGCAACGGTTTTGGCTTCGATCCGGTGATGTACATCCCAGCCTTTGGCAAGACCTTTGCCCAATTGCCGGATGACGTGAAAAATGCCAATAGCCATCGCGGCCGGGCCGTGCGCTCGATGCTGGAGCTGATGCGTGAGCGCTGGTTATGAACGATATTCAGTATTACATGCGACCGGGAACGCTGCAGCTGGCGGCGCTGCCGCCGTTGTCGCTTTATGTGCATCTGCCCTGGTGCCTCAAAAAATGCCCTTATTGCGATTTCAATTCGCACGAAATGCGCATGGCAGAAATGCCACAGCAGCGCTACATCGATGCCTTGCTGGCCGATCTGGAAGCCGCGTTGCCGCTGGTCTGGGGTCGCCCGGTGCAAACCATCTTTTTTGGCGGTGGTACACCCAGTCTGT
Organism: Comamonadaceae bacterium; assembly: GCA_037141865.1. GTDB lineage: Bacteria > Pseudomonadota > Gammaproteobacteria > Burkholderiales > Burkholderiaceae_C > Rhodoferax. The sequence goes on along the minus strand of JBAXBQ010000061.1, from coordinate 7,027 downwards.
TTTCACCGGCGGCGATGGACCAACTGCTGGGCGGCATCCGTGCCCGGCTGCCGCTGACGCCGGCTTGCGAGATCACGCTGGAGGCGAATCCCGGCACGTTCGAGAAAGACCGCTTCAAGGCATTTCGGTCGGCCGGCATCACACGCTTGTCGGTCGGTGTGCAGAGCTTCAATGATGGTTTTTTAAAATCGCTGGGGCGCGTGCATGATCGGGCGCAAGCGCTGGCGGCGGTGGAAGAGGCGGCGCTGGCTTTTGACACCTTCAACCTGGACATCATGTACGCACTGCCCGGCCAGACGCTGGCCGATCTCAAGAACGACGTCGCGCTGGCGCTGACTTTGGCGCCGCCGCACATCTCGATCTACCAGCTGACGATCGAGCCCAACACTTTTTTTGCCAAGTTTCCGCCGCCGCTACCGGAGCAGGATTTAGCCTACGACATGCTGGACCTGATCACCGACATGACCGGCCAGGCCGGCTTGCAGCGCTACGAAGTGTCGGCCTATGCGGCACCATCGCACCGCTGTCAGCACAACCTCAATTACTGGCAATTTGGCGACTACCTGGGTCTGGGCGCCGGTGCCCACAGCAAGTTGACGTTTGCCCATCGGGTGATGCGGCAAGTGCGCTTTCGTGAGCCCGCTCTGTACATGGAAAAGGCTTTGGCAGGCGATTGCCTGGCGCAGGAGACACAAGTCAAACTGGCTGATTTGCCGTTTGAATTCATGCTTAACGCCTTGCGCCTGAAAGACGGCTTCAGCTTGCAGTTGTTCAGTCAGCGCACCGGTCTAGCCCTGAGCACCCTGGAGGGCGCCCTGGACCAGGCGCAGCGCAAGGGTTTGATCGAACGCGACCTGGAGAAGGTCAAGCCGACAGTGCGCGGCTTTGATTTTTTGAATGACCTGCAGTCTCTTTTTCTGCCGCCAGGCGGCTGATTTTTTCAGCCCTTGGGTGGCTTGCGATCAGCTCTTCTGTCATTGTCCGACTTACGCCGATCCAGCTTGCCTGCCGCGCGCCGCTCGGCGCCACGGGGAACTGGCCCGGTTGACGGCAACAGTTCGGCGGGAGTGGTTTTGTCGAAGGCGGTACTGTGTTGGTCGGACTGGTGTGAGACAGTGTCCGCCCATAGCGCCCAAGTGGTGTCGGTATCAGACTCAACCGCCTTGGTTACCGGGATGGGATCGGACACCGAGTAGGGGTGAACGTCTGAAAATTCAAGTTTGGCACGCGATTTGGGGGGAACTTCCCTGATCATGCGACCTCCACGTTGTTCAAATAAGTTGATGCGAAGCGCAATCCTATCCTACTTGCCGGCCGGGGTAGCAGCCGACTTTGGGCTGCGACGACGCAATTCCAGGTACTTGCGGCAACTGGCGTTGATGACGCGCAGTTCGGCCAGTGTCTCATCAATCTGCTTGCGTTTTTGCTCCAGCGCCTGAATGGTCGTGTCGGTGCGTTCAATCACATAAGTCAACTGCTGTATGCGCCCCTCACCGTGATCGCCGTAGAGGTCGAGGTAATGCTTGATTTCCGACAGCGGCGAACCGATATCCTTGGCCCGCAAAATCAGCGCCAGGCGGGCTCTGTCACGCCGTGTGTAAACGCGCGCGCCATTAATGCGCCTGGGTGACAGCAGACCTTTGTCCTCGTAAAAGCGCAGCGCCCGCAATGTGATGCCGAACTCCTGGCACAACTCGGTGATGCCAAAAAGTGAAGCCGCTTCTTCGTCGCGATGCGAATCGACAACGGCCTGCGCCTGTGTTGTGGCTGACGCGGCGTTCGCGTGACTCCGCCGGCTGCTTCGCCGCGCCGAACTGGCCGGGGAGGAAGTTGACGCCACGCCAGCGATCTGGGTCAAACGATCAGATGACGCGCTGCAGACGCATGGCAACGCTCATGTCACCGGTCACCTTGAGCTTTCCCATCATGAAGCCGGTGGTGGGTTCCAGGTCGCCGCTCAGCATGGCGTTCAGGTCTTCCAGCGAAATGCCCACCGTGCACTGGGCAGCGGCATCGCTGTTGCTCACGCTGTTGGGTGTGGCCTGGCCGTCAATGTAGATGCTGCCATCAGTGCCGCAGTCGAACTTGAGGGTGGCGCCAAGTCCGCTGTCGGCGCCGACTTTGCTGCGAATGGCTTGGGTGCAGGCTTCGAGATTCATGGTTATCCTTGGGTCAATGGGGCGGTGTTCAAATGCCAGAGATCAAGCAACGCGGCCGGATGACAGCGGCTGGCATGGCCTAAAGTATAGGATAAATCCCTATACGAAATCTGGTTGACGTTAACGTTACCTTCACGTCTAATCCGGGGAAGTCAAGAGGACCCCATCGCATGCCCGTCATTCGTTCCAGGATCAATATCAAATCTGATGCCTTCAGCGTCAATGTGCAGCACATGCGCGAACTGCTGGCCGAAGTGCAGCGGTTGGAGCAGATGGTGATTGCCGAATCCGAATCGAAGCGCAGCAAGTTTGAATCACGCGGACAGTTGCTGCCGCGCGAGCGCGTGGCACGCTTGCTGGACCGGGGGTCGCCGTTTCTTGAACTGAGTCGCCTGGCCGGTCTCAATATGCACGATGACGATGGCAAAAAAATAGTGATGGGTGGCGGCTCCATCGTTGGCATTGGTGTGGTGTCGGGCAAGCGCTGCCTCATTTCCGCCAGCGACAGCGCTGTCAAGGGCGGCACGGTGGCGCCGATGGGGCTGCGAAAAGCCTTGCGGGCGCAGGAGATCGCGCGCGAGAACAAGTTGCCGGTCATCTACCTGGTGGAAAGCGGCGGCGCCAACCTGATGTACCAGAGCGAAATCTTCATTGAAGGCGGACGCAGCTTTGCCAACCAGGCGCGCATGTCGGCCGCCGGTTTGCCGCAAATCGCGGTGGTGCACGGTTCGTCCACCGCCGGTGGCGCTTATCTGCCGGGTCTGTCCGACTACATCATCCTGGTGCGCGGCCGCTCCAACATTTTCCTGGCCGGTCCACCCTTGGTGAAGGCCGCCATTGGCGAGGATTGCACCGAAGACGAACTGGGCGGCGCCGAGACCCACGCGCAGGTAACCGGCCTGGGCGAGTATCTGTGCGACGACGATGCGCACGCCATTGGCATGGCGCGCGAAGTGCTGGACAAGTTGCGCTGGGATCTGGCGCCGGTTGCCGCGAACTATGCCGAGCCCCTCTTTGATGAGCAGGATTTGCTGGGACTGGTGCCGGTTGATGAACGTGAACCTTACGATGTGCGCGAGGTCATTGCCCGGCTGGTGGATGGCTCTGATTTTCTGGAGTTCAAGGCCGAGTACGCGGCCGAGATGATGTGCGGTCACGCCCGCCTGCAAGGGCATGTGGTGGGCATTCTGGGCAATAACGGCCCGATCCAACCGAACGGTTCTGCCAAGGCCGGGCAGTTCATCCAGTTGTGTGATCAAAGCGGCACGCCGCTTATTTTTTTGCAGAACACAACCGGCTACATGGTGGGTTCGGTGGCCGAGCGCAGCGGCGCCATCAAGCACGGCTCCAAGATGATTCAGGCGGTGGCCAATGCGCGGGTGCCCAAGTTCACGGTGGTGCTGGGCGGCTCTTACGGTGCCGGCAACTATGGCATGTGCGGTCGCGGTTTTGATCCGCGCTTTATCTTTTCGTGGCCCACTGCCCGCACCGCGGTGATGGGCGGCGCACAAGCCGCCAAGGTGATGGACATCGTCAATCGGGCCAAGATCGAGCGCAGTGGTATCGCGGCCAATGAGGAAGCCCTGAAAGCCATGTCGGACGGGTTGCGCCTGCGCCTCGACAAAGAGTCGGCGGCGCTCTTTGGCACTGCGCGGCTGTGGGACGACGGCATCATCGATCCGCGCGATACGCGTCGTTTGCTGGGGCTTTGCCTGGCGCTGGCCGAAGAAGCGCAGAGCCGCACCTTGCACCCCAACACCTTTGGCGTCGCGCGCTTCTAGTTTGGCGGCTTGCTGATTTCAATCTACCCATTCAACTGCGAGGTTTTATGAAATTCACCCCCGAACACGAACAGATTGCCGACACCGTGCGCAAGTTTGTTGCGAAAGAAATCAATCCCCACATTGCCCAGTGGGAAGCCGCCAACGAATTCCCGGCGCACGCCTTGTTCAAGAAACTGGGCGACCTGGGCCTGCTGGGCATCAAGTACCCGGTTGAATACGGCGGCATGGGGCTGGACTTCAGCTACTCGATGGTGATGGCCGAGGCGCTGGGCGAGTGCAACGCTGGCGGCGTGCCGATGGCCATTGGCGTGCACACCGACATGTGTACACCGGCATTGGCGCGCTTTGGCTCCGACGCCCTGAAGCGCGAATTCTTGACGCCCAGCATCGCTGGCGACATGGTTGGTTGTATCGGTGTCAGCGAGACCGGCGGCGGCTCGGATGTGGCGGCGCTCAAGACGACGGCGCGCAAGGACGGCGACGACTACATCATCAATGGCTCCAAGATGTGGATCACCAACGGCATGCAGGCCGACTGGTGCTGTCTGCTGGTCAATACCTCCGAGGGCTCGGTGCACAAAAACAAATCGCTGATCATTGTGCGCATGGACAGCGCGGGCATCACGCGCCAGAAGATTCACAAGATCGGCATGGACTCGTCGGACACCGCGCAACTGTTTTTTGACGATGTGCGCGTGCCCCAGCGCAACCTGATCGGGCAGGAGGGCATGGGCTTCATGTTCCAGATGCTGCAGTTTCAGGAAGAAAGGCTGTACGCTGCGGCGGGCTGCCTGCGCACGCTGGACCGGCTGATTGATCAGACCATCGACTACACGCGCCAGCGCCAGACTTTCGGCAAGCCGATTCTGGACAACCAGGTGGTGCATTTCCGCCTGGCCGAGTTGCGCACCGAGGTCGAAGCCCTGCGCGCCCTGACTTATCGCGCGGTCGAGTCCTATATCTCGGGCAAGGACGTCACCAAACTGGCTTCCATGGCCAAGCTCAAGGCCGGTCGCCTGAGCCGCGAGGTGGCCGACAGTTGCCTGCAATACTGGGGCGGCATGGGCTACACCTGGGACAACCCGATCTCGCAGGCCTACCGCGACAGCCGCCTGATGTCGATTGGCGGCGGCGCCGATGAGATCATGCTGGGCATCATCTGCAAGCTCGAAGGCACGCTGCCCGGCAAGACTTGATTCGCACCATGTTTAACAAGATTCTGATTGCCAATCGGGGGGACCAGCCGCAAAGCGGCGCAGCAGCGAAGCTAAATTGCTTGGTGCGCGTAGCGCATGCAGGCGGTTTCTCCCCGATGGAGAACGACTGTGTTTAACAAGATTCTGATTGCCAATCGGGGTGAAATCGCCTGCCGCGTGATCCGTACCGCGCGCAAGCTGGGCTACCAAACGGTGGCCGTCTACAGCGATGCCGACAAGACAGCGCTGCATGTGCGCCTGGCCGATGAAGCAGTGCACATTGGAGCCAGTGCAACGGCTGATTCCTACCTGCGCATCGACACCCTGCTGGAAGCTGCCCGCAAGACTGGTGCTGACGCGGTGCACCCCGGTTATGGCTTCCTGAGTGAAAGCGCCGACTTTGCACAGGCCTGCCTGGATGCCGGTCTGGTGTTCATTGGTCCACCGCCCGCGGCCATGCAAGCGATGGGCAACAAGGCGCTGGCCAAGCGCCGCATGCTGGCCGCCGGTGTGCCGTGTGCGCCAGGCTATCTGGGGGAAGATCAGGACGACACCCGGCTGACCGAAGAAGCATTGAAACTGGGTTTTCCGCTGCTGGTCAAGGCGGTCGCCGGTGGCGGCGGGCGCGGTATGCGACTGGTGCGCGCGGCAGCTGAAATTGCGCAGGCCATCTCTAGCGCCCGGCGTGAGGCGCTCAGTGCTTTTGGCGATGGCACCCTGATGCTGGAACGCCTGATCGAAAACGGCCGGCATATCGAGATTCAGATCTTCGCCGATGCGCATGGCAACGCCGTGCACTTGGGCGAGCGCGACTGCACGGCGCAGCGCAGACGCCAAAAAGTGATTGAAGAGGCGCCATCGCCGGTGGTTAACGCTGCGCTGCGCGAGGCCATGGGCAAGGACGCTGTGGCGGCCGCGCTGGCTGTGGGTTACCGGGGCGCCGGTACCGTCGAGTTCATGGTTGATGCCGATCTGAAGCATTATTTTCTGGAAATGAACACGCGCTTGCAGGTTGAGCACCCGGTGACTGAGTTGGTGACGGGTTTTGATCTGGTCGAGTGGCAACTGCGAGTTGCCGCCGGCTTGCCGCTGCCGGTGCAACAGGCCGACATCAAATTCAAGGGCCACGCCATCGAGGCGCGCTTATACGCTGAAGACCCGTATGCCGGCTTTGCCCCGCAAACCGGAACGGTGCGCTGGTGGCGTCCACAGCGTGCTCTGCTGGACGGGGTGCGCATCGACGCTGGTATCGAGGAAGGCGATGAGATTTCTCCGTTTTACGACGGACTGTTGGCCAAGGTCATTGTGCTGGGTCGCGACCGTGATGATGCGATCCGGCGCCTGCGCGCCGCGTTACAGAACACGCCGCTGCTGGGCTTGCGCAACAACGGTCAGTTTCTGGCAGGCCTGCTCAATCATCCTTCGTTTCGCGGTGCAAGCATGACCACCGCAAGCATCGACCAGTGGCAGGTGAGCGGTGAACCGATGCTGCGTGGGCCTGTGCCGGACGAACAAACCTGGTGTATTGCAGCGGCCGCACTGGCGCTGCAAAGCGGAGCCAACTGGCGCGCCGACAGTGTGGCGGCGTTCGATATGGCCTTGCAGTGCGACGAGGTCAAGAGAACATTGCGGGTGCGGCCTGATCGCTTGGGGCGGGTCAGCGTGACCCAGGCAAATCAGCAGTGTGTCGTGGTGACGATCCTCAATTTCACGGACGACGAACTGCGTTTTGAAATTGACGGCGTAACGCGGCGTGCCGTCGTTGTGCGGCATCAGCGCGAGTTGCACATTGCCTTGGATAACGCCTCGTTTGTGTTTACCGAAGACTCACCGTTCCCGGACAAGGATGCGGCGCAGGACGCGACCCAGGCGCGTGCGACGGTGGCCG
>JBAXBQ010000060.1:0-21138 GCA_037141865.1 Comamonadaceae bacterium | reverse complement strand
TTGGTAGTTTGGGGTGACTCTCAGGAGCGCCGGAACTTCAATCTTGGCCAAGGTAGCGGTGAGCGCTTCAACAGCAGTCCAGAGCAGCATGGCGGCCCCGACGAAGGGAAAAGTCACCGCGAAGACCAGACCGATGAAGGGGGCTGCGACCAACAGGGCCGCATTCTTCACAAGGCGCCCTGCATAACCCAGAGCACCGGCTGCGACGAGTGCCTTGGCGCCTATTACCAGCAGCATGGCCATGCCGACGAAGGGTAGCAACACTGCGTAGGCCAGACCGATGAACGGAGCCGCCAGGAAGAGGGCGACATTCTTTGCAGTGACTCCGTTTTCAACTGCTTCAGTACGGATTGTGTTGGCGGTTCTCATGATTTTCTCCTTCAAAGTTTCGGTTCAGTTGCAAATACCTACGCATAGGCCGTGCCACTTTTCCATCCTTCAAAAAAGATGTTATTTTTCAATCACTTAAGCACAATATCGGAGACAGCCAAGAACTTTTTGAGTTATCAAACAGAGGTCCGAGTACATCGGCTTTATACAGTCGGTCCAGCGTCACACAAACATCATCAATAAATTCAATGACTTAGAGGATTTGCTGACAAATGGGAGCTTTATGCAGCCATCAAGTCAAGCGTTGATGACGTTGACCCCACTTCTCGGACACCTTAGGTTGTCCTGAGTATGGCTGGGTCTGGTAGTCGGTCGGTGGTGGGGAGTAATTTATTGGTCGTTCGCATAACAACTTGGTCGCTTTATGCTCTACTCCTGCTTCAAAGTCGAGTCGCAGCCAACACGCGGCGTACCTGTTTTGCCACCGGTCCTGATCAATCCGCCGTTGGTCCATCCATCATGCAATTTGTCGCAAAGCCCTGGCCGACCGATTGCGGTCGGCCTACATTTCAGTCAGCGGGTCAAAGTGGCGCGCGAATAGGAAAACTAAATGTCATACGCCCATACTCATCGCTTTAGCATCAGCGGGTTTGCATTTGCCTGCTTCCTCAGTATTGCTGTCAACGGGTCCGTGCTGTTGGGCTTCAACCACCTCGCTGAGTCGCATGACACCGTCAACGCGAATGCTTCAAGCCAGTTGGCCGATGCCTCCGTTCCAGCAACCAGGGAGTCAATGTGATGTTCCACAGATTCAAGTTAGCCGCTGCGATTGCTGTCACCGGGGCTTTGCTGCTGGGCGCACCTGCGATGGCATGGGACTGGCCGTTTGGCACAGCGGTCGTTGGTTCCGGGCAGGTCACCAAGACGCAGCGCCAGCTAACCGGCTTCAAAGGCTTGTCACTGGAACTACCGTCCAACGTCGAGATCGTCCAAGGGGATACTGAGGGTGTACTGATCGAAACTGATCAAAACATTGCGCCCCTGATTGAAACGGTAGTCGAAAACGATCAACTCAAGATCCGTTCAGTTTCACGCTCCCAGTCGTTGAAGCCGACGTCGCTCAAGATCACCGTTCAGGCGCGCACCATTGAGCACATCTCGATTTCCGGTTCGGGAGATGTCAAGGCCCGGAAACTTCAGTCTTCGACTCTGGAGGCAAGAATTTCCGGTTCTGGCGACATCCACATCGACACGCTGGATACGGATTCGCTGACGGTTGCCATATCGGGCAGTGGTGATTTCTTTGCCGGTGGGCGGGCTAACACGGCGCGTCTCAACATTGCCGGCTCCGGTGATGTCAAAGCAGGCACGCTGGCTGCCAAGAATGTCACACTCAGCATCGCTGGCGCGGGGGCCGCCAAAGTGTGGGCCACTGAAACGCTCAACGTACGAATTGCCGGTTCGGGCGATGTGGAATATTTCGGGGACGCTGCCGTATCGAAATCCGTGGCCGGGTCAGGGCGGGTAAGAAGGCTAGCAACGACGCCCAACTCAGGCGGATAGACGAGTTGCCGGCTTTTGCAGGCATACAAATCAGCCCCGTCATTGCGGACGGGATCGCGCGCAAAGCCGTTCACATTGAACTTGTAATCTGTCAGCGATTGGCTATAGTTGGATTGCAAGGACACCCTGCTTGACGCGAGTGAAGTCAGCGAGAATCTTTGTGAAAGGCGGTACATATAGATCCGAATCACATCCTCCTCACCCAACCGCCGGTGTTTCTTAACCCGGCTTACGTTACTGGCAAGTAACGACAAGAGCTGCAGTAATGTGGCAAACGCGCAGGCCCTGCGATCTTCGTGGGGCTTTTGCGTTTCTGGAGGAAGGGACGCGCATCAGATCCGCTCTACCGTTAGCGGCGAGTCCACGCTGGCACGCTTCAATATCCTTTTTTGGAGGCATTGACCATACTCATAGATCGACTAATTTCGCACCGTTCCGGAAATGCATCCGAAATCTCAATAATGACCCACAGGCGAATCAGGAGATTCAATGACAGATGCAACTTCAGCTTCAAGCCTCAAGGCACCCCGTCACCTCTTGATTGTTGGTGTGCTGGCGTTACTCTGGAATGCGATGGGCGCTTTCGACTATGTTATGACGGAGACTCGCAATTCGGAATACATGAGTTCATTTACCGCCGATCAACTCGCCTATTTCAACAGCTTTCCCAAGTGGGCAATTGCGACGTGGGCGCTTGGCGTTTGGGGCGGTGTCGTAGGCTCATTGCTACTCATATTCCGCAGGCGACTAGCGGTTACCGTCTTTACGGTCTCACTGCTTTCAGCCGCCCTGACGTTCATTTACAACTTTGTCCTGTCAGATGGACTAAGAATTATGGGTGGCACTGGCGCGTTGCTCATGCCAGGCGTGATCCTGCTCATCGGCGCGCTGTTTCTTCTGTACTCGCGCCGGATGGCAAAGACTGAAGCCTTGCGATAACAATTTGGCGGTGCGACCTAGCAGGTCGTGTATGAATGACAGGTCCTTTTCAACTATGACCTTGCTTGCGTATCAACCAATTGATTCAGAATTCCGACTTTCTGAATTCTTGACGTTCAATCGTGCAGTCGGTACTTTGCCAAGTGAATAGTCTCAATCTCCCCTTCGATCCACTCACCACAGGAAAATCAAATGAAACCATACGGCGCGGAATTTTTTGGAACATTTTGGCTGGTCCTTGGCGGTTGTGGCAGTGCGGTACTTGCTGCTACCTTCGCAAACGTAGGCATTGGTCTGCTTGGCGTCTCGCTTGCCTTCGGGCTAACCGTGCTGACCATGGCGTTTGCCATTGGCCATATCTCAGGTTGCCATCTGAACCCGGCAGTCTCTATCGGCCTTTGGGCCGGTGGCCGCTTTCCGGCCAACAAACTCCTTCCTTATATTGCAGCCCAAGTGCTCGGCGCAATCGTTGCAGGAGGCGTGCTGTACGTCATTGCCAGTGGCGCAGCGGGCTTTGACGTTTCCAAGGGCTTCGCGTCAAACGGTTACGGTGCCCATTCACCCGGCGGCTACTCTCTGCTGGCAGGGTTGGTCAGCGAGGTGGTCATGACCATGTTCTTTCTGTTGGTCATTCTTGGTGCCACGGACAAACGTGCGCCAGCAGGCTTTGCACCCGTCGCCATTGGGCTAGCGTTGACCCTGATCCACCTCGTCAGCATTCCAGTGACCAATACCTCAGTCAATCCCGCTCGAAGCACCGGCGTTGCACTGTTCGTAGGGGATTGGGCCGTTGGTCAGCTTTGGCTCTTCTGGGTTGCTCCCATCGCCGGAGCGTTGCTCGGAGCCCTTGCCTATCGCTTGATTGCCGCCGAGGAAACCTGAGAACATGATCCCCGCAAAGTTGAGGTCGGGACCAAAAACGAACGTAACAAGTTGCGCTCGCCTTGGTCCCGGCAATGGTTGGCAAGGGCTATCTTGCGTGCTTACATGGCAGGCTGTGTCACCGCATTTTTTTGCAAAGTAACGGCCGTCTGAGCCAGCAATCTGCCGGTCACCGAAGCGCCTGTATTCACGGCGATCGATGTTTGGTCCAGCAAGACGCCCTCAAAGTGCGCGGTGGTTCCGATGACCGTTGCGCCGGCAACTTGCCAGACCACGTTCTTGGCCAGGGCGCCGCCGGTCAGCGTGACACGGGTGGCGCTGGCTTGCGTCAAGGTTCCTGCGACCTGGAAGATGAACATGTCGTTTGGACCACCTGCCAGTGTGACATTGTTGGAAATCAAGACACCGGTACCCCATTTGTACAGACCGGGTGTCAGGGTCAAGCCACCAATTTCTCCGGCGCCCACTTCAGTGAAATCGGGCAGTTTGCGGCCGGCAACGTCGGTATAGGCGGCTTGCATGTTGGCCACAGCCGTCGTCAGCAATGTTGCGTTGGTTACAGCGCAAGGCGCTGGACCGGCGGCGTCGACCGAGTAGATGGTTCCGGTTACTTCCGGGCACGTCAGCAGGATCGCAGCACCGGTGATGGGGCTGGCTCCGACATTGCCTTTGATGGCAGACGCATAGACGTCCGTGACACCGCTTTTTGACAGTATCGCGAAGGTCCCGGCAGCGCCAAGATTGACCGGTGCATGACTGGGACTGACCTGCCCGCCACCCTGTCTTGATTGTGCGCCAGCTGCCATCGGCTCCTGGTTATCGCTACCACCACCACAGCCGACGACCAAAGCACTCAGCAGTGCTGCCAGCAACAACGGACGACAGCCGGAATAGCTTTCAAATCTTTTCATTTCATAAATCCTCATTGTTAAACCTGCAAGGTGTTAGCCTGACCTTTGCCGGTGCTAACTCGGTTGTTCTGCACCATCCATCAGAGGGCACATCACGGTTTGAAGTATTGCGAGACGCCGCTGCAGGGTCTGTTGGTTGCCACACGTCCATGCAACAGTTACCGCGCTTACATGTATATACAAGAAAGCTGGCGAAGTACGTTCCTCGGACTTTCTAACCGCCCGGCGGCCGGCCGGCTTTTGAGCCGCCCGAAATAATGACCCTACTCTGATATCAACCAACTTTAGTCACAGTAACCATTTGCAATGGTTAGTGCCAAATGCCGCAAGGGCGCGATTCAGTCGAGACGTGCAATCCGAGTGTGGCTGGAGTGCTCAAGAATTGTTGCGCGGTGCAGCTTAGATCAAATCAGGCATCACGCTTGATGACAAGGGTCACCCGTCGGAAATGAAAGCAAGAAAGGGACACTCAATGAACACACCGGAAATGACAGAACTTGAACTGACCGCTGATAAGGTGGAAAACGAAAGCATCCGATTGATGCGTGAACAGTCGAGTGCCTTGCTGCAAAGAAAGCAGAACACACGTGTGGTGTGGTGGCATTTGATAGCTAGCACGTTTATTGGAATATTGCTTCTCGCAATTGCCGGCACGATATGGAGTAACAGGATTGAATCTCGATATATGGAGAACGTTACCCGTTACATCAACACCAAGTCGGTAGATAGCAAATCGGTTAAGAAGGAGGTAATGCAGGCCATAGAAGATCCGACCACGAGCTCAGAAGTAAAAAAGTTGCTACGTGACGAAGAATATAACTATGAGCGTAAGGATGATCTGATATCTAACCTAATGGGATTTTCAATATTTCTCGGATTTTTTATATTTCCTGTCGCACACTTCTTCGGCGTCTCTTTTTACCGATCAGTGCTCGAGAAGGAGCGCTATCGCATTGAGTACAAGATTATTCAAACCAAGGCACAACAACTTCAGGACAACATTGGGCAGGACTTTTTTACCACGCTGGTCAGAATCAATTTCAAATATCTTGATCAATATTATTTTCAGACTCAGGAGCAGGCCAACAAGAGTTTTTTGCTCTCGGTGTATGCATCCATAGGGGGTGGTCTGATCATTGCGGTGGGAATACTTTCAATGCTTTTTGGAAAGACCGCCAATGTCAGTTATGTGACCACGGCATCCGGTTTGGTCAGCCAGTTTATTGCAGCGGTATTTTTCTATTTGTACAACCAAACCGTGTTGAAGATGGGCGAGTACCACCAAAAACTTGTTCTGACACAAAACATCGGCATCGCCCTGAAAATTACCGAGTCGCTACCTGAGGAAGATCGTGCCAAGGCACAGCAGCTTTTAGTGGCGCAACTCACTTCTGATATCAATGCGCATTTGTCCGGCAGTGCGGCTTTTCCGGCATCGGTTGTCGCTACGCCGCCGCGTCACTGAGGAGGGGGTCTGGCCGCCTTGCTTGAACATGTGATTGTCAATGCTGCTGCAATGGCAATGCGCGCCGCTTACCCGCTTTGATTAAACTTCGACCTTTCAACGCCAGAGCAATCGCAGATGCTATAAAAGGGAGCAATTCCATGACAACCGTCCGAAGCAATGCAGAAACCAAAGTTCATGGCCCGTCAGGAGCACACGGCGAGATCACTTACAAAATTGAAGGGCGGATTTTAAGGACCCATGCCATCGGACCGTTTGACAATGAACTGATTGCCGCAATACCGTCTGTCATCAGCGACCTGATCACAAAACTGGCGCAACAGGGAAAATGGGGCCAGATCGTCACCTTTGAGCGCAACGCGCTGGGGTCACCGTCAACCGTGGCTGACTTCGCCGCCTATCTCAAATCAAGATATAAAAATGTAGACACCAATCCGGTTACTGCACTGGTGTTCGGTCGTGACATCGAGGGTGGAGATTCGATGGCTCCAAAGTTTCACAAATGTTATCAAGATGCCGGCGTGGAGAGTCGCATTTTTGAGGATCACACTGCAGCGCTGCATTGGGTCGAGTCCAGGATCGAGCAATCTTCCGCTCTGATGGCATGGGATGACCGTTACAACATTGGCGTTCCTTCAATTGACGAACAGCATCGGGAACTTCTCATGCGGGCTTCCGATGTCATCGCGGCGACGACTCGCGAGGGTCAGACCTTGAGCACTATCAGACTCTATCAATATACCCGGACCCATTTTTCACATGAGGAAGGCCTCATGCGCAGCCTGGGATACCCCGACATTGATGAGCACCTCAAGCAGCACGAGGCCTTGATTTCTCAGCTCAACCAATTTTCACAAAACATCGCCAAAGACAACTTGATCAAAGCAGACCTGGAGGAATTCATTTCCCTTTGGTTTCTGACCCATATTGCGACATCTGACACCAAATTGGCCGATTTTCTGAAGTCCTAGCGGGCTACGAATTCAACGGGTACCTTGCCATGGCAGCCAAACTTCCGATCATTGACGCCGCACGCTGTTCAGGATGCGGACGGTGCATCTCCGCCTGCCACCTCAGGTTGTTCGCTTTTGAACGACAGGGGTGGAGAAAAGTTTCCGTGCTTCAGGACGAGGAGCGTTGCACGGGCTGCTCAAAGTGCGATGCGATGTGCCCGATCGGCGCCATCACAATGGGAGAGAAGGTGGCGCTGTCGCCGCATTCACGGGTCGCGGCGCAGCTCTACATCAGCAGGTGCTCACCGGCATTGTCACCACCCAGGGTGACGTAGTTCACTTTGCGGATGTCCATCAATTTTTTGCCGCCAGAGTAACTGATGGAGCTTTGCACATCCTGCTCCATCTCGATCAGCGTTTCGGCCAGTGTGCCTTTGATCGCCTCCAGAATACGCTTGCCTTCAACGTGCTTGTACTCGCCTTTGTTGAAGTCGCTGGCAGAACCGTAATATTCCTTGTACCGTTTGCCGTCCACTTCAACGGTCTGACCGGGGCTTTCTTCGTGGCCGGCCAGCATGGAACCAATCATCACCATGCTGGCGCCAAAGCGGATCGACTTGGCAATGTCACCGTGCTCGCGAATGCCGCCATCGGCAATGATTGGCTTGGTGGCCACCCGGGCACACCATTTAACAGCGCTGAGCTGCCAGCCGCCAGTACCAAAGCCAGTCTTCAGTTTGGTGATGCAGACTTTGCCAGGACCGATGCCAACCTTGGTGGCATCGGCGCCCCAGTTTTCCAGATCAATGACCGCTTCAGGCGTCGCGACATTGCCAGCGATGATGAAAGTGGCCGGCATCTTTTCTTTCAGGTAGCCAATCATGTTGCGCACGCTGTCAGCGTGACCATGGGCAATGTCGATGGTGACGTATTCGACGTTCAGGCCAAGTGCCAGCAACTGGTCAACCGTGTCGTAGTCGGCCTTCTTCACACCCAATGAAATGGACGCGTACAAGCCCAGCGCCTTCATGTCCTTGACGAATTGCACGTTGTCCAGGTGAAAGCGGTGCATCACGTAAAAGTAACCGCTCTGTGCCAGCCAGACACACAGGGGCTCGCTCACCACCGTCTTCATGTTGGCCGGTACCACCGGAATGCGAAAGCGGCGTGGCCCAAGCGCTACGCTGGCGTCGCACTCGGAGCGACTCTCCACGCGACATTTACGCGGCAATAGAAGAATGTTGTCGTAGTCAAAAATTTCCATGGCGCGGGCTCCAAAAAAAACCGGGCCTCAATTGCTTGGGCCCGGTGATTGATTCTATCGGAATTATTTCTTCACAACCGCGTAGCGTTGCAGGGTCAGGGTCCGCGCCGCATCGTGCGCCACAATCGGTGTCGGGTAGTTTTGCCCCAGTGTCAGGCCGGTCATTTGCAACTCGGCGGCGCTGGCGGTCCAGGGTGCATGCAAAACCTTGTTGGGTAGCGGCGCCAGTTGCGGCAGATAGCGGCGAATGAAAGTGCCTTCGACATCAAACTGTTCGCTTTGACTGACCGGGTTGAAAATTCTGAAATAAGGCTGGGCGTCGCAGCCGCTGGAGCTGACCCACTGCCAGCCACCGTTGTTGGCCGACAGGTCAAAGTCGTTGAGCTGCCGGGCAAAGTATTTTTCACCCCAACGCCAGTCAACACCCAGATCTTTCACCAGAAAGCTGCCAGCCACCATGCGCAAACGGTTGTGCATATAGCCGGTCTGATTGATTTGAGCCATGGCGGCGTCCACCAGCGGATAGCCGGTTCGGCCCTCACACCAGGCATTGAACAGTGTTTCTGCGTGCTTGCCGCGCTCCCATTGAATGGCGTCGTACTCGCGCTTGAAGGCACCCTGCGCCACGTGGGGAAAGTTGGCCAGAATGGAAAAATAAAAATCACGCCAGATCAGCTCACTCAACCACACGGCAGCGCCGCGACTGCCTTGCGCCTGGCGTTGCAGGGCAACCGCGACCAGCCGACGGATCGAAACGCTGCCAAAGCGCAAATGAACACCCAGGTAACTGGGGCCTTTGACCGCCGGGAAATTACGTGTTTCATGGTAGCGGTCCATGCGCTCGAAGAAGTCTTCAAAAAGCTTGCGCCCGCCGGACTCGCCGGTGGGAATTTTGAGCTCGCTCAGATTGGATTTTTGAAAGCCGATAGCAGTCAGCGTCGGGACACCTTTTTGCAAACCTTCTGGTCGTGGTGCCAGGGCGATGGCGAATGGGGCTGCGTCGTGTGCCGGTAGACGATGCTGCGCGACGCTGGCCAGCCAGCGGTTTTTGTAAGGCGTAAAAACACTGTAGGGCGTGCCAGCTTGTGTCTGGATCTCGCGGCCTTCGAAAATGACATGGTCTTTGCAGGTGTGCATGGCAATACCGGCGTCCGCCAGAGCGCCCAGTACTTTGGCGTCACGCCGGATCGCCAGTGGTTCGTAGTCGTGAGCGGTAAAGACCGCCTGTACCGGCAGCGATGTGGCCAGGCTCAAAATTTCTTGCGTCGCCGCGCCGTGCCGCACGATCAGGCCCGAGCCCGCTGCGCCGCTCAAACGGCGCAGATTTTCGTCCAGTTCGCATAAAGACTCGCGAATGAACTCCACCCGGCGGTCGGCGCGGGGCAGCGGGTCGAGTATTTCTGGGTCAAAAACAAAAACGCAGTGAACCTTCCGGCAGGCCTGCAATGCCAGACACAAAGCGGCGTTGTCGGTGACGCGCAAATCGCGGCGGAACCACATCAAACCAGTGTCGAATTGTTTGTTCATGTTCACCGCTAAAATAATTGCATGCCCGCCGATTTTGCCTCTACCAACCTGACGAATCATTTCTTGATCGCCATGCCCGGTTTACAGGATGCGGTTTTTTCGCGCAGCGTGGTTTATGTCTGTGAGCACAACGAGCGCGGCGCGCTGGGGTTGGTGATCAACAAGCCTTGCGACATCGACATGAAACGCCTGTTTGAAAAGGTTGACCTGCCGTTGCTGCGCGCAGATCTTTCAAACGCGCCGGTATTTCAGGGCGGACCAGTGCAGACCGAGCGCGGTTTTGTCTTGCATGAACACTTTTCGACCGGCGTTGATATGCCGACAGAGTCGGTCTACGCCTCGACCATGACGATTCCCGGCGGCCTCGAGATGACCACCTCCAAGGACGTTCTGGAAGCACTGTCCAGCGGGGCCGGGCCGCGCAAAGTGCTGGTGTCGCTGGGTTACGCCGCCTGGGGTGAAGGTCAGCTTGAGTCCGAACTGTCAGAGAACAGCTGGTTGACCGTTGCCGCCAGCAGCAGCATCATTTTTGACACACCGGTGGCGCAGCGCTATGACCAGGCCTTGCTGCTGCTCGGCTTTGAGTCGTGGATGCTTTCGCCCGACGTGGGACGTGCATGAGCGAACTGCCGAAATCTGTGCCATTGCAACTGCAAACTTTCCTGGCACTTGATTTTGGACTCAAACGCACCGGCTTTGCGGTTGGCAACCGCTTGCTGCGCACGGCGCAACCGCAGGGCACTATCGTCGCTGAAGGGGACGCCCGTTTTGTCAAAGTTGCGCAGCAGATCAAGGAATGGCAGCCGGACGCGCTGGTGGTGGGCGTTCCGTTTCACCCGGACGGTGCCGAGCATGAGAACACTGTGCGAGCGCGTCGTTTTGCACGCCGGTTGCACGGCAGATTCAAGCTACCGGTGTTTGAAGTGGATGAACGCTACAGCACCACCGAGGCGTTGCAAATGGGCGCCAAAGACGCGGATGCCGCCGCTGCCTGCATCATTCTGGAACAATTTTTAAGGAGTATTCCATGAGCACACTGGTGCTGGACGCGCAGGCGCTTTACCTTGAGCTGAAAAAGGGCGTGCGCGCCATGTTTCGCCCTGGCATGCGTCTGGTCGGGATCACCTCGGGCGGTGTCTGGCTGGCAGAGCGCTTGCAACAGGACTTGAATTTGCCAGAGCCACCAGGCGTTATCTCGTCCAGCATGCACCGCGATGACTACTCGCGACGTGGCATGACGGCAGCGGCGCAAACCAGGATTGCTTTTGACGTCAATGAAGCGCACATCCTGCTGCTCGATGACGTGCTCTACACCGGGCGCACCATACGCGCTGTCCTCAACGAAATGTTTGACTTTGGCCGCCCGGCCAGCGTCATGCTGGCCGTGCTGGTTGATCGTGGCGGTCGCGAGTTGCCGATTCAAGCCGACTTCTGCGCGGCCCGCGTCACCTTGCCGGCTTCCCAGTCACTGGCCCTGGCACGCAGCGAAGCCGGGGTTTTCAGTTTTAATGTGGAGGCCCGTTAAGCCATGTTGTACAAACGCAATCTCCAACTGAATAAACATGGTGAATTGATTCACCTGCTGTCAACCGAGGGCTTGCCCAAGAGCATCCTGACGCAGGTACTCGACACCGCGGCAAACTTCGTTAGCGTCAATGACCGTGAGGTCAAGAAAGTGCCGCTGTTACGCGGCAAAAGCGTGTTCAACCTGTTCTTTGAGAACTCGACCCGTACCCGTACCACCTTCGAGATTGCCGCCACCCGGCTCAGCGCCGATGTCATCAACCTCGACATCTCCCGATCATCGGCTGCCAAGGGTGAAACGCTGCTCGACACCATCGCCAACCTGAGCGCCATGGCGGCCGACTTGTTTGTGGTGCGGCACAGTGAATCGGGCGCGCCTTATCTGATCGCACAGCACGTGGCGCCGCATGTGCACGTGATCAATGCCGGTGATGGCCGTCACGCGCACCCGACGCAAGGTTTGCTGGACATGTACACCATCCGGCATTACAAGAAGGATTTTTCCAACCTGACGGTGGCCATCGTCGGCGATGTGCTGCATTCGCGCGTGGCGCGCTCCGACATTCATGCCCTGACCACGCTCGGTTGTGCCGAGGTGCGGGTGGTCGGACCCATGACCCTGGTGCCCTCCGACATGGCGCAGATGGGTGTGCGCGTCTGTCATACGCTGGAAGAAGGTATTCGGGGTTGCGATGTCATCATCATGCTGCGCTTGCAAAACGAGCGCATGAGTGGCGCCTTGCTGCCGTCGACACAGGAATTTTTCAAGAGCTTTGGACTGACGCCGGAGCGGCTGCAGCTAGCAAAATCGGACGCCATCGTGATGCATCCGGGCCCCATCAACCGGGGCGTCGAGATTGACTCGGCCGTGGTGGACGGCGGCCAGAGCGTGATCATGCAGCAAGTTACTTTTGGCATTGCGGTGCGCATGGCAGCGATGAGCATTGTGGCGGGGAACGAGGCCTGATATGAAGACAATAACCAATATTCTGATCAAGGGCGGCCGGGTGATTGATCCGGCCAGTGGCTTCAATGAAATTGCTGATGTGGCGCTGGCCAATGGCCTGGTGGTGGCCATCAAAAACATACCTGCGGATTTCCAGGGTGGCCAGACCATCGACGCTACCGGCTGCATCGTGGCGCCTGGCCTGGTGGATTTGGCGGTGCGTTTGCGTGAGCCCGGACATGAGCACGAGCACATGCTGGAGTCCGAATTGTCGGCGGCCGTGGCCGGTGGCGTTACCAGCCTGGTCTGTCCGCCCGATACCGACCCGGTGCTGGATGAACCGGGCCTGGTCGAAATGCTGCGCTACCGGGCCGAGAAGCTGCACCAGTCCCGCGTTTACCCGCTGGGCGCATTGACCCGAAACCTTGCCGGTGAAACCCTCAGCGAGATGCTGCATCTGACCGAGGCCGGCTGTGTGGCTTTCAGTCAGGCTGAGGTGCCTCTGGCCAGCACACAGGTGATGCAGCGCGCGTTTCAGTACGCCAGCACTTTTGGTTATGCCGTGTGGCTGCGTCCGCAGGATTTTTCCCTGGGGCAGGGCGTGGCGGCCAGTGGTGCGCTGGCGACGCGCATGGGCTTGAGTGGCGTGCCGGTAGCGGCCGAAACGATTGCGCTACACACCATTTTTGAGCTGATGAAAGCCACCGATGCGCGCGTGCACCTGTGTCGACTCAGCAGTGCCGCTGGTGTGGCGTTGATGCGCCAGGCCAAGCAGGATGGCTTGAACGTGACTTGTGACGTCAGCATCAATTCGCTGCACCTGACGGACGGCGACATCGGCTACTTTGACAGCCGTGCCCGGCTCAATCCACCGCTGCGCCAGCAGCGCGACCGCGATGCCTTGCGGGCGGGTCTGGCTGACGGCACCATCGACGCCTTGGTGTCAGATCACACGCCGGTGGACGAAGATGCCAAGGCCTTGCCGTTTGCCGAGAGCGAAGCGGGCGCGACCGGTGTCGAACTGCTGCTCAGTCTGGCGCTCAAATGGAGTACCGACAGCGCAGTTAGCCTGGCACGCGCATTGGCGGTAATCACCAGCGCGCCAGCGGCTGTGCTGGGGGCATCGCTGGGTAAACGCCAGAATCGTGTTGGTCGACTTCTGGTCGGTGGGGTCGCCGACCTGTGCCTGTTTGACGCCACTGCGGCCTGGACCGTGCAGCCCGCGGCGCTACGCAGCCAAGCCAAACATACGCCTTTCTCGGGCTACGAATTACCGGGCCGTGTGCGCTACACCATCGTCGACGGACGCGTCGAATTTCAGGCCTGAGAATATCCCCATTCAGCGCTGACCAGTCACAAAGTGGCGTCAAGCTCCGCCCTCCATTTCCTGGCCAGCAGGCTATAGCCGTGCGGAGTCGGATGAATTTCATTCTCCCAGTCGCCGTCTACACCTTGTGTGCGGGGACGTGCAGCGGCGAGGGTACCGAGGGAGTCAATCAGATGCAGGTTTTTACCGGGCCGATTGTTCACAATGCCCTGCAGCAGGGTACGAAGACGCCCGAGCAACTCGTCCGCTACCGCTTGCCAATAAAGCGGGGAAATACCATAGACGTCATTCAGCGCTTTATACAGCCATGGCCCGAAACCCGGCCCGGCCGGGGCATTGCGAGGTGTAAGGAAGTCGTAGGTGTGAAAAAAAAGCGGCACTCCGTTGTTGATGCCCCGGTCGCGCTCTTCCACAAACTGATCAAAGACGTCGTTCATGTGCGACCTGAAAGATTGCCAACCTAATTCGCTGATGAAGGCACTTCCTTCGGAACCGGCAGCAATCGCAGTGGGCCACTCCTTGGTATTCAGGAAAAGGCGTTGATCTGCCGAGTTTGTTGCCGGTGATAGCGCCGCGTCAATGATGTCGTTACCGCCGCCAGACAAAAGGATGCCGTCCCACCGATAGGCCAATGGACCACGCAACAGCCTTAGAAACTCTTGCTGGTTGGTGCCATCTGTCATGTGCGACAGCTCTATACCAGGACGCGCACAGTTCACGGCAACGACCGATTTCGATAGCACCATTTGCTGCAGCAAGTTGGTCGTGGACCACGGAGGCAGGTGTCCGATCGAGAACCATGAATCACCTTGCGCCAGACATTTTTTGTCGAATCTGCCGAGGTCGTACTGCCCCAATTCACCGCGACCCGAGATCATCTCGGGAGAAATGACTGTCATAGCAATATCAGGCATGGTGAACCTCAATTTTTGTACGCCCAATTTTGCTGTTTCATATGCAACTCGGATGGCCGCCGCGTTGATAAACCTTGATTGCGCCAAGGTTATTTATTCACCACCAAAAGCGCGCCCCTGGCTGTACTACATTGGGCACCATGCTGGTGCTGTGCGTGGCCTGTTCAATGGATTCATTCGCCCTATAAATTAATGAGAATTCAACGACTAGATTGGGGCGGAAGTGGTTGCTTCCTTGCAGCAACTTTATTGGGCCTGATGTTGGTGGTGGGCCTTTCCGCTTGTGGCAAGAATACGGAATTACCAAGTCCACCAGCCCCTGTCAAGGCGACGGCGGGTGGCGGCAATGATTCCGGTCCCAAATATGTCCCCGCACCCAAACCACAGACTCCGGGCGGCCAGGAAAAGCAGAGTCGAACGGTAGAACTGGTTCAAAAAGTTCCGGATAAGTTGTTAACGCCGGCTCCACCCGTTGACGTTGCGGACAAGCTCTATTTCAAGAAGAAAGCCGCTCCAGCCAATGGCGCAACCGTTACCGGGACGCCGCTTTCCGTTGAGCAGAAGAACGCCAACCTGGAGAACTACAGCGTTACCGTTGCGGCCAATCAACAACTGGAGATTCCGGGCAACCCCGGTGAACTCAGGGTTTGGATTGGCTACTCTGCCAATGCGCCGACAACCCAGCCGGGCATGGCGACACAAACAAAGTCGCTGGAAGCAGTCGGTGAAACAGCCAGGGTGACGCCTTTTACGCTTGGAATTGATGTAGAGCCCAAACAAAGCGAATGCGAGAAAATTGACCCGAGCGGATCAGAAGTCCGATTCAAGTTGCTACCCACTAAAGTCGGCAGTTTTACTGTCGGCGCAAACGTCGAGCTTTATGGCTCTAAAGATTGCAGCGGCCCGCCAGTACCAAAATCAGCCAAATCAGTGGAGGTCACAGTCCGCGTGAACGAAGTCGGTGCCGTAACCGAGGGCATCGTCGAACTTGCAGATGCCGCCTGGAAAGCCTTTTTGACTTTCTGGGACAAGGTTCTGCTGCTCATCTTTTCTTTGTTCCTGTTTCTGATACGAAAGAAACTGGCCCAATGGTTTGGCTTCAAGGGTAAGGAATAAGTCGGTCGAGACCAACGGCAAGTCGGTACCTTGTGTACGAAGAAGCAGAGACCGCAACTCAACGTGCCGCAGTGCACAAGTGACTGGTCCCGCCGACAGGAATCGAACCTGTATTTCACGCTTAGGAGGCATGCGCACTATCCATTGTGCTACGGCGAGAAGGCGTTGCATTGTAAGGCTGGCGCCTGGCCGATTCAGTCGTAGCGCAGGGTAAAAATCAGGTCAATAGCGCTTTGTTCGCCGGTCTGCGCGCGCAGGGTAAAGCGGCGCGACAGGTCGTAGAAGATGTAAAAGGTGCCCAGGGTGCCGACCAGACTGCGTTCGTAGGCGACGTAGAAGTTGCGCGATACACGTTTGCCCAGCGTGACAGCGGCGCTGGTGGTGCCATCGGCATTGCTCGTAGCAACGCCGCGCACCGACAACTCGTCCAGCCCAAGCGATTGCGCCAAGCTGCCGGACAGGCTCTTGCCCCGGCCACCGAGCAGTGCCAGCGCCGCCTGCTGCAGCATGGCAGCCTCGGCGCCACCATTGGCCGCCGAGCGCCCCAGCACCAGCCAGGCCAGCTTGTCGGCGTCTGGCAGGTCTGGTTCGGCGTATAGCCGCACCACCGGCGACAGTGCGGTGCCGCTGATCTGCACGCCGACGCGCTGTTGCAGGTTGGGACGTATCGCCAGAATGTCGAGCGCCGGGTTGTCATAAGGCCCGCTGAAGCGCAGCACGCCGTCTTCAATGTCCAACCACTGGCCATAGGCTTTGTAAGTGCCCTGCACGGTGCGCAACTGGCCGCTAAGCTGCGGCGCCAAAGCGTGCTGAGGTGTACTGCGCAGTTCCAGCGTGCCCGCCAGATGGGTCAGCAGGCCACGCCCGCGCACCTCAAAGTTTTGTCCGAGATCGAGTGTGATGGCGACGTCGGGCGTGACGCGTCGGTCCACTCCCGTTGTTGCGGGCATGGCTGCGGCGGCAGAGCGCGCCTGACTGTCGGCGGGCGCTCGCATTCGGACATCGTCGCTCAGTTGCGGCGCCGTATCCTCCGGCAGTATGAACAGCGCCTCGTCGGCCTTGAGCGTGCCGCGAACCGCCAGTCGCGCGTTGTCCAGTTGCGCCGTCAGCTTGCCAGACACCCGCAGGCGTTGATCGGCACGGGTGCTGACGCGCCAGGACTTTGCCTCGGCGTCCAGCGTCATGCGCAACCGCGCTGCCAGGGTAGCTGGCGCCGCCGTCGCCGGCAGCCACAGCACCGAGCCCGTCACTGAAACCAGGCCACCGCTGTTGCCGCCCGCTCCTTGCAGCGTGAACGACTCAATGTCCAGCCGCTGCCCGGTCAGGCTGGCGCGCAGTGTCCCTTGGCTGAAGTCGATACCATCTGCCACCGAACGCACCGTCAGGTCTTGCGCCTGCAGTGTGCCGCGCCATTGCGCCGCGCCGCGTGTGCCTGACACAGTGGCGTTGGCGTCCAGCGTGCCGCGCAAACGCCAACCAGGCGGTGCCAGCAAGGACCAGGCACCGCTGCTGGGCAGTTGCGCACGCAGTGTTCCGGTCAGCGGCGCATCGGTGGGCCAGGTCCAGCCACCGTCCTGGCGCTGTAGTGCGGTTGCGAAATCAGCCTGCACCTGACCGGCACTTTCGCTGTCCCAGCGCAGGCTGGCTGCCAACTGCCCGCCATCGGCATTGAGCACCAGTCGGGCAGTGCTCACACCGGCACGCAAGGTGCTGGTTTTACCGACCGAACCAGCGGCGTCGGTCTGCAATTGCAGGTCGCCGCTGCTGCGCTCCAGCATCGCGCGCAGATGAAGTTGATCGCCACCGCTGGCGTCCCACTGGCCACCGAACAACAGGTCGCCGCGCAAACCCAGGTTGGCCATCTGGGTCTGGCCCAGCAGGTCCAACCAGGCCAGTGGCAGACCTTGCACGCTACCCTGGGTTCGCCACGTGGTCGACGCCTGGTTGCCGCCACTGCGCTGCGACCATTGCGCCGCCTGCCAGTTGATGGCAGCAGCGCCGGCAACCGGCCCCGTCAGGCGCACGCTGCCGGCAGAAATATTCAGCGACTGGGCGATGCTGCTTTGCTTCCAGTCGAGGGTCACGCGGTCGCTTGATTGCATGGTCCAGAGACCGGGCCGCAAGCTGTCCTGCGCGCTAAGCTGCGCTGCGTCTAGTTGGCCCTGCCAGACACCGTCGTTTATGCGGCCACCGTGCGCCTGTATCTGCAGCGCGAAATGGCGCGTGGCGTTGTCGGCCTGGCCACGGACGCTCAGGCTCAGGGCGCGCAGCGTGCCCGAGACGTCGGCTTGCCAATCGCGCAAGCGCCAGCTTGTATCGGCAGCTTGGTTGGCTTGCCTTAGTTCAAGTTTCGGCGCGCGCACGCTGGCCTGAACCTGCAGTTCCTGGCCCTGCTTTTGCCAACCGCCTTGCCAGCCGCCGGTGAGTTCAACTGCACCCTGCATCGTCGTGCGGCCCAGCGCTGCGGTCATGCCGGGCCAGCGGGCCAACCAGCTTGAGGCAAGGGCGGCATCGTCCACATTCACTCTGATCTCGCCTTGGCCACTGGTGCTGGCGATGTGTCCTTTCAGGCTCGCATTGCCACCGGTCAAGTTGAGCGCGAGTTGGCCTTGCGCAGCCTGGGTAACGGTGTTGAAGGTCAACTGGCCTTGCAGTTGCGCGTCGTCGGTTTGCAGGGCCAGCTTGTCCAGCGTCAGCAGCGGTGCGTGCCAGATGCCCTGGGCATGGCCGGCTTTCAAGCGCAAGCCGTCGAGTCGGTCGGTGCCGATCAAGGCGCTCTTGCGGTTGGCGACATGCAGGTCGGCGTCAAATACGATGCCGGACGCGGTATGTTGCGCCGTCAACTGGCCGTCCAGTGCGGTGGCCGCGAGTCGTGAGTCCAGCGCGGCCGGGTTAATGCCATGCAAGTTGGCGCTGCCTTGCCATTGGGCGGTGCCGCTAACTTTGCCCAATGCTTCCATACGCCCGCCAGCGCCGCTGGCCTGCAGCGATTCGACGGTCCACTGCCCGGCAGCGAACATGAGCGTGGCGTCGAGCTTGTTGATCGGCAGGCGCTGTTTGTCCCATGGGCCGCTCAGCGCATTGCTGAGCTGAACGCCAGCGTGCCAGGCCGGTCCGGCTGGTATGACCGTGGCATCGCCATCCAACAGCGTTTGCGGCGCCTGTGGCCACAGCGTCGCCAGATCCAGCGACTGCCAGTGGGCGCTGGCACGGGCCACGGCTTGTGCTTGCCAGGGTTGGATGCGCGCCGTGACGCTGGCCTGCATGGTTTTGATCGCCTGCCGGGTCCGCTGCGCTTTGCCAAGTGCCGCTGGCAGCTCGGGTGTCAACCTGGCCTGCAACTCCAGCACAGCATCCAGCCCGGCCAGGTTTCCCATTAGCGAGGCATCCGCCAGCACGGTCACGCGTTGGCCGCCCGACGGCAGCGTCGTTGCCACGCTTCCCTGCACTTGCAGCGTCAGCGCCATGGGGGAAAGCGCCTGCAATCGACCGCTGCCACGGTAGCTGCCAGCGGCCATCTGCACCTTGCTGACGTCGAATCGATGTTCATTGCCATCAAAGGCGTAGTGCCCGGTCAGTCCTTTCAATTGCAGCGACGTCGGGCCAGCCCATTCCAGTGTGTCGACCTGGAATGGCGCATCGACACGCAGCGGCAGACGCAGATCGGTTGGCACCGCGGGCGTCGAGACCGGGCGCTGGTCGTCGACGCGCAGTTGCCGGATGGTGAGTCGGCCAAGGCACAGCTCACGGTCCAGTAGCGCTGTCAGCGTCCAGGCCACGCTGACATTGTGAGCCTCGACGCTGAGCTGGCCTCGTTGCCAGCGCAACCAGCCGATGCTGCCGCCGCCTTGCAGCGAGCCTTTGACATCTTTCACTTCCAGCGTCTGGTCGGCTGGCAGATAGCGTGCCAGTTGCTCCAGCGAAGTCGCCAGTGAGGTGCTGGTGCCGCTCCACAGCCACAGCATGCCAGCTAGGGCCAGCATCGCCAGCAACGCCGTGCCGATTGCGCCCAATGTGATGCGCAGTGCTCGCATCAGAAGGTAAAGCCCACGTTCAGATGCAGACGAAAACGCTCGACTGCCACGCCGTAGGCCAGGTCAATTTGCAAAGGACCGACCGGGCTTTTCCAGCGCGCACCGACACCAAGGCCGACCTTGGCGCGCAGATAAGCCACTTTGTCAGCGACGGCTCCGGCGTCGATGAACACCGTGCTCTCCCAGTCTGTCAAACGACCGTTGACGGTGATGGGACGCTGCCACTCGATGCTGGCCAGACTGAGGTAACGGCCAGAGGTGGTTTGTCCATCTGGCAGCGTGACGCCGAGCTCGTGGTAGCCGTAGCCGCGCACGCTGGTGTCGCCGCCAGTGAGGAACAGTTGGGTGCTGGGCAAGGCGATATCACTTTTGGCCAGCACCGCCCCAGCCTCGGCGCGCAAGGCCAGACGTCCGCTGCGCAGGTCGGTCTGCGTGGTCTCGCCGCTACGGCCCAGTGGCACATAGCCCAGCCAACGTGCCAGCACGCGGGCGTAAGGGTCTTGCTGGCTGCCCAATGTGCTGCCACCGCCAACTTCCACGCCCAAGCCCCAACCGCTGGCGGGGAATGGCAGGCTGTCGAAATTACGCAGTGTGAAAGCGTAGTTGGCGCTCAAAGCATGCGCCAGTACCGGCACTGTGCCATCACTGGCCGCGCTCTCTGCCCGGTCGTATTGAAGGTAGTAATTGCGATCGATGCGCTGGCTGCCCTGGCTGCGCCCGGCACGCAGGCGCAGGCTGCTGATGTCGACGCTGCCGCTCATCTGGTTTTGCAGCAGCACCGAGGTGACCCAGCGCCAGTTGTCGGCATCGGGTGGCGCGGTCAGCTCGCTGCCAATAGAACGGGTCTCGCGGTCCAGCGACAACTTGCTGACGGCGCGCCAACCGATGCCGGGTACTTGGTGGTGCGTGTGCTCGGCCGACAGGCGGGCGCCGCTGTCGGTGCTGGCGCCGATGCCCAGCACCAGTTTTTGCATCAATGCCTCGTGCAGTTGTACCTGCACTGTTGCCGCCATTGGGTCACCCGCAGTGTCCAGCGAAACGAACACCGAGTCGAAAAATCCGCTGTCCGTCAGGCGCTGTTGCGCCTGCACCAGTTGGGTCTGGTCGTAGTCGGCGCCCGGCGTCAGGCGCGCCAACCGCGTGACGAGCTCGGCGTCATAACGTTGTGTGCCGTTGACCACCAGAGCGCCGAGCCGATAGGCCGGACCGGAATCAAGCGTGACAGACAGACGCGCGCTTTGGCTGGCGGGGTCAATGTCGGCCAGCGTGGTGCTGAGTTGTCCGGTGGGGTAGCGTTGCTGGGTCAGCTCGCGCAAGGCCTGCTGCTTGGCCGCATCCCAGCCGGCCTGGGTGAAGCGCATGCCGGCTCGCAGCATCCAGTTGGCCTCAATTTGCTGACGCTGGAGGTGGGCTGCCGGATCGTTGCTGATGGCGCCACTGAAT
>JBAXBQ010000059.1:0-21380 GCA_037141865.1 Comamonadaceae bacterium | reverse complement strand
CGGGGGCCAATGCCCCACACCCTGCCACCACACCTGACAGCACACAACGGGTTAGTTGGCAAACGCCGCAATCCCGGTCTGCGCCCGACCCAGAATCAGGGCGTGGATGTCGTGTGTGCCTTCGTAGGTGTTGACCACTTCCAGGTTCACCAGATGGCGCGCCACGCCGAACTCGTCGCTGATGCCGTTGCCACCCATCATGTCGCGCGCCAGGCGGGCAATGTCCAGCGATTTGCCGCAGGAGTTGCGCTTGAGGATGGATGTGATCTCGACCGAGTCGGTGCCCTCGTCCTTCATGCGGCCGAGCCGCAGACAGCCTTGCAGACCCAAAGCAATTTCAGTTTGCATGTCGGCCAGCTTCTTCTGGATCAATTGGTTGGCAGCCAAGGGGCGGCCAAACTGCTTGCGGTCCAGCACGTACTGACGGGCCCGGTGCCAGCAGTCTTCGGCGGCGCCCAGTGCACCCCAGGCGATACCATAGCGGGCCGAGTTGAGACAGGTGAACGGGCCCTTCAGGCCCCGCACTTCAGGGAAGGCATTTTCTTCCGGGCAGAACACGCCATCCATGACGATTTCGCCGGTGATGCTGGCGCGCAAGCCGACCTTGCCATGGATCGCCGGGGCGCTCAAACCCTTGGCGCCCTTGTCCAGCACAAAGCCGCGAATCGGGCCAACCTGGCCACTCTCGCTGACCTCTTTGGCCCAGACCACAAACACGTCGGCAATCGGGCTGTTGGAAATCCACATCTTGCTGCCGCTGAGCCTGTAGCCGCCGGCCACCTTGTGCGCGCGGCTGGCCATGGAGCCGGGGTCGGAGCCGTGGTCCGGCTCGGTCAGGCCAAAGCAGCCAATCCATTCACCGGTGGCCAGCTTGGGCAGGTATTTTTGCCTTTGCGCCTCGGTGCCAAATTGAAAAATCGGCACCATCACCAGCGAGCTTTGCACACTCATCATGGAGCGGTAACCGGAATCGACACGCTCCACTTCACGCGCAATCAGCCCGTAAGCCACGTAGTTCAAACCGGGGCCGCCGTAAGCCTCGGGGATGGTCGGGCCGAGCAGGCCGAGCTCGCCCATTTCACGGAAGATGGAGGCATCGGTCTGTTCCTTGCGAAACGCTTCGATCACGCGCGGTTGCAGCTTGTCCTGGCAATAGGCGGCCGAAGCGTCGCGCACCATGCGTTCCTCATCGTTAAGCTGCTGATCCAGCAAAAAAGGGTCTTGCCAATTGAATGCGGTGTGGGCCATGGACATCTCCAGGTAGTAAAAAAAATAGCCACAACGTCCTTAGGTGGCGAATGCTCAATGGTAACGGACGGCGAGTCAGATCGAAAGCGCATTAGGGACATCCCCAATAGGAGCCAACTTTCGCCAAAAGTTGCCGATTTGGGGCCATTTTTGGCGTTTAATCAGGCTGATTTAAATTCATTCACGCTTTGCGCTCCGTGCAACCTTGCACCCGCACGGCTCATTGTGAAAAGCAGCAGATCCATGACGGCAACGAAGACAGAAATTTCATTGGCAGGACAACGTGATGTCAGACACCACCTGCACCCGTACACGCAGCTGCGCGACCACGAGCGCGACGGTCCGCTGGTAATCGTGCGCGGCCAAGGCGTGCAAGTTTTCGACGAGCATGGCAAAGGCTATATTGAAGGCATGGCCGGGCTCTGGTGCGCCTCACTTGGCTTTTCAGAAAATCGCCTGGCCGAAGCAGCCTACCGTCAGATGACGACCCTGCCCTACTACCACTCGTTCTCGGGCAAGGTTCCGGGCCCGGTGACCGAGTTGGTTGAAGCGATGATCAAGTGGGCGCCAGTGCCCATGTCCCGCGTGCTGTTTGCCAACTCGGGCTCGGAGTCGAATGACACTGCCTTCAAACTGGTGCGCTACTACAACAACGCCAAAGGCCGGCCGCTCAAAAAGAAGATCATCGCTCGCAACAAGGGCTACCACGGGGTGACCGCCGCCGCCGCATCAATGTCCGGGCTGGCCACCATGCACCAGCATTTTGATTTGCCGCTGCCGGGCATCGTGCGCGTCAGTTGCCCGCACCTGTACCAGTTCGGCTTGCCCGGTGAAACGGAAGCGCAGTTTGTTGACCGTCTGGCCAAGGAACTGGAAGACACCATCCTGCGCGAAGGACCTGAAACCGTAGCAGCGTTCATCGCCGAACCGGTGCAGGGCGCTGGTGGTGTGATCGTGCCGCCACCGGGCTACTTTGCCAAAGTTCAGGCCATTCTCAAAAAATACGACATCCTGTTTCTGGTCGATGAAGTGATCACCGGTTTTGGCCGTTTGGGGCAAGCCTTCGGCACGCAGGTGTTCGACCTGAAGCCCGACATGATCACGGTCGCCAAGATGTTGACATCCGCCTACGTGCCGATGTCGGCCCTGTACCTTACCGACGAGATTTATCAGACCATTGCCGACGCCAGCGCAGCGGTCGGTGTCTTTGGCCACGGCTACACCTACAGCGGCCACCCCTTGGCCTGCGCCGTTGCGCTCGAAACCCTGCGCATCTATGAGTCCGATAACGTGATTGGCAACGTGCAACAAGTCGGCCCGCGACTCCAGCAAGGCCTGCAGAAGTTTAAAGGTCACCCGCTGGTAGGTGACGTGCGCGGGCTCGGTCTGATTGGCGCCATTGAGTTTGCTGCTGATCCGTCCCAGCGAAAACCGTTTGATCCAAAACGTGGCGTTGGCAACTACTTTGTCAATCGTGCCCAGGCCCATGGGCTCATCGTCCGGGTCTTGATGGGCGATGTGATTGCCTTTTCACCGCCGCTGATCATTACCGAGGCCGAGATCGACGAACTGCTGGCACGCACCAGCCTGGCATTGGCAGACACCTTGGCTTGGGTCCAGAGCTGGCGCGCGCAGGCATGAAGCTTGCCTGACTGAACCACCATGGCACTCATCGAATTCGAACACGTCTTCAAGCGCTACCCGGGCAGCAGCAGCGCCGCGGTAGACGATTTGAATCTGCACATTGAGGCAGGTGAATTTTTGACGCTGCTGGGTCCCTCGGGTTCGGGCAAAACGACAACCCTGATGTTGTTGGCCGGTTTTGAAGCGCCGAGCTCCGGTGCGATCCGGCTTGACGGTGCATCCATCGAATCCTTGCCACCGCATCATCGCAACATGGGCGTCGTGTTTCAAAGCTACTCCCTGTTTCCCCACATGACGGTGGCAGAAAACGTGGCGTTTCCACTTTCCGTGCGCAAGGTACCCGCCTCTCAAATCGCCGACAAGGTAACAGCGGCCCTGGCCAAGGTGCATCTGGAAAATTTCACGCACCGCAAACCCAGTCAACTCTCGGGCGGGCAACAACAGCGGGTGGCGTTGGCGCGCGCACTGGTGTTCGAGCCGCGTCTGGTGTTGATGGATGAGCCGCTGTCGGCCCTGGACAAAAAACTGCGCGAGGAAATGCAGCTGGAGATCCGGCGGTTGCACCGTGAACTGGGTGTCACCATGGTTTTTGTCACCCACGACCAGTCGGAAGCCATGACCCTGTCGGATCGGGTCGCCGTTTTCAACCAGGGGCGGATTGAACAACTTGCCTCGCCGCAAGTTTTGTACGACTCGCCAGCCAATCCATTTGTCGCCAACTTTCTGGGCGACAACAACATGATCAACTGCACACTGGAACCCGGCATCAGCTTGGGCGCAGGAACGGCAACTGCAGTTGTCAAAATCGCCAGCGGACAAACCTTGCAAGCGCAAATTTGCATGACGCCAACGCCCGTTGAAAATTCCACAGTCCGGCTTTGCGTGCGCCCCGAATTTCTGCAGGTAGCGGTGCACAGCAGCACGCTGGCAACTCTCAACTGCCTGAAGTGCACCCTGATCGATTTGATTCATCAAGGTGACCACTGGCGTCTGGTCGCTCGACTCGACAGTATGGGTCGGAATCAGTCCGGCGAATTGCCGCAATGGTTTGCAAAAATCAGCCCCGGGGCGTTGCCTGGGGACCTGGTCGTTGGGCAAAGCTTGTGTCTTGGGTTCCGGCCTGAAGACGCATGGGTATTTTGATGGGTTGATGGTTTGTTTTATTTTTACAAAGGAGAACGGGTATGAAAAAGCAAGTGTGGGCAACGCTGGCAGGTGCTATCGCCTTGGTCGGTCTGACCGGTCAGGCACAGGCACAGTCGCGCGACCTCAATGTGGTTTCCTGGGGCGGCGCCTATCAGGACGGTCAGAAGGAGGTCTACTTCAAACCATTCAATGCGGCCGGCACCAAGCTGAGTGACGAAGCCTGGGATGGCGGCCTCGGTGTGCTACGCACCAAGATCAAGGGTGGCAACAACACCTGGGACGTGGTTCAGGTCGAAGCAGATGAACTCGAAGTCGGCTGCGACGAAGGTCTCTACGAAAAGCTCGATGTCACCAAGATTGGCGGTGCGGCGCGTTACCTGCCGGGCACAGTGCACGGTTGCGGCGTTGGCGCGATCATCTACAACCTGGTGCTGGCCTATGACGGTGACAAGATCAAGACCGCCCCTAATGGTTGGCCCGATTTCTTCGACACCAAAAAAATTCCTGGCAAACGCTCGATCCGCAACGGCGCCAAGTGGAATCTCGAAGTGGCACTGATTGCCGACGGTGTTTCTTCCAAAGATGTCTACAAGGTGCTGCGAACACCCGAAGGCGTCGAGCGTGCGTTCAAGAAGCTCGACACCATCAAGGGTGATCTGGTGTTCTGGAAGAGTGGCGCCCAGCCACCGCAGATGCTCGCAGCGGGCGATGTGGCCATGACCACCGCCTATAACGGCCGCATCACCGCAGCCAACGAGAAGGACAAGAAGAACTTCAAGATGGTCTGGAAAGACACGCCCTACACCATGGACAGTTGGGTCATCATGAAGGGCACGCCGCAAAAAGCCAATGCC
This sequence comes from Comamonadaceae bacterium, assembly GCA_037141865.1. Taxonomy (GTDB): domain Bacteria; phylum Pseudomonadota; class Gammaproteobacteria; order Burkholderiales; family Burkholderiaceae_C; genus Rhodoferax. The sequence continues at coordinate 16,488 of JBAXBQ010000059.1, read as the reverse complement.
GAGAAGCTGGTTGAGTTTATGGGTCGCCCGGAGAACCAGGCCAAACTGCCGAAGTTTGTGCGCTATGGCGTGACGGCAGCAGCAGCAGCACCACTGATCGACAAATCACTGATGGGCGACCTGCCAACCAATCCGGACAATCTGAAAGTAGCGTTTGCAGAAGACGTCAAATTCTGGATCGACAACGGTGACAAGCTGGCCGAGCGCTGGACCAAGTGGGCCGGCACCAAGTAAACCAGTCTGAGTGCTATTGCCATGCTGTTGCGCCAACGAACCGCCTTGCTGTTGCCCCTGAGCGGGTTTCTGCTGGTGTTTTTTGTGGCGCCACTGGTGTGGCTGCTTTCACTGGCAGTGCGCGAGGCCGAAGTGCCCCGTGCGCTGCCAAGAACTCTGTCGGTACTTGAATCATGGCAGCCTGGACTGGCTTTACCGGCAACTCTTTTTCCCGGTTTCGCCCGTGACTTGTCTGAGGCACGCGCTGCCAGCACCCTGGCGGATGCCGCCCGGCGTCTCAACTACGAAGTCAACGGCGTGCGCAGCACAATGATGCGGGCAGCCCGCGAAGTTTCCGCCGCGCCCGCTGACACAGTGTTTGGTGCAGAGTTTTTTGCCGCAGTCGACCCGACATTGACAACTCCGGATTTCTTTGCCGCGGTCAAGCGCGCGCACGGCCCGGTTTCCAGCTACTACCTGCTGGCCGCCCTCGATTTGGCTCGCAATGCCCAAGGTGAAATCGAGCACGCGACCGAAGCCAATCGCATCTACGTGGATGTGCTCATGCGCACCCTGGGCATCAGTGCCAGCGTCACAGTGTTGTGTCTGCTGCTGGGGTTCCCAGTGGCCATGCTGTTGACCCAGGTGACGGCGAAAACCGCCGACTGGTTGATGATTCTGGTGCTGCTGCCTTTTTGGACTTCGCTGCTGGTGCGCACGGCGGCCTGGGTGGTGGTGCTGCAGCGTGAAGGCATGGTCAACACACTGCTGATGCGCCTGGGTCTGATTACTGAGCCGCTAACCCTGATTTACAACCGCACTGGCGTTTTGATTGCCATGACGCATGTGCTGCTGCCCTTCATGATCTTACCGTTGTACAGCGTGCTCAAAGGCATTCCACCGCACTACATGCGGGCTGCAGCCAGCCTCGGTGCACCTCCCATCGTCGCGTTTTTCAGGGTTTACCTACCGATGGCCGCACCAGCAATTGTGGCGGGCTCCTTGATGGTGTTCATTCTGGCGATGGGTTACTACATCACACCAGCACTGGTTGGCGGTGGCTCGGATCAGATGCTGTCGTACTTTGTCGCCACCTACACGACCGATACCGGCAACTGGGGGCTGGCTTCAGCGCTGGGTCTGATGATGCTGGTGACCACCATTGCTCTATATGGTGTAGCGCACAAGCTCTCGGGTGGTCGTGCGCTGTCCATGGGATAACACCGTCTTGAAACCCTTCAAATTCCCCTGGAAGCCGATCTACTGGCTGCTTTGCGCCTGCGTTCTGGTGTTTCTTCTGGCACCCATCGCGGCCATCATTCCGTTGTCATTTTCAAGCGGCTCCTTTTTAACCTACCCCTTGCCCGGCCTTTCTTTGCGCTGGTACCACGAGGTACTGGGAGGTGGAAAATGGCTCACTGCACTTGGCAATTCGTTGTATGTGGGCGGTTTCGCAACCGTCTGTTCGGTGGTGTTGGGCACCCTGGCATCTCTGGGTCTGATGCGGCACAAGGCGTGGTGGAGCGAAACGCTCAAGCTGGTAGTGTTGTCACCGATGATCGTGCCGGTGATTTTGATTTCGGTCGCTTCCTATTTTTTCCTGGCACCCCTTTCACTCACCAGCACCTACAGCGGATTAATCATCGCGCACACCGTCATTGCGGTGCCCTTTGTGGTGGTCCCGGTCCTCACCGCGCTGGAACTGCTGGACCCCAATCTGGCGCGCGCCGCCGCTGCCTGTGGCGCCACCCCCCGCGTGACTTTTTTGCGTGTCACACTGCCGGGCATCATGCCCGCCATGGCATCCGGCGCCCTGTTTGCGTTCGCTGCCTCGTTTGACGATGTTGTTATCGCCTTGCTGATTGCCGGGCCTGACCAGCGCACACTGCCGCGCGAGATGTTCTCCGGTCTGCGCGACAGCATGACACCGGCACTGACCGCTGTGGCCACCATCATGATTATTTTTTCGACCACGCTATTCATGCTGATGCAGATGTTGCAACGCAGAACTCGCAAGACGACGCGTCCGACCTGATTGGCCATGACGGAACAAAAAACTGCAATCGTCACTGGCGCCAGTCGCGGCATCGGGCATGGCGTGGCCCAGCGATTTCGCAATTTGGGCTGGCGCGTCATTACCGTATCACGCCAGCCTCTGCCCGTGCAATGTCCCTGGAACGAAGAGCAGAACACCCATGTTCAGCTCGACTTGTCTGATCTGGACGAGATAACAAGAACAGTCGATGCACTGCGGCCCCTGTTGGGTGGCTCCAAGCTGCACGCCTTGGTGAACAATGCCGGCATCTCGCCCAAAGGGCCGGGTGGTGAACGGGTCAATTCCCTGACCACCGACCTCAAGGTCTGGCAAGAGATGTACAACACCAATTTCTACGCACCTCTTATCCTGACGCGGGGATTTGCCAAAGAACTTTCGAATGCGAGGGGTTCCGTTGTCAACCTGTGCTCGATTGCGGGCTATCGGGTCCACCCGTTTGCAGGCGCTGCCTATGCCACTTCAAAGGCAGCCCTGGCCGCACTGACGCGGGAAATGGCAGCTGACATGGCGCCCATGGGCGTTCGCGTGAATGCCATCGCGCCAGGCGAAATCAACACCTCCATCCTGTCACCGGGGACGACAAAAATAGTCGACAACGACATCCCGATGCGACGCCTGGGCGAGGTCACCGAGGTGGTCGACCTGATCGAGTTCCTGTGCAGCGAAAAGTCTTCCTACATCACCGGTGCAGAGATCGCCATCGATGGCGGACAGCGGGTTTGATACAGTGCTGCTAAGAGGTACCGGCCATTTTGCCAGCGGCCGCCCCGACATCTTCTGTTAAAGGTATTCCCATGCAATATCGACGTCTCGGTCGCAGTGGCCTGCAGGTCAGCGAACTATCAATTGGCTCCTGGGTGACCTACCACAACCAGGTGGACGTGGCGGCAGCCCGTGAAATGCTGGCAGTGGCGATGGACGCCGGCATCAATTTTTTTGACAACGCTGAAGTCTATGCTGCGGGCAAAAGCGAAGTCGTGATGGGCGAGGCCATCAAGGCACTGAAATGGCCGCGACTCAATTACATCGTGTCAACCAAGTTTTTTTGGGGCCTGGACCGCGAAGGCCAATCGGCCAACCGCAAGGACACGCTCAACCGCAAATACCTGATGCAAGCCATCGACGGCTCCCTGCGGCGCATGGGGCTTGATTTCGTAGATTTGGTGTACTGCCACCGGCCTGATCCTCAGACACCTATTGAGGAGACTGTGCGGGCCATGAGCGACATGATCAGCCATGGCAAGGCACTGTACTGGGGCACCAGCGAATGGTCGGCTGACGAGATCCGCGAGGCCTGGAACATTGCCGAGCGGCACCACTTGCACAAGCCCGTCATGGAGCAGCCGCAGTACAACCTGTTTCATCGCAAGCGGGTTGAGCAGGAATACAAAAGGCTTTTTGAAGATATTGGTTTGGGCTTGACGACCTGGAGTCCGTTGGCCAGCGGTTTGCTGACTGGCAAATACCGCGGTGGCATTCCGGCCGACAGCCGCGGTGCCCTGGAAGGCATGGGGTTTCTGGTGAAGGGGCTCACCGATACCGCCAGAAATTCGGCGCTGACGCAACTCGAGGTCATCGCCACCGAGTTGGGTTGCAGCCTGAGCCAACTGGCAATTGCATGGGCGGCACGCAATCCGAGGGTGAGCACAGTCATCACTGGGGCCTCCAACATCTCACAGTTGCGCCACAATCTTGGCGCAGTCGAGGTAGCGCCCAAATTGACACCCGAGGTGATGACACGCATCGACCAGATCAGTTTACCGTTAGCGAGTTGATACGGCAGCGGTTCAAGTAAAATCCAGGATCAAAACGCGGGTGTAGTTCAATGGCAGAACGGCAGCTTCCCAAGCTTCATACGAGGGTTCGATTCCCTTCACCCGCTCCAGATCCGGCCTGGTCAGCAGACATTCGGCTAGCGAAGTTGTCGTAACCCTTGCACCCGTCAGCTGACCTGCGCCAAGACCGTCGATCGCGCAAATTTCTCAAGATGGCCGCTCCGCTTTCTAAAACCCAGATTCCGGCATGAAAGCGTTTTACGCCGACCAGTTTGTGCTGCCGCTGCCGTCCGGACACCGCTTTCCGATGGCCAAATACCAGCTGCTTCGTGACCGACTGCAGGCCGAATACCCCGCGGTGCAGATGAGCCAGGCCCAGCGCGCCACGGACGACGAACTGGCATTGGTACACAGCCCGGCGTACGTGCAGGCGATCACGACGGGCAGCATCAGCCCGCAGGCGATGCGCGAGATCGGCTTCCCCTGGAGCGAAGCCATGGGCGAGCGAGCGCGGCGATCCGTCGGCGCCACGGTGGCCGCTTGTCGCTCGGCATTTCGCGAGGGTATTGCCGCCAATCTGGCCGGCGGGACGCATCATTCATACGCCGACAAAGGCAGTGGCTTTTGTGTCTTCAACGATGCAGCGGTTGCAACCCGACTGATGCAAGCGGAACACGACGGTAGAGACTCCAAACCGATACAGGTCGCCATCATCGACCTGGACGTGCATCAGGGCAACGGCACGGCCAGCATCTTTCGCAAAGACGCCAGCGTGTTCACGCTGTCAATGCACGGGCAGAAGAACTTTCCGTTTAGAAAGGAGGTCAGCGACCTCGACGTGGACCTGCCTGACGACTGCGGCGATGACGACTACCTGCATGCGCTGGAACATGCGTTGAACGAACTTGAGCGCCAATTTACTCCAGCCCTGATGATTTACCTGGCAGGCGCCGACCCTTTTGAAGGTGATCGCCTGGGCCGCTTGAAGCTCAGTTACCAGGGTCTCGAGGCGCGCGACCGCTGCGTTTTCGACTGGGCCTGGCAGCGGCGCGTGCCACTGGCCATGACCATGGCGGGCGGCTACGGTCTGAGGATTGAAGAAACGGTGCAGGTGCAGGTCAACACCTGGCGTGTGGCGCTTGAATACTGGCAGCGCTGGCAACCGGGTCGGTAAGCGGCTGTCAAAGCCCTCGGCGGTACATCAATCGCTCAAAGTGGATGACTTTGAAGCCGGTTCTTGGGAACTACAACTCCGACACTGGCACTGCCGAAGCAAGATTAGCGCGAATGGCCGACGCCTCTGAATCGGTGTAAAAATGCACAAGCTGAGTGAAAGTATCAAGCAGGGCCGCTTTAATGTGTTGTGCAGCAACTTCCACACTGATGCCACCATCGGCGGCTACTTTGGCAGATGCTTTAAACAACAGGACGGCGAGGCTGGGGTCACTCTTTATAGCGGCATCGATCATGGGTTGCCATTCGCCCCAACGGGAAGCAGGCGGTTGTGTTGGGGGTAACGGGTCTGTAGTGCTTACCAGAGCTGCCGGTCTGGAGCGTCTTTCAGACCTCAGATGATCGTTTGTATTCATGGTACTGCCCCGGAACGCTTGTCCACTTACCCCATCGGATTGTCTATCCAGCGCTTCAGCGATTGCAAATAGTTTTCCGAACATTTTAAGAAGATTCAACCTGTCTGTCATCCAGTCTGCCTTAAAGTGCCTTAAAGGAGCAGCTTGAAATGCAAAGTACAGCAAGCTCGACGTGGCGTGGGTCGCCCTCCCGGATGCGATCAGTCCCATTCCTCGCAACTCAAGTGGTGGTGCCAGGTTTTTGCCAGGCGACCATTCGGGCAACGGGCTGCTATTTAAACCACTTTTGCAGGAATGTTGCTTGCCCCATTGCCGGGTCAAGCTGATACCCGGCAAACCCGATGCGGGTGTACAGCTTGATGGCCCCAGCGTTTCCTGGCAGGACCTCCAGTGTCAGTTTGCAGGCACCCCGCTGGTAGGCGATTTCTTCAACCAATGCCAGCATCTTTTGGGCAACACGTTGTCCCCGGTAGTCGGGGAGTACCACCAGATCGTGAACATTCACCAGAGGTCTGCAGGCAAAGGTGGAAAAGCCCTCCAGGCAGTTGACCAGCCCGACCGGGATTTCACCCCTTTCTTTATCGATTTCGTCAAACGCCAGCACGCTAAAAGCCTGCGGACGGGCCGCCAGTGCAGCGACCAGGTTCGCCCTGACAAAATCGGTCAGAGGCTCGGCGCCACCCATGACGTCACGCGCGTAGGCGTCCAGCAAGTTCACCAATGCAGCCGCATGCACCGGATCGGCATAGTCGGCGCGGCATACGCGCAAAGATAAAGTGCGGGGCATTCCGAGTACCGTGGTCAAGCTGTGATCGTATCGGCAATCCGCTGGGCACATGCTCTGGCCTGCTGGGCATCACGCGCCTCTACCATTACGCGCAGCAAGGGTTCAGTACCACTGGCACGAATCAGCACGCGACCGGTATCACCCAACTCAGTCTCTACCGCCTGTGTTTCACTGGCGAGACTAGCGCTGGCTTTCCAGTCCTGGCCCGGCTTCAAACGAACATTGATCAGCGTTTGCGGAAACAGCGTAACCCCAGTCAACAACTCTGCCACGCTCTTGCCACTTCGAACGCAGGCCTGCAGCACTTGCAGGGCCGAAATCAAACCATCACCGGTGGTGTGCTTGTCCAGTGCCAGCAAGTGACCCGAGCCCTCCCCACCCAGCAGCCATTTGTGCTTTTCCAGTTCTTCCAACACATAGCGATCACCCACTTTGGCGCGCACAAACTGTACACCGCGGGCCTTGAGCGCCACCTCCACGGCCATATTGGTCATCAAGGTACCCACCACACCCGGCACGTGTTCGTCACGCCCCAGGCGGTCGTCGGCCAGCAGGTAAAGAAGCTCATCACCGTTGTACAAACGGCCCATGGCGTCAACCAGTTGCAGCCGGTCGGCGTCGCCGTCCAGTGCCACGCCAAAATGCGCTTTGTGAGCCTTCACTGCCTCTACCAGGGCCATCGGGTGAGTAGCACCGACGTCGCGATTGATGTTCAAACCGTCGGGCGAGCAGCCGATGGCAACCACCTCGGCACCGAGTTCGTGAAACACCTTGGGCGCAACCTGGTAAGCCGCACCGTTTGCGGCATCGACCACGATCTTTATCCCTCTGAGCGTCAATTCGTTGGCAAACGTGCTTTTGCAAAATTCAATATAACGGCCAGCTGCATCATCAAGGCGACGCGTCTTGCCCAGATCGGCAGAGTCGGCCCACACTGGCGCCTCGTTCAGCGCAGCCTCAACGTCACGTTCCCATGCATCTGACAGCTTGCTACCCTGAGCACCGAAAAACTTGATGCCATTGTCGGCAAAAGGATTGTGGCTGGCACTGATGACCACACCCAGTGAAGCCCGCTGCGCACGCGTGAGATAAGCCACACCTGGTGTCGGCAAAGGGCCAAGTAAAACCACATCAACACCGGCAGAATTGAAGCCACTCTCCAGCGCGCTCTCCAGCATGTAACCCGAGATGCGGGTGTCTTTGCCGATCAGCACCGTCGGTCGGACTTCCGTTTTCTTGAGTACCCGTCCCACCGCATGGGCCAGACGCAAAACAAAATCCGGCGTGATTGGCGCTTGCCCCACGGTGCCGCGGATGCCGTCCGTTCCAAAATATTTTCTACTCACTATTTTTTCCTTCCCATTGAATTTCTACATCTATCGCTATCTACTTTATAGCACCCAACACCTTGATGGCCAGCACTGTTTGCCGCACATCATGAACACGAACAATGGACGCACCGCGCTCGACCGCCAGCAACGCTGCAGCGACACTGGCGACCATGCGCTCCTGTGCTTCTACCGTCGATCCAGAGCCCGTCGCGGTGCCGATCACCGTGGCCAGCGAGGATTTTCGGGACCAACCCGCCAGCACCGGATAGCCGACCGAAAGCAGCTCACTTTGCCGGGACAACAAGGCAAAATTCTGCGCCACCGTTTTGCCAAAGCCAATGCCTGGGTCAATGACAATTCGATCTTTGTTCACACCTTGCTGTTCCAAAGCCAGGGCTATTCGCAGCAGAAATACGCGCACTTGAGAAACGACATCACCCTGCATGGGCGCGACCTGCATACTGAATGGTTCTCGGTGCATGTGCATCAGACAGACACCACATGCCGGGTGCTGTGACACAACTTGCATGGCGTTCAATGCGGCGGGTATTTGATGGCCATTGATGTCAGCCAAGGTCTCGGTCCAGCGCAACGCATAGATGTCATTGATGATGTCGACCCCCAGGTCCAGCACGGCCCGCATGACTTTTGGCTTGTAGCTGTCCACCGAAATCGGCACGCCCAGTTTAACGGCGTCTCGCACGACCGGCAGCACTCGCGCCAACTCCTCCTCCAGCGTTACCGGCCGAGCGCCTGGACGCGACGATTCGCCGCCGATATCGAGAATATCGGCACCGTCCTGAAGCAGCTTTTCACAATGCTGCAAAGCCGCCACCGTGGTCGCATGTTGCCCACCGTCCGAAAAAGAGTCGGGTGTGACATTGACAATACCCATGACTTTGGGGCTTGTCAAATCAAGCAAAAATCGGGTGGTATTCCATTTCATGAAGAATCTGGCGGCGTGTGTGCAATATCAATGGAAGTTCAATAAACGCACTTGCTGGTATTTTCAAAATAAAAACGGGGCGACTCGCCCCGCATTTACCCTGGATAAATCCGGACTCTAAGCAGCACTGGGCGCCGGGTCGGCTTTAACCGCAGGTGCGCCACCACTGCTACTGTCACCGCCTGCAGCCGGAATGCGGGGCGTCCAGTCTTTCGGCGGACGGGGTTCTTTGCCGGCCATGATGTCATCCAACTGGTCGCTGTCAATGGTTTCCCATTCCAACAAGGCTTTCGCCATGGCATGTATCTTTTCCTGATTGTCTTCAATCAGTTTGCGCGCTTGACTGTACTGCTGGTCAATAATTCGACGCACCTCGGCGTCGACCTTTTGCATGGTCTGCTCGCTCATGTTGGTGGTCTTGGTTACTGAGCGGCCCAAAAATACTTCACCCTCGTTTTCAGCGTACACCATGGGACCCAGGGCATCGGTCATTCCGTAACGTGTCACCATGTCGCGCGCGATGTGGGTAGCACGCTCAAAGTCGTTGCTGGCGCCAGTGGTCATCTGATTCATGAATACTTCTTCAGCGATACGGCCACCGAACAACATACTGATTTGGTGCAACATGTATTCGCTGTCATAGCTGTAGCGATCCTGCGCCGGCAGACTCATGGTGACACCCAAGGCGCGCCCCCTGGGAATGATGGTTACTTTATGCACCGGGTCGCACTTGGACAACATCTTGCCGATCAAAGCATGGCCTGACTCGTGGTAGGCCGTATTGCGTCGTTCGCTTTCCGGCATCACCATACTCTTGCGCTCTGGGCCCATCAGGATCTTGTCTTTGGCTTTTTCAAAATCCTGCATTTCGACGGTTCGCGCACTGCGCCGCGCCGCCATCAAGGCTGCCTCATTGCACAGATTGGCCAGATCAGCACCCGACATGCCAGGCGTGCCGCGTGCGATGACACCTGAATTGACATCCTGCCCCAAAGGCACCTTGCGCATGTGAACATTGAGAATCTGTTCGCGGCCGCGAATATCGGGCAGCGAGACATAGACCTGGCGATCGAAGCGCCCGGGACGCAGCAACGCTGCATCAAGAATGTCAGGGCGGTTAGTGGCCGCCACCACGATCACGCCCGCGTTGGTCTCGAAACCATCCATCTCGACCAACATCTGATTCAGAGTTTGTTCGCGTTCGTCATTGCCACCGCCCAGACCGGCGCCACGCTGCCGACCGACCGCGTCAATTTCATCGATGAAGATGATGCAGGGGGCATTTTTCTTGGCGTTGTCGAACATGTCGCGCACGCGGGACGCGCCCACGCCGACAAACATCTCAACAAAATCAGAACCCGAAATCGAGAAAAAGGGAACCTTGGCTTCGCCGGCAATGCCCTTGGCAAGCAGTGTCTTGCCGGTACCCGGCGGGCCAATCAACAGCAACCCACGAGGTATGCGCCCGCCAAGCTTCTGGAACCGTTGCGGATCTTTCAGAAAATCAACGATTTCTTTCACCTCTTCCTTGGCCTCGTCACAGCCGGCCACATCGGCAAAGGTTACCTGGTTGGTGTTCTCGTCAAGCAGGCGTGCCTTGGATTTGCCAAAGCTGAAGGCGCCACCTTTGCCGCCGCCCTGCATCTGCCGCATGAAATAGACCCAGACACCAATCAGCAACAGCATCGGACCCCAACTGACCAGCAGAGTCATGAGCAAAGAACCCTCCTCGCGCGCCTTGACATCAAATTTGACGCCATTCGCGATCAGGTCACCGACCAGACCGCGGTCCAGGTAAGTCGCGGTGGTTCTGACTTTGCGGTCGTCGTTGGTCACAGCAATAATTTCAGTGCCGCCTTGACCCTCCTGGATGATGGCGCTCTTGATGCGCTTGCCACGAACCTCTTCAAGGAAATCGGAATAACCCAAATACCCGGCGTTGGCCGTTCCTCGCGTGTCAAACTGCTTGAAGACGGTAAACAGCACAAGCGCAATGACAAGCCACACGGCAATTTTCGAGAACCACTGATTATTCAAGCGAGGCTCCAATAAGGACGCAATTGAGAAGACTAGGCACAGTTGGGCTCTATTTTAGGCGTTTCAAGCCTTAAAGTGCGCTAAGCCTTACTTTGAGCTTTCTGTCGTCGGAAAACGCATCGGTTTCAGGATGACTTCAGACCCTGTCCGACTAGAAATGTCTCTGATGACTTGTCGCGGGAGGCTTTCGGTTTGAAAGGTTTGACAACCAAAAAAATTTCTTTAAACCGCTTGACCAACTGGTCGTAGGCGCCACCATGAAAAACCTTGGCCACCAGCGTACCTTGTGGTTTCATGTGAATTTGAGAAAAATCCAGCGCCAGCTCAACAAGACTTTCAATGCGCGCAGAATCAGCGGAAGCGATGCCTGACAAATTGGGCGCCATATCGGACACCACCACATCCGCTAGTCGACCCTTCATTTCGTCCGCCAATCGCTGCAAAACCTCCGGTTCACGAAAGTCCCCCTGCAAAAAGATCACGCCCTCCACCGGTTCCATTGGCAAAATGTCCAGCGCCAAGATGACGCCGTTGAGTTCCCCCGCCGCCGCCCCGCCAGCGGTCGCCGATTTAGGTGACATTTTGCGTCGCACATACTGGCTCCAGGCACCAGGCGTGGACCCCAGATCAACCACCAGTTGCCCCGGCTTGATCAGATGCAGTGTCTCATCAATTTCCTTGAGTTTGTAAGCGGCACGGGCGCGGTAACCCTCCAGCTTGGCCAGTTTGACGTAGGGGTCGTTGACGTGATCGTTTATCCACGCCCGGTTGACTTTGCTGCCTTTTGTTTGGACTTTCATTGTTACCTTCGTGACCGATAATACCGGTATGTCGCAAATTCAATTGACCCCGGCCCAACGCAAAGAACACCGTGCGTTAGCGCATCACCTTAACCCGGTCGTGATGGTGGGCGGTGATGGGCTCACGGCGGCCGTCAAAAAAGAGGCTGATGCCGCCTTGAGCGCCCACGGGCTGATAAAGATTCGCGTCTTTAGCGACGACCGTGCAGCACGTGAAGCCATGTTTCAAACTCTGACTGATGAACTCGGTGCAGCGCCGATTCAGCATATCGGCAAACTCCTGGTGCTCTGGCGGCCCATGCTGGAACATGAAAAATCGGTTAGCGACGACCGCATGCCAGGCCCGCGCGACTTCAAGGTACTCAAATACAGTAAGCGCGGTGGACAGCGCCCCGAAGTGAAAACACTGCGCGTTCTAGGTAATCAACGCCTCACTGCGGGTGGCCAGGTCAAGCGCTCCAAACCCAAGCAAATCAGCGTAAAAAAGCAAAGTCAAAGCTGAATATCGTCAGGACTGGGCAATCCGCGTTGTCGCACCGAATCGAGTTTCTTTATCCCCGACAGATTAATCTACTGTTTTCCGATCTGTCAACTTCCAAAACACAAACGCCGCGCAGACCCACTGCAGCACAAACATTGCGCTGCCGACACTGTGCCACAGGCGCAAATTTTCCCGCGCCACAATCCGTGGCGCTACCGCAAACTCCGACAGTAACGCCAGCAGCATGCCCCCTACTATAAAAAGCATCGCGTCTCGCGCAATGGATGGGCGTACCAACGACTGATCTGATCGCATAAAGAGCAGTAACGACAAAGCGCACACGCAAGATACCGAGGTCTGAGCCGTGAACAGCTTGGCAGCCATGCCACCCGCCAGCGCTGGTGTCGACAAATGCGCAAACAGCAAGGGCACCACCAAAAAGCCGATGGTGCTCAAACTGGCCCACCACAAAGCAGCCACCCAGACAGGTATGCGTAGCATCAGATCCGGCGCCAGGCCGTCCCAAGACGGATCAGCCCCCGCGGGGCTGAGTCCCGCGGCTCAGGGCCTGCCTGCGCAGGCCGGGACGGGCCGAAGAGACGCAGACTCTGGAAGCGGCCTGTACAGGGAGGACACGAAGTGCCGAGCGTGGGGGCCATCATGTTTATACGTAGCTGACCGCAACCACCTCGTAGTGCTTGACGCCCCCGGGGGCTTGAACTTCTGCTGTTTCACCTTCAGATTTTCCGATCAAGGCACGGGCAATCGGACTGCCGATGTTGACCAAGCCCAGTTTGATATCGGCCTCGTCTTCGCCCACAATTTGATAGGTCACCAGGTCCCCCGAAGCTTCATCTTCCAGCTTCACTGTGGCGCCAAACACAACTCTGCCGTCAGCATGGAGTTCGCCTGGGTCGATGATCTGGCACACCGACAATTTGCTTTCAACCTCCTTAATACGCCCTTCAATAAAGCCCTGGCGGTCTTTGGCGACTTCGTATTCGGCATTTTCACTCAGATCACCCTGAGCGCGCGCCTCGGCAATGGCATTGATGACCCAGGGTCGATCAACCGTTTTGAGCTTGTGCAGCTCAACTTTGAGCTTTTCAGCGCCACGTTTTGTGATGGGAATGGTAGCCACTTACTGCTCCGTTGGGGTTTTACAAATGGAAACCGCCGAGCGTTGCCGTTCGGCGGTTAGGCTGCGATTATGCCGCGATTGTCAGCTCACCGTCACGCAGTAGCAAGTTGCGCGTGCATTTCCTGCACAGAAATCACGCCCAGGTCATCCATGTGGCGCATGCCTTGCACCGCCGCCTCGGCTCCCGCGATGGTCGTGAAAGTAGTCACCCGTGCCAGTAACGCAGAGGTGCGAATCTGACGTGAATCGGCAATCGCGTTGCGCCGTTCTTCCACGGTATGAATAACCAAAGCAATCTCTTCATTTTTGATCATGTCCACAATGTGCGGTCGCCCTTCGGTCACCTTGTTGACGACCGAGCAAGCTACACCAGCAGACTGGATTGCCGCAGCAGTCCCCTTGGTTGCCACCACCACAAAATTCATCGCGACCAGTGCTCGCGCAACCTCGACGGCACGCGCCTTGTCATTGGTCTTGGCCGAGATAAAAACCTTGCCCTCGCGCGGTAGTTTTGTACCGGCACCGATTTGGGATTTCACAAACGCTTCGCCAAAGGTTTTGCCAACGCCCATCACCTCGCCGGTCGATTTCATCTCGGGGCCGAGGATCGTATCGACACCGGGAAACTTGACGAACGGAAAAACCGCTTCTTTCACGCTGAAGTAGGGTGGTGTCACTTCCTGGCCAATGCCCTGCGATGCGAGCGACTGTCCCACCATGCAGCGTGCCGCCACTTTGGCCAGTTGAATTCCGGTAGCCTTGGAGACAAAGGGTACGGTGCGGGAGGCGCGTGGGTTGACCTCCAGAACGAAAATAAGGTCTTGACCCTCAATGTTCTGGATCGCGAACTGCACATTCATCAGACCCACCACATTCAGCGCATGAGCCATGGCTGCGGTTTGACGCTTGAGCTCTGTGACTGTTTGGACACTCAGGCTGTAGGGTGGCAGCGAACAGGCCGAGTCACCGCTGTGCACGCCAGCCTGCTCGATGTGCTCCATGACGCCGCCGATGAAGGTAGCTCCTGGGACGCCATCGGACGAGGCATCCCGAATGCAGTCGACGTCGCACTCGATGGCATCGTTCAAGAACCGGTCCAGCAGCACTGGCGAATCATGGCTGACCTTGACGGCTTCGCGCATGTAACGTTCCAGGTCACGCTGCTCGTGCACAATTTCCATGGCGCGCCCGCCCAGCACATAGCTGGGGCGCACCACCAGCGGGTAACCCAATGCAGCGGCTTTTTCCAGAGCCTCAGGCTCGGTGCGGGCCGTCGCGTTGGGTGGCTGGCGCAGGCCCAGCGTATGCAGCAATTTTTGAAATCTTTCGCGGTCTTCAGCCGCGTCGATCATATCGGGCGAGGTACCGATGATGGGTACCCCATTAGCCTCCAGGTCCAGCGCCAGCTTCAAAGGCGTCTGGCCACCGTATTGCACGATCACCCCCAAGGGCTTTTCCTTGTCAACGATTTCAAGCACATCTTCTAGCGTGAGCGGTTCAAAATAGAGTCGGTCCGAGGTGTCATAGTCGGTCGAAACCGTCTCTGGATTGCAGTTGACCATGATGGTCTCGTAACCATCCTCTCGCAGTGCCAGCGCGGCATGCACGCAGCAGTAGTCAAACTCAATACCTTGACCAATGCGGTTTGGACCACCGCCCAGCACCATGATTTTTTTCCTGTCAGTGGGTGCCGCTTCGCACTCGGAGCCCTCGGATTCGTAGGTCGAATAAAGGTAGGCCGTAGTGGTAGAAAACTCGGCGGCACAAGTGTCCACCCGTTTGTACACAGGACGCACACCCAAGGCGCGACGCTTGGCACGAATGGCGCTATCAGTGGTCTTGAACTGGCGCGCCAGACGGCGATCGGAAAAACCTTTTTGCTTCAGGGCGCGCAGTGTTGCCGCATCGATATTATCCAGAGCAGTGCCACTGGCAGGCACCGGCAGGTGTTCAATTTCCAATTCAATCTTGACGATCTGTTCGATCTGGACCAAAAACCAGCGGTCGATTTTGGTCAGCGCAAACACTTCATCCACGCTCCAGCCAGCAGCAAACGCGTCACCCACGTACCAGATGCGCTCGGGGCCGGGCTCGCCCAGCTCTTTCTCCAGTACTTCGCGGTCTTGCGTCTTTTCATTCATGCCGTCAACGCCGACTTCCAGGCCGCGCAGCGCTTTCTGGAACGACTCCTGGAAAGTACGGCCAATCGCCATCACTTCACCAACCGATTTCATTTGGGTCGTCAAACGACTGTCGGCGGCCGGGAATTTTTCGAACGCAAAACGCGGGATTTTTGTCACCACGTAGTCAATGCTGGGCTCAAAGCTGGCCGGGGTGGCGCCGCCTGTGATGTCATTGCGCAGTTCGTCCAGCGTGTAACCCACCGCCAGCTTGGCCGCCACTTTGGCAATCGGAAAACCGGTGGCTTTGGAGGCCAGAGCCGAGGAACGTGAGACGCGCGGATTCATCTCGATCACCACCATGCGCCCGTCTTCCGGGTTGATTGCGAACTGCACGTTGGAGCCGCCCGTGTCAACGCCAATTTCGCGCAGCACCGCCAGACTGGCGTTGCGCAGAATCTGGTATTCCTTGTCGCTCAGGGTTTGTGCCGGCGCTACCGTGATGGAGTCGCCGGTATGCACGCCCATCGGGTCCAGGTTTTCAATCGAACAAACAATAATGCAGTTGTCTGCCTTGTCGCGCACCACCTCCATCTCGTACTCTTTCCAGCCCAACAGAGATTCTTCGATCAACAGTTCATTGGTCGGTGACGCCTCCAGGCCGCGCTTGCAGATGACCTCAAACTCTTCCGAGTTGTAGGCAATGCCGCCGCCGGTGCCGCCCAGCGTAAAACTGGGGCGAATGACGGTCGGAAAGCCCAAGGTTTTTTGTACCGTCCAGGCCGCATCCATGCTGTGTGCGATACCGGAGCGGGCTGAGCCCAGACCAATTTTGGTCATCGCGTCCTTGAACTTCAGTCGGTCTTCAGCCTTGTCGATGGCCTCGGGGCTGGCGCCAATCAGCTCAACTTTGTATTTATCCAACACGCCGTGATGCCACAAGTCAAGCGCACAGTTGAGCGCGGTCTGACCACCCATGGTCGGTAAAATGGCGTCAGGGCGCTCTTTGACAATGATCTTCTCGACCGTCTGCCAGGTGATGGGCTCGATGTAGGTCACATCCGCCGTGGCCGGGTCGGTCATGATCGTCGCCGGGTTGCTGTTGATCAGGATAACTTTGTAGCCCTCTTCGCGCAACGCCTTGCAGGCTTGCACGCCAGAGTAATCAAACTCGCAGGCCTGACCGATGATGATCGGGCCAGCACCGATGAT
>JBAXBQ010000058.1:0-21833 GCA_037141865.1 Comamonadaceae bacterium | reverse complement strand
TCATCCCAGTCGATGACAATGCCGGCCGCCCGCGCCACCGCCACCCAGTGAATCAGGTGGTTGGTAGAACCACCCGTGGCCAGCAACGCCACCATGGCATTCACTATGCAACGCTCGTCCACCAATCTGCCTATCGGTGCAAATCGCTTTGACTTGATGATGCCAAGCACGGTGCGCACCGACTCGCGCGTCAACTCTTCGCGCATGGCGGCGCCAGGGTTGATGAAGGCGGTGCCCGGCACATGCAGTCCCATCGCTTCTAGCAGCATCTGGTTGCTGTTGGCAGTGCCATAAAAAGTGCAAGTGCCCGAGCCGTGATAAGCCTGCGATTCGGCTTGCAATAACTCAGCGCGTCCTACCAGACCTTGCGCCGCCTTCTCGCGTACCTTGGCTTTTTCATTGTTCGACAGCCCTGAGGTCATGGGACCAGCTGGCACAAACACGGTTGGCAAGTGCCCAAAATGCAGCGCGCCAATCAGCAGACCGGGGACGATCTTGTCGCACACGCCTAGCATCAAGGCACCGTCAAACACGTCATGGCTCAGCGAGATCGCCGTGGCCATGGCAATCACGTCGCGCGAGAACAGGCTGAGTTCCATGCCTGGCGTACCCTGCGTTACGCCGTCGCACATGGCCGGCACGCCGCCAGCGACTTGCGCCGTGGCTCCCAGCTTGTTGGCCTCCCGCTTGATGATGTCAGGGTAATGCTGCAGCGGTGCATGGGCCGACAGCATGTCATTGAAGGCTGTCACGATGCCAATATTGGGTGCGCGTTCAGCGACGACGCGCAACTTCTCGTTGGCCGGCAATGCAGCGAAAGCGTGAGCAACATTTGCACAGCCTAATCGCTCAGCGCCCGGTTTGCGATCGGCCGCGCGGCTCAGACGCTCAAGGTAGGCACTGCGCGTCACCCGACTGCGCTCTCGGATGCGCTGCGTTACAGCTTCAACGGTAAGGTGGAGTTTCATGGTTGCTGAAATATTGGTAACAAAATTACAGGTCGGATGGTACTCTCTAACGGCAAAAATAGTTGCGGCGCCAGTTACAAGATGGTTACCAAAACAAAGACACTACAAAGGCTAACTCGTGGGCGGGTTAATGCGTAACCAAGACACAGTCAAGCTGTGGACTTGCCTATACTGCCGCCATGACCACTCTTGCCGACCTTCGCAAAAGCTACGAGCGTGCCGAACTCAATGAGGAGGCGTCGCACGCCGATCCACTGTTGCAGTTTGACCAATGGTTGCAGGAAGCCATTACCGCCGAGGTGCCCGAGCCCAACGCGATGACGCTCGCCACCGTGGCCAGCAATCTGCGCCCCAGCACACGGGTGGTGCTGATCAAGGGCTATGACCAGCGTGGCATCACCTGGTTCACCAATTTCGAGAGCCGCAAGGGACAGGAACTGGCCGGTAACCCGTTTGCCGCCCTGCAGTTTCATTGGGTGGAGCTGGAACGTCTGGTGCGCATCGAAGGTCGGGTCGAGAAAGTCAGCGATGAAGAAAGTGACGCTTATTTTCACAGCCGCCCGCTCGATTCACGCATTGGCGCTTGGGCTTCGCCGCAAAGCCAGGTCATCACGGGGCGCGCCGTACTGCTGGCCAACGCCGCTAAATATGGTGCAAAATTTCTACTGCATCCGCCACGCCCGCCGCACTGGGGCGGCTACCGCCTTCAAGCCGATGCCTGGCAGTTCTGGCAGGGCCGCAAGAGCCGTCTGCATGACCGGCTGCGATATGCATTGGTCCCCGCCAGCAAAACCTCGACCGGTGAAAACAACATCTGGATCCGCGAACGACTGGCGCCTTGAACTCATCCCAAATCATCGGCTCCCCGTTAACGCTGCGAAAACATGAAAACGTTGGCACCGATTAGCAGGAGGGCGCCGTCTGAAGCAGTTCGGGTGAAAGCTACTTCACACTGACCGCCTCCGTAATGCGGTAGTACAAACCAAACGGATCGTCGTTCAAAACGGCAAATTTCCCCTCTACCGTCACCGGTTCCAAAGAGTATTTCACCGCGGACTTGGTCTTCACTTCGACCATACTCTCGGGGCCGCCCGGTGTGCAAAATGAGCAGGTCAGTGGCACCGAAGTCAGCAAGAAATGTTTTTGCTTTTCGCCCGGCTCAAGCGGCATCATGAAGCCTTGCACGCGCTGGGTTTTATCGTTCAGCGCCCGCACCGGTGCCGGAAAAACCGGCAACAGAAGATTTTTGACGGCCTTGGTTTTGACGTCGGACAGGACCGACCAGGGCAACACGTCACTGCGCTCAGGCAAGGGCGCAAAAGGACTGTTGGGGCTGTGAAAGCCCGGTCCGGTGCCGGCAGGAATGCCACCTGCCAGCGGTGAACTGAATTGCGCTGTTGCGTCCAAGGGCAACAGGAAAGCGCCTGCCAAGCAAACGGTTAGCGCAAATTGAACGGAAAGTGGTTTCATCAAATAGCCCTGGTATGCCAAGTCTGCGTGCTCATGCCCAACAAAAAGGCCTGGAAGTATTCTGTTCATAAGCTTACCTTGATTGCAGAAGCTCAAACACACTCACCCGATAAGCCCCCAACGCCGGCAATATCGCGGCCGCCAAAGACACCCCTATTGCGAGACTGGGGACCAGCAAAAGTTCCACCGGCCACACCGTCCCGCCTATCAGCAAGGAATTGTCAAGCTGCAACATCCACCCGATCAAGGCCGCCAATGCCTGACCCCCCAGCACCCCCAGCACGGCGGCCAGCAGCCCCAGCCACAACGCCTCGGTCAGTAACAAAGCCGCAATTTTGAACGGCGAGGCGCCCAGCATGCGCAGCAGCGCCAAATCAGAGCGACGTTCGCGCACAGCGCTCCACAAAGCGATAAAAACGCTCAGGCCGGCCGTCAGCAACAACACGCCAGCAAAAGCCCGCAGCACGTCGGTGCCAACGCCCAGCATGCTCAGCAAGCGGGTAATCTCCATCGCTGGCGCAGCGGCCTGCATTTCAGTGCTGCTGTTGATGTAGCGCGGAAAGCTCATTGCCGCCAGCGGGCTCTTGTAATGGATCAGCGCCAGCGTGATTTCGCGCTCGTCGGGCATGATTTTGTGATCTTCACCGTCCAGGGCGGTGTGGTCTTCATGCACCTTCCAGACCGACGCCGTGTCGCTGAGAATCAAGCGGTCCAGCACACTGCCACTGGGCGCCAGGATCCCGGTCACGGTGTATTGACTGTCACCATGGGCGTGACCGCCACCACCCAGGCCGTGCGAGCCAACAAAGTTGTCGCCCAACTTTAGTTCCAATTTGCGTGCCACAGTGGCGCCCAATACCGCCTGCATCGGCTCAGTCCACAAGCTCCCCTGCGCCAGCGTCGCCTGGTAGTGCGTGATGTACTGGTGCGAGGTTCCAACGATGCGAAAACCTCTGAAGCTGTCACCCAGACTGATCGGAATGATGCTGGCCACCATCGGGTGCTTCTGCAAGGCCTGAACCGCAGACAACGGCACGTTGCCCGGTGGCACATCGATGTGAAAGACACCTGCCAGGATCAACTGCATGGGGCTGCCTTTGGCGCCCACCACCACATCGATGCCTGCCAGATCGCGCTCAAATGCGTTGTTTAGCTGGTGCCCGACCAACAGCAAAAAAGTGACGGACGCCAAACCCAGGCTCAGCAGCAACAGGTTCAGCGCTGCACCCAGCGGTCTGGACCAGAGGTAGCGCCAAGCCAATGCGATGGTCTTCATGTTTGCGACTGCCGACTGCTGCGCGCCAACTGCAACGAACGCAACTCGGCTGCAGCCATGGCGCCGGATGACAGCAGCGCCTGCACGCGCCGATCATGGGTGGCGATGACCAGGGTTGCGCCTCGACTTCGAGCCGTATTGAGGAGCAGGCCCAGCGCATCGGCGGCGGCCTCATCGTCCAGGCTGGCAGTAGGCTCGTCCACCAGAATCACACGCGGTTGCAACAACACGGCGCGCGCCAGCGCCACGCGCTGGGCCTGGCCGCCAGACAGCTGTGCCGGTTTGCGCTGCGCCAGTTCCTGCACACCCAGGGCCTGCAGCGCGGCGTCAATCTGGACGACATCTTCCGGCTGGCCAGCGGCCCACTGCGCAATCGCCAGGTTTTGCCGCACAGTGAGGGCCGCGCTCAAATACATTTTCTGCGGCAGAAACCCGATTGTTTTTGCCCGCCAGGCGTCAGCGGCAATATTTTTTAGCGTCCCGGGCGACTGATCGACAACCGTCATTTCACCCGACGTTGGCGCCATCAGGCCGGCTGCCAGCGCCAGCCAGGTGGACTTGCCACAACCCGACGGGCCACTCAGCAACAGCACAGTGCCCTGCGCCACATCGACATCCGGAAATACCAGTGTCGGGCCCATGCTGTAGGCGTAAACGAGTTGATGGGTGCGAATCATGGGCTGCATTGTGTCAGTTCAGCAAGTCGCACGCTAAACTTGGTCGGCACGCACCATGAACGTGCTGTCGGAGCCCACTTTTGTCCTATTCCCATCTCTTTCTTGCCCTCTCCGTGGTCTTCGTTTGGGGCACCAATTTCGTTGTGATCCGCTGGGGTCTCGACGGTCTGCCGCCATTCCTGTTCGCCACCCTGCGCTTTACTTTTTCTGCCCTGCCCTGGCTGTTGTTCATCAAACGTCCCCAGGTCCCGTGGCCCAAGCTGGCCGCGTTTGGCGTGTTGCTGGGTGTTGGTCAGTTTGCACTGCTGTTTCTGGCTATGCGCGGTGATATTTCGCCAGGCCTGGCGTCGCTGGTGATTCAGGTGCAGGTGTTCTTCACCATCGGCCTGTCCTTGCTGGCGCTGGGCGAGCGGGTCAGAGGGTATCAGTTGGTCGGGCTGCTGCTGGCGCTGGCCGGTCTGGCGGTGATCGCCTCGCACCTGGACGCGACACTCACCCTCAAAGGGCTGGCTTTGGTACTGGCAGCGGCGTTCTTCTGGTCGTGTGCCAACATGGTGGTCAAAACCGTCGGACGCGTCGACATGCTGGGCTTCATGGTGTGGACCAGCTTGTTTGCCGTGCCACCGTTGTTTGCCCTTTCATGGTGGCTGGAAGGCCCGGCGCTGATGGCCTCCAGCGCGCTGCAGGCCAGCCTCGGCGTCTGGGCCTGCGTGCTGTGGCAGGCCATCGGCAACACGCTGTTTGGCTATGGCATGTGGAACTGGTTGCTGGCACGCCATCCGGCCGCCACCATCACGCCGGTGGCGCTGCTGGTGCCAGTATTTGGCATGGCAGCGTCCGCTTTGTCGTTGGGTGAGTCACTTCCGGCCTGGAAGCTGGGTGCCGGCGCGCTGGTGCTTTGTGGACTGGCAGTGATCGTGCTATGGCCGCGCTGGCGCGCTGTGATGGCGAGAAACACTCTTTGAAAGGGGCAGCGCAGGGCCGCCCCAAGCAAGGCACCGCCCCCTCGGGTGGGAGCCAGCCACACACATTGGGCGAGCGTGTGGGTCGGCCTCCCGCCGGGGCCGCCCCAAGGGAGGTCAACCCCCTCGGGGGGCAGCGAATACACGAAGTGATGAGCGTGGGGGCAGCTACCTAACCAGCCGCGCAAACGTCTTGCGAAACTTGGCCACCTTGGGCGCGGCCACGGCCATGCAATAACCCTGATGCGGGTTTTTCTCAAAGAAGTCCTGGTGATACTCCTCGGCTGGCCAGTAGTTGGCCAGGGGCAAGACTTCGGTGACAAGCGGTTGGCTGTAAACGCCGCTCTGTGCGATTTCCTCGATGAGCTGCCGGGCGATGCTCTCCTGCTCGATCGTTGAAAAGTAGATGCCGCTACGGTACTGCGTGCCGCTGTCATTGCCCTGGCGGTTCAGCGTGGACGGATCATGAATGACAAAGAAAATCTCCAGGATTTCGCGCAGGCTGATCAGCAGGGGATCAAACACCAGTTTGACCACCTCGTTGTGTCCAGTCAAGCCAGTGCAGACCTGTTCGTAGCTGGGGGCTCGCGTGCGCCCGTTGCTGTAGCCGCTTTCAACATCTTCAATGCCCTTGACACTGACGAAGACCGCTTCCGTGCACCAGAAGCAGCCACCGCCCAAAGTGATGGTTTGCCGGGTATCTGTCATCAAAATCCTTTTTCTCGGAGGCCGGATGATAGCGTCTCAGGACTTCTTCTTTGCTGCGTCTTACCACTCCCTGCAGACAGGTCTTTGCTCAAATTTACGCAAAACGCAGGAGAAAGCGGCCGACGTCGATTGACACGCAATCGAGCAATAGTTACATTAATAACCAGTTAGTCATTAATTTCATGCCCCTCTCCAAATTGATCTGCAAAGCGAAGCTGGCACCGATCCGGCACGAACGCCGCAAAGATGCGCGACCGGGTGAACTGCTTGCCGCCGCGCTCGACCTGTTCGTCGAAAAAGGATTTGCTGCGACCAAAGCAGAAGAAGTGGCGCGCCGCGCTGGCGTTTCCAAAGGCACGCTGTTCCTGTATTTCGCCAGCAAGGAGGAATTGTTCAAGGCAGTCGTGCGGGAGAATATTTCAGGCCGCTTTTCGCAGTGGAATGCCGAATTTGATGCCTCCACAGGCAGCACCGCGGATCTGTTGCGCTATTTCATGACACTATGGTGGTCCCGCATAGGTAGCACCAAAGCTTCCGGCATCACCAAACTGATGCTGAGCGAGGCCAAAAACTTTCCTGAGTTGGCCGCCTTCTTTCAGCACGAGGTTATCCAGCCGGCGCACGCGCTGATCGGCCGCATCCTGCAACGCGGTGTTGAGCGCGGCGAGTTTGCACCGGTGGACATGACCTACGGCGTCTACGCGGTGCTGGCACCGATGCTATTCCTGCAGTTACTGATGCACTCGAAAGGGGCCTGCATGGACGCCTGCGAAGCGTCCCACCTGGTACCGGAAGAGTTTCTTGCAGCCCAGGTCAAAACCATTCTTGACGGCCTGCTCGTGCGAGCGCCCTCTCCTGCCACAGCCAAAGGACTTCACTTTTTATGAAACGCTGGTTGAAATGGGCCCTGATCGCCCTCGCCCTGCTTTTGCTCGCAGCCACTTTGTGGCGCGCACTGTCTGCCCGCACGGCACAACAGGAAGCTGTTGCCGTGCAAGCAGCAAAGCGCACACAAACCGTGGTGGAGCTTGGCGCGGCAGATGTGGTGCAAGTCAAAACCCGTGAGCTGACGCAGAGCCAGGCGATCTCGGGCGCGCTCAAAGCGGTCAGCTCGGCGGTCGTCAAGGCCAGAGTAGCTGGAGAGTTGCAGGGTCTGACGGTGCGCGAGGGAGATACCGTCAAGGCCGGGCAGATCATTGCCCGGATCGATTCCAGCGAGTACCTGGCCCGTGTCCGTCAGGCGCAGCAGCAGGCGCAGGCCGCCAAGGCCCAGGTTGATATTGCGCGCCGCAACTTTGACAACAACCGCTCACTGGTAGACCAGGGTTTCATTTCCAAAACCGCTCTGGATACTTCCACTGCCAGCCTGGCGGCAGCCGAGGCCACCTATCAGGCGGCACAGGCCGGCGCCGAGGTTGCCGTGAAATCACTCGATGACACGGTTTTGCATGCGCCCATCAGTGGCTTCATCTCGCAACGACTGGCGCAACCCGGTGAGCGAGTGGCAATTGAAGCGCGCATTGTGGAAATTGTTGATCTCAGTCGACTCGAACTCGAGGCCAGTTTGAGCGCCACTGAATCGCTAACTGTCAGAGTCGGTCAAATCGCTGCATTGCAAATCGAAGGCGCCGCCAGGGCGGTTGGCGCTCGCGTGGTTCGGATCAACCCGAGCGCCGTGACCGGCAGTCGCGCCGTGCTGGTTTACCTGGCAATCGAAGCTGGCAGTGGTTTGCGGCAGGGTTTATTTGCGCAAGGAAACCTTGCCACGGGTCGCCTGCAGGCCCTCGCAGTGCCACTCAGCGCGGTACGCACCGACGAACCGCAACCTTATGTTTTGCTGGTCAGTCGGCAGCAGGTGCTCCACCAATCCGTTGAGATCGGCCAGCGTGGCGAACTCGATGGACAAACCATGGTCGCCATCAAAGGGGTGCCGGAAAATTCCACCCTGGTCTCCGGCACAGTCGGTGGTTTGCGCGCCGGCACCAACGTGAAATTCAGCGGCCCTGCGGTCACGACAAGCGGCGCCAAATAGTCCATGTGGTTTACCCGCGTCAGCCTTAACAACCCGGTCTTCGCCGTGATGGTCATGCTGGCCGTCGTCGTGCTGGGACTGTTCTCTTACCAGCGTCTGCAGGTCGATCAGTTTCCCAACATCGACTTCCCGGTTGTGGTGGTGACCACTGAATACCCTGGCGCTTCACCGGAAATTGTCGAGAGCGAAGTCACCAAGAAAATCGAAGAGGGTGTCAACTCCATAGCCGGTATCAATGCCCTTACCTCGCGCAGTTATGAAGGACAGTCCATAGTCATCATCGAGTTCCAACTGAGCATCAACGGGCGCAAGGCGGCTGATGATGTGCGCGAGAAAGTAGCCATCATCCGCCCGACCCTGCGCACCGAGGTCAAGGAGCCGCGCGTCCTGCGCTTCGATCCCGCCAGCCGCGCCGTCTGGTCGCTGGCAGTCCTGCCTGATATGGCCCCCACGCTTGCCACTTCGTGTGCTGCGATGCCCCCCGAGGGGGCGCGTGCTTGCTTGGAGCGGTCCGGCGCGGCGCACAACGTCGCCCCCACGCTTGCCACCTCCGGCGCTGCGCACAAGCAACTCAGCGACGTCGAGCTCACCAATTGGGCCGATCAAACGCTGAGAAAGCGGCTCGAAAACGTGCGTGGTGTCGGCTCGGTCACTGTGGTGGGCGGCACCAAGCGCGAAATCAATATTTACCTCAACCCGCAAGCGCTGGAAGCGTTTGGCGTCACACCTGAGCAGGTGGTCACTGCGGTGCGCAATGAAAGTCAGGACCTTCCGCTGGGGGCGATTCGCTCACTGGAGCAGGAGCGCGTGGTTCAGATTGAGGCCCGCATGCAGCGGCCGGAAGATTTTGGCAAGATCATTGTTGCGCGCAAGAGCGGCGCCGCGGTGCGCGTTGAGCAAGTCGCAAAAGTAGTGGATGGTGCGCAGGAAACAGACAATCTGGCGCTCTACAGCGGTCAACGCACGTTGCTGCTGAGCGTGCAGAAATCGCAGGATGAAAATACCATTGAGGTGATTGACGGCCTCATGAAAACTGTGGCGTCGATGAAAGCAGAACTACCGGCTGGCATTCGGCTGGAATCCGTCACCGACGGCTCCCGGCAAATCAGAGTTTCAGTGAAAAACGTTCGTGAGACTCTGCTGGAAGGCGCCTTGCTCACCATCCTGATCGTGTTTCTGTTTCTGAATTCATGGCGCTCCACGGTGATTACCGGGCTGACATTGCCGATTGCCTTGATTGGCACTTTTTTGTTCATGAACCTGTTTGGCTTCACCATCAACATGATCACGCTGATGGCACTCAGTCTTTGCGTCGGGCTGCTCATTGACGACGCCATCGTGGTCCGAGAGAACATCGTGCGCCACGTGCAAATGGGCAAGAAGCCGTTTCAGGCAGCGCTGGACGGCACCCAGGAAATCGGCCTGGCGGTACTGGCCACCACGCTGTCCATCGTCGCGGTGTTCATGCCGATTGGCTTTATGGGTGGCATCATCGGCAAGTTCTTTCATGAGTTCGGCCTCACCATCGTGGCCGCCGTGTTGATCTCGATGTTTGTCAGCTTTACGCTGGACCCGATGCTGTCAAGCATCTGGCATGACCCCAGCATCAGGGCGCATGGCCGGGACGGCCCACCGGTCAATTTTTACGACAAGACGATTGGCCGTGTCACCGGCTGGTTTGACCATGCCACCGAGACCTTGATTGCTGCCTACCAGAGCATTCTGCGCTGGGCCCTCGTGCACAAGCTCAAGACCCTGTTCACGGCGTTGGTCATTTTCGTTGCCAGTATTTTGATGGTGCCGCTGCTCGGCACTGAATTTGTTCCGGCAGCCGATTTTTCGGAAACCTCGCTCAACTTTTACACGCCGATGGGCTCGTCCATTGAAGTGACCGAAGCCAAGGTGAAACAGGTGGAGGCGATCGTGCGCGAGTTCGCCGAGGTTCGCTACACGCTGGCGACCATCAACACCGGCAGCGCTGTGGGCAAGAGTTACGCCAATATTTATGTACGGCTGGTGGATCGAAAGGATCGCCAGCGCAATGTCAATGAGCTCTCGTCGGTGCTTCGCGAGCGCATGAAGCAGGTGCCGGGGATCACCGTCACCCACGTCGGGTTGATGGACCCGGTCGGTGGACAAAAACAGATCGAGTTTTCTTTGCAGGGACAAGACTTGCGCGAGCTCGAACGCATCACACAGCTGGTGATGGAAAAAGTTCGTCCGATTGCCGGGCTG
The DNA here is from genome assembly GCA_037141865.1 of Comamonadaceae bacterium. Taxonomy (GTDB): domain Bacteria; phylum Pseudomonadota; class Gammaproteobacteria; order Burkholderiales; family Burkholderiaceae_C; genus Rhodoferax. The sequence continues at coordinate 11,505 of JBAXBQ010000058.1, read as the reverse complement.
GTGGATCTGGACTCCAGTGTCAAGCCCAACAAGCCAACGCTGAATGTAGCCGTCAAGCGCGACGCAGCGTCCGACCTGGGGCTAAGCATTGGACAGATTGGCAGCGCCTTGCGCACCCTGGTGGCTGGTCAGACGGTTGCTAACTGGCGGGCACCGGATGATCAAACCTACGATGTCAACGTCCGCCTCGCCCCGGCGGCCCGCAATAGCCCGGACGACCTGCAGCGTCTGCCGTTTGCGCTCGTTGCCAACGCTGACGGTAGCCCGCGCGTGGTGCGCCTGAACCAGCTTGCCACAGTGCGCGAAGCTACCGGCCCGAATCAAATCAACCGGCGCGATCTGACGCGCGAGGTCGCCATCAATGCGAATGTTTACAACCGCTCTGCCGGCGAGGTTTCCAGCGACATCAAAGCGGCACTGGAAAGCATCAGTTTTCCACCGGGCTACCGCTATCAGTTTGGCGGCTCCACCAAAAACATGGCCGAGTCGTTTGATTACGCCCTCTCGGCCCTGGTACTGGCGATCGTCTTCATTTACATGATTTTGGCCAGCCAGTTCAAGAGCTTTTTTCAACCACTGGCTTTAATGACTTCGCTACCGCTGACTTTAATCGGCGTCGTGCTGGCGTTGTTGATATTCCGCTCGACGCTGTCGATGTTTTCTGTGATCGGGGTCGTGATGCTGATGGGGCTGGTCACCAAGAATGCAATCTTGCTGGTGGACTTCGCCATTCGAGCGCGCGAACCGACCGTTGACGCCAAGGGTAAGCGCACCGACGGCATGGAGCGCAACGCAGCGTTGCTGATGGCTGCCAAAGTGAGGCTGCGCCCGATTCTGATGACCACGCTGGCCATGATTTTCGGCATGCTGCCACTGGCCCTGGCGCTGACGGAAGGCTCCGAACAGCGCGCTCCGATGGGTCAGGCGGTGATTGGCGGTGTCGTCACTTCATCCTTGCTGACATTGGTGGTGGTACCGGTGGTGTACTGCTACCTGGATGATCTGGCGCAATGGCTACGCCGTCGCTGGAGCAGCAGCGACAGCAGCGCCGGGTAAAATTTTACAGAATCAGTTAATATACCCCCTGGAGTACAAAGATGAATTTTGAACAAGCCCGCTTCAACATGATCGAACAGCAAATTCGACCTTGGAACGTCTTGGATGACGACGTGCTGCGCCTGCTGTCGCTGGTCAAGCGCGAAGATTTCGTTCCATTGGCGCACAAGGCGCTGGCCTTTGCCGACATGGAAATTCCCCTCGGTCATGGACAGAGCATGCTGGCGCCCCGCGTTGAAGCACGCCTGCTGCAGGACGCCGCCGTTCAAAAACACGAAAAAGTGCTCGAAATCGGGACCGGCTCGGGTTACATGACGGCGCTGCTGGCACACCGCGCGCAAAGCGTGATTTCGCTCGAAATTGATGCAGAAATGGTAAAAATGGCGCGTGCCAATTTGCAAAGCGTCGGCATTCACAACGCCGAGGTAAGACCACTCGACGGTTCAAACGTAAAAGTGGCAGAAGGACCGTTCGACGTCATCATGCTGGGCGGATCGGTGGCCGAGGTGCCGCCATCGCTGCGCGCGCAACTCAAGGTTGGCGGCCGACTGCTGGCCGTCATCGGGGATGAACCTAGCATGTGCACCACCCGCATCACCCGCAACAGCGAAACCGACTTCACAACGCAGCAACTCTGGGACACGGTGACCCCGCGCCTGCTCAATTTTGCCGAGACCCCACAATTTAGTTTTTGACCGCATGATTGCCCAGATTCGTCCCTCTGAATTGTCGACATGGCTGCAAGCTGCGCGCGCCGACGGCACCCCGGTGGTGCTGGACGTTCGCGAAGCGGCCGAGTTGCGCCAGGCCAGCGTCAAGTCCGACGGATTTTTACTGCTGACGATCCCCATGAGCCAGCTGGTGGCGCGACTGGATGAAATCGACCCAAAGCAGGCGATTGCCTGTTTATGTCATCACGGCGGGCGCAGCATGCAGGTGGCGGCATTCTTGCAGAGCAAAGGTTTTAGCCGTGTTGCGAATATCGCCGGCGGCATCAACGCGTGGTCTGACGAACTCGATCCCAACGTTCCCAGATATTGAGAATTACGCCCACATTACTCCAAGGCCCAACATGAAAACGTCCCGTCTATCGCCCTTGTTTGTCGCCATCTGCGCCGCCTTGACGCTGCCTGTGCAGGCGCAGAGCTTGCTGAACCTGTACCAATCCGCGCTCGGCTTTGATGCGTCCTACCAATCAGCCAAGTCTCAATACGACGCCACGCTGGCCAGAGCCGACCAGGCCAGGGCGGCGATTTTACCGGTGGCCGGCTTGGCCATGGGTGCCTCGCGCTCGACGCAGGAATTCACGCCCAGCGGAGGAACAGCAAGAGACAGTTCCTATGGCACCCAGAGCGCCACCGTCAGCGCCGCGCAGCCGCTGTACCGCCCGGGCAACTGGGCCAGTTACCGGCAAGGCATGAAACAGGTGGATCTGGCGCAGGCACAGTTGGCCAGCGCCGACCAGGACTTGATCGTGCGCGTCAGCCAGGCTTACTTCGACGTGCTGGCAGCGCAGGACAGTCTGACCTTTGTGCAGGCGCAGAAAACCGCGGTGGCGGAGCAACTGGCCTCCGCCAAGCGCAACTTTGAAGTCGGCACCTCCACCATTACCGACACCCGTGAAGCGCAGGCCCGCTACGACCTGGTGTTGGCGCAGGAAATCGCGGCCGACAATGATTTGCGCGTCAAAAAAATTGCGCTGGACCAATTGGTAGGCAAAGTGGATGCCAGGCCGCAAGCTTTGGCACAACCGCTGCTATTGCCTGCGCTCCTGCCCAACGACGCCAACGTCTGGGTGCAACAATCCGAGCCCGACCATCCCGGCATCAAGCAGGCTCAAATAGCGCTGGAAGTGGCACAACTCGAAACCAAAAAAGCCCAGGCGGGCCACCTGCCAACACTCGATCTGACGGCCGGCTACAGCGCCATCAACAATCAGGATGGCAGCAGCAGCGGTAGCGGTAGTTCGCGCGTCAACGTTGGCACGATCGGCTTGTCTTTCAACCTGCCTTTGTTCGCCGGCTTCTCGACACAAAACCGCATCAAGGAAACCCTGGCACTGGAAGACAAGGCCCGCAATGACCTCGAAGGCGCCCGCCGCGCGGTGGCGCAAGTTACCCGCACCGCGTTCTTCGGTGTCTTGTCGGGCCAAGGTCAGGTCAAGGCACTGGAAGCCGCCGAGGCCTCCAGCCAGAGCGCGCTGGATGCCAACAAACTCGGTTACCAGGTGGGCGTGCGTATCAACATCGACGTGCTCAATTCACAGAGCCAGTTGTTCCAGACCAAGCGCGACCTGGCCAAGGCGCGTTACGACGTGCTGGTAGGTGGCCTGAAGTTGCGTCAAGCCAACGGCACACTGAAGGCGGATGATCTACAAAGCGTCAACGCCTTGCTGGTCAAGTAAAGCCACCACCGCGGCAACCGTTTTCTCCACCGCACCCCGGTGCGCGATTGAAAATCTGGCAGCGGCACTGGACATGGCAGCGCGTTGCACCGGCTCGGTGGCCAGTCTCTGCGCTAGCTCGAAGGCCTGTTGCAGCGACGACACCCGCAGTGCGGCGCCAGCCACTTCAGCCAGTTCGGCCGCATCGGCAAAATTGAAGGTATGAGGCCCCATCACCAGCGGGCAGGAACAGGCCGCAGCTTCAATCAGATTTTGCCCGCCTAACGGCTCAAAACTGCCGCCCAGTAAAGCAATATCAGACAACCCGTAGTAGAGCGCCATTTCCCCCAGTGAGTCACCCAGCCAGATGCTGTCTTTGTCCAGGTTCTGGCCGGTCGGCGGCGCGTCACCCCAATCAGCACGGCGTGAGACGGCAAAGCCGTGTTGCGCAATCAGCGCGGCCACTTCGTCAAAACGTTGCGGATGCCGCGGAACGATCAACCACTGAATGCCATTTTCTTTAGCGGCACCGGCAGATGCGTTGCGCACGCCAACCGTCGACCGATGCAACGCCAATATCTGAAGCAGCGACTCCTCTTCACCCGCGCGTGAGCTGGCAAACATGACAACCGGTCGGCCAAAACTGCGCCGCCAGGCTCGACTTTGCACCAGTTGGTGGGCGTTGGGGGTGGCATCAAATTTGAGATTGCCGAAGACACCTTGCACCTTGGCACCCAATTGCTGCAGCCGCTGGGCATCGGCCCCGGTTTGTGCCCAAATGGCGCGCAGCTCGCCGTAGGCAGGGCGTGACAACCAGGCCAGGTGCCTGGCGTGTCGCAATGATTTTTCACTCAATCGCGCGTTGGCCAGCACCAGCGGCACTTGCATCTTGGCGCAGGCCGCCACCAGGTTGGGCCAGATCTCGGTTTCCATCAGGATGCCCATGCGGGGCTTGAAATGCGTCAAAAAACGTCGCACAGCACCGCTCGTATCCCACGGCTGCCAAGTCTGAATGTCTCCCGCTCGCAGCAGCGAGGCACCCTCTGCACGACCGGTTGCCGTGCCGTGCGTGAGCAACAAACGCATGCCGGGCAGTCGCTCGCGCAGCAGCGTCAGCAGCACGGCGGCAGCCCGCGTTTCACCGAGAGATACGGCATGAATCCATATCGTGTTGTCCTGGGCTGTCAAAGAGCCGACCGTGTAATAGCCAAAGCGCTCCTGCACGGCTTGCAGATAGCCGGTCTCATGTCGGCCACGCCGCGCCAGTTTGCGGCGCACAAACGGTTGCACCAGCCACATGAAAATGGAATACAGCCAACGCGTCAAGGCAGCTTCCCTTCAGTTGAGACGCACTGCCAAGCCTGCCAGACCGCATCCACAGACGGCGTCGGAGCGGCAAACACGCTGCACTGACCTGCGCTTGCTGGCGGGCCGGTGCGCCAGGCAGTGTCAAAGTTGTAGAGTTGCACATGCGGCAATTTCAACGCCACCGCAATGTGACTCAAGCCACTGTCGACACCAACCACGCCAGCGCACTGCGCCAGCGCATCCGTCAAGCTATCAAGTCCCAGCCGGGGCCACACGGTGGCGTCGTCGAGACCACCGGCAATCTGCTGCGCGCACTTCAGCTCTTCGTCACTGCCATGGGGCAACGCCACGCCGTAGCCCTGCTCATTCAGACGCTTGCCCAAAGCGTGCCAGTACGAAACCGGCCACTGCTTGTCAGTTCGTGAAGTGCCATGCACCAGAGCCACCACATTTCGTCGACTGGCGGTGTCGGCTTGCAAGCCGAACGACTGATGCGCTGGAACGCTATAGCCCAAGGCGCGGGCGCACAGCGCGCGGGAACGCGCCACCGCGTGAATGTGGGTCGGCAGCGTGATGGCCACATCAGCCAGCCAACGCGCTGGTGCCTCAAAGCTCGAACCTTCGGTCTGATTGGCCATTCCAAAGCGTTTGCCCAGCGGTGCCAGTGGCGCCAACCAGGAAATCAGGGCCGACTTGGTCAAGCCCTGCAAATCGATCACGGCGTCGTACTGATCGCGTTGCAGCTCAGCCTTAAAGCTGCGCCAGGCGCGCCGGGTTTCACTGGTGAACGGTGACGTGCGCCAGCGTCGCAGCTCGCACCCGATGACGCGACCCACGCCTTCGCAGCGCCTCACCAGCGGCACCAAGCCGCGCTCCACCACCCAGTCGATTTGCGCTTGCGGGTAGGCCCGGCGGATATCCTGCACGGCTGGCATGGCATGCACTACATCGCCAAGCGAAGACAGCTTGACGATCAAAATTTTCAAACGTGAGCCCCCACGCTTGTCACTGCGTGCACTGCGCTTCCCCCCATGGGGGCCTTCGCGCCTTGGGGCGGCCCGGTGGCACTCAATGCACCGCCTCGTCCAATACGGCACCGGGCTTGACAGTGCGCAGCAAGGCCAGCATGTCGGTTTCGATTCGGTGCAGTGCCTCGGGTGTTTGACCCTCGAAGCGCATCACCAATACCGGTGTTGTGTTGGAGGCGCGAATCAGTCCAAAGCCATCGGGCCAATCGACGCGCAAGCCGTCAATCGTATTGACAACGGCGGGTACGCTGAAGCTGGCACTTGCAACCAGTTTTTCGACCAGCGCAGGCGGTTCGCCCTCGGCGCATTTGACATTCAACTCGGGCGTCGAAAAGCTGGTTGGCAAGGCATCCAGCACCGCATTGGCGTCCGGCGAACGACTGACGATTTCGAGCAGGCGGCAACCGGCGTAAGTGCCATCGTCAAAACCAAACCAGCGCTCCTTGAAAAAGATGTGACCGCTCATCTCGCCACCCAGTGGCGAGTTGACCTCTTTCATTTTGGCCTTGATCAGCGAGTGCCCGGTCTTGAACATCAGCGGCTTGCCACCGGCGGCAACGATGGCAGGCGCCAAACGCTGTGAGCACTTGACGTCGAACAAAATGGTGCCACCCGGCACGCGACTCAGCACATCCTGCGCAAATAGCATCAGTTGGCGGTCCGGGTAGATGTTGTTGCCCTGTTTGGTAACGATCCCCAAGCGGTCGCCATCGCCGTCGAATGCCAGACCCAGTTCGGCGTCGCCCGCGCGCAGTGCCGCCATCAAGTCACGCAAGTTCTCCGGCTTGCTGGGGTCCGGATGGTGGTTCGGAAAGTTGCCGTCGACCTCGCTGTACAACTCGGTGACCTCACAGCCAATGGCGCGCAAGATATCCGGCGCCGACGCACCGGCAATGCCATTGCCCGAATCAACCACAATTTTCATTGGACGCGCCAGGCGGATGTCGCCGACGATGCGCGCACGGTAGTCCTTCAATACATCCAGCGTCCGAGCCGTGCCGACGGGTTGCTGCGGCCAAATGCCAGCCTCCATCAAGCGCCGCAATGTCTGAATTTCCTCACCGTAAATTGCGCGCCCGGCCAGCACCATCTTGAAGCCGTTGTAGTCCTTCGGGTTGTGGCTGCCGGTCACCTGAATGCCGCTGCGGCACAGGGTATTAGCAGCAAAGTACAACATCGGCGTCGTCACCCTGCCGATGTCGATCACATCGACACCGGAGGCCAGCAAGCCCCGCACCAGTGCGGCACTCAGGGTCGCGCCGCTAAGACGGCCGTCGCGACCGACGGCAACACAGGTTTCACCCTCAGCGCGAGCCTGCATGCCAAAGGCCCGCCCGAGGGTCTCGGCCACCACCTCGTCAATGGTGGCTGGCACGATGCCGCGGATGTCATAGGCCTTGAAAATGGAAGCTGAAAACTGCATGACAGGGTTCCTTGCTGAAAAAATTTCACCTTCGGTTCACGGGCTGGATTGTAGGCGGCAAACAATCCACGCGTGGGTCCGAAAACGGCTGGTTCGCAACCCGTGCGCGGGTATCATACTTTGCATGACATCCGAGCAACTTCAGCCAGTCGATGACGCCTGTTACCTCGCGCTGAAGGCCAAGGACGCACGCTTTGACGGCTGCTTTTTCACCGGTGTCACATCGACCGGCATTTACTGTCGCCCGGTCTGCCGAGTGCGCACGCCCAGGCGCGAGAACTGCCGATTTTTTACCCACGCGGCACAGGCCGAACGAGCCGGCTTTCGGCCCTGCCTGCGCTGTCGTCCGGAACTTGCACCGCGCGCGCCCGACCTCAGCCCGGCACTGGAGACCCGGTCGTGGTCGATCCAGGACGCCTGCAGCATTCTGGCTTGTCAGGCGGCACGCCTGCTGGACAACCCCGAAGCCTGGGACCACAGCCCACCCAGCATGACACGACTGGCGCAACGCTTGGGCGTGAGCGACCGCCATCTGCGGCGTATTTTCGAGGCGCAGTTCGGTGTCTCACCCCTGCAATACCTGCAGACCCGGCGTTTGCTCAGCGCCAAACAACTGCTCACCGACACAACACTGCCCGTCACCCAGGTGGCATTGTTAAGTGGTTTCGCCAGCGTGCGGCGTTTCAATGCCGCGTTTACTGAACACTATGCCTTGAATCCAACCCGGTTGCGCCGCGAAGGGGCAAGCGCCAGGCATGGTGCGCTGGACCAGGGCATCCACGTCAGAATGGCTTATCGTCCGCCTTATGACGTAGGCGCCATGCTGAAGTTCTTTGCCACACGAAGCATCGCGGGCGTTGAACACATCACCTTGGGGCCGGAACTGCAGTGCCTGCGCCACACCGTAACCGTAGCATCCGGCAAATCGCTTTGCAAGGGCTGGCTGGAAGCCCGCTTTGATGCTTCAGATAGCCGGGTGGATCTGCGCATTAGCGATTCACTGTGCGAGGCGCTGCCCTGGGTCATGGCGCGTGTGCGGGCCATGCTCGATCTGGACGCTGACCCTTGGGCCATCAACGCTCTGCTGCACGCCAGTTTTCCCCTGGGTGATGGGCTACGGGTGCCTGGCACGCTGGACGGCTTTGAGCTTGCGGTGCGCGCCGTGTTGGGCCAGCAGATCACGGTTGCCGCCGCGCGCACCCTGACGGCAAGACTGGTGCAAAAGTTTGGTGAACCTGTTGTGACCCCCTTCCCTGAACTGAACCGGCTGTTCCCGGCGCCGACAGCACTGGCGGCTGCCAGTGGCGATGCATTGGGCCAGTTGGGCATCGTCAAACAACGCCAGGCCGCCATCCAGGCCATCGCGAGCGCCGTGCTGGAACACAGAGTGCAACTGCACGCCGGCGTGGATGTGGCGGCCACCCTGGCCGCCTTGAAAGTCTTACCAGGTGTTGGCGAATGGACTGCCCAGTACATTGCCATGCGTGCGCTGCGCTGGCCCGATGCTTTTCCGGCCGCTGACGTAGCCCTGCACAAGGCACTGGGGGTGCAGGACAGCAAGAATCCGACCAAAGAAGCGCTGGCAGCGTCCCAGGCCTGGCAGCCATGGCGCAGCTACGCAGTCATCCGGGCCTGGGCCTCCAAGGAGATTTGATATGAAATTTGCAGCTTCCACAGTTCAAACAAGCTTTGACAGTCCGCTCGGACGCATTCTTGTCGCCGCCAGCGACCATAAACTGGTGGGCGTCTGGTTTGACAGCCAGCGCCACTTGCCAGACACATCAAGCTGGATCGATGGCAGCCAGCATCCGGTCTTGCAACAGGCCCAGCGCCAGCTGAGCGAATACTTTACCGGTCATCGCACTACCTTCGAGTTGCCGCTGGAGTTGAGCACTGGCACCTTATTTCAACAGCAGGTATGGCAGACCCTGCTGAAAATTCCACGCGGGGCGACCTGGAGTTATGCGGCGGTGAGTGCGGCCATTGGCAAGCCCGCCGCCGTGCGCGCCGTCGGCGGAGCCATTGGGCGCAACCCGCTTGGCATTGTGGTGCCCTGCCACCGCGTGATCGGGGCCAATGGGTCCCTGACCGGTTACGCCGGCGGACTCGATCGCAAAGTGGCGCTGCTAAAACTCGAAAGCGGACTTTGAAGTCATCGTCGACACTCAAAAAGCACTGGCTTGGCGAGTTTCTTCTGCTGGCAGCTTTGTGGGGTTCGTCGTTTTTGTTCATGCACGTCGGCGCCCGTGAGTTTGGTGCCCTGCCCACTGCCGGCTTGCGGGTAGCGATTGCCTCGCTATTTCTGCTGCCCCTGGTTTTGCTGCGAGGTCTGGGTCCGCAGTTGGCCCGGCACTGGAAAAAAACATTTTTTATCGGCGTCGTCAACTCGGCGATTCCCTTTGCCTGCTTCTCTTTCGCGCTGTTGTCCATCAGCACCGGGCTGTCCGCCATCCTGAACGCAACGGTGCCCATGTTCGGCGCGCTGGTGGCCTGGGTCTGGTTGAAAGATCGTCCGAACGCGCCGCGGATTTTGGGCCTGGTGATTGGCTTTGCCGGTGTCGTCATGCTGGCCTGGGACAAAGCTTCGTTCCAACCCGACGCCGCCGGACTGTCCAGTGGCTGGGCCGTGCTGGCCTGCCTGCTGGCCTGCCTGTGTTACGGCATTTCCGCCAGCTACGCCAAACGTTATCTGGGCGGTCTGCCATCGCTGGTCACTGCCACCGGCAGCCAGCTCGGTGCCGCCCTCGGTCTGGCGCTGCCCACCCTGTGGCTGTGGCCGCAACGCATGCCTGGCACGCCAGCCTGGCTGGCGATGCTGGCACTCGGCGTGCTGTGCACCGGTGTGGCCTACGTCCTGTACTTCCGGCTGATTGAAAACATCGGCCCGGCGCGCGCCTTGACCGTGACCTTTGTACTGCCCGTTTTTGCCATCATTTACGGCGCCATCTTTTTGCATGAGACGGTCTCGCTATGGATGCTGCTGTGCGGTGTCATCATCATCTGCGGTACGGCACTGTCGGCCAATCTTTTTAAATTTGGTCGCTGACAAGGCAGCCTTCTTCCAGTTGCGCGACACTACTCTGATCCCATAACCAACGCCCACTTCCCATGTTAGAGAACGACCCACTACTTACCAGCCAAATCGTCGTGCGAGTCTGCCTGTTCCTGGTTGCTGCCATCGCGATGGCTGGCGGCACTTTGCAAATGGTCTTGGGGCAACCCGACACATCGCCGCGACTCGATAACGTTCACCGCTTCATGGCTGGTGTCTATTTCTCCACCGGATTGATCAACCTTTGGGCCGGTGTAACCATCCGGCAGCAGGGAACGCTGGTGTACTTACTGGCTTTCGGCGTGTTTCTGGCCGGTGTTGGCAGGCTGGTTTCCATTCGTCGCGTCGGGCTCCCTGAGCCCAGCGCAGTGTGGTTGGGGTATCTCATCCCAGAACTTGTGCTACCTTTCATCATCGCGCTGGCGCACTACTCTGGCCACTGACATTGGCGAGGAAGTGGATGGTCAAATCATTGGCTGGTTTATGGAAAATCGGATAGCGGCATTGCAGTGATATTCAAATCTTTCCATAAGCAGCGTAAGTAGGTATCGGTGGGGCGCCTCGCTGAGTCAATTTTTTCAGGAGTCTCACAACCACCGGGCGACCCGTGCAATAATTTTTTGACTATGAAATTCCTATTGGCTGGTTTGTTGGTGGCGACTTCGGGTATTGCGTTTGCCGCAGATGTTGCTGCGCCTTGGCGCTTTGCTTCTACCCTTGCGACGGCTCGAGTTGAATATTGGCAAACGCGACAGTTGGAGATAGCGAAGGCGCATAGTGATCGTGAGGCCTTGCACAACTTCAAGCTGGTTTTCCTGGGTGATTCGATCACCGATTTTCGGCTGATGGGTGATGACCTTTGGGTGCCAGGGCAGCGGCATGGCCGGCGGATCTGGCAAGAGTCTTTTGCCGGCCAACCCAGGGAAAAGCGGGCAATAAATCTGGGTATTTCGGGTGACCGTACTGAACAAGTTAACTCCCTTTCTTGCCACCCAGAGAAACCATTTGCGGGCTAGCCTGTTCCTTTTTTGAGGTTTTAGCAGGTCCAACCAAGACAAATGCGACCCAGGCACTTCGTGTTGGCCGTTGAATGACGACATTTTGGAGCCAAACAGTTTTCTCTGAAGCAGCAAGTCAAAATTGAAAGTCAGCAATGGAGCAAAGCGTAATCCGCCAGCGAAAGCCGAATTTCAATGATGTATGCTGATTGAGCACGAAGTTCATTTTTATCTCAACCACGTCGGCCACACCATTC
>JBAXBQ010000057.1:0-22012 GCA_037141865.1 Comamonadaceae bacterium | reverse complement strand
CACTATGCGCTGCGGCCCAACGGCGTGCTGTTCCTGTCCACCTCGGAGAGCATCACCAGCCGGAGCGACCTGTTTACCGCGCTCGACCGCAAGTGGAAGTTCTATCGCGCCAGCCACCCCCTCGGCGCACCCCACAACAACGCCACTAGCGACATGGCCTGGGCCGCCAACGCCGACGCCCGCAGCACCGGATATAGACGAGCCAGATTGACGGCTGAAGTAGCCAGCGGCAAAGCCAGCACCGGCCGCGCCGGCAATATCGCCGCACTGAGCACCCACGCCCTGTTGCAGACCTACGCGCCGGCCTCGGTCTGCACCGACAGCCGCGGCAACATCCTGTTCGTCTATGGCGACACCGGGCGCTACCTGCGCCCCTCACCCGGCCCGGTCAGCAACAACGTGGTCGAGATGGCGCGTGAAGGCCTGCAGATTGAGCTGCGCTTGGCCATCAACCACGCCGCCTCAGCCGCCGAGCCGACGCTGAACCGCGAAGTTTCGGTCAAGACCAATGGCGGCTTCTCGAGCGTGCGCTTTAGCGTGCGCGCCTTGCCGCAGGGCAAGGGCGGCGAGCTGCTGCTGCTGGTCAGTTTCGAGGACGTGGTCGTCCCGGCCAGGCACGCCAGCGGCGAACCTTCTGCCGTCAAACCCGCACGCAGCAGGCGCGGCGCAGCCGACCGATCCGCCCCATCAGCCGAAGCCACGCGCATCGAAGAGCTGGAACGCGAACTGACTTATGCCAAAGAGAACCTGCAATCCACCAGCGAAGAGCAGCAAGCCTCCAACGAAGAACTCAAATCCACCAATGAAGAACTGCAATCGACCAACGAGGAACTGCAGTCGTCCAACGAAGAGCTTGAAACCTCCAAGGAAGAACTGCAGTCTCTCAACGAAGAAACCATCACCGTCAATTCCGAACTGAATGCCCGGATCGAGCAACTGACCACTATCCAGAACGACATGAAAAACCTGCTCGACAGCATTGGCACCGGCACGCTGTTTCTGGACCACCATCTGGTAATCCGGCGCTACACGCCGACGGCAGTGAAGGTCTACCGTCTGATCGCCAGCGACGTCGGTCGCCCCTTGAGCGACATCACCTGCAACCTTGACGGTGCAGATGTATCGACCAGGCTGCAGGCCGACCTGCAAGCCGTACTTGATACGCTGATTCCGCTAGAGCGCGAAGTGCGCAGCAGCGACGGCGCCTGGTATCTGGCGCGCATCCAGCCCTACCGCACGCTGGACAATGTGATCGAGGGCGTGGTGCTGACCTTCACCCCGGTGACCGAGTTCAAGCTTGCCAGTGAGGCCGCGCAGCGGGCCAACACAGAACTGGCCGCGGCGTTGCAGGCCGGCACGCAACTGGCGCGGGAACTGGCCGAAGGCATTGTCAACACCGTAGTCGAGCCACTGATCGTGCTCGACGCGAAGTTGCAAGTGGTATCGGCGGGCAGTTCGTTCTACCAGCACTTCCGGGTCAAGCCAGAGGACACGCTGGGGCGCAAGATTTACGAGCTGGGCAACGGGCAGTGGAACATCCCGGCCTTGCGCGAGCTGCTTGAAAACATTCTGCCCAAGAGTGAGGTCATGAACGGCTATCTGGTCGAGCACAACTTCCCCAGCCTCGGGCGACGCCGCATGGTGCTCAACGCCCGGCGCATTGTGACGGCGTTGGGCAATACAGAGTTGATTTTGCTGGCGATGGTGGCGCTTGAGCCCCTGGACAAGCCATGAGTACCGGTGACGACGAGAAACTGCGCTCGGAGCTGTTGCGGGCCCAGGCCGAGGCGGAGCTGGTCAAGGTGCCGCTGACCGGTGAATCAGCCCTCGCGGCCAAAGCGCTGCTGCACGAGCTGCAGGTGCACGAGATCGAGCTGGAGATGCAAAACGAGGCCTTGCGCGTGGCGCAGACAGCACTGGAAGCCTCGCATGACCGCTATGTCGATCTGTACGACTTTGCCCCGGTCGGTTATCTCACACTCAACGACTATGGCATGATCGACGAGGCCAACCTAACTGCCGTCAGGCTGCTGGGCAAGGAGCGCAAGGATTTGCTGCAACACCGCTTTACCTCGCTGGTGGTCGCTGACGACCAGCCGAGCTGGCTGCAATTGTTCTTGCAAGTCATGGGACGGGACGGCAAACACAGTGTTGAACTTGCCCTGCAGCGCAGCGATGGTACGGCGCTTGCGGTGCATCTGGACGCGCAGCGCCGTCTCATGGACACCGGGGAGACGGTGCTGCGCATCAGCCTGAGCGACATCACCACACGCAGACAAACCCAGAACAAGCTTCGGCTTGCCACAGTAGTCTTTACCCATGCGCTGGAGGGCATCATGATCACCACGCCCGAGGGCAGCATCATCGATGTCAACGATGCCTTCACCCGCATCACCGGCTACACGCGGGACGAAGCGTTGGGGCAAAACCCGCGCTTTCTGAAGTCGGGTCGCCACGATGCGAATTTCTACGCGACCATGTGGCGCGGCCTGGCCCGGGACGGCTATTGGTATGGTGAAGTCTGGAACCGGCGCAAGAACGGCGAGGTTTTTGCCGAATTGCAAGCCATCAGCGCCGTGCGCGACACACAGGGCAAGGTGAGCCAGTACCTATCGCTGTTCTCCGACATCACCGAGCGCAAGGCACATCAAAGCCAGTTGGAGCGCCTTGCCCACTTTGATTCCCTCACCAACTTGCCCAACCGCGTGCTGCTGGCCGACCGCCTGCAAAAGGCCATGGCGCAAGCGCAGCGTCGTGGCCAACAACTGGCGGTGGTCTACCTCGACCTGGACGGCTTCAAGGCCATCAATGACCGACACGGCCATGAAGCGGGAGACCAGGTCCTGCTCGCGCTGGCCCAGCGCATGAAAGAGGCACTGCGCGAGGGTGACAGCCTGGCCCGGCTCGGTGGCGACGAATTTGTGGCGGTGCTGATTGACCTGGAGGATCAAGCTGGTTGCCTGCCCATGCTGACCCGGCTACTGGCTGCCTGCGCCCAGAGCGTTCAGGTCGCAGAGCTGAGCTTGCAGGTCTCGGCCAGCCTGGGCGTCACCTTCTACCCGCAGACGCAGGAGATCGATGCCGATCAACTGCTGCGCCAGGCCGATCAGGCCATGTACCAGGCCAAAGTGTCCGGCAAGAACCGCTATCACGTGTTCGACGCGATGCAAGACAGCAGCCTGCGCGGCCACCACGAAAGCGTGGAGCGCATCCGCCTGGCCCTGGAGAGTCATGAATTCGTCCTGCATTACCAGCCCAAGGTGAATATGCGAACCGGCCAGATCATCGGCGCAGAGGCCCTGATCCGCTGGCAGCACCCGGACAGAGGACTGCTGGCACCCGCCATATTCTTGCCCGTGATCGAAGACCATATGCTGATCGTCTCGATTGGCGAGTGGGTGATTGACAGCGCTTTGACCCAGATCGAGCTATGGCACGCGGCGGGCCTGGACCTGAAAGTCAGCGTCAATATCGCAGCGCACCAGTTGCAGCAGAATGATTTTATGGATCGGCTCAAACTCATTCTGACCAAGCATCCTCAAGTCAATCCATCCAGCCTTGAACTCGAAGTGCTGGAGACCAGCGCGATGCAAGACCTTGCGAAAGTGTCCCAGGTAATCGAAGCCTGTGCCCAGATCGGCGTCACGTTTGCGCTGGATGACTTTGGCACCGGCTACTCGTCGCTCACCTACCTGAAACGCCTGCGCGTGGCGCTGCTCAAAATTGACCAGAGCTTTGTGCACGACATGCTCGACGACCCCGACGACCTGGCTATTTTGAAAGGCGTCATCGGCCTGGCGACAGCCTTCAAGCGCGAGGTAATTGCTGAAGGCGTGGAGACTGTAGCGCACGGCACCGCGCTGCTGCAACTGGGCTGCGAACTGGCGCAGGGCTACGGCATTGCCCGGCCCATGCCAGCCGAACAGATGCCGGCCTGGGCGGCGCAGTGGCGGCCGGATGCGGCCTGGTCCAGCGCGTGAAGAGCGACCAAGCTGGCAACCGCTCCAACGCTATTGAACCAAGCATGAATGTGAAATGAAGCTGCGCTGGGCCGGGCCACTCTCGTAGCGGCACAGAACACGCGCTTCACAATTTTGGTAACTGCCAACAGCGGCTGACTGGCACCCAAATCATGCAATTGGACTGCCGCAAAGCGGGTATTGGTGACTGAGTGCTAAAACGGAATATCGTCGTCCATATCGTCAAAGCCACTCGACGGTTTGGCCGGCGCGGCGGCGGGCCTGGACGCCGGCGCGGAAGCCGCTGGACGTGACGCGGGGGCCGGTCGTGAATAACTGGCGCCGGAACCATCGTCGTCTGCCGCAGGGCCGCTCATGCCTTGACGGCTACCCAGCATCTGCATCTGGTCGGCGCGAACTTCAGTGGTGTATTTTTCCTGCCCATCCTTGTCGGTCCATTTGCGGGTGCGCAGACTGCCTTCCACGTAAATCTGGGCGCCTTTGCGCAAGTATTGCTCCACGATTTCGGCAAGGCGGCCATTGAAAACGATGCGATGCCATTCGGTCGCCTCTTTCATTTCATTGGTTTGCTTATCTTTCCATTTATCGGTGGTGGCAATGGTGACATTGGCGACCCGGTCCCCATTGGGGAAGGAGCGGACTTCGGGGTCGCGACCCAGATTACCTACCAGAATGACTTTGTTAACGGATGCCATGATTTCATCTCCTCTTTGAGTAGTGAGTGCGATTATCCCGCCTTTGCCATCAGTGCCCCGATGCACCGGCAACCGGTGAGCGCATCGGCCAGGCTATCAGCAACCAGATCACCATCGCACCGGCACAAACGGCGAACAAACCCGGCGCGCCACCATGTTTCATCAGCCAGCCACCCAGCGCGCCACCGGCAAAAAAGCCCAGCGATTGCAGCGTGTTGTAAACCCCCATGGCAGCGCCACGAGCGTGCGGCGGCGCCAGCCTTGAGGCCATACTCGGCTGGCTCGCCTCCAGCACATTGAAGCCACAAAAGAACGCAAACAACAAGGGCGCCAGCAGGCCAACACTGGGGGCACTGGCGGCCACTGCCAAAAAGCCGAATTGCACCAGGGCGATGAGCCCGACGGCGCTCAAAAACACGGCTCGCAGGTAACCGCGCCGCTCCATTGGAAACAAACCGCCCATCACCAAAAATGATGCCAACACGGCCGGCAAGTAAATCCACCAATGGTGCTCACGTGCCACGCCGGCCTGCACCAGCATGGCGGGCACTGCCATCCACATGGCAAGCTGTACGGCATGCAACACAAAAACACCAAAATTCAGGCGCAGCAAGGCGGGCAGGCGCAACACCTCCAGCAGACGGCCGCGCGGCAGGTTTTTATGTTGCAAGGGTTCAGGTGGCACCCACCAGATCACCACGGCCACACCCAGCAAGGCCAAAGCGCCGGTCATGGCAAACAGACCGGCCAGGCCGATATAGGCCACCAGCAGGGGTGCCAACACCAGCGACAGCGCAAACATCAGCCCGATGCTGGCGCCCACCAGCGCCATCGATTTGGTGCGCACGACGTCGCGGGTCTGGTCCGCCAGCAAGGCGGTCACCGCCGCCGAGACGGCACCGGCACCCTGCACGCCGCGGCCAATGGCCAGCCAGGTCAGACTGGGGGCCAGCGCCGCCACAAAACTGCCCAACGCAAACAGCAGCAAGCCAAACACAATGACCCGCTTGCGCCCCAGTCGGTCCGACGCCATGCCATAGAGAAATTGCAGCATGGCCTGAGTCAAGCCATACATCCCCATGGCCAGACCAATCAGAGCCGGATCGTCGCCGCCCGGGTACTTGCCGGCTTCAATCGCAAACACCGGCAATATCAGAAACAAGCCCAGCATGCGCAGCGCAAAGATAGAGGCCAGGGAAAAGCTGGCGCGCCGCTCTACCGGCGTCATCTTGCTGACAACGGTGGTGCTTTCCCCGTCAGGCGAGGTATCAACTTTAGGCAAAACAGAGCTCTCCAACACTCAAAACCGCGCAACGTGGCGGCAACAAAACGCTCGATTGTCCCCGATTCGATTCACCTCAAAGCGCAATAGGGTGTTACTGATCGCTGCATTGACTATCATTGTGGGTTTTCCTGAGCCCATTAAACTTGATCTCCACTTCTGGCGGCAGCCCCCTCGAACACCATCCGGATGGCAAGTACCTTGCCGTGGCCCTGCAACAGCAGACCATCAGTATTCGCGGTGCGCGCACGCACAACCTCAAGAATATTGACCTCGATATTCCGCGCAACCAGCTGGTCGTGATTACCGGCCTCAGCGGCTCGGGCAAGTCGAGCCTGGCCTTTGACACGCTGTACGCCGAGGGCCAACGGCGCTACGTGGAGAGTCTCTCGACCTACGCGCGACAATTTTTGCAACTGATGGACAAGCCCGACGTCGACATGATTGAAGGCCTGTCGCCGGCCATCTCGATCGAGCAAAAAGCCACCTCGCACAACCCGCGCTCGACGGTGGGCACCGTGACCGAAATTCATGACTACCTGCGCTTGCTGTTTGCCCGTGCCGGCACGCCCTATTGCCCGGAGCACGGTCTGGCGCTGCAGGCTCAGACCGTGAGCCAGATGGTCGACACCGTGCTGGCCATGACAGCCGACACGCGACTGATGATTCTGGCGCCCCTGGCGCGCGAAAAAAAGGGGGAGTTTCTGGACGTCTTTGCCGACATGCAGGCGCAGGGCTATGTGCGCTTCAGGGTGAACGGCAAGGCTTACGAGTTTGACGATTTGCCGGAACTCAAGAAAACGGAAAAACACGATATTGACGTCGTCATTGACCGCGTCAAGGTGCGGCCCGATTTGAAGCAACGTTTGTCGGAAAGTTTTGAAGCCGCTTTGCGGGTCGCGGGCGGTCGCGCCATCGTGCTTGAAATCGATAGCCAGCAACAAGATGATGACGGCGGCCAGCAGCAGAAAGAGCATCTGTTCAACGCCAAGTTCTCCTGCCCGGTGTGCAGCTACTCGATCGCCGAGATGGAGCCGCGTCTGTTCTCTTTCAACTCGCCGGTGGGTGCTTGCCCGGCCTGTGACGGCCTGGGCTCGCAGGAGTTCTTTGACCCGGCTCGCGTGGTGGCTTTCCCGACCTTGAGTCTGGCCAGTGGCGCCATCAAGGGCTGGGACCGTCGCAACGCCTACTATTTTGCATTGCTGGAGAGCCTCGCCAGGCATTACAAGTTTGATCTGGAACAGCCCTTTGAGTTGCTGGCGGCATCGGTGCAAAAAGCGGTGCTGCAGGGCTCGGGTGAAGATGAAATCAAATTCAGCTACGCCATGGACTCGGGTCCGGTGAAAGGCGACCACGGAATAGCGCGCGGCAGGAAGGTTAGCAAAACACATGTCTTTGAGGGCATCATTCCCAATATGCAACGGCGTTATCGGGAAACCGACTCGGCCGTCGTTCGCGAGGACTTGGCACGCTACCGCAGTACCCAGGCCTGCCTGGAATGCGCCGGCACCCGGCTCAAACGCGAGGCGCGCCATGTCAAGATTGGCGAGGGCGCACAAGCGCGTGCCATTTTCGAGGTCAGCCACATCACGCTGCGCGAAGCCTGGGACTACTTCAGCAATTTGCAGATGCACGGCGCCAAGGGCGAAATTGCCAGCAAGGTGGTGCGTGAAATCGGCTTGCGCCTGAAGTTTCTCAATGATGTCGGCCTGAACTACCTGAGCCTGGACCGCAGCGCAGAAAGCTTGAGTGGTGGCGAGTCGCAACGCATTCGCCTGGCGTCGCAAATCGGCTCCGGTCTGACCGGTGTGATGTATGTGCTGGACGAACCCAGCATCGGCCTGCATCAGCGCGACAACGAGCGCTTGATCGATACACTGAAACACCTGCGCGACATCGGCAACAGTGTGCTGGTGGTGGAACACGACGAAGACATGATGCGCGCCGCCGACCATGTCATCGACATGGGCCCCGGTGCCGGCGTTCATGGTGGTCGGGTCGTCGCGCAAGGCAGCTATGAGCAGGTCAAGGCCAGTCCCGCGTCGCTGACGGGACGCTACCTGGCGGGTATCCTGAAGATTGCCGTACCGCTACAGCGCACCGCCTGGTTGCCTGCCATGGCAGAGTCCGCACCAGAGAAAAAGCTGGTGCCCAAAACACGCCCCAGCCAGGCAGCGCTGGCCTGGGCTGATCGTCATGCCGCCCACCTGGCAACGCAGGGTGACCGGCAAGCCATTCGCGTCGTCAACGCCAGCGGCAACAACCTGCGTGGCGTGAATGTGGAGTTTCCGGTGGGCCTGTTGACCTGCGTCACCGGCGTCTCGGGCTCGGGCAAATCGACTCTGGTGAATGACACCCTTTACGCGGCCGTGGCGCGCCAGCTCTACCGGGCGCATGACGAGCCGGCGGCGCATGAAGCGATTGAAGGCATCGAATATTTTGACAAGGTGATCAATGTCGACCAATCCCCGATCGGGCGCACGCCGCGCTCCAACCCGGCCACCTACACCGGCTTGTTCACACCGATTCGTGAGCTGATGGCCGAGGTGCCGGTGGCGCGCGAGCGCGGCTACGGAGCCGGGCGTTTCAGCTTCAACGTCGGCGCAGCGGGCGGTGGCGGTCGCTGCGAGGCTTGTCAGGGCGACGGCATGGTGCGCGTGGAGATGCACTTTTTGCCCGACGTTTACGTGCCATGTGATGTTTGCGCCGGCAAGCGCTACAACCGTGAAACACTGGAAGTCCTTTTTAAGGGCAAGAACATCGCGCAAATTCTGGACCTCACAGTCGAAGCGGCCTTTGATTTCTTCAAGGCGCAGCCCGCTATTGCGCGCAAGCTGCATACGCTGCTGGATGTCGGGCTGAGCTATATCCGACTGGGCCAGGCCGCCACCACGCTATCGGGCGGCGAAGCGCAACGTGTCAAGCTGGCGCTCGAACTCTCCAAACGCGACACCGGACGCACCCTCTATATCCTGGACGAGCCGACCACCGGTCTGCATTTTGCCGACATCGACCTGCTGCTCAAAGTGCTGCACCAACTGCGCGACGCCGGCAACACCATCGTGGTCATCGAACACAACCTGGATGTGATCAAAACCGCCGACTGGCTGGTTGACATGGGACCGGAGGGCGGCGCCGGCGGTGGCGCTGTGGTGGGGGTGGGCACACCTGAAGACATTGCCGCCAACCCGGCCAGCCACACCGGACGCTACCTGAAGCGACTGCTGGCGCAGACCCGTGCGGCGCCATCAGAACCTCAGCGTAGCCAGCCAATGGGCACCGAGTCGCCTTCATAACGCTCGGCATGCTGGCGCACAAACAACTCAAAATGCTCGGCAGACAGCGGCGCGCTATAGAAAAGCCCCTGCGCTTCATCGCAACCCTGCTCCATTAAAAAAGCCAGTTGACCCTGGGTCTCCACGCCCTCGGCGATGGTCTGCAAGCCCATGCTGCGCGCCAGTGCGATGATCGAGATGATGATCGCCTTGTCGTCCGGGTCATGTTCAATGTCCGACACAAAAGACTGGTCGATCTTGAGTTTGTAGACGCGAAATCGCTTCAGGTAATTCAAGGAAGAATAGGCGGTGCCAAAGTCGTCAATCGACATGCGCACGCCACGCTGGTGCAGTTGGTTCAAGATGACGATAGCGTCCAACGGGTTGTCCATCACTAGTCTCTCGGCCAACTCGAATTCAAGGCATTGCGCCGGCAAGCCGGTCTCCTGCAACACCTGGGACACCAAATCTGGCAGGCTTGCATGGCGAAACTGGGTCGCCGACAGGTTAACTGCCATCTGCTGCACCGGCAGTCCGGCATCGAGCCAGTCACGCAATTGTCGGGTTGCGGTTCTGAGCATCCATTCGCCGATCGACAAAATCAGACCGCACTCTTCGGCTACCGGTATGAATTCGTTCGGTGGTACCGAACCCAATGTCGGATGTTGCCAGCGCAGCAAAGCCTCCATACCGACGACGCGGCCACCACGCAGCGACACTTGCGGCTGGTATACCAGTTCCAATTGTCGCAACTCAAGCGCGCTGCGCAAGTCGTTTTCGAGTTGCAGGCCGCGGCTGGATTCGAGTCGCATCTCCGGTGCAAAAAAGCGGTAGGCGTTGCGCCCGGCCTGTTTGGCACGGTACATAGCGGTGTCGGCGCACATCGAAAGTGCCTCAAACGTATCGCCGTCCGCTGGATAGAGGGCGACGCCAATGGAAAAAGTGACGGTCAGTTCCTGCCGGTCAATTTGCAGCCGTTGTGCCGTGCTGTCCAGTAACTTAGTCGCCAGATTGGCTGCTCCGGCAGCGTCGGTACCCGGACATAACAGAACAAACTCATCGCCGCCGAGGCGACATACGGTGTCCTGCTCGCGTAGCACAGCTTTAAGGCGCTGCGCCACTTGAATCAGCAATTCGTCGCCAGCCTGGTGCCCGAGCGAATCATTCACATTTTTGAAGCGGTCGAGGTCGAGGAACATCAGTGCCAGCGCTTCACCCTGGCGCTGCGCCTGACGCAGCGCGTTGTCGCTGCGGTCCTTCAGCAGGCGACGATTGGGCAGCCCGGTGAGCACATCGAAATCGGCCAGCATGCGGATGCGCTGTTCGTCTTCCTTGCGCTGGGTGATGTCGGTAGCAATGGCAACATAGTTCATGACCTGACCGCCGGGGTCGCGCAACTCGCTGATGGAGAGCCATTCCGGGTAGACGGTACCGTCTTTGCGCCGATTCCACAGCTCGCCTTGCCACTGACCCAGGGTCAATAGGGACTCCCACATGGCACGATAAAAATTCTCGTCCTGGCGCCCCGACGACAACATGTTGGGGTTGCGCCCCAGTGCCTCCGCTTCGCTGTAGCCAGTGATCTGAGTAAAGGCGCGGTTGACCCGCACGATGCGCCGGTTACTGTCGGTGATCACAATCGCTTCGTTGCTCTGCTCAACCACCCTGGCTCTGAGTTGCATATGGACTTCTGCATGCTTGCGTTCAATCGCAATGGCGCTCAAATGGGCGGCCATTTCAATCAACTCGATTTCACCCGGCTCAGGCAGGCGGGGCGTGCGGTGGTAGATCGAGAATATGCCCAACAACTGGTTGGTGCCGGAGTGAATCGGTTCCGCCCAGCACGACGCCAGGCCAGCTTGCCGCGCCAGTTCTGTGCTTTCAACAGCATCCGGATGCGCTGCGATATTTTCCACTACCACGCGCTGACCGCTGAAGGCTGCCAGGCTGCAAGCACCCGATTTCGGTCCGATTTGCAGACCGTCCATGGCAGTAACAAAGAAATCCGGAAGATTCGGTGCCGCTCCAGGACGCAGGCATTGCCCGGCCTGATCCAGCAACATGCAGGAACACAGGGCGCCCGGTATCGCGTCTTCCATCCGCAGGACAAAATCCCGCAACACCTGCTTCAGTGGCGATTCACTGGTCAGTCGCTCCATCATGAAGCTTCGCAGTGCATCCTTTTTGTCGGTTTGTAGGCGCGCCGCTTCGCGATCAAAGTTCCTCAGCGCAAAGTCAATGTCGGAAGCCATTTCTTCCAGCAGGCTTTGAATCTGCTCATCAAACGCATCGACCACACCGGCGTAAACGGACAGGACGCCGATCACGGACCCATTTCGATGCAGCGGCAAGACCGCGACGCTAGCCCAGCCAAAACTCTCGGCTGCGGCATACCACAGGGCGGTGTTGGGGTCGTTGCGGTAGTCCTGACACCAGTAAGGCTGGTCGCTCCGAATCGTGATGCCAATCGGTCCCCGGCCGGCCGCATCGGTGGCGTTGACTGAAATGCGCAGGTCCCTTAAATACTCAAGTCCGGAACCGAAAGAGGCGGTTGGTTTGACCCTGCCGGTCGCTGCGTCAATCAGACCAATCCATGCCATCTTGAGGCCACCGTGCTCAACCGTGGCGTGGCACACCTGCTGGAACAGTTCGCTGTCGCTGGCGCAGCGCACAATGGCCTGATTGCAGGCGTTGAGCGCTGCGAAAAGCCGGGCCAGGCGCTTGAATTTGGCGTCTGAATGTTGACGCGAATACTCCAAAACATTGAGCTGGCGCTGTGTCTGTGCCAAGCGGCCCAGCACGCTGTTTTCCGTTTCCGGTGCAACCACGATGGCGTCGCTGAAGCTGCCCTGACCGATGCGGGTAATGTGCGCATGAATCTCGACGACAGTTCCACCCAATGTGACGCGAAGCGCGCTGTAGATGCGCCATAGAGACAGCAGCAATCCCAGCCCCAACAGTATGAAGATCCAGCGCAGCAGCGCTGCGTTTTCGCTCGCCTCGTTAACCTCGCGCAGGGTGCGCTGGTCCATCAACCGGTGGAAATCGTCCAGCGGGCGCATGACGTCCGCTTTGGCCTGGTGATATTGGGCGTCGTACAGCAGCTGGCTGGCCTGCAGTCGAACCGATTCTCGCCTCAACCCATCCATTTCAAAGAGGGCCATGGCCGCGAACTCCATGCGCGTGAGCTGATCCGAATTGTTCTTCGCTTGCGTCAATTTTCGGAGTTCGTCCTCGGCAAACCCGGCTTGGCGCATGCGGTCCAGCATGGCCTCTTTGACACCGCTGTCAGGTCGCGGTGGTTTACCGTCCAAACCCACCAGGTCCCAGTAAATGCCATCGTAATTGACGGGTCGCGACTTCCTGCCGTCACGAATATCCAGAATATCGAGGTAGTGCTGTTTATAGATTGGAATGCCGGTCTGCAGGTAGCTGCGAACCATGCGCGTCAAGTCATCGGACGACTGGCGCAACTCATCGGCTAGTTGGTGCGACTGAAAGCGTCGCTCGTTGGCGCGATCAATCGCCTTCTCCGAGTAAACATAGGTGGAAAACACGGCGATTAAAAGGCACGCCAGCACACCAGCCACCCGCAGGCTGCGAGAAAATGGTGAGGTTGGAGTTTCGGCTGTCATGACGGCGTGAATTGCAGAAAGGGACCAGATTCATTATCCACTGCGCCTGCAACCGACGCAGGTCTGACGCCCGGATGCACTGGGTTCTCAGGTTTGCAGTTTGGCCCGTTGCAGCAAATCGCGCGTTTCGATCGCCTGCCGCCGTGCCGACTGGGCAAAGTCCTGGTCGCTTGAGGCATACAGAATGGCGCGCGAGGAGTTGACGATGATGGGCGCAACAGTTTCCCCCTTGGCACCACGCCAGCCCGCCGTTACCGTTGCCGCCGCATCGCCGCCTTGCGCCCCGACACCCGGAATTAGCAGTGGCAAGGTCGGCGCCAGCGCCCGTACCCGCTCGATTTCAGCCGGATAGGTGGCGCCCACCACCAAGCCCAATTGACCGTTGCGGTTCCATGGTCCCTGCGCCAGACGCGCCACATGCTCGTACAACAGCGGCGCGCCCGCAACACTTGAGAGCCGCTGCGATTGAAAATCGTCGCCACCCGGATTCGAGGTACGGCACAGCAAAAACGCTCCCTTGTCGTGATATTGCAGATAGGGCAGCACCGAATCAAATCCCATGAAGGGCGAAAGCGTGACGGCATCGGCACCGTAGCGCTCAAAAGCCTCCTTGGCGTATTGCTCTGCGGTGCTGCCGATGTCGCCACGCTTGGCGTCCAGGATGACAGGTACGTGGGGTGCGTTGCGTCGCATATGCGCCATCAATCGCTCCAGCTGATCCTCTGCACGGTGCGCCGCAAAATAGGCGATTTGCGGTTTGAAGGCGATCACCAGGTCGGCTGTCGCATCCACGATGGCCGCGCAGAAGTCGTAAATTTTGGTGGCATCGCCGCGCATGCTGGCTGGAAATTTGGACGGCTCGGGGTCCAGCCCGACGCACAGCAGGGAGTCATTTTGGCGCTCGGCGGCGCGCAGCAGGTCAAGGAATGTCATGCCTCATTGTAGGAAACGCCAACCAGACGGCTGGCATGAAACGCAGCTGAACTGGATCAGCCCCGACTTACCAGTTCTTCAAACTCCGCCAGCGGCAACGCCCGGCCAAACAAATAGCCCTGATAGGCATGACAGCCCAAGCCGGACAGAAGTTTGCGCTGCGCCTCGGTCTCCACTCCTTCGGCGATAACCAGCAAGCCCAAACTGTCGGCCAGCGCAACAACCATTTTGGCAATGGCGGCGTCGTTCGGATCCAGCAGAATGTTTTTGACAAAGCCCTGATCTATTTTGAGTTGATCCAATGGCAGCCGTTTCAGGTAGGAGAGCGACGAAAAGCCGGTTCCAAAATCGTCCAGTGCGAAGCCAACGCCGACCGCTTTCAAGGCGTTCATCTTGGCGATGACATCTTCGACATTGCTTATCAGCACGCTTTCCGTCAGTTCGATCTTGAGCCGGCCCGGGTTGATGCGGGTGCGCTCAAGCACCGCCAACACCTGATCCGCAAAGTCGCGCTGGTGAAACTGGCGGGCACTGACATTGACCGCCAGCGTGAGGTCGGCCAACTCTGGCCGCTTGGCCCATTGGACCAGTTGGTCGCAGGCAGCTTCCAGCACCCATTGACCCAGGGGCAGGATCAGGCCTGTACTCTCGGCCAGTGCAATGAACTCGTCGGGCGCCACCATGCCGCGCACTGGATGGCGCCAGCGCAGCAGCGCCTCGACCCCGGTAATCTTTCGCTCCCCGGCTACCTGGACCTGGTAGTAAAGCAGAAACTCACGGCGCACCAGCGCCTCACGCATATCCATCTCTAGTGCCGCGCGGGCCGTCACTTCGGCCTGCATTTTCGGGTCATAGAATCGCAAGGTATTGCGGCCAGCAGAATTGGCCTGGTACAACGCCAGTTCGGCGCGCTTGACAGGTTCCTCGACATTTTCCTTGCGCTCGCCAAACATTGCGATACCAATACTGCAAGTGCTGTGGTACTTGTCGTTGTCCAGTTCATAAGTCAGATTCAGCTTGACAAGGATTCTTTCAGCCACTGACTCCGCCTCGGTGGCGGCTTGCATCGGGTTGTCACTCAGATCTTCCAGCATCACCAGGAATTCATCCCCGCCCAGGCGCGCCACGGTGTCTCCTTCGTGCACGCAGCTCAGCAGATTGCGGGCCACCTGCTGCAGCAACAGGTCGCCTTTGGGGTAGCCCAGCGTGTCGTTAAGCGTTCTGAAGTCGTCCAGATCGACAAACAGCAGTGCCCCTTGTCGCTGGTGGCGGTAACTGGCAACCAGCGCCTGTTTCAGTCGATCCATCAGCAGTCGGCGGTTTGGCAAACGCGTCAACGGGTCGAAGAAAGCCAAGTTCTGGATTTCGTTCTCGGCTGTTTTGCGGGCCGTGATGTCGCTGAAGATGGCAACGTAATGAGTCACCAGCGCCGCCCCATCCCTGACCGCCGTGATGGTCAACCATTCAGGGTAGACCTCACCGTCCTTGCGTCGATTCCAGATTTCGCCCTGCCATGATCCGGTCGACGCAATGGAGCTCCACATGCTGGCGTAGAAAGTTGCATTGTGTCGGCCCGAATTGAGCAAGCGCGGACTCTGACCTACAACCTCATGCGCGGCATAGCCGGTAATCTCGGTAAAAGCATGATTAACCCGCAATATCACTTCTTGCGCGCTGGTAATCATCATGCCTTCGTGCGACTCAAATGCGGTGGCGGCGATACGCAGTTGGGTCTCTGCATTCTTGCGCTGGGTAATGTCCTGCGTGATACCCGAAATGCGCAGTGCGGTGCCGTCCGACGCCAACTCCAGCTCAGCTTTTTGACGGATCCAGCGGACCTCATTGCCCACCATAATGCGATGCTCACAGTCAAAGGCGTCGCCCTTGCAGGCCGCTTGCCAGAGGCGTTCAACGGCGCCCCGGTCCTCTGCATGGACTCGTGCAAGATAGCTTTGAGGCGTTGCTGTTGTACCTTCGGGCAGCCCGAATATGCGGCAGCTCTCGGCAGAAAGCCGCATTGTGCCGGTGGCAATGTCGCAGCTCCAGCTACCGACCTTGGCGACCGCTTGCGCCCGCTGCAGTTCGGCCTTGCTCGCTTGCAGGGCGTCCGCCCGTTGCGCCAGATCACTGCCTACTTTACGCAATTCTTTCATGCGGCTTTGGTAGGCGCGCATCAGAATGACGGCCAGCACCGCTGACAGCAGGTAGACGACAATTTGATCGCCGCCGTGCATGGTTGGCGAAGAGGGCAGCGACTTGGGCAGTACATCGTGCGATTCGGCCACTACAAAAACAACTGTCGCCGCCACAGTGAGGGCGGTTATCAGCAGGGTGGCCGGTGCGCCGATCATCCAGGCCACCATCAAAATAATGACCGGGTAAGTGATGACCACTGCTGCCCGCACGCCATCGGTAAAGAAGGCGGTCCCGGTGACTGCCATCCAGACGCCGAACGCCAGCACATGGCTGCAGACTTGAATGCTGCCGCGGGAAAGAAAATACTGCCCAGCCAAAGCGACCCCGCAGACCATCAATGGGGCCGACAGGCGCGCGGTCTGTTCCGGCGCAACAATGCGCAAAGCGATCAAGGACACGACGGCGCCGAACAGCAGGATGGCAATGGCGACCTGAAGGAAAGTTGCAGAAGCTGCCGCGGAAACCGTACCAACCGTCTCGTTGTCGCGACCCGCAGACCAAAGGTGTTTTCTAGTCATTTTTAACCAGCCGGACATATCCAGTAGACACCGGCTTTTCAGCCCTTTCCAAGTTGGAAGTTGGAAGTTTACAGGGGCAGTCTACCTTGTAGTGTGGTCAACCAGAACAATGGACCAGGTCTTTTTGAATTGACTTGGCGCTTGCGATTCAAGCAAAGCAGTGTGCGGCGGACACTTCCACCTCATTGATCAGGCGCGCCTCCGGGTAAGCAAATTTGATAAATTGGATGAAAGCAACGCACTCCTGCCTGGTGAACGAAATCTTGCCGTGGTTGTGCGTGAGCGTGATCTGCTCGTCATGTTCAATGAAGCCCGCGTCCGGGTTGCTGTTGTAAGTCCTGACGTATTCAATGGCCCTGGCCCTGGCGATCGGAATCGACCATCCGCAATAGATCCAAAGTCCTTGTTCATTTGCTTTCGCCGTGAAATTGGCGATGTCTCGCTCAAATTCAATCTTCTGCATTGCCGCTCCCCTTGTCTGAAATTCGGTAGGTAACAAATTGAATGCACCCCGTGTGAAAGTGATTTCAGGCTGGTCCACTCAACTCCCTTGCACTATAGACGCCCCATGCTTGCAAAACCATCCCCCAAATGGGGGATAAACCTCCGCAGCGCCGCATCCATTGAACATCGACCAGGCGACAAGAGGTTGGTTTCAGGTGCGCCAGGCCTGGCAAATTCTATTTATCTCCTGGCGCCACAATCTCCAGCGCCAGACACAGATCAGCCCACGCCCGCGCCTTGTCCTGCGGCGTGCGCAGCAGATAGCTGGGGTGGTAGCTGACGATCACCGGAACACCTTGGTAGCGGAAGATTTTCCCGCGCAACTTACCCAGCGGGATGCTGGCGACCGCGGGCAAGTCGCTCTGCAACAGTGCTTGCGCGGCAAAGCGGCCAAGAGCCAAAATGACTTTTGGTTGCACCAGCGCCACCTCACGACGCAGATAGTTTTCACAGGCGGCAAGTTCTTCTACCCCCGGGTTGCTCACGCCTGCCGGACGGCATTTGACGACGCTGGTGACGTAGGCCGCCGTAGCGCGTGCCACCGGTGCGGCGCTGCCGCCATATCGGCTCACGCCAACCGCTTTCAGCATATTGTCCAGTAACCTACCCACCGGTCCGGCAAAGGGCACACCGGTGCTTTCCTCGCTTTCATCCGGCGGCTCGCCCAGCACCAGCCAATCGGCCTGGCGTGGCGCATCCGACGCGCCAAACACGGCTGCCCGGCGACCGCTGCCCAGCTTGCAGGCCTGGCAGTTTGCGACGCTTTGCTGCAACCTCGGCCAATCCATTTCGGCATAGTCACCGGGCCCCGCCTTCTCTGGCGAACGCGCGATTTCAGGCTGGCCCGGTATCTCCGTCACAGCCACTTTTTGCGCGGTCCCAATGGAACTTGCTGAAGCATCCACGGGACTTTCAACAACCCTGGCGACAGTTGCCTTGGCGACGGTTAGTGGCAACCAGACAGGCACACCCATTTCTTGCAACATGGCTCGCTGGCGGCGGTCGAGATCAAGGCTCATGGTTGGATTTTCACAGACTCAGACTCATCACCACGGCATCCTCGCGTCGGCCGTCGGCTGCGGGGTAATAACTCTTGCGCAGACCGACGCGCCGAAATCCGTGCGCCAGGTAGACCTCCGCCGCGCGCAGGTTGCCAACCCTGACTTCCAGCCAGAGCCAATCCGCACCCTGGCGCTTGGCCCAAACCGCCAACGCTTCCAGCATGATGCGCGCCCAGCCCTGGCCTTGATAGTCTGGCGCTACCGTGATGTTGAGCAAATGAACCTCGTCAACCCCTTTCATGGCAACGAAATAGCCCAGCAATGTGTCGCCCGCCATCAGCAACTGGGCTTGGTAGCCGGACGTCAGCGTGTCCTCAAAGTTGTTGCGCGACCAGGGGTGCGCATAAGCCTGCCGCTCCACGGTCAACACGGCGTCCAGGTAGTGCGGCGCCATCGCTTCGAAGCCCACTTCAACTGGTTTGAGGATAGCGTTCACGACACCGCCTTGGCAGTGGCGCGTTCAGCGGTGGTGCTGGCCACTTTATCCCGAATGTAGAGCGGCAGCGCCTGCGCTGCGGGCACCGCTCCACCCGCCGCCAGCAGGGCCGGCGCCAGCCGCAACATGGCGGTGGCTGTCGGCAGGACCGGAACGCGCCGCGCCAGTGTGACCGGTAAGCGAGCGTCATAGATGCCAAACACATTGCCAGCCAGGGTGAGGGTTGGCGCGCATGTCAGGTCTTGCGGTCGCAGCAACAGGTAGTCACTGGTGCGTGTCCAAAGTCCACCGTGAAAGAGGTAGCTGGCACCGTACATTTCGTCCATGCGGGCGTCCAGCAGGGCCATCACCTGGTAGCTTTCCACTGCGGCCGCGATCTGATGGCGCGCCTCCTCCGCCACTGCCAGCAAAGTGTCTATCGGGAGCACCTTGAGGTTGGCGCCGAACGCCAGCCCTTGCGCTACCGAACAAGCGGTACGCAAACCGGTAAACGACCCAGGACCGCGGCCAAAGGCCAGCACATCAAGCTGTTCAAACTGCAGACCCGCCTGCGCCATCAAACCCTGAATCACAGGAATCAACTTGGTCGAAGTCTGGGCACCGCCGGGGCTGCTGTGCTGCCAAAGTTGCACCCCACCGCCCAGCGTGCACTGCACGGCGACCGACATCACTTCGGTACTGGTGTCAAAGGTCAACAGATTCATCGTCGGACCACCGCCCGCACGCCGAACAAAATGCCCGCCGTCACCAGCAACAAGCCAGCCGCCAGATTCCAGTACAAGGGTTCACCCAAAAACAGCACGGCTCCCAATGCCGACAGTCCGGGCACCAGCGCAGTGATCATGGTGGAGCGCACCGGGCCAAAGTGCTGAATCATTTTGGTAAAGGCAATGCCGGAAATCACGACCGAGCCCCAGCCCTGAAACAGCACCTGGAACGCCACCTCGCGCAAGGGCGCCGTGAACACGTTGCCCCGCACCTGGTGCCCCGTCAGCAAGACGGCGTACAAGGGCACAAAACAGACGAACGCGAAGGCTGTGACGGCGATGGTCGCCCGCACTGCATCCAGCGCATGACGCCGCGCCAGCACACTGTAGCTGGCCCAGCACATTGCAGTACTCATGAACAGCAAGTCGCCCTTCCAGACGTCGCCGCCATCAAACGCATGCAACAGGCTGGCGCCGCCCACCATCAAGTCGCCCAACACGATCAACCCCAGGCCCAGCGCGCGCGCCAGCGTGATGCGGTCATGCAGCACCAGCACCGCAAGAATGGCCGTCCACAGTGGCAAACTGCCCGGCATCAGCACCGAGGCATGCACGGCCGGCGCAAAAACAAAGCCGCTGTAAGCGAGCAGCGCATACAGCAAGCCGCCAAACAGGCCGACCGTTGCCGTCACCCGCAAAGACAGTGGCGACAGGCCAAAAAGCGCCGATTGTCCAACGCCCTGCGCCCGGTCGCGCTGGACCAGCACCCAGCCCCAGGGCAACAGCAGCGCACTGGCGCCGACGATGCGGCAAAAGGCAATATCGAACGGTGTCAGGCTGCCGCCGCGCGCCGGGTCGTTTGAAACACGCGCGATGAGAATGAAAGAAGTCCAGATCAAGACCGTGACGACCGCGGCGGCAAACCCCACGGAGCGCGGCGAAAAGCGGCTCAAGGGATGGCGTCGGGAAGAAATCATGACCTCATTATCCGTGGCTGAAGTTGGGCGCTCGATAATCAGGGCATGTCTCTACCTTGTTGCCTGATGGCCGGCGCAGCTTCGCTCTTGTGCAACCTGGCACTGGCGCAAGCGCTGCCGCCTGCAGTGACCACGGCACTGGCGCGTGCCAAGGTACCTCTGGACGCCGTCACGCTGCTGGTAGTGGATGCCGAGGCCAAATCAGCGCCCAGACTGAGCCACCGCGCCACGGTCCAGGTCAATCCTGCGTCCGTCATGAAGTTGGTGACCACCTATGCCGCGCTTGATCTGTTGGGCCCGGCCTACACCTGGCGCACACCGGTGTTTGTGGACGGCGCGGTGCGCGATGGCACCTTGTTTGGCAATTTGTACTTCCAGGGCCAGGGCGACCCGAAACTGGTGACCGAGCGCCTGTGGCTGCTGCTGCGCCGGGTGCAGGGTCTGGGCATCAATAAGATTGCCGGCGACATCGTGCTGGACCACAGCGCCTTTGAGACCATCGACATGGACCCGGCCAGCTTTGACGGTGAACCGCTGCGTCCGTACAACGTCGCGCCGGACGCGCTTTTGATCAATTTCAAATCGGTGGTCATGACTTTTGTCCCCGACAGCAGTGCCAACCTGGCGCGTGTTCAGTTTGAACCACCGCTGGCAGGCGTGCAAATGCAGGCCAGCGTTGCCTTGTCCGCTGGCGACTGTGACGACTACCGCGCGGCGCTGAAGGCCGATTTTTCTGATCCGGCGCGCATTCGCTTTGCCGGTGTTTACCCGGCGACCTGCCTTGAGAAAGTATGGCCGGTTGCCTATGCCGACCCCCCCAGCTACAGCGCGCGTGCGGTTGAAGGACTTTGGTTTGCGATGGGCGGCAAGCTGGCCGGCACGGTGCGTGACGAACACGTGCCGATGGCGGCGGGCGTCACAACCAGGACCGCAATCCAGCCGACCTTTGAACTCATCTCCCCGCCACTGGCCGAGATCGTCCGCGACATCAACAAATTCAGCAACAACGTGATGGCGCAGCAACTGTTTCTGACACTGAGCCTGCCGGCCAACGCCCACAACGCCAACCCGCTCGGCACCAGCACCGGACCAGTTGCAGGCCCGGTGACTTATCAGAAAGCCTCGCGCAAAGCGTCGGGTGAAGTGTTGCGCCGCTGGTGGCAAGAGCGCATCGGTTCCGACGAAGCACCGACGCTGGACAACGGCGCCGGTCTGTCGCGCATCGAGCGCATCAGCGCACAGGCATTGGCGCACCTGCTGCAAGTAGCCTACCGGTCCCCGCTGATGCCTGAACTAATGTCGTCGCTGCCGATTACTGGCGTGGACGGCACGCAAAAGCGCAGTCGTGCGCAGGCCCAAGGTCGCGCCCATCTTAAAACCGGCAGCTTGCGTGATGTGGCAGCGCTAGCCGGCTATGTGCATGGCGCCAGCGGCAAACGTTATGTGCTGGTTGCCGTTGCCAATCACCCCAACGCCAGCGCTGCCCGAGCGGCGTTTGAGGCGCTGCTGGACTGGGCCGCAAATGACAACTGAGATAGCCATCATGTCCGCTAATACTGCGACTGCGTCCGAATTCATTGGCTACCTGGCAGCTTTTCTCACCACGGCCAGCTTCGTGCCGCAGGCCTGGCACACATTCACGACGCGCGACGTCAGCGGTATCTCGCTGGGTATGTACAGCGCCTTCACGCTCGGCATCGCCTGCTGGCTGATCTATGGTTTGTTGTTGGGCGCCTGGCCGATCGTGATTGCCAACGTCATCACCCTGGCGTTGGCGACAACCATTTTGGTGATGAAGCTGCGCTACCGCTAA
>JBAXBQ010000056.1:0-22175 GCA_037141865.1 Comamonadaceae bacterium | reverse complement strand
GCTTCTTTGCCAAAGATGGACAAACATTGCCTAAAGTTGCTTCGTTTGAGAAAGGCATCGAGTCCCTGATCCCGAACGAATTGCGTCGCACCAGTGCCTTTTTGACACACCCGGTGTTCAACACGTACCACTCCGAGACCGGCATGCTGCGCTACATTCGCCGCCTCAGTGACAAGGATCTGGCACTGGACCGCAGCATGATTCCGCTGGGCAGTTGCACCATGAAGCTCAATGCCACCAGCGAGATGATCCCGATCACCTGGCCGGAGTTTGCCTCACTGCACCCGTTTGCTCCGCATGAGCAACTGCAGGGCTACAAGGAACTCGATGAACAACTGCGCGCATGGTTGTGTCAGGCCACCGGCTACGCCGGCATCAGCCTGCAGCCCAATGCCGGCTCACAGGGTGAATATGCCGGTCTCTTGACAATCCGTGCCTACCATGAAGCGCATGGTCAGGGCCACCGCAACATCTGCCTGATTCCCTCCAGCGCACACGGCACCAACCCGGCCAGCGCCCACATGGCAGGTTTGACGGTGGTGGTCACCGCCTGCGACGCGCAAGGCAATGTGGACCTGGCAGACCTGAAAACCAAGTGCGAACAGCACAGCAAAAATCTGGCGGCGGTGATGATCACTTACCCCAGCACGCACGGCGTGTTCGAGACCAGTGTCAAGGAACTGTGTGCCTTGGTGCATTCGCACGGCGGTCGTGTCTATGTGGATGGTGCCAACATGAATGCCTTGGTGGGCGTCGCCGCGCCCGGCGAATTTGGCGGCGATGTCAGTCACTTGAACCTGCACAAGACTTTCTGCATTCCGCACGGCGGTGGCGGACCGGGTGTCGGACCGGTGTGTGTGGTGGCTGACCTGGTGCCTTACTTGCCAGGACATGCAACCTACGAAGCAGCCGCCGCTGCGCCGGGCCGCCCCAAGCAAGGCACGGCCCCCTCGGGGGGCAGCGCAGTACGCGCAGCGACAAGCGTGGGGGCCATTTCAGCTGCGCCGCTGGGCAATGCGGCCGTGCTGCCGATCAGCTGGATGTACTGCCGCATGATGGGCCCGGAAGGCCTGCAGGCGGCGACCGAGGTGGCAATTCTGGCCGCCAACTACATCAGCGCCCGTCTCAAAGACCACTACCCCACGCTTTACGCCAGCGAAAGCAAGGATGGCAAGCCGGGCCACGTTGCGCACGAGTGCATTCTGGATTTGCGGCCCTTGAAGGAAAGCAGCGGTGGCGTCAACGGCATCTCGGCCGAAGACGTGGCCAAGCGCCTGATGGACTACGGCTTTCATGCACCGACGCTGAGCTTCCCGGTACCCGGCACGCTGATGGTAGAGCCGACCGAGAGCGAAACGCTGGACGAACTGGACCGCTTCATCAACGCCATGATCGCCATCCGCACGGAAATCGCCAAAGTGGAAAGAGGTGAATGGCCGCAAGACAACAACCCTCTCAAACACGCACCGCATACCGCAGCGTCTTTGATGGGTGAAGCGTGGGACCGGCCCTACTCACGCGAAGTCGGCGCCTTCCCTCTGGCAACGCTCAAGGATGTCAAATACTGGCCACCCGTGGGTCGGGTTGACAACGTCTACGGTGACCGCAATCTGTTTTGTAGTTGCGTTCCTATCAGCGAACACGTCGATTGAGAGTTGTTCAATCTGCCACCACTGACACGAAGCCATGCCGCCGCGCCCCAACGCGAACTCGGGTCGCACGATGGGCTGCCAGACACGGCGCGTGGCAAGAAGTCGTGAATGCCAAATGGGGTAGGCAGCGGCTTCTAGCCGCAACAGACGCGGCAACGCTGCCAGTGACAATTGACTTTGAAACTAACGACGCGATTCTTCCAATTCGATATCGAGCGTCAACGCATTGGCAACAAGGTCGAGTTGACTATTGAGCTCCGCCAGGTCCAGCGCTCTGGGCACCTGGATTCTGACAAACGCTTCGAACATGGGCACGCCGCTCATGGGCGCGCTGCTGACGCTGGTCTCCATTTCGCGTACATTGATCTGGCGTGTGGCCAAAGCAGTGGCAACCTCGCGCACGATGCCGGGGCGGTCATTGCCCACGATGCTCAAGCGCAGGTCGCGACAATCGTCCGGATCGAAGCCGCTGGTGCCGGCCACGGCCACCACGATGGTCAAGTCATGGCCAGAAAGTGCTGACAAGGCGGCTCGCAATGCGGGCTGCTGCGCTTCGCTGACCGCCACTTGCACAATGCCGGCAAATTGACCGGCCAGCTCGCTCATGCGGCTTTCCAGCCAGTTGCCGCCGTGCAGGCTGACGGTTTGGGCCAGTTCCTGCACCAGCCCCGGCCTGTCCACACCGACAAAGGTAAACACCATGGTGGTCGTCATGCCAAGAACCTTCCTTTGCAAATAAGGGTTCGCAGCTATGCCAGCGCGGTAGGCTGGCCGGGCCGCACCATATTTTTCATCGCCTTACCCACTTCGTGGCTACCTTGGGCAGAGCCATTTGGCGGCACGCAGTCGTCGGCACGATCAGTGACCTCGTGCAGGCGCGCGGCCAAACGCTCGGGCGCCATGGCATCGGTGCCAATCCAGACGCCCTCGGTCATGGTGATGTGAGCGGTTTCAAAGCTGCCGGCACCAGCACAAAAGATGGTGCGCGTGGGTGCGTCTTGTGACACTGCCACCAGCATCGCGGGCACCACGGCCTGCGGTTCCAGGGCATCCAGCACGGCTTGCGGCAGCAGGCCCTCGGTCATGCGCGTGGCAGCAGTGGGTGCCAGGCAGTTGACGCGGATGTCGTTCTTGGCGCCTTCCAGCGCCAGCGTCTGCATCAAACCGACCAGCGCCATCTTGGCGGCACCATAGTTGGACTGGCCAAAGTTGCCATACAAACCGGTGGACGAAGTGGTCATGACAACGCGACCATACTTCTGCGCGTTCATGATGGCCCAGACCGCCTTGGTGCAATGCACCGCCCCCATCAGATGAACATTGACCACCAGTTCAAAGTCAGCCAGATCCATCTTGGCAAAAGTTTTGTCACGCAGAATACCGGCGTTATTGACCAGAATGTCGACGCGCCCCCAGGCGTCCATGGCCTGCTGCACCATGGCTTGCACTGCGACAAAATCGGTCACCGATGCACCATTGGCAAGTGCCTCGCCCCCGGCCGCCCTGATCTGCGCCACCACGGCTTCTGCGGCACTGACCGAGCCACCAGAGCCGTCGCGTGCACCGCCTAAATCATTTACCAGCACTTTGGCACCACGTGCCGCCAGGGCCAATGCGTGGGCGCGACCCAGACCGCCACCCGCGCCGGTCACGATGGCTACGCGGCCTTTGAAATCAATCGTCATTGTTGTTACCTCAAGTTGGAATCAAATCATGGTGACAAGCTCACCGGCGGCTGACCGAGACCAGCGCGAGGCAACCAGGCAAAAACCGAATCGACAGTCACCGTCTCGATCCGGTCAGAAAAACGCTTCTCGTTAGGATGGTCGTCAAACGCCACGTTGGCCGCCGAGACCCGGGCACCCAGCCGTGTCAGAGCACCAATGTTCAACACCGAGGGCTGATAGCCCTTGAGCTGCAGCCAGGCCTGCGCCTGTTGCCGGGTTGCCTGAGCGGAACTCATCTCGGGCGCCATGGCCAGTGCCAGGGTTTCAAGCGCCCACTGGTTCGACTGCTGGTACTTTTGACCCCAGACGTAGCTCACCATGCTATACGGCTTGTGGTGCAGTTGCACGGCTCGGGGTTCGTCCTGCAGCAAGGCCAGCAGGCGGCTCTGCACCTCCGCTGTGGGCACCACCCAGGCGGCCTCGTAGCGCCACAAATCATCCAGAAAAAAATCACCCATGCCTTGACGGTAAATGGCCGACTCTGCCGTACCGCATTGGTTCAACTTGTGCAGTACGCGCCACACGTGACCGCCCTGAGCGTCATTTTCACGGTAGGCAAAGCCAAGATGGGAGTAGTGCAAGCCGTACTTGCTGAGGTCTTGCCCGGCGCGCGCCAGCACCACCACCTGTGCGCTGCCGCTGTCGAGTGCCTGCAAGGTGCGGGCGGCCAGATTCAGGGCACGCTCGACGGTGACTACCCTGGGTGGCTGTGGCGCATCACACGCCCTCCCGGCATGGACCAGCGGGCTGAACAGGGTGGCCCATGCCAGCAGGGCAGCAAAACAGCGATACTTGATTGTCTCCATGATGGGACTATTCGTCAGTTTGACCCCGTCGGTTCAGGGAGTAACGCGCTGGCTGTGCAACAGCGCGCGGCCCAGCTCATTGGGTACAAAGGCAATCACCTGACCGGCCACGGACAACACCACGCCCGCACTGATAAGAGCCACCGTCACCACGGTGCCGGCGACCACCGAGACGCCGGAAACGGTTTTGCCAACCACTTCCACACTGGCGCGCGCACCGTCCGAAACACGCTCCAACACATATACCGTGCCGCGTGCTGAAACTTCCACCGCTTTGACCACCAACACGGCGCCAGCAGTTGACAAGGCCAACGGTGCGGCCAGCGCCGCCTGGCTGGCCGCCACGGAGCCCTCCACGAGCGAGGCCAGCGGCAAGGCAGACACCCCACTCAAGGCCGAGGCCTCACTCTGCGCCGCAGCATCGAAGGAAACGCCTGCAGCCGCGCAGAAAGCACAACCCGCAATGACAACGGTAGCAAGTCTGATTTTCATGAGGTTACCCCATACTGCTTTTGTTTAACACTTTGGCCACCGGATAGTGGCGCAGCCTGAAAGCGTCTGGCATGCCGGAACCCAGTAACGGGCGCAAGTACAGGCGGAAAGCATCGGTCACATCGGTGCCACTGGCCGTGATGAATTCGTCTTCCATGACACGCGTCTTGCCAGCTACCGCCTCCAGTGGCAACAGCTCATAGTCGACCGAATAAAACCCGGTGCGCTTGATGGCAACCGAGCCGTCGCGCGTGCCCCACATGGCAAACTGCACCGCCTTCTCGCCAACCTCACGCGCCTCGCGCTGATCGACATCAGACACACAGCCAATGAAGGAGCGCTGCAGATAGCCAAAAGTGTCGCCGCGCACCCGTTTTATTTTCAGTTTGGACTTGATTTCCTCACACAGCAGATCGGCCAGCGCGCCATTGCCGGAGAGTTGCACATTGCCATGGGCATCGTGCTCGAGATCCTTGGCCAGCAAACTGGCAATGGCGGCGCCACTGGCATCGTGGATACCCTCGGACACGGCGATCACGCAGCGCCCATAGCGCTCGTAAACGCCCTTCACATCGGCCAGAAATTTTTCCAGCACAAAGGTGCGCTCCGGCAGGTAAATCAGGTGCGGGCCGTCGTCGGGAAACTTCTTGCCGAGCGCCGCCGCCGCCGTCAAAAAACCGGCGTGGCGGCCCATCACCACGCCAACATAAACGCCGGGCAGCGCCGCGTTGTCCAGGTTGGCGCCAGCAAAAGCCTGCGCCACAAAACGTGCGGCCGATGGAAAGCCCGGTGTGTGGTCACTGCCCACCAGGTCGTTGTCAATCGTCTTCGGGATATGAATGCTGCGCAGCGGATAGCCAGCCTTCTGCGCTTCCTGACTGACAATGCGCACGGTGTCACTGGAGTCGTTGCCACCAATGTAGAAGAAATGTTCAATCTGGTGCGCCTGCAACACCTTGAAGATCTCCTTGCAGTAAGCCAGATCGGGCTTGTCGCGGGTCGAACCCAGAGCCGAAGATGGCGTGCCGGCCACCAGTTCCAGATTGTGGTGGGTCTCTTGCGTCAGGTCGACAAAGTCTTCATTGACGATGCCGCGCACGCCGTGGCGCGCACCGTAGATGCGCTCGATGGCGCCGAAGCGCCGGGCCTCCATCGCCACGCCCACCAGCGACTGGTTGATCACCGCTGTCGGTCCGCCGCCCTGGGCAACGAGTATTTTTCCGGATGCCATCGAAATTCTCCTTCGTATATTCAGTCGATAAGTTTAGCCTGTGGCAATGCTGCCAGCCACCGGTCAATAGCGGCTGGCTCGCTGACGGTACGAAGCGACTGATAGGCAAGCTCGGCTTCGGGGTAGCGGCGACGCAAAAAGTTCAGCCACTGCTTGAGCCGTCCGGCCTGCTGGCGGCGCTCCAGCCGCACGCCCACCAAATGCCAAAAAACAGCGATGAGTGGCAGCAGGGTCTGCCAGTTCACACTGGGCGGTGACGCACGCTGTGCCGTGGCGGCCCCAATGGCCAGCGCCAAACCTGGGTCAGTCACCATGCCGCGGCCCAGCATCAGGCTATCGCAACCCGACACCTGGCGGCAACGCAAGGCGTCTTGCACACTCCAGATCTCACCGTTGGCCACCACCGCAATACTCACCGCCGCGCGAATATCGGCGATGCGTTCCCAATAAGCAGGGGGGCGGTAAGCGTCGGCGCGGGTACGGGCGTGCACCACCAGTTCACTGACGCCGCCACCCTCCAGGGCGAGCGCACAGTCCACCGCACGCGACGCGTCACTGACTCCCAGACGCATCTTGGCTGAGACCGGAATGTGGGCCGGCACGGCGCGGCGCACTGCCGACACGATGCGCGTGAGCAGCTCCGGTTCATCGAGCAATGCCGCGCCGCCGCCATGGCGATTGACCACCTTTGCCGGACAGCCAAAGTTCAAGTCGATGCCCTCCGGGTTTAACGCGGCCAGGCGTGCGGCGTTTTCGGCCAGGCAAACCGGGTCTGATCCCAGCAATTGCACGCGCACCGGCACACCGGCCAGGGTCTTGCCGCCGTTCAGGAGCTCGGGCACGACACGGATGAAGACCCGGTCCGGCAACAAGGTGTTGGTGACACGGATGAACTCCGAGACGCAGCGGTCGACGCCACCGACCCGGGTCAGGATGTCTCGCAACACAAAGTCCAGCAAACCTTCCATGGGAGCGAGATAAATGGTCATAAAAGCGAGTAAAAAAGGATCTGCGAGACGGGTCTTTGGTCGGCATAGAATTGCCAGGCGCAGACCCGTGCTGTCCTTCCAATCAATTCCGGAGTTTCTCATGACCATCAACGTCACTATCGATCTGGGCTACGAGTTTGAAGTCAAGGCCAGTGCGGCCGACGTCTTTGACGTTCTTGCCGACGTACCAACCTCGGCCAGTCACTTTCCCAAAGTCGACAAGCTGGTGGACCTTGGCGCTGGCGCCTACCGCTGGGAAATGGCCAAAATTGGCATTGCGCAGATCAATTTGCAAACCATTTACGCTTCAAAATATGTCTCCAACAAGGCCAAGGGGACGGTCGTCTGGACACCCATCAAGGGTGAAGGCAACGCACTGGTGTCGGGCAACTGGAAGATTACTGAGAAGAAGAAGTCGACCCTGATCGTGCTTCAGATCAATGGCGAACTGACCATTCCCCTGCCGGGTCTGATGAAAATGGTAGTGGCGCCAGTGGTTGAAGCGGAGTTTGAAAAAATGGTGGAACAGTACATCGCCAACCTGACCAAGCGTTTTGGCGGTGAGGTCTGAAAAACTCAGCCGATAATCACCCTCTTGCTGGACCTCGCCAGCGCAGTACTTTTTCAGGACCATCGCCATGCATCGTGTCGCCATCAGTAGCACCGGCCTCTACCTTCCACCCAACATCATCAGCAACGAAGAACTGGTCGTCGCCTTCAACCAATTTGCCGAACTGGAAAATGCCAGAAATGCGGTTGACATCGAAGCTGGCACACGCCAGCCGATAGCGCCCTCCAGCGTCGAGTTCATCGAGAAGGCATCGGGCATCAAGCGTCGCTACGTGATGGACAAGACCGGCGTGCTCGACCCGCAACGCATGCGACCACGCCTGAAGGCACGGCCAGATTCCGAAATCTCCCTGATGGCCGAAATTGGCGTCGCATCGGCACGCGATGCGCTGGCCCGTGCCAACAAGCAGCCCGCCGACATTGACGGCGTTATTTGCGCCGCTGCCAACATGCAGCGCGCCTATCCGGCCATGGCGGTAGAAATTCAGACTGCTTTGGGCATCAAGGGTTTCGGTTTTGACATGAATGTCGCTTGTTCATCCGCCACCTTTGCCATTGAGATGGCCGTCAACGCCGTCAAATGCGGCTCGGCCCGAGCCATCCTGGTGGTTGATCCAGAAATAACTTCGCCGCACCTGGCCTGGAAAGACCGGGATTGCCATTTCATCTTTGGCGACGTCTGCACCGCCATCCTGATCGAGCGACTTGACAGTGCCCCGGTTGGCGCCTTTGAGGTTCTGGGCACGCGCTTGCTCACTACTTTCTCAAACAACATACGCAACAATGCCGGCTTCATGTCGCGCAGTGAAGACCGAAACCCAGAGGACCGCGATCAGCTTTTCTATCAGGAAGGGCGCAAAGTCTTCAAGGAAGTTTGTCCGATGGCCGCCGAGCACATCAACAAACACCTGGCGGAACATGGTCTGGCACCCAACGGGGTGCGTCGCTTCTGGCTGCATCAGGCCAATTTGGCGATGAACCAGTTGATTGGTCGCAAGCTGCTGGGGCGCGATGCGACGCCCGATGACGCGCCTGTGATTCTGGACGAGTTTGCCAACACTGCGTCAGCCGGTTCGATCATCGCCTTTCATCGCCACCACGACGACATCCAGACCGGTGAGGTAGGCGTCATCTGCTCGTTCGGCGCCGGCTACTCGATCGGCAGCGTGGTGCTGCGCCGCACCTGATTGACGCGCCATCAAAGCACCCTCATTCCAGCACGCGTTTCAGCCGGATTTCCTCAATCCTAAGACTGCCCGCGGGGACCGTTTTGATGCTCGCCATCTCGCGTTTAAAGCCCGCCAGCTCAAGAAAGCGCAAGGCCCGCTCGTTGCTCAGTGGCAACCATAGCGTCACCGTGGTGCAGCCCTCGTCCTGCAAGCCTTCGCGCGCCGCGTCCCACAACGCCAGGCCAACACCCTTGCCCCAATGCGAAGTGACGACCTGGATATTCCAGATTTCCCCAGTGGTGGGGGGCGTCCCCTTGTCGCGCGAACGGTCAAAGCAGACAAAGCCAATCACCTCATCCAAATCGAGCGCCACATAAATCTGGGGCTCGTTGAACTCAATTGCTTCGCGCCAGTAAGCCTGGCTGGTTTTGACGTCAATATCGGCAATCGCTTTGGCATCGCTCAGCGTGGCGGGTCGAACTAAGTAGTTGAACGTACTGGACATGAAAATGTTGGGGCTATGAATGTCAAAATTGGAACTGGATTGTCGCCGCAATCTGCTTGTCTGCACCAAGGGTGCCTGGCGCCAGCAACATGGTCAGCAGC
Source organism: Comamonadaceae bacterium (assembly GCA_037141865.1). Lineage (GTDB taxonomy): Bacteria > Pseudomonadota > Gammaproteobacteria > Burkholderiales > Burkholderiaceae_C > Rhodoferax. The sequence goes on along the minus strand of JBAXBQ010000056.1, from coordinate 12,933 downwards.
AAGAATAATTTGTACTGCGATCAAGCCTGATAATTTCTCCATCAGCCCGAACCGGAAAATCGCACATGAATCTCACTGAATCCCTGCTGCTGGCACTCAAGGCGCATGGCGCACGCCAGATCTTTGGCATTCCCGGCGACTTTGCACTGCCGTATTTTCGGATCATCGAAGAATCAAAAATTCTGCCGCTCTTTACCTTGTCGCACGAACCTGGCGTCGGCTTTGCCGCTGATGCTTCGGCACGCATCAACTGCGGGTTGGGTGTTGCCGCCGTGACTTACGGAGCCGGCGCGCTGAATATGATTAATTCGGTGGCGGCCGCCTTTGCCGAGAAATCTCCCCTGGTGGTACTCTCCGGCGGGCCAGGCAAAGGTGAGTCACACTCCGGCCTGCTGTTGCATCATCAAGCCAAAACGCTCGATTCGCAGTTTCAGATTTTCAAGGAAATCACCTGCGACCAGGTGCGTCTGGATGACGCCAGGCGAGCGCCAGCCGACATCGCCCGCGTGCTGGCCAGTTGCTTGCGACGCTCGGAGCCGATCTATATTGAGATTCCGCGCGACATGGTGGCCGTGCCCTGCGAGCAGGTTGTACCCGAGGTGGCATTGCCACCAGATCAGGACGCGCTGAATGCCTGCGTTGATGAGATTCTGGAGCGCCTGGCCAAAGCCAGTTCCCCGGTGCTGATGGCCGGTGTTGAAGTTCGCCGTTACGGAATTGAGACCCAGGTTGCCGAGTTGTCGCGCCGCCTCGGCGTGCCGGTTGTCACCAGCTTCATGGGTCGCGGTTTACTGGCCGACCAGCAGGCGCCATTGCTTGGCACCTATATGGGCGTCGCCGGCTTGCCGGAAGTCACCCATCTGGTGGAGAGTTCAGACGGCCTGTTTTTACTCGGTGAGATCATTTGCGACACGAATTTCGCCGTATCAGAAACGAAGATCGATATGCGCAAAACGATCCAGGCGCTTGATGGCCGGGTCACCATCGGCCATCACACTTATGCGCAGTTACCGCTGGCGGCGCTGGTCGATCGCATGCTGGAGCGACTGGGCGTTGTCGAGAAAGTGTTCACCATAGAGCGACAGGTTTTCCCGTCTGGTCTGGTCGCCGATTCGGCTTCCATCGCGCCGACCGACATCGCTACCGCTGTCAATGATCTGATGATCGAACACGGCAAGATGCCGATCGCCTCCGACATGGGCGACTGCCTGTTTACGGCTATGGAGATCGAGCACACAGCATTGGTAGCACCGGGTTACTACGCCACCATGGGTTTCGGCGTGCCGGCCGGCCTGGGTCTGCAGGCTGCTACCGGCCAGCGGCCGTTGATTTTGGTCGGCGACGGCGCCTTTCAAATGACCGGTTGGGAGTTGGGCAACTGCAAACGTTATGGCTGGGATCCGATCGTGCTGCTGTTCAACAATGCCAGTTGGGAAATGCTGCGTACCTTCCAGCCCGAATCTTCGTTCAACGACCTTGGCCACTGGGGTTTTGCCGAGATGGCGGCCGGCATGGGCGGCGACGGTGTTCGCGTCAATACCCGCGCTGAACTGAAGGCTGCGCTGGACCAGGCGATCCGCACGCGCGGGCGCTTTCAGCTGGTCGACATCACGATTCCGCGCGGCGTGCTTTCGGACACGCTGACGCGTTTTGTGGCCGGCGTCAAGCGGCTCAATAGCGTCAAGTAAAGCGATACCTCAGTGACACTGAAGTTTCAATTTCCCCAGTGATTCAATTCACGCGCACAGACCTTGCGCCGCTTGAAAGAGGGCCTGGCGCGCCTGGCTGATGACCTGGTTTTTCCAGGCATCGGTGTCAATGTAGAAAGCATCCATCATTTGTCGTTTGATCTGACTGGCCAATGCATCGGGTGCCTCCGGATGAATGTTGAGCCAGTGCTCGGCGCGCAGGGCGGGCATGATCTCAGTCATCGGCAACGTGCCGTATTCCATCGCAATGCCGGTGTACTGCGCCTGCGGACACTCCTGGTACAAAGCCATCCACATCAGTCCCGTCAGGAAAGCCGAGGTAGAAGTTCCGTCATAGATGGATGTCACCGGCGTTGCGCCGTTGCCGCCCCACCAGCGGCGGGCGCGCTCCAATGCGGACTTGTCATCCTTACAGGCAAAGATGCGCTCCCCGACACCGTTGGGACCCAGCCCAGTATGCAAATCAATCCAGGCGATGCGCCGGGCATGCGTGGCATGGTCACGCAACACCTGCCGAATTGTCTGATTGCTCCAGGTGGGCGCAGTACCGCCAAAAAACAGGCCGTCGGGAAATTCATGCTGACCTCTTGAGATCGCCGCCTGAAAAGCGTCCATCCCGTTGGTCTTGATAAAGTGAGCAACTGCCGCTGCGTTTTGTGCGTCTGGCGGCCAGTGCGCCGGCAACAACAAGGGTTGCAAGGCTCGATAGGCCGCGTTCTCCGGCAGGGGTTGGGAGAAGTCCTGGAAATTGCGATTCAAATCCACGTTTTCTTGGGTGGCGCGGCGCACGTGCGAAAAGCCATAAGGGTTGAGCGCGTGCACGTACAGCACGGCAACACCTTGGGCCCGGGCCTTCGCACGCCACTCTTCATCATGCAACGCGAACACCTGGACGCCGCTGCCGCAATAGCCTTCCACGCCATGGCAGGCACTGGTCACGATCAGCAAGGCATCTGCATCCGGAGAACCATCGAGCACCACATCCATCGCCAGCGCTTCCCCATCGCGACCGGCCAGCGGATGAAGATGGGACGTGACCGGCAGATTGGCGAGGGCAGCGGCTTGCAAAAACTTCATACGCGCCTGGGCGTAGCTGGCAGAAAACGATTCAACGACGCTTTGCATGTTGCGGTCCTCTCAAGACATTAACTCGTGGCTGAAATCATAACTTGGGTGGTGCCGCCTGCACCGTTAGCCCTGGTGCATCAACTGCTGATGCGCGATGCCTGCGCTGCGCTCTGTTAGATTCGGGTTTTCATTGCAGCGAATCTATGCTTGTATTTGTACTTCGTCGCTTGTTTCAGGCGTTGCTGGTCATGGTGGTGGTTGCCTTCATTGCCTTCATGCTGTTTCAGTATGTCGGCGACCCGGTGGTGTTCCTGCTGGGGCAAGATGCACGGCCCGATCAAATTCAGCAACTGCGCACTGATCTTGGGCTGGATCAGCCATTTTTTGTTCAATTCTGGCACTTTTTAGTCAATGCTTTGCAGGGTGAGTTCGGTTTAAGTTTGCGCCAGGGCGCCAAGGTATCGCGTCTGATCGCCGAGCGCCTTCCGGCGACGCTGGAACTAGCGCTGGTGGCCGCCGTGCTGGCCTTGGTGATCGGCGTCCCGATGGGTGTTTACACCGCCCTTAGACGCGGTGGTTTTTTGAGCCACCTGGCCATGACGATCTCACTACTGGGAGTCTCGTTACCGACCTTTTTGATTGGCATTTTGTTGATTTTGGTGTTTTCAGTGGGTTTGGGCTGGTTTCCAAGTTTTGGGCGCGGTGAGGTCGTTCCGTTGGGCTGGTGGAGCAGTGGCTTGCTGACGCTCGATGGCTGGCAGCACATGGTGCTGCCGGCAATCACGCTGGCGGTGTTTCAGCTGACCCTCATCATGCGCCTGGTGCGTGCCGAAATGCTGGAGGTCTTGCGCACCGATTACATCCGGTTTGCTCGTGCCCGCGGCTTGAGCAACCGCGCCATTCACTTTGGCCATGCACTGCAGAACACACTGGTACCGGTCATTACCATCACCGGGCTGCAATTGGGGCAGCTGGTGGCATTTGCCATCATTACCGAAACAGTTTTCCAGTGGCCCGGCATGGGCTTGCTTTTTATTCAGGCTGTGACTTATGCCGACATCCCGGTGATGGCCGCTTATCTGTGCCTGATTGCCCTGATTTTTGTGCTGATCAACCTGCTGGTTGACCTGCTTTATTTCGTCGTTGACCCACGCCTGCGAGTGGGTCAGCCTGGAGGACATTGATGCCAACCGCAAGTTTTCATTCGGCGCTAAAAGTTCACGGCCGTGCATTCGCGCACATTGCTGCTTTCCATCCTGAAATCACAGCACTGCGGCGCGATTTGCATGCCCATCCGGAACTCGGCTTTGAAGAGGTCTATACGGCGGCGCGGGTGCAACAGGCGCTGAAGTTGTGCGGCGTTGATGAAGTGCACACCGGCATTGGCAAGACCGGCGTGGTGGCGGTCATCAAGGGTCGCCAGGGCAGCGGCGCAGGCAGCTCGAAGATGATTGGCCTGCGCGCCGATATGGATGCGCTGGCCATGACCGAGCACAACGATTTCGCCTGGAAATCAGCCAAGGCGGGTTTGATGCACGGCTGCGGGCACGACGGTCACACGGCCATGCTGGTGGGAGCGGCGCGTTACCTGACCGAAACGCGCAACTTTGACGGCACAGCCGTGCTTATTTTTCAACCGGGCGAAGAGGGTTACGCCGGTGCCAAGGCAATGATTGAAGACGGCTTGTTTGAGCGCTTCCCGGTGCAGTCGGTGTATGGCATGCACAACTGGCCGGCCATGCGACCGGGCACGATTGGCATCAATTCCGGGCCGATGATGGCGGCGGCGGATCGCATCACGATCGAGATCACCGGCCGGGGCGGTCATGGCGCCCACGCCTACCACACGGTGGACCCGGTGCTGGTGGCGGCGCACATCATCACTGCCATGCAAAGCATCGTGTCGCGCAACGTCAAACCGGTGGACAGCGCCGTCATCAGCGTGTGTGCCATTCGGGCAGGTGAATTGGGTTCGATGAGCGTGATACCCGGTAGCGCCACCCTGGTGGGCACGGTGCGCACGTTCAGCGCGCAGGTACAGGCGCTGGTGGAGCGACGTCTGCATGAGCTGTGCAGTGCCGTGGCGCTGGGCTTTGGCGCGACCGCCACGGTTCACTACGAGCGCAGCTACCCGGCCACCATCAACACCGCTGCCGAAGCTCGTTTTGCCGGCGATGTCGCGCAAAGTCTGGTTGGCGCCCAGCGGGTGGTTCGCGATCTGGAGCCCAGCATGGGCGCAGAGGATTTTTCTTTCATGCTGCAGGTCAAACCGGGGGCCTATATGCGCATTGGCCAGGGCGTCGAGGGCGGCGTCGGCAGCTGCTTCCTGCACAACAGCCGCTATGACTTCAACGACGATATTTTGCCTTTGGGTGCGGCCTTGCACGCCAGTCTGGTAGAACAGTACATGCCGATATGATTTATTCAAAGCAGTTGCGAAGATAGCTGGATCGCCGTGCCTGACGGCGGCTGGCCCTGAAAGTTTATGATTTTTTTTAACCGGAGACACTGATGAAATTTCAAAATCAAATGACACTCGGCAGCCTCGCCGTAACGCTTGCAGTGGCGAGTTTCGCCGTGCCTGCGGCAACCTTGCGGATTGCCAATCAGGGTGATGCACTTTCGATGGACCCGCATTCGCTCAACGAGTCGCTGCAACTCTCGGTTACCGGCAACGTGTTTGAGCCGCTGGTTACCCGCGGGCGTGATTTCAAGCTGGCACCAGCGCTGGCGACCGACTGGAAGCAAACATCGCCCACAGTGTGGCGCTTCAACCTGCGCAAGGGCGTTGTGTTTCATGATGGCACGCCGTTTAGCGCCGACGACGTCATCTTCAGCTACGAGCGCGCCAAGGACGACGGCTCCGACATGAAGAGTTACGTGGGCCAGATCAAGGAGATCAAGAAGGTTAATGACCATGCGCTTGACTTCATCACCAGTGCGCCTTTTCCCATCCTGCCCGAACTGTTCACCAACTGGCTGATGATGAGCAAGAAGTGGTGCGAAGCGAATCAGGCCACCAAACCGGTTGATCGGCGCAAGGGCATCGAGAACGCGGCGTCGTTTCGAGCCAACGGCACTGGCCCGTACCGGGTGCGCGAGCGCCAGCCTGGGGTGCGCACGACTTTCTCTCGCAATGGAAGCTATTGGGGCAAGATTGAGGGCAACGTGGATGAAGTTGTCTTTACCCCTATTGGCAACGATGCCACGCGTGTGGCGGCCTTGTTGTCGGGTGAAATTGATGTGATGGAGCCGGTGCCGGTGCAGGACGTGGACCGCATCAAGGGCAACCCCAAGCTCCGGGTGATGCAAGGCCCCGAATTGCGTGTTGTCTTTTTGGGCATGGATCAAAAGCGGGACGAATTGCTTTATTCGAATGTAAAAGGCAAGAACCCGTTCAAGGACAAGCGCGTGCGTCAGGCCTTCTACCAAGCGATTGACATTGACGGTATCCAGAAAACCGTGATGCGCGGTGCGTCCACACCGGTGGCATTGATGCTGCCGCCTCAAGTGAACGGTTTTGATCCAACCCTTGCCAAACGACTGCCATTTGACGTCGAAGGGGCGAAGAAATTGATGCAGGAGTCGGGCTACCCGACGGGCTTTGAGGTCAAGATGAACTGCCCGAATGACCGCTATGTGAACGACGAGCGAATTTGCCAGGCAGTGGCGGCCAATCTGTCGAAAATCGGCGTCAAAATCAATCTGGAAGCAGAGACCAAGGGTACCTACTTCCCCAAAATACTGAGTAGAAACACCAGTTTCTATATGCTTGGCTGGGTCGCCAGCACGGTCGACGTCCACAACGTGCTGTACCCCATCATGTCGAGTCCAGGTGAAGGTGGCCGTGGCCAGTTCAATCTGGGCGCCTACAGCAATGCCAGGGTCGACGAACTGACCCAAAAAATCGGTTCCGAAACCGATCTGAAGAAGCGCAACGAGATGATTCATGAGGCTTTGAAGATTCATCAGGATGAGATTGGGCACTTGCCACTGCATCAGCAGGCACTGAACTGGGGCATGAAGAAGACCGTTGACATGGTGCAAATGCCCAACAACGACATGATCTGGAAATTTGTCAAGGTCAATCCTTAAACCAAGACGCGCAGCGCTGGATGAAAGCCTGGTTGGCCCGTGTTGGCGACAGCGATATCGGCTACAGCTTTCGCAGTTCGCCGGTGGCGATGAGCGCTGCGGCGATTGCTTTCATCTGCATTTTTTGTGCCCTGTTTGCCAACCTGGTGGCGCCGCACAACCCGTTCGACCTGAGCACGCTGGAGTTGAGCGACGCGCGTTTGCCGCCGGCCTGGCAAGCGCTGGGCAGTTCGAAATATTTGCTGGGCACCGACGATCAGGGACGTGACATCCTCTCGGCCCTGATGTTTGGCGCCCGAATTTCACTGGTGGTCGGACTCGCCTCGGTCGTGCTGTCGGTCGTGATCGGTGTCACGCTGGGCCTGTTGGCTGGCTTTCTGGGCGGCTGGGTGGACGCCGTTCTAATGCGTCTGTGCGATGTGATGCTGTCGTTCCCGGCGATTCTGGTCGCATTGCTGATTGCGGGTGTTGGTCGCGCCCTGTTTCCCACTGCCCAGGACAGCCTGGCGTTTGCCGTTCTGATCATCTCCATCACCCTCACCGGCTGGGTCCAGTACGCACGTACTGTGCGCGGTTCAACGCTGGTAGAGCGTAACAAGGAATATGTTCAGGCGGCCCGTGTGACGGGTGTCTCTGGCCTGCGCATCATGCGCCGTCACGTGCTGCCCAATGTGCTGGGGCCGGTACTGGTGCTGGCCACCATTCAGGTCGCGACGGCCATCATTACCGAGGCAACTCTTTCATTTTTAGGGGTTGGCGCACCACCCACTTCACCTTCGCTGGGAACCTTGATCCGGGTCGGCAACAGCTACCTGTTTTCGGGTGAATGGTGGATAACGGTATTTCCCGGCTTGATGCTGGTGACAATTTCCATGAGTGTGAATTTGCTGGGCGACTGGTTGCGCGACGCCTTGAACCCGCGACTACGCTAAATATGCCGCTTCTACAAGTCAGAAATCTGGTCGTCGAGTTTCCCCACCGGCGCGGTACGCTGCGAGCGCTGGATGATATTTCGTTTGATATTGCGCCGGGCGAGATCCTCGGCGTTGTGGGCGAATCGGGTGCCGGCAAATCAATCACCGGCGCCGCCATCATCGGCCTGTTGGAACCCCCCGGGCGCATTGCCAGTGGGCAAATCCTGTTGGAAGGCGAGCGCATCGACAACCTTGAGCTTGAACAGTGGCGCCTGATTCGTGGCAAGCGCATTGGCTCCATTTTTCAGGACCCCCTGACCTCGCTCAATCCCTTGTACACGATAGGGCAACAGTTGATCGAGACAATACGAACTCACCTGCCACTGAGTTTGCCGGAAGCTCGCAAGCGCGCCATTTCCTTGCTAAAAGACACTGGCATTGCGGCCGCTGAGCAGCGCATTGATCATTATCCGCACCAGTTTTCGGGCGGCATGCGCCAGCGTGTCGTGATAGCTCTGGCACTGGCGGCCGAGCCAAAACTGATTGTGGCGGATGAACCAACCACCGCACTGGATGTATCGATTCAAGCGCAAATCATTACTTTGCTCAAGACCATTTGCCGCCAACACGGCGCGGCTGTCATGCTGATCACGCATGACATGGGCGTGATCGCCGAGACCTGCGATCGGGTGGCGGTGCTGTATGCCGGGCGCATTGTCGAGATTGGGCCGGTGCATGCGGTCATCAACCAACCGGCGCATCCCTATACGGCGGGGCTGATGGCGGCGATACCAGACATCACCCAGGAGCGGGAGCATTTGCATCAAATTGATGGCGCCATGCCGCGCCTGAATGCCATTCCAACCGGTTGTGCTTACCACCCGCGCTGCCCGAAAATCTTTGCCACGTGCGAAATCGAGCGACCAGATTTGATACCGGCCGGCTTGACCCGCTCGGCCTGCTGGCTGCATGCCTCCAACCCGGTTTCCCCCGAACCAGTCAAACAGGTACCGGTGCGCGAGATTTGAAGGTTTCGGCAAACTCAACCCAAACGGACATTAAAAGAATGCTGCCCCTGGTTCAAGCGAACGATCTGTCGATGACGTTTGACGTGTCGGCGCCCTGGCTCAACCGCGTCATTGAACGCAAGCCACGTACCCTGCTGCGCGCGGTGGATGGTGTGAGTTTTGAGATTGAAAAAGGCAAGACCCTGGCATTGGTAGGTGAATCCGGTTGCGGCAAAAGCACGGTAGCGCGCCTTTTGGTCGGTTTGCATGAGCCCAGCCGTGGCAATTTGCAGTTTGACGGACTTGACGCTCACGCCATCTTCAAGACCAGCGCAGGGTTGAAACTGCGCAGTCGTATCCAAATGATTTTTCAGGACCCCTATGCGTCATTGAACTCGCGCTGGATGGTGCACGACATCGTGGCCGAGCCGTTGATCGAACATGCTTTGGTGAGCGATCCGCTGGCACTGAAACAGCGGGTTGCAGAGTTGCTCACATCCGTGGGCATGAGCGCACAGGACATGACCAAGTACCCGCATCAGTTCTCAGGTGGCCAGCGTCAGCGCATCTCCATCGCCCGTGCGCTCGCTACGCATCCTGAATTTCTGGTGTGCGACGAGCCTACTTCGGCGCTGGATGTGAGTGTGCAGGCACAAGTGCTCAACATCATGAAAGACCTGCAGCGCAAACTGGGCCTGACCTATCTCTTCATTTCGCACAACCTGGCAGTCGTGCGACACGTCAGTGATCAGGTTGGTGTGATGTATCTGGGCCGGCTGGTGGAGCTTTCCAGCAAGCAGGCACTGTTTGCCAACCCACGTCACCCTTACACGCGCATGTTGCTGGATGCCATTCCGAAGATGCACGATACCGGACGCGCCCGCACACCGGTGCAAGGCGAGGTACCCAACCCCCTGGATCCGCCACCCGGGTGCAGCTTCAACCCGCGCTGTCCGCATGCGAACCAGCGTTGCCGGTCGGAGCGGCCGCAGCTACAAACGATACAGGGCGTGAAGATCGCCTGCCATGCAGTGGAAGAAGGAAGAATTTAAGGTATTCATGCCACGCGCCCATGGCGACTGGCAACCAGAGCGGCTTCGACACGACTGCGAACCTGCAACTTCTGAAGAATATTGGTGACGTAGTGCTTGATGGTTTTTTCCGAGAGGAAAATCTTCTCGCCAATTTCCCGGTTGGTCAAACCGGTGCCGATAAAGGCCAGAATCTCACGTTCGCGATCAGTCAGTTCCTGCAACGGATCGGGGGCTTTTCCGTGCGTCAGCGACACCAGCATTTCGGCCGCAATGGACGGTGAAACATAGACCTCGCCGGCGACGCTGGAACGCACCACGTGGCCCAGTTCCTTGGCTGACACACCCTTCAGAACATAAGCCCGTGCGCCAACCTTGAGCGCGGCCAGGAGTTTGTCCTTGTCATCCGAGCCGGTCAGCATCACGATCACCGTGGCCGGGCAGGCCATTGCAATTTTTTCGGCCGTCACAATGCCACCCCAACCCGGCATGTTGACATCCAGTAAAACGACGTCTGGCATCAGGCTGCGGGCCAGGGCAAGCGCTTCCTCGCCCGAAGAGGTTTCGCCGACCACTCTGAAGCCTGAATCCATTTCGAGTGAATGCACCACCCCTTGCCTAAAGAGCGGGTGGTCGTCGACAACCAGGATTTCGATTGAATTACTGCTTGTCATTTTGACCCTGGATGAGTGGCAAAGTCACGCGAATGGCGGTTCCCGAACCCTCTTTCGTTTGCAGCTCAAACGAGCCACCCAGCACCTCAATGCGTTGTCGCATCCCGTGCAAACCCAGTCGCCCCTTGCTGGCAACGGCACGCGGATCAAAGCCCGGGCCTCTGTCGCTGATTTCGACCGTCAGATCGTTGCCATTGACGCTCAGCTCGACTCTGCAATCCTTGCCTTGCGCATGCCGTACAGTATTGGCAAGTGACTCCTGCAGCACGCGGTACAGCGCCACTTTGACACGAAACGCCACATCTATGGCCGGAACAGCGGCGACCAGCGAGACGCTTGCTCCAGTCTTGACCTGGAAATCCCGCACAACCCGCGCAGCAATGGCTTGCGGCCCAAGTTGCGCAATGTCGGGCAACTCGATGTCAGCCGACATGGTGCGCAATTCCCTGAGCGCAGATTCCACCGCCAAACGAGCTGGCTCAAGACCTTTGATCCAATCCATCTGCCATTGAATGCTGGGGGTTGCCTGCATGTCAGCCAAATTTTTCAGTTGCATCAGTGCGTAACCAAGATCCTGCCCAGGACCGTCATGAATGTCGGCCGACAGGCGTTGCAGAAAATTTTCATTCAACGCCGTTGCGCGTTCAGCGGCACCAATGACACGCTCCTGGAGTCGCATGTTCTGCTCGTTCAGAATGGTGAGTTGTTGGACTTTGTCACTCAGTTCAGACTGCTGCTCCTCAATCGTCCGACTACCCCGGCGTACCACCCAAAACAGCCAGAGGTAGATCGTCAGCATGGCGCCGGCCACCAACAGCCAACTGCGCCGCTGCGCCGCCCCGGCTTCGCGATCCACATCGTCAGGCTTGACATAAAATTCGGCAGCGGCAATGACCTCGCCCGTGCGATCAGCGTGGATCGGTGTGTAAGTTTCGATCAGGCGCGCCATGGGTTGCCCGTGCTCGGCCAGCTCGGCGCTGGAGCGCTCGCTGATTTCAGAAAAAATATTACCCAACAACGCCGTCGCCAGTCCTTCGTCAACTGAGAATTTCTTGCCAATTGAAGCCGCGTCGTTGCTGAACAATACGTAGCCGTCCCTGCGCCAAATTTTCAGGGCTACTATTTTCTTACCGAGCGGGGTGCCATTGAGATCGGCCGTCAGCATATCCCTGTCATGGGGCGACAGTTCATTTTGGGCAAGCAAAGTCTGAACATGGGGCGCCACAAAGCTGTCCACGTAAAGAGCGGTGACACTGCCAATCCGGTGCACCACACTGTCTTCAACCTGACGGCCTATCCACCAGCCGATGGCCAATGTGCCGGCAAGCAAAATCGGAAAACTCACCGTCAAAAATTGCCTGGACAGCGATAGCCGACTGAAAACATTCTTCTTCATAAGGGGCATGCCGTGGTTCGTGAGCAATGGCAAGCGGTAACTGTAACAGTGCCAGTAGCTTTTTGCACATGGACCAAAGTCTGATCGCTTTTGAGACTATCGGATGTCATAAATCACGCAGTTCAGGCCGCTGGACTTTGCCACCGCCCGACCTACAATAGACATAGATGCAAGGCACAGCGCGACGGTAATCTGCAGGAGACGCGTATGAACGTGAAAAGACTTGACGGTACATTGCTGGATTTCTGGGTGGCCAAATCGGGCGGATTGAAACTTCTGCCAGAACCACCCAAACCAGGTGATGGCTACGACCCTGAAAGCGGATATTGGCATCCGTTAACCTTCCATCCGGCCAGTGATTGGTCGCAGGGCGGACCAATCGTGTCTAACGAATGGTACGCGCTGGAAGACATTCTCATCGAGTGGTTTGGCAACGGTTGGACCCACCTCAACGCACTGGTGCATGACCCTCTCAAATGGTTCATGCGCGCCTACGTAGCATCCCAGTTTGGCGATGAAGTCGAAGACAATTTTCGTGCAGATGTGTCGCTTACAGCGGACGTCGTACTGAAGAATCCTGCCAACTCGACAGAATCCGTGCACCACGCCTGATTCCCTGACTCGCTCAGTACCGAAATTTTCGTTCGCCGAATTGCCTGCGGTCCCGCCGGGCGACACCCTCCAGCATGGACCATCGTCGAAACGGTTTTGCGGCTTTTAGTCCCGTGAAATCACGCACTTGAGCCCTGTTTTCGTGACGCCTGTCCACGCAAACTTCACCTGGGAGAAGAAAAGAGTTCGACCAAGGAGCAGGCATGGCAACAGGTATCACGCGCAAAGGTTTTTGTGGTTCGGTACTAGGCGCGACTGCGCTCTTGCTGATTCAGTCTTGCGGCGGGGGTGGATCAAGCTACAGCGCCCCTGCAGGTGCCACTGCCGGCGTCGGGTGCAGCAATACGATTGCCGCCAACCATGGGCATATTCTGACGATTGCGCTGGCTGACCTTGACTCGGTAACCGACAAGACCTACGACATTCT
>JBAXBQ010000055.1:0-22178 GCA_037141865.1 Comamonadaceae bacterium | reverse complement strand
TCAAAAGATGGGGTGGCTGATGGGGCTCGAACCCACGACAACAGGAATCACAATCCTGGACTCTACCAACTGAGCTACAGCCACCGTGTATTTAAATTATAACGACCGCTGCTTACTTTTCAGCGGTAGTCAGTAAATCTGTTGCTGCGCGCGCCGGGCGGGACGCCATGACCTCGGCTTTGAAACGCTCTTTGAGAAGGCCGTAATAGGCCTGATTCTCGGCACCGGTCCACCACTGGGCGTATTGGTTTCGATCCTGTTTTGCGGCGGCTTCAGCAGGTGCCGGACGCTCTACGATTTTGTTTACCCTCACCACGGCGTAACCCTGGGCACCCAGATCCACGCCGGCAAACACCGGCAAGGCTGTAGTGTCGACATGCAACGCTGCACCCAGAACCGACGCCGGCAGGGTTTGCGGTTGATCACGCGACACGACAACCGCTGCCGGCATGCTGGCCGATGCAGGTGCCGCTTTCCAAGCCGCCAGTTTTTCCATGCCTTCTTTTTTTGCCAGCTCAGTGGCACGGGCCGCAACGACCCGTTCGCGTACCACACCGCGCACGTCGGCAAACGGCAAGGTTCTGGCGGCACCATATTTAGCAATGCGGCCTGCTGCCAGTTGGTTGGGGGCAGTTTCAATAGCTTCAGTGTTGCGCTTCTTTTCAACCGCGTCAGCGCCAAATATTGCGGCCAGAAATTTTGCACTGGCCAACGGTCCGGTCCCACCCGGTGCCGGCTTGCGCGTCAGATTGTTGGCGGTGCGGATATCAAGTTTGAGCTTGTCGGCAATTGACTTCAGATTGTCGGACTGCTCATAAACACCGTTGGTAAAGGTCTCCGCTGTTTCGGCAAACTTGCGCTGGGCTTGTTGCGTCTTCAGGTCGGCCTCGATAGAAGCGCGCAACTCCTCAAAGCTGCGCTGCTTGGGTGACTTGATGTCTGTGAGTTTGATGATGTGGTAGCCGAAATCAGATTCCACCACCTCACTGATGTCACCTTTTTTCATCGCAAAGGCTGCGTCTTCAAACGGTTTGACCATGGCACCCCGAGCGAAGAATTCAAGATCGCCGCCGTTGGCAGCCGAGCCTGTATCCTGCGAGTTCTTCTTGGCAAGGTCGGAAAAACTTTCAGGGGACTTTCGCGCTGCCAGCAACAACTCATTGGCTCGTGCCTTGGCCTTCTGGCGCTCGGCGGCCGGGGCATCCTTGGCTGCATTAATGAGGATGTGACTTGCGCGTCGTTCCTCTTTGCCGCTGAGGCGAGCCACGTTTTGATCGTAATAGGACCTGAGGTCGGCCTCATTGATGGAGATACTCTTTTTGACTGACTCCAGGTCGAGCACCAGATATTCAATATTGGCCTGCTCGGGTGCCTGAAACATTGACTGATTGGCCTTGTAAAACGCATCCAGTTCAGCATCCGTTGGATTGATCCTGGAAGCGTAATCAGATGTATTGAAATTGACAACCTGCACTTCACGTCTTTCAAAAAATGCAGTTAGGGAGACATCAGCAACCGCCGCCGCAGAAAACCCGCTGGCCACTACGCCGGCCTCAACCTGGCGAACCGAGAGGTCACGACGTACCCGTGCTTCCAGTCCTTCTGGCGTCAGGCCCTGGCTGGCAGCCAGTTGCCGGTAGCGGTCCATGTCCAGCTTGCCGTCAGGTAGTCGCAAAGATGCAATAGTTGGGTTCTCCTGCAGGTCTCGTGCCAGGCGTGCATCACTGGTCGTCAACTTGAACTTATCAGCCGCCTGACCCAACACCCGCTCACGTACCAGTCGCTCCAAGGTGGCATAACGGGCCTCGGGTGCATCCAGCAACTTGGCATCCAGATTAGGCATCGATGCCCGCATACGATCAGATTCCGATTTGTGTGCCGAATCCCATTCGGCCTGGCTGATGTCATAACCTCCCACGCGAGCCACGGCCTCGCCCTTTTCACGCATACGGTTGTAACCGTCAATGCCAAACAGCACAAAAGACGGAATGATCAGCAAGAACATCACAAACATCATGATCTTCGTATGCTTGCGGACAAAATCAAACATGCACAAATTCTCCAGTAGAAAACAAAAAAAGGCGAACAAGCTGTTCGCCTTTGCCAGAGTGGTGGGTGCTGACGGGCTCGAACCGCCGACCTACGCCTTGTAAGGGCGCCGCTCTACCAACTGAGCTAAGCACCCCACCTTAACCGGCTGTCAGTTCAAGTGATCTTTTAAGGCTTTGCCGGCACGGAACTTCGGCACCTTGGCTGCCTTGATTTTAATCGCAGCGCCGGTGCGGGGGTTGCGGCCGACGCGGGCGGCACGTTTGGCGACGGCAAACGTACCAAACCCGACCAGCGAAACAGAGCCGCTTTTTTTCAAAGTGCTCTTGACGGCGCCAATGATGGACTCCAGCGCCCGCGCAGCGGCCGCCTTGGAAATGTCGGCGCTTGTTGCGATGTGTTCAATCAGTTCGGTTTTATTCACAAAGAACCTTTCGTATGGATACAGTGTTTATTGAATTGTTTCTGGAAAATCTTGTGCCTGACCAACTTCATGAAATATGTTTCCCGGACTGAATCCGGGTCAGTTCAGCATGGGGTTTTTACGTCAGTGCGGACGAGGATTCTAGTCGCTTTTCAAGGACTCACCAGTGTTTGGGCGAGGATTTTGGAACTGAATGGGTAATAGTTCACACCCAGGCATTTCAGGTACATCAAAGGGCCCCGGCAATGGCCCGCCCAACGTCCGTCGTAGTAGCGGTTCCGCTCAAGTCCGGCGTTCGCGGCGCACCGCTTTGGGGCTCAAGCACGTTTTCTATGGCCGTCAAAATGGCATCGTGCGCATTTTTATGCCCCAGAAATTCCAGCATCATGGCGCCACACCAAATCTGACCAATGGGATTGGCGATGCCCAGGCCGGCGATATCCGGAGCGGAGCCATGGACTGGTTCAAACAGGGATGGAAACTTGCGCTCGGGGTTCAGATTGGCGCTGGGTGCAATGCCAATCGTGCCGGTGCAGGCCGGCCCCAGATCGCTCAGGATATCGCCGAACAGGTTGCTGGCCACCACCACATCAAAAAAATCAGGACGTTGTACGAAATGCGCTGTCAGGATGTCGATATGAAATTTGTCGAGCCTTACAGCGGGATAGTTCTTCGCCATCTCAACCACACGTTCGTCCCAATAAGGCATGGTGATGGCGATGCCGTTTGATTTGGTGGCACTGGTCAAATGTTTTTTTGGACGCGACTGGGCCAACTCAAAAGCAAACTTCAAAACACGGTCAACACCAATGCGGGACATCACAGTTTCCTGCATCACGATTTCACGTTCGGTGCCCTGGTACATGCGCCCTCCTATGCTGGAGTATTCGCCCTCTGTGTTTTCGCGCACGATGTACATGTCGATTTCACCCGGCTCGCGGCGACTGCCGTCACGCCGCACCACCGGCGCAATAATGCCCGGCATCAGGCGCGCCGGTCGAAGGTTGACATATTGATCAAACTCGCGCCGAAACAACAGCAGAGAACCCCACAGTGAGACGTGGTCAGGTATTTTTTCAGGCCAACCGACCGCACCAAAATAAATGGCATCGTGGCCACCAATTTGCTCCTTCCAGTTATCCGGCAGCATTTTCCCGTGCTTCTCGAAATAGTCCCAACTGGAAAAATCAAAGTAATCAAACTGCAGGTCAATGGCAAACTTGCCAGCCGCCGCCTGCATCACGCGGATTCCTTCGGGCATGACCTCTTTGCCAATGCCGTCGCCAGCGATGACTGCAATTCTCTTCTTACTCATGTTGAATTCCCATTGAAGCGATTACTTAAACCTTTGCCAACGCGAATGGCTGTGAACGTCAAGTCACGCGAGTCTGGCGAACCACCATCGAGACGCCTGCAGCGGTCAGCAAGATGCCTGCAATAGTGAGAGCGGTGATGGGCTCTGAAAACAACAGCCACGCCAATACCGCGGTTGTCGGTGGCACCAGATACATCAAACTGGTAACCGACGCCGCTGCACCGCGTTGAATCAGCAGGTACAAGAGCGAGCTGCCACCCAACGTCAAGGCCAATACCGACCAGGCCATGGCACCCGCCAGTTCAGCATTCCAGCGCATCGGTTCCGACTCAAGAAACATCAAGGGCAGCGTCACCATCATGGCGGCACCGAGCTGCACCACGTTGGCCGTTCGAACGTCACAAGCTGCCACGAAGCGCTTTTGGTAAAGGGTTCCGATGGTTATGCTGATCAGTGCCGCAACAGCCAACAACATATTCGGCCAGTTGGCCTCGCCGCCCTGCCCAAATTTGTGCCACACCACCAGCACCAAACCGACAAAACCCAGCACCAACCCGACCCATTGCCGTGTCACAATTTTTCCGCCGGTGGCCGACAGCCACAACGCGGTCAGCACTGGTTGCAGGCCAACGATCAGGGCCGAAAGACCTGACCCCATACCGCCCTTCACTGCCGCCCAGACACCTCCTAAATAAATGGCATGCATCAACACGCCGGTCACTGCGAGGTGCAACCACTGGGCGCTGGTACGCGGCCAGGCCACGTGAGCCAGTGCTACCCATGGCAAAAAACACAGGATAGACAAGGCATAGCGCAGGACCAGAAACTTCATCGGAGGAGCGTGCGGCATGCCAAACCGGGCGACAATGAAACCGGTGCTCCAGATCAGTACGAACAGCGCTGGCATAGCCTTGACCATGAAGCGATGATCAGGCGCCGTCACTTTACCCGTGCCCGAATTTCAGGCAGCGCCTTTTGCAGGTAGTACACCATGGACCAGACCGTCATCAAGGCGGCAATCCAGATCAGCCAGACACCCCAAAGGTGCGTATTGATGACTCCCAGCAACAAGCCATCAAACAGCAAAAACGGGATCGCCACCATTTGCACCACAGTTTTCAGCTTGCCCACCAGGTGCACCGCCACGCTCTTGGAGGCGCCAATCTGAGCCATCCATTCACGCAGTGCAGAAATTGCAATTTCCCGGCCAATGATGATGAGTGCGACAAAAACATCGGCACGTCCCAGATGCACCAGAACCAGAACGCAGGCACAGACCAGAAACTTGTCGGCCACCGGGTCCAGAAAGGCGCCAAAGGAAGACACCTGATTGAGCTTGCGTGCCAGATACCCATCCAGCCAGTCGGTGGCAGCGAACACGACAAACATCACCGTGGCAACCAGGTTTCGAGTTGCCGGCTCGATCGGCAGATAGAACACACCGACGATCAAAGGGATCGCAACAATGCGGGCCCAGGTCATGATGGTCGGAATGGTGAAGAACATGATCTCATTGTGGCACGGCTCAATGGCGGCCTGGCGGCTCGCGATCAGTGCAGAGCGCGGTAGATTTCTTCCGCCAGTTCGTGCGAGATGCCTTCCACGCTCGCGATATCTTCGACACCGGCCAGCGCCACACCCCGGACTCCGCCAAAGCGCTGCAGCAATTTGGCACGCCGCTTGGGCCCAATACCTGGAATTTCCTCCAGCTTGCCGCCATCCACGCGAACCTTGGCCCTTTGAGCTCGCATGCCGGTGATGGCAAAGCGGTGCGCCTCATCCCGGATCTGCGCCACCAGCATCAGTGCCGCTGAGTCCTTGCCCAAATAGACCTTCTCCCGCCCATCGGCAAACACCAATTCCTCAAGTCCCACCTTGCGCGCCTCGCCTTTCTCGACGCCGACGATCAACGACAGATCCAGTGCGAGTTGCTCAAACACTTCGCGCGCCATGGACACCTGGCCTTTGCCGCCATCGACCAGCACCAAGTCGGGCAAGTAGCCAGTTCCGGCGGGTGTCAGACCGGTCTTTTGCGCTTCCTGCAAGGTTTCGGCCAATTTGCCATAACGACGCATCAACACCTGCCGCATGGCGGCGTAATCGTCACCCGGTGTAATGCCGTCAATGCCGTAGCGGCGGTACTCAGCGTTTTGCATCTTGTGATGATGAAACACCACACAGGAGGCTTGGGTGGCCTCGCCAGCGGTATGCGAAATATCAAAGCACTCGACACGAAAGTGTTCCAAATTTTCCGGCGCCAGGTCCAGCGCATCGACCAGTGCCCGGGTGCGTGCCTGTTGCGAGCCTTCTTCCGATAGCAGGCGTGTCAACTGCAGTGCGGCATTGGTTTGCGCCATCTCCAGCCAGAGACGACGTTGTTCACGTGGCTGGTGCACCGCAGTGACTTTGACGCCGGACTGAATCGAGAGCGCCTTGAGCAAGCCTTTGTCCACCGGCTGACTCACAACCAGGGAAGGCGGCACCGGCACGTTCAGGTAATGTTGTGCAACAAACGCCTCCAGCACCTGCGCCTCAACCGAAGGAACTGGTTGCGCGGCCTGCGGGTCGTCGTGTTCGCCGTGGTGGATGCCGGCAGCGTCTTCCACGTGCACCGGAAAGTAGGGCCGATCCCCCAGATGGCGTCCACCGCGCACCATCGCCAAATTGACACAGGCACGCCCGCCCTGCACTTTGACGGCCAGAATATCCACATCACGGTCCGACACGTTATCCACCGATTGCTGATGCAGCACGTTTGAAAGTGCAGCGACCTGGTTGCGCAGTTCGGCCGCCTGCTCAAACTCCAGCGCTTGCGCGTGCGCCATCATGCGGGCTTCCAGCACATCCATCACTTGACGCGCATCGCCGCGCAAAAAGCGCTCGGCATTGATCACATCCTGCGCGTAATCTGGCGCAGAAATATGCCCAACGCAGGGCGCCGAACATCTCTTGATCTGGTATAGCAGACAGGGCCGGGTGCGGTTATTGAATACCGGGTCCTCGCAGGTGCGCAAGCGAAACACCTTCTGCATCAACAAGATCGCCTCTTTCACCGCCAGGGCGCTGGGGTAAGGTCCAAAATAGCGATGCTTCTTTTCAACCGCCCCCCGGTAGTAGGAGACTCTGGAAAAAGCCGAACCCGAGCGCAGATCCGGATGGACGGCAGGCGCCGCGCCCGTCATCTTCAGGTACGGATAACTTTTGTCGTCCCGAAACAGGATGTTGTACTTCGGGTTCAGTGTCTTGATGAGGTTGTTCTCCAGCAGCAGCGCCTCGGCTTCGGAACGCACCACGGTGGTTTCCATGCGCGCAATCTTGCTCACCATATGCCCGATGCGCGTACCTCCGTGATTTTTCTGGAAGTAGCTCGATACACGCTTTTTCAGGTTGATGGCCTTACCGACATAGAGCACTGCACCCGAGGCGTCGAAATAGCGGTAGACACCGGGCAAAGTCGGCAGATTGGCGACGTCGCTTAACAGTTGCTCAGGATGCGTCGGCGACAAGGTCGGCGCAGCTGGCTTGGGCGGACTGGAATCAGGCAAAACTGGCATAGGAACGTATTGTGGACAATCTAGAGGGTGAAAACAGGAAACCTTTGGGACATCTTTTGCACTGTCATCGATAACTACGGCGACATCGGTGTCTGCTGGCGCTTGAGCGCGGACCTGGCTGCGCGCGGTGAACGGGTTCGCCTTTGGGTGGACGATGCCAGCGCCCTGCGCTGGATGACTCCCGACGGCGCCCCAGGTGTGCAGGTTATGGCATGGACGCAATCCACTGAATTCGGGAATTTGACGCCGGGAGATATTCTCGTCGAAGCCTTCGGTTGTCACGTTGCTCCCGAGTTCTTGGCTGCCTTTGCCTCTGGCAAAAAGGCTGGTCTCCAAACTGGCAAATGGATCAACCTGGAATACCTGAGCGCCGAAGGCTTTGTAGAACGCTGCCACGGCCTGCCCTCACCGGTCATGACTGGGCCCGCCGTCGGCTTGACGAAGCATTTTTTTTACCCCGGCTTTACTGCCGGGACCGGCGGACTGCTGCGAGAACCCGATCTGGCGCAGCGACAGTCGCGCTTTGACAGGGTCGCCTGGTTGCAGCGGTTGGGCATCGAATTTCATGACGAACGACTGATTTCACTGTTTTGCTACGAACCGGCGACACTGGGCGAACTGCTAAATCAATTGGCCGCAGAGCACCAGCCGACCCACCTGCTGGTCACAAGCGGGCGAGCAGCGGCGGCCGTCAAATCCATTGTTGCGAGTCGCGCGCAATCTGATCCAGCGTGGAACCTGCATGCGAAGCTGTCGTTTTCATTTCTTCCGGCGCTCAGCCAAGTCGATTTTGACCATCTGCTATGGGCCTGTGACCTGAATTTTGTGCGTGGCGAGGATTCGCTGGTGCGCGCGTTGTGGGCCAAAAAACCGTTCGTCTGGCAAATTTACCCGCAAAGTGATGATGCCCATTTAGCCAAGCTCGACGCTTTTCTGCAACTGCTGAATGCACCACCCTCACTGCGGGAATTTCATCAAGTCTGGAACGGAGCTAGCGACAGCGTTTTGCCCCCACTGGAACTGGCCCCCTGGCAGCAAGGGGTTGGCCAATTGCACAATCAACTAATGAAGCAGCACGATCTTGTGACACAGATCATTCGATTTGTACTAAAAAACCATTAAAATTCAACACTTTACGAAATTTGACTGGATTCGCATCCAGACCATGCCGCCCTTACCGCCTAGCTGGCGGCCAACCTTCACTCAATCGCTATGAAAACCGCTCAAGAAATTCGCGCCGGCAATGTCATCATGCACGGCAAGGACCCGATGGTCGTACTCAAAACAGAATACAGCCGTGGTGGCCGCAACTCTGCCACCGTGCGCATGAAACTCAAAAGCCTGATCGCCAACTTCGGCACCGAAGTGGTGTTCAAGGCCGACGACAAGATGGATCAGGTCATTCTGGACAAGAAGGATTGCACCTATTCCTACTTTGCCGAGCCCATGTATATCTGCATGGACTCCGAGTACAACCAGTATGAGGTTGAGGCAGAAAACATGGGCGACTCGCTGAACTACCTCGAAGACGGTATGTCGCTCGAAGTCGTTTTCTATGACGACAAGGCGATCTCGGTTGAAATGCCGACCAGCGTGATACGTGAGATCACCTGGACCGAACCAGCTGTCAAGGGTGATACCTCCGGCAAAGTGCTCAAGCCGGCCAAAATTTCCACCGGCTTTGATCTGGGAGTGCCGATTTTTGTAGCGCAGGGCGACAAGGTCGAAATCGATACCCGCACCGGCGAATACAGAAAACGCGTGTAACCCGGGCCGTGCAATATCGCTCGGTCGCACGCCCGAACATAAAAAAGGCTTTTTTAAAGCCTTTTTTTGCTTTGTTCACTGAGCTGACAGATGCCCAAGAGGTCACTTGTTTTTTGTCACAATCAGCAGCACGATGACAACTGCCATTCAATTGGAATTTTCACCCACTGGAGGACAACTATGGCTGACATGACGACGGTTCAAAAAGACAAGCTGATGAACAACCTGCGCGAGGTCATTGCCGATGCGGAAGCATTGCTGCGAATGACCGCCGATCAAGCCGGCGAAGGTGCGGCTGATATACGCAGCCGTGTGCAAACCAGAATGAATCAAGCCAAGGATGATCTGCTGCACCTGCAAGATGCGGCAGTGGCCAAGGCCAAAGCGGCCGGACACGCCACCGATGAATTCGTCCACGAGAACCCGTGGCAATCCATCGGCATTGCAGCCGGTGTCGGTCTGGTGCTGGGTCTGCTGGTCAGCCGCCGCTAGGCTGATCTGCTGCGTATGAGCAGTTCGGTTCCCAAGGGCGGCCTGTTCGCTTCCCTGCAGCGATTGTTGGCGACAGCGCTGGAAATTGCGCAGGTCCGACTCGAGCTGCTGGGCACTGAAGTAGAGATAGAAAAGCGTCGTCTTTTTGACGGACTGATCTGGGCAACGGTTGCGCTGCTGTTTCTCGGGGTCGGTCTTTTCTTGCTGTGCGGTTTTGTCGTGCTGCTTTTTTGGGACGGTCATCGACTGGCTGCAACGGGCTTGCTGACCCTGCTGTTTCTTACCGGCGGCCTGCTGCTGATTCGCTTGGCGCGGCAACGCTTGCGCAGTCCGACTGGCATGTTCAATGCCAGCGTGACGGAGCTGAGTCGGGATCAGGCCGAACTTCAGGCTTCAGCGCACCATGACACACCCTGATCTTTTGCTGCGCCAACAACAGTTGCTGCTGCGCAGCGCGCAGCTACGCGTCAGTCTGGCAGAGCAGACCGGGGTTTTCAGGCGCCCCATGGCAATAGCTGACCAGCTACGCAGCGGGCTGCAATGGCTTTACCGCCATCCTGGCTGGCCACTGGTCGGCTTGCTGGTTGTGATTGCTTTGCGGCCGCGCCGCGCGGTTGTCTGGAGTGCAAGATTGTGGTGGGCTTGGCGAACTTACCGTCAGACGCGAAGCTGGGTGGCAACACTGCCCCTGCAAAGAAATTCACCCTGATGCTGATGGCATTGGGGTGACATCATCAACAGGACGTCTCAAGATTTACCTTTTTTCCCCAGGCGGGACTCGGTGCCCTTGATCAGCCGGCCAATGTTCAGGCTATGCCGATAGATTAAAAGTAGCGACATGATGCACAACGACAGCAGCACAGCCTTGCTCAGGTACCAGGCGGTGCCATCACCAAAGACGTAATAAGCCGGCGCAAACACAGCGGCGGTCAGCGATGCCAGGGACGAGTAGCGAAAAAAGTAAGCCATGATCAACCAGGTGGCGCCGGCTGCCAGACCCAAAATCCAGCTGAAGCCCAGCAGCACGCCACATGCCGTGGCCACCCCTTTGCCACCCACGAACTTGAAAAAAACGGGATACAGATGCCCGACAAAAGCGGCCAGCCCGACCATCGCCATGGTGCCGTCCTCCAGCCCGTAAGGCTTGCCATACCATCTGACCAGCATCACCGGCAACCAGCCCTTGGCCGCGTCCAGCAACAGCGTGATGACGGCCGCCGCCTTGCTGCCAGAACGCAGCACATTGGTGGCGCCCGGGTTTTTGCTGCCAAACGTGCGCGGATCATTCAATCCCATGACACGGCTGACAATGACCGCAAACGAAAGCGAACCGGTAAGGTAACCCAGTATCGTTGCCATCAAAGGGAAAAAAGATTGCACTGAATCCAAGTTGCTTCTCCTGCTACCGCGCCCGCTAAAGCGGGAACTTGTTGCGTCTATTCTGCCAGCCCCGCCCAATGCTACCCGGTTGGTCAATCCTCCAGCGCACATCGCACCGTCTTGGCCGCCAGCAAGGTCAGACACAATTGCGGATCGAGCCCCACCAGATAACCGCGCCGCCCTCCATTGATGAGTATTGCTGGCAGGTCCAGAATGGATGCTTCGATAAAGACCGGCATAAGCTTGCGTGTGCCGAACGGTGAGGTGCCGCCGACCAGATAGCCGCTGTGCCGATTTGCCACCTCTGGCAAGCAGGGCTCCACTGATTTGGCGCCAATCTGGCGCGCCAGATTTTTGGTTGAAACCTTTCGGTTGCCATGCATCAGCACCACCAACGGTTTGGCGTCCTGATCCTGCATGATGAGTGTCTTGATGACGACAAAAGGATCAAAACCCAGCACTTCGGCACTGTGCAGCGCGCCCCCATGTTCCAGGTATTCGTAGCTGTGCTCGGTAAAAGCTACCTTATGGGCTTTGAGCAACTGAGTCGCCGGCGTAACACTGACGTGTTTGGACATGGTGGTCGCGCGTCGGTTCACAAGGTCGGGTCGCGTATCTCCCAGCGGATGGCGTCAATTTCTTTCAGCAGTTCGGGCGACAGTGTGGTGCCCCAAGCGTCCAGATCTTCGTCCAGTTGGGCCACCGTGGTAACGCCAATGATGGTGCTGGCGACCTGCCATTTGGTGTAGCAAAAAGCCAAAGCAAGCTGCGTCGGCGTCATGCCATGTTGGCGCGCCAACGCGTTGTAACGGCGGGCCGCAACCAGCGCGTCGGGACGGCCCCAACGCTGCTTGCGGGTGGACTCAAACAGTGTGATGCGGGCTTTTGCCGGGGCACCCGGTCCGGTCAACCCGGATGCGTCGTATTTTCCGGTCAAAAGTCCGAATGCCAGGGGTGAATAAGCCAGCAACGACACGCCCAGGCGGTGCATCGTTTCGTCCAGTGCATTTTCGACGGTGCGGTTCAACAGGCTATAGCCATTTTGAACAGTGGCGATACGCGGCAAACCATGCTGCTCTGCCAGGCGAACGAATTCATGCACGCCGTAAGGGGTTTCATTGGACAAACCAACGGCACGCACCTTGCCAGCCTGTACCAGTTTACCCAGCGCTTCCAGCTGTGCATGAATCGAGGTGACAGGCCCGTCCTTGGCCGGATCGAAGTACACCATACCAAAGGCGGGCACATGCCGCACCGGCCAGTGAATCTGGTAGAGGTCAATCACATCGGTTTGTAGTCGCTTGAGACTACCTTCGCAGGCAGCCACCATGTCGGCGCCGGTCAAATCCCCTTTGCCACCGCGAATCCAGGGCATGCCGCGCGCCGGGCCGGCCACTTTGCTGGCGATCACCAGTTTTTGCCGTGCCGCCGGGTTCTTCGCCAGCCAGTTGCCGATGATGATTTCCGTGGCGTTGAAAGTTTCGGCACGTGGCGGTACCGCATACATCTCAGCCGTGTCGATGAAATTCACGCCGCGCGCCAGTGATCGGTCCAAGATGGTATGGGCGGTCGGTTCATCAACCTGCTCGCCAAATGTCATGGTGCCGAGGCAAATGGGAGTAACGTGCAGATCGCTCTGGCCGAGCTGTAGGGTTTTCATGGTCATGAGGAGTTTTCGAGATTTTCAAAAAGCATGCAGTTTACGGTTTCTCATGCTGCCACGCTTCAACCGGCCAGTAGTCTGGCGCGCTCCTCTTCCATCAGGCGCAACAAGCGTCGCTGAACCTTGCCGGTGGTGGTCATGGGCAAGGCATCGATGAACTCAATCTCCTTGGGGTATTCGTAAGGTGCCAGCTTGCCTTTGACATGGGCCTGCAGTTGCGCCACAAGTTTTTGGTCGAAGTCAGCCCTGGACGCTGTATCTGTCGGGCGACTGGCTACAAAATCGGGTGCCAGAACGACGTAAGCTTTGACCAGCGCACCACGCGCACGATCCGGCTTGGGCACCACTGCGACATTGGCCACCGCCGGATGTTTGACCAGGCAGTTCTCGATTTCGCCAGGCCCAATGCGGTAACCTGCCGCCTTGAAGACATCGTCGGAACGACCCTGGTACCAGAGATAACCGTCTTCATCACGCGTTGCCAGGTCGCCGGTGCGACACCAGTCACCGGTGAATTTATCGCGCGTGGCCACCTCGTTTTTCCAGTAACCCAGAAAGAAAATCGGGTCGGGTTGGCCATGCACATCAAAACGGTTCAGAGCCACATCGCCGGGCACACCCACAGGACACTCCTGTCCGGCGTCATCGATCACCGCCACGCGGTGACCCGGATAACCCTTGCCCATGCTGCCCGGCTTTGGCGGCCACTGCACGGCACAATTTCCGACGATGTAGTTGATTTCAGTCTGGCCAAACATCTCGTTTACGGTCACGCCAAGTTGTTGCTGGCAATACTCGAACACGGCGTCACCCACCGCCTCTCCTGCGCTCATGATGGCCTGCAATTTCAACTCGAAATGCTGGCGCACCGTCCGGTCGGTCCCTGGATAAGCCTTCATCATGGCCTTGAGTGCAGTTGGAAACAGAAATGTATGGGTGACCTTAAATCGCGCCATCAAGTCCAGCGCCATGGGTGGGCTGAATCGGCCGTTAAAGGCCACGATGGGGCGACCAAAATAAAGCGTTGGCAGCAAGGCATCCATCAGGCCGCCGGTCCAGGCCCAATCGGCCGGAGACCAGAACACGGCACTGGATAACGCGTTGTCCTGGCCGTCAAAACCAAACCAGTTTTGACTGCAAACAAAACCGGTGAGGTTGCCGATCAGCGCCCGGTGCGGGATGAGAGCGCCTTTTGGATTGCCGGTGGTACCGCTGGTGTAGATCAGCACGGCCGGGTCATCGGCGTCGGTCGTTACCGCCACAAACTCGGCCGTTTCTTGCGCCATCGCACCGGCGCAATCGCAGTCTGCCAGCAGCGCGGCACTGCCAACCCCCAGCACGCAGCGCAACAGCGGGCAGGTGTGGCGTACTGACAATACATTGCTGATCGAACTTTCATCGCAGATCGCCAGCACGGTATCGCTGTCGTGCAAGCGGTATTCAAGCGCGTCTGGGCCAAACAGCATCGACAGCGGCATCGCTACGGCACCCATTTGCAGCACGGCCATGTAGGCAACGGCGGTCTCAAAGCGTTGCGGCATCACGATGGCGACGCGGTCTCCCCGCCGCACGCCGCGCTTTGCCAGCACGCTGGACAAGCGGCTGGCCTCTTGTTGCAGCTCGAAATAGCTATGCACAGCCGTGCCACCGTCGGCGACCATTGCATGGATTGCGACTCTGTCTGAGGCATCCGGCCGTTCTGCCCAACGCCGGCAGCAAACCTGCGCGATATTGAATTTCTCCGGCACCCGCCACTCAAAGCCGGCGTGCAGTTGCGCATAATTGTCCGGCCCCGACTGCAGTGGTTTGTCGCTGTTCTGACTGACGATCACGATAAGCCTCCGTATGATGGGACAAATGTACCAAGTCAAAAGAGTTTCGCGTAGCGAGTTTGTCCCGATACGCAATCTGCAATACCACGTGCGGGTGTGGGGCGAACCGGCGGCCGACAAGGCGCCACTGGTGATGCTGCATGGCTGGATGGATGTGGCGGCCAGCTATCAGTTTATGGTGGACGCACTCAGCCACGACCATTACGTCATTGCCCCGGATTGGCGTGGCTATGGGCAGACTGCCTCGGGAGGTGCCGACAACTTCTGGTTTCCGGACTACCTAGCCGATCTCGATTTTTTGCTGGATCATTACGTGCCTGCGCGGCAGGTCAACCTGCTCGGCCACAGCATGGGTGGCAATGTGGCCATGTTGTACGCCGGCGTGCGTCCTGAGCGCATCCGCCGCTTGATCAATCTGGAGGGCTTCGGCCTGCCGGTCACCCAACCCGACGAAGCACCGAGGCGCTTTGCCAGGTGGATGGATGAACTTAAAGGTCTGCATCGGGGTGACCTCCATCTGAAGTCTTATGACTCAGCAGACGGCGTCGCGCGTCGCCTCATGAAGACCAACCCGCGCCTGGGTGCCGACAAGGCCAATTGGCTGGCACAGCACTGGGCCCACGAAACCGCTGAAGGCAAGTGGCACATTCTGGGCAACCCGGCGCACAAGGTGGCCAGTGCGCAACTCTACCGGGTGGACGAGGTGCTGGAAATATACCGGCGCATCACCCTGCCGGTGCTGGCCGTCGAGGCCGCCAACAGCAGCCTGGAATTGTGGTGGAAGGGCAAGTTCACGCTGGCGCAGTATCACGAGCGGCTCAAGTCCGTGCCGCAAGTCGAAATCGCCCGCGTCGAGGATGCCGGGCACATGATGCATCACGATCAACCGCAAGTGCTCGCTGCGCTGATAGAGCGCTTTATTGATTGAGCATTTGTCAAGAGATGTAGCAGCGGCCGACGACGACCGCTGGCGCGTGAGAAAATGGCGCAACACCGGATCAGACTGCGGCTGCCCAGCAACCCGCTTTGACCCCGACATTTCAATCAAAGGACACGCATCATGGAAGCAGAACGCATCAACCTCATCGGCACCCAACTCTCCAGCCTGACTGCGCGCACGCTCGATTTACGGGGGTATCTTTGACTATCCTGCTAAATCCGAACGACTGAGAACCGTCAACGCATCGCTCGAAGACCCGACGGTCTGGAACGACCCCAAGCGCGCTCAGGAATTGGGCCGCGAGAAAAAAGCACTCGATGGCGTGGTCGTCACACTCGACAACCTAACCAACGAACTGTCCGACAACAGCGAGCTTTTTGAGATGTCCAAGGCCGATGGCGACGCCGCCGGTTTGCACACCATTGAAACCGAGACCGCCAAGCTGGCCGCCATCGTCGAAGGGTTGGAGTTCCGCCGCATGTTCAACAACCCGGCCGACCCGATGAATGCCTTCGTCGACATTCAGGCGGGCGCCGGCGGCACCGAGGCCTGCGATTGGGCCAGCATGCTGTTGCGCCAGTACCTGCGTTATGCCGAGCGCAAAGGCTTCAAGACCACGATTGAAGACGAGTCTGCCGGTGACACCGCCGGCATCAAAGGCGCCACCATCAAGGTGGAAGGTGAATATGCCTTTGGCCTGCTACGCACCGAAACCGGGGTGCACCGGTTGGTGCGCAAATCACCGTTTGATTCATCAGGCGGTCGCCACACTTCATTTGCTTCGGTGTTTGTCTACCCTGAGGTGGATGACTCGATCGAGATCGATATCAACCCGTCCGACGTTCGGGTGGACACCTTTCGCGCCAGTGGCGCCGGTGGCCAGCACATCAACAAGACCGACTCGGCGGTGCGACTGACGCACATCCCGACCGGTATCGTGGTGCAGTGCCAGGACGGCCGCAGTCAACACGGCAACCGCGACGTCGCCTGGAAGCGCCTGCGCTCCCGCTTGTACGACTTCGAGATGCGCAAGCGCCAGGCCGAGCAACAAAAACTGGAAGACTCCAAGACCGATGTCGGTTGGGGACATCAGATCCGCTCTTATGTGCTGGACAACAGCCGCATCAAAGACCTGCGCACTAACTACGAAACCTCCGCGACGCAGAAAGTGCTGGACGGTGATTTGGATCAGTTCATTGAGGCGTCGTTAAAACAGGGCGTGTGATGGAAGCCTGGGCCCTGATTTTCGATAGGGACGGCACCTGATTACCAGCGTGCGGGATTGCTTTGACTGGATAAATTCGAATTTTTTGGAGAATATACATGTTGCAACTTACTGAGGCCAATGGCCCAGCCACCGTGATCCGGCGTGCCGACTACACCCCGCCGGCGTTCTGGATCGACAGCGTCAACTTAACGTTTGATCTGGACCCGGTCAAAACTCGTGTACTGAACAAAATGACGCTGCGCCGCAATGTCAGTGTTGCGCCACAGCCGTTGAAGCTGGTAGGCGAAGAACTCAACCTGGCGCGCGTGCTGGTCAACGGCCAGGGCGCTTCATTCAAGATGGATGGTAGCCAGCTTGTCCTGGACAACCTGCCGGATGAGGGTTCATTTGAGCTCGAAATTTTTACCACCTGCGCACCCAGCAAGAACACCAAGTTGATGGGCTTGTATGTCAGCAACGAATCCTTCTTTACGCAGTGTGAAGCCGAGGGTTTCCGGCGCATCACTTATTTTCTGGATCGCCCCGATGTCATGGCCAGCTACAGCGTGACGCTGCGGGCCGACAAGCAAAAATACCCGGTGCTGCTGTCCAACGGCAACCTGGTCGACTCGGGCGCGCTGGAGGGCGTTGGCAACGAAGGCCGTCACTTTGCCACCTGGGTTGATCCGCACAAAAAACCGTCCTACCTGTTTGCGCTGGTGGCCGGCCAGTTGGTATGCCGCGAACAGCGCATTACCTCGCGCACCGGCAGTGATCATTTGCTGCAGGTCTATGTGCGTCCCGGTGATCTGGACAAAACCGAACACGCCATGAATTCGCTGATGGCATCGGTGATTTGGGACGAGGCCCGTTTTGGTCTGGCACTCGATCTGGAGCGCTTCATGATTGTTGCGACCAGCGACTTCAATATGGGTGCCATGGAGAACAAGGGACTCAACATCTTCAACACAAAGTTTGTACTGGCAAGCCAGAACACAGCCACCGATAGCGACTATTCCAGCATCGAGAGGGTGGTCGGACACGAGTATTTCCACAACTGGACCGGCAACCGCATCACTTGCCGGGACTGGTTCCAGCTAAGCCTGAAAGAAGGCCTGACCGTCTTTCGTGACCAGGAGTTTTCACAGGACTTGTGCAGCGCGGTGTCCGCCCGTGCCGTCAAACGCATCGCTGATGTGCGCTTGCTGCGCACGGCCCAGTTTGCGGAGGACGCCGGCCCGATGGCGCATCCGGTGCGGCCCGACAGCTACATCGAGATCAACAACTTCTACACCGTTACCGTCTACGAGAAAGGCGCTGAGCTGGTGCGCATGATGCAGACGCTGGTCGGTCGCGAAGGCTTTGCCAAAGGCATGACGCTGTACTTTGCGCGTCATGATGGCCAGGCCGTGACCTGTGATGATTTCGCTCAGTGCATCGCTGACGCGAACCCTGACTCAGCACTGGCCCGGCTGCTACTACAGTTCAAGCGCTGGTACAGCCAGGCCGGTACGCCCCACCTGTCCGGAGTTGGGATTTACGATGCTTCAGCACGCAGCTATACGCTCAGTTTCAGTCAAAGTTGCAACGCTACGCCCGGTCAACCAGTTAAAGAGCCCTTTGTAATTCCGGTCAGTCTGGGACTGGTCGGTCGCAGCGGCGCTGCCCTGCCCTTGCAGTTGCAGGGCAGCAATGAACCGTGCGTTGGCGACCACTTGCTTGTGATGAGAGATCAGCTTGAATCCACTACTTTCATCAATGTCGACGAGGAACCAGTGCCGTCCATCCTGCGCGGCTTTAGCGCCCCGGTGGTGCTTGATTTTGATTACACCGACGCGCAATTGCTAACACTGCTGGCCTTTGACCCCGACCCCTTCAACCGCTGGGAAGCCGGACAACGACTGGCATTGCGAAGCGCAATCAAGGCCGTCCAGGACACCTCACCCGTACCTGCGACAGGCTTGCTTGATGCCGCCTACATCGATGCCATGCGCAGCGTCCTGCGTCATCCAACACTGGATGCCGCATTCAAGGAACTGGTGCTCACCCTGCCATCAGAGATTTACATCGCCGAGCAACTCGACGCCGTGGATCCGCAACGCATTCATGCCGCGCGCGAAGCGATGCGAGCGCAATTGGCAGCCGCACTGTTCGAAGACTGGCAGTGGGCCTTTGAAGCTCATCGCGAGAACGGCAACTATCAACCGGATCCCCTATCAGCCGGCCGCCGCGCCCTGTCTGGCATGGCCCTGGGACAGCTATGCCTTAGTGCGCAAGACAGTGTTTGGCCGGGCAAGGCCTACCAGCGCGTCAAGGATGCCGGCAACATGACCGACCGAAGCAACGCATTGAGTGCTCTGCTGGCCTGTGGCCACGAGTTCGGGAGCGCGGCATTGGCGCACTTTTACCGCCAGTTTAAAAACGATGATCTGGTGCTCGACAAATGGTTTGCATTGCAAGCCGGCGCTTGCGACCGGGGCGGTCAGGTGCTGGCGACGGTGCGCCAGTTGATGACCCACCCGGACTTCAGCATCCGCAATCCGAACCGGGCGCGCAGCGTCATCTTCAGCTATTGCAACGGCAACCCCGGCGCTTTCCATCGCGCCGACGCAGCAGGATACGTATTCTGGAGTGAACGCGTGATGGAGCTCGACGCCATCAACCCGCAGGTGGCTGCCAGACTGGCGCGCGCACTGGACCGCTGGAAAGTATGGGTGCAGCCCTACCGCAGCGCAGCCCGTGAAGCGCTGGCCCGCGTCGCCGCCAAAACCGACTTGAGCAACGACGTGCGCGAAGTGGTCAGCCGCGCACTGGCCGACTGATTAGCGCGGGCTATAATCCGCCGCTGACAAGCCGGTGTAGCTCAGTCGGTAGAGCAGCTCATTCGTAATGAGAAGGTCGGGTGTTCGATTCATCTCTCCGGCACCAATGGATATAAGGGTTTGCTGTTAGTAACTTGGCAGCAAACCTTCTTTTTCTTTGGGCCAGACCTGCCCACAACCTGATTTATCAAGCCCGCGCCGCGCGTAGCCTTAAAGAGAACTCCTGCAAGGCCGCAATGCCGCTCGCCTCCGCGCTGTGGCACCAAGCCTGCAGTTCGGCCGCCAGTTGCTCACGGGTATGCGAGCGGTTGAGCCAAAGCTGGCGCAACTCTTCACGCATCAGCACCATTTTGTCCAGCACCGGCGATGCGGCGCGGGCCAGCGCCAATTTGGCAAGCGCGGCCGCCGGCACTCTCTCTGCATCGCGGTGCAGCCAGCGCCGGGCAACTTTAATGACAGACGCATCAGCGCTGCGTGATTTCATGGCCTGAAGCTCATCCTTGAATGCGCGCCGCATGTCCTTGGCATAGGAAGCCATGATTTCATAACGGTTGGAGATCAGCGCTTCCAGTGTCTTTTCGTCCGCCACTGGACGCACATCGCCAAAAGCCAGCTTTGGCGGCGTCTTCTTGACCGTAGCCAATCCGACTTTTCGCATCAGACTGATGTACATCCAGCCAATGTCGAATTCATACGGTTTGACAGACAGCTTGGCAGATGTCGGGTAAGTGTGATGGTTGTTGTGCAGTTCTTCTCCGGCAATGATGACACCCCAAGGCGAAATATTGGTGCTGGCATCGGGCGCTTCAAAATTGCGATAACCCCAATAATGTCCGGCGCCATTGATGATGCCGGCTGCCATGATGGGAGTCCAGGCCATTTGCACAGCCCATACCGTCAAACCCGCAGCACCAAACAATACCAAATCAATCAGCAGCAGCAAACTCACTCCCTGCCATGAAAACCGGGTATACAGATTGCGCTCGAGCCAGTCACTGGGTGTGCCGTGTCCAAAGCGGGTCATGGTTTCCTTGTTCCTGGCCTCAGCCCGATACAACTCATAGCCTTGCAACAACACGGTTTTGATGCCATACACATGCGGGCTGTGCGGGTCCTCCGCCTGCTCGCACTTGGCATGGTGTTTGCGGTGAACGGATGTCCACTCTTTGGTTACCTGGCCGGTGGTTAACCAGAGCCAGAAGCGGAAAAAGTGCGAAGCAACGGGATGCAAATCCAGTGCGCGGTGCGCCTGATGGCGGTGCAGGAAAACCGTCACACTGATCATGGTGACATGCGTCACAAGCAGTGTGAACAGCACGATTTGCCACCAGGCCAACTGCCAGACTCCATACGACAGCCAATCAAGCAGGACGCTCGATGGCGCCCAATCAGATGTCAACATATTTGGGCTTCTCTCTTCAAGTTGCAAGTTAAATCAGACTTTTTGCCAGACAGCGGCAAAAAATCCATCGGTCTGGTGACGATGTGGCCACAGTCGCAGAAAGCGTCGTCCATTTTCACCGCCACTGCACAAACTCACTGCGCCCACTACCTTCAAGCCGTCCAGGACGTCTGCCACATCCAGCGCAGTAAAGTCCTTGTTCGCCTCAGAGAAGGCCAGCGCAATGGCTTCGTTTTCGTGCACCAGCATGCTGCAGGTCGCATACACCAGGCGCCCACCGGATTTGAGAAGTCGGGCCGCACTTTGCAGGATGGCAGCCTGCGTCACAGCCAATTCCTGCACCAATTGCAGGTTCTGCCTCCATTTGAGGTCCGGGTTGCGCCGCAAAGTTCCCAAACCCGAACACGGGGCATCTACCAAAACTCTATCAATCTTGCCTGACAGGCGCTTGACGCGATCGTCGCGCTCATGGGCGATGGCGGCCGGATGCACGTTGGACAATCCACTGCGCGCCAGGCGCGGCTTCAAGGCATCCAGTCGGTGGGCCGAGGTATCAAAAGCGTACAGCCGTCCCGTGCTGCGCATGCCCGCGCCAATAGCCAGCGTCTTGCCACCGGCACCTGCGCAAAAATCGACCACCATCTCACCGCGCTTGGCGTCCAGCAGCATGGCCAACAATTGCGAGCCCTCGTCCTGCACCTCAAACGCACCACGCACGAACGAATCGAGCTTGTTCAAGGTTGGCTTGCCAGCAATGCGCAGACCCCACGGTGAATAAGGTGTGGGCAGCGCCTTGATACCGGCCTGCGCCAGCTCTTTCTGCACGTCAGCGCGCTTGCTGGTGAGGGCATTGACACGCAGGTCCAACCCGGCACCCAGGTTCAGACTCTCGGCCAGCGGCCAGAACTCAGCCCCCAACTGGTCTTTGAGCGGCTGTACCAGCCACTCTGGCAGGTTGTGCCGATGGCGTTCCATCAAATCGGCCACATTGATCTTTTCGCATTGATCGAGCCAGTTTTTTTCCTGTTCGCTCAAGGCGCTGCGCAAATAATCACCGGGGCCGTAAAAACCCAGAATCGCCAACCGCCGCTCTTTGGGTCCACTTCCAGAAGGCGCGCAATGATCAAACAGCAGCTTCTTGCGCAAAACGCAATAGACCGTGCCAGACAACGTGGCGCGTTCACGGGGCCCCAGGCCCCGGTTGTCACGGAAAAATTTAGCAACAATGGCGTCAGTTGGATGATCGAATTTGAGCGTAAGTCGAACCAGTTCTGAACAGACGTCAAGCAAGGCTTTAGGATGCATAAGGAAAGATTGTCCCATGACTGACT
>JBAXBQ010000054.1:0-22244 GCA_037141865.1 Comamonadaceae bacterium | reverse complement strand
AAAATGGACTTTGACTTTTCAGACGACCAGGAACAATTGCGTGACGCAGTTCGCAAGTGGGTTGACAAGGGCTACAGCTTTGAGCGTCGGCGTGCCGCGACCAAAGCGGGTGGATTTGCCCGAGAGGCGTATTGTGAACTGGCAGAACTGGGCTTGTGCGGACTGTACATTGCGGAAACGCACGGCGGTATGGGCATGGGCCCGGTGGAGGCTATGGTGGTGATGGAGGAGTTGGGGCGCGGAATTGTGCTGGAGCCACTCAATCAAAGCCTGATTGCCGGCGGCGTGATTGGCGGCTACGCGCCTGCTACAACCCAATCCCAATGGCTACCCAAGATCGCCAATGGTGAAGCTCTGGTGGTGCTGGCCTACCAGGAACGTGCTGCCCGATATCAACTTGATGCCTGTGAAACAAGGGCCACATCGAGCGCGGCCGGATGGACTCTGGCGGGGCGCAAGAGTGTGGTGCCGGCCGGCGATCAAGCCGATGCTTTTGTGGTGCCAGCCACCGTCGAGGGCAAACTGGCACTGTTCCTGGTGGAACGCTTGGCGGCTGGGGTCATCACTCAGGGCTACGGCACGCAGGATGGTGCCCGCGCCGCCGAAGTCACGCTGCAAAGCGCTCCCGCCACCCTGATCACACAGGAAGGTTTGAGTGCACTGGAGCACGCCATCGACATTGGTATTGCCGCCACTTGTGCCGAGGCCGTCGGCGTGATGGACAAAACCATGGCCATTACCGCCGACTACATGAATACCCGCAAACAGTTTGGTGTCGCCATCAGTTCGTTTCAGGCGTTGCGGCATCGCGCAGCAGACATGAAGATGCAACTTGAACTGGCCCGCTCGATGAGCTACTACGCGGCGCTCAAACTCAACGCACCTGCGCCAGAACGTCGTGCGGCGATGGCCCGCGCCAAATACCAGCTTGGCAACTCCATGCGCTTTATCGGTCAGCAGGCCTTGCAACTTCACGGCGGCATCGGTGTGACCGACGAATACATCGTCAGCCATTACTTCAAACGGCTGACCCAGATGGAGATGACTTTTGGCGACAGCCTGCATCACTTGGGTGAAGTGTCAAGCCGTATGCATGACACGGCGGGCGTATTTGCCTGACGGGTTGCGGCTCGCCCCGTCCGCTTCAAAACATCACGCCGCCTGTCTGACCTGATCCTCCGACAGGATGCGCTCAAGCGCTCGCGACACAATCGGCTTCGGATCAACGACAAGCAGTTGACCCTGGCGCAGCAGCTCCGCCACTTCGCGCTCGGAGTGCACCAAAGGTTCAAAGCCATCACGATCAGTAAACAACAGGCGCGTACGCATCGGACTCACCCAACTCAAGCGACGACGTTGCCATTGGGATTCGTCGACCTTGAAATCAAACCAAAGCCCGCGTGCCAGGCTTTGCGCAAGGACATCAAAGCGGTCATCCGAGCCGGCCAACATTCCAACCGAGCGCCGACCAGGTTCTGGCAACAGCTTTTTGGCGCCTGCATCGCGTTTGAACGTCGTCGCTTTGGTGGCCTGAACTGGGCGCGTCATCCGGATTGCCAGGGTATGGGTTGCAATCAGGCGTCGGGTGAAAGTTGCACGGGCCATACCGGTCCATTCAATGGCATCCAGACCGGTATTCAGATTACGAATCAGGTCCGGCAACACCGCCACCAGTTGGTGTCGTTCTCGGGTCCTGGTTTTTGGCTGGGTAGACCAGATCAGGCCATCCATGGTGGTCAGAGCCACTTCCCACTGGACCGGGCTGACCGCTACCTGTAACCAGGCACGCGCCAACACCTCACGCCACTGCGTTGCCAGGAACGGCCCCAGAAATGGGGCAAGGGGCATTTCGGGTGGCAACGCGTTGATGCGCGCAAGCACCACCTTGTCCGCATGCGCAAGAGCCTGCTCAAACAACTCGCTGGCGGTCTCGATTTCGGCGACCGGGGCGATATGCCCTTGCACCTGTTGTTCGGTCTCAAAGAGGAATTCAGTCACCTCCTGCAGCAACTCGCCAAACAGCGTGATATCGTCTTCGAACTCGGTTAAAACGCGTTTGATGGTGTTTTCTATTCGCTGAAAAAGAGGATCATGTTGGCCCTTTTCGGGATCGCAGGCGACCGACGCCATGGCCAGTGTGTCAACGAGACGGCGCGCCGGCTGATCGGTTGACAGAAAAAACTCGCGGTCCAGCATGGCCGCCTTGAGCAGCGGAATTTGCAGGCGACCCAACACAAACTTCATCTGCAGTGGAACCGTCTGGTCGGAAAAAACAAAATCAAACACCTCGACCATTGCGTCCACTGTGCCACGATCAAGATCAGAGGCGCGCAGGACTTCGCTCTGGTCCCGCATTTTGCGCAGCACATTTCTCCCGCCCGGATCCTGCCCGTCCAATATTGGGTAGTCAAGCGCAGCGCCAGCGCTTGCTTGCAAGTCACCCAGGTAGGTCACAATTTCAGGATCGGCGGGTGCAATTGAAGTCGCTCCCGCGTCCTGGTCAGTTGGACTTTCCGCAAATCTTGTGCTTGTCCGATTGGCGTCTGGAGCGCTGTGTCTGGCAACCCCCAGTCTTTGCAGAAACATTCTGGCGGGCGCGGCAAGACTGGGGCCAGTCGGCGTCAAGTTGCCAAAAAATACTTTGTCACGCAACACCACCTCGCCGTCGCCGAAGCGACGTTTGGGCCCTACGGAAAGCGGTGCTTCAGGTGGATGTGAGTAGCCCACCTCGTCAGTCTTCCTGATGCGATACAGGGTCGGCACGCCGACGCCAGCGTGCATTAGCGTCCGATTCAAATCAGCATACAAAGGCACCAGATCGACGCAATGTTGCGGGTCCAACGCCGACATCAGATCCAGCGTGGCGTCATTATCAAAATTGCCATTTTCCCAAGCCAGCAAAAACGCTCGAACAAACACTTCGGGTCGAAACGGGTTGCGAGATGTCGACGGTGCGTCCAGACCCAGCAGCATACCTACTCGCAGGGTCAGCGGATTTATGCTGGCCTCGTAGTAATTAGTGAACCTGAGCACCACGCGATCAAGCAACAAAATGCGCTCTACTTCGGCCATGTCAATCAATGACAGCGAGATACCATCGAGCGGATCAGTCGGCCGGTAGGCTATCCCATCCGACACGAGCACCTGCGGCACAGCAATACTTGCTTCCCCTTCCAGCAACGACTGCAGAGCGCTTTGAAAGGAAAGATTGAAGGCTTCGGCTTGTTGGTGCAGCAAGTTGCAAGCAGACCAAAGGTTCTGCGTCCTGGCATGAGTTGAACTGTCATCCAGCAACTCCAGCATATGTTCACGCACCAACTTCAGGTTACGGTCTTCATTCTCGGCAAAAAAATCCAGGGTCTTGCCGATCAGGTCCTGTAGGTAGCGACGCGCCTGGGGATGCACACCAGGATCTGCGCTATCAGTCGACGAATCCGAGTTAATCGACATTCCGTTACCGCCTCGAATCTTTCAACATTGCAAACAACCCCAGAAGCCAAAACAGTATTGTCAGTCGACGGACGTTCCTTTCGAAGCCAAAATGGGCGGCACCACTGCTATCGGCGGTAAGGGTTTGTAAAAAATGTATTGAAAGACAAATGCAGCAGTTCTCTGGAACTGCCAATCCAACCAACGGGAAATAATCTCAGCTATTTCACCTGCTCTATTCGGTTTCGCGCACTCGCAAAAAACTCGCAAAGCGCGGCAATCCTGCTGGAGTCCGATCGCGATAACGATAGCTGACGTAACTGCCAATGGGCGGCGGCACGTCCCGCTGGGCGTCGCTAAAACCGGTGCCCAGCACAAAGCGCTGGCCATTTGGCAACTCCAGCAACAACGCGCCCATTCTCCCCAAATGACGGCCCTTTCCAGGCAGATGGGAAATCACCCGCGCGTCTTCGTCAGGAACAAGTTTTAACTTACGCAACGCGTCGCTACGCCCGGCAATCCAAAGCGCATCGGCGCGATGCAACACCAACCCCTCCGCCCCCTCTTCAACCTTTCGCAGCAACTGACCTTGCAACGTTTTGCCATCAGTCACGCGCCAATGCTCAACCGCTTGCAGCCAAGGCACGTTGGTCACGGCCACCAACGCGGCAACCCGCGCAGCACGTTCAGAAAACGAACCGGGTTCACCAGGCAGATCGAAAATCATGTAGCGCACCTCACGCCATTCGGCATCAACCGGTGTGTTGCGACGAACAATGCCGGAGAGTCGATCAAAGCTGCGGCGCCCAAGCCACAATTCGCCGTCCAGCGCGATGGCAGGAAGGGCGGCCGTGAACCATGCGGGTGCTGCGATAAGTCGGCCGCTGCGAAAGCGCAGATCGCGACCATTCCAAAACGCCCGCACGCCATCGAGTTTTTCACTGACAAGAAAACCGACGGGATCATGACCGGCTTGCCAGTATTTGGCCAGCATCAATGCCGGCGCTGAAACTGCAGATGGTTGGACGACCAGCGCGTCCACCGCAGTTGCCAGGGCATTCAGCGAGAACAGTGCGCTACCCAAAAACAGCGCTGCATGGCTCACCGGCCGGCCCACGGTTTGGTACCACATTTTTTTCATACGCTTCCTATGCCATCAGCCTGGACGACTTCGGTACATGCAGCATCAAAAACTCCATCTGGTCAACCAGAATGCGGCGGTTGCGCAAAATGAAATCTTCCCAAAGACTGGGAACGTAAGGCGTGTAAAGCAATGGCATCTTGGCCTGCTCGGGCGTACGGTGACTCTTGCGATGGTTGCAGGGCCGACACGATGTCACCACATTCATCCAGCCATCGATGCCGTTCTGCGCAAACGGAATGATGTGTTCACGCGTCAGGTCTTCCTCATGAAAATGGTCGCCACAATAAGCACAAATATTGCGGTCTCGTGAGAACAACTTGCTATTGGTGAGCCCCGGTTTGAGGTGAAAGGGATTGATATTGGGCACGCCCTTGGTGCCGATAATGCTGTTGACAGTGATGATCGATTGCTCGCCCGTGATTGCGTTGTAGCCACCATGAAACACCGCGACTTGGCGCCCCATTTCCCAGCGCACTTCCTCGGCGGCGTAATGAATCACCGCTTGCTCAAGCGAAATCCATGACTGGGGTAGCCCTTGGGCCGACAGCTTCAAGACCTTCAAAACACGCCTCCTGGAATGAACCATTGACACGAAATGCAATTGTCTCTGGCGGCAAAGGAAAATGTCTTCATCCACCGCTAAGACACAATATACCCTCTATTTGTGACAATTTGCCTCTCGGCGCTTGTTTAAAAAGCGCAGTTTGCTATCAAAAAGATAACAACTCAATGATGTTTTTTCGAGGCTTCAAACACCCGGGTCTGAACCAAACCTGTGCCCTGACCATCGGCAATTTTGACGGTGTACATCGGGGTCACCAGGCCATGCTGGCGCTGCTCAGAAGCGAGGCCCAGCAGCGCGCTGTGCCCAGTTGCGTTCTGACCTTCGAGCCGCATCCGCGTGACTACTTTGCCGCCGCAACCCATAACCCGGGTCTGGCGCCTGCTCGCGTCGGCACGCTGCGCGACAAATTGAGCGATCTGGCCTATTGCGGTGTCGATCAGACTGTGGTGTTGCCGTTTGACGCACGGCTGGCCTCACTTTCTCCGCAGGCCTTCATTGACGACGTGCTGCTCAGTGGTTTGGGTGCGAAATATGTTCTGGTCGGTGACGACTTCCGCTTTGGTGCGAAGCGCTCAGGCGACTACGCCACGCTCGACAGTGCGGGCGCCACACTCGGCTTTGACGTGGCACGTATGAACAGCTACGAGGTCCACGGCTTAAGGGTTTCCAGCT
The DNA here is from genome assembly GCA_037141865.1 of Comamonadaceae bacterium. GTDB lineage: Bacteria > Pseudomonadota > Gammaproteobacteria > Burkholderiales > Burkholderiaceae_C > Rhodoferax. The sequence continues at coordinate 16,434 of JBAXBQ010000054.1, read as the reverse complement.
CGGCCGTGCGTGATGCGCTCGGTCAGGGTCGCATGGATGACGCAGCGCGACTGTTGGGTCGACCGTACCGGATATCGGGACACGTGGTGCACGGGCGCAAGCTCGGGCGCGAACTGGGTTTCAAAACCCTGAATCTGCGCTTTGCGCATTGGAAACCCGCCGCTCGCGGCATCTTTGTTGTGTGGGTCCACGGTCTGTCCCAACAGCCGCTGGCTGGCGTCGCCAATCTCGGTGTTCGCCCATCGCTGGACCCGCGTGACGTGAATGGCGGACGGGTGCTACTGGAAACCCATTGCCTGGATTGGCCCAATGCCCTCGGAGACGAAGGTGGCTACGGTAAAATCATTCGCGTGGAACTCTTACACAAATTGCACGACGAGCTGAAATACGACGGTCTGGATGCCCTCACCCGCGGGATACGCAAAGACTGCGACGACGCACGCGCCTGGCTTGCCGCACGAATTTGACCGGGCTGGACCGACGCACGTTGCCCCGCGTCTTGTTACGCCCCGCAGCCGGAGCCAAAGCCAAGCCGGCCTACCCTCCCCCACATTGAGATTGTCATGACTGAAAAAGTTGATTACCGAAGCACACTAAATCTGCCGGACACACCCTTTCCGATGCGCGGCGACTTGCCCAAGCGCGAGCCGCTCTGGGTGAGAGACTGGGAAGAAAAAGGCATCTACAAAAAGCTGCGCGCTGCTCGCACCGGGGCACCGAAGTTTGTACTGCACGACGGCCCGCCCTATGCCAACGGACAGATTCACATGGGGCATGCGGTCAATAAGATCCTGAAGGACATGATCGTCAAGGCTCGCCAGCTCAAGGGCATGGACGCGGCCTACATTCCCGGTTGGGACTGCCACGGTCTGCCAATTGAGAACGCGATTGAAAAGAAATTTGGCCGCAATCTGCCGCGTGATGAGATGCAGGCCAAAAGCCGCGCCTTTGCCACCGAGCAGATCGATCTGCAGCGCGCCGAGTTCAAACGCCTGGGCGTGCTGGGCGACTGGGACCATCCCTACCGGACCATGGATTTCAGTAACGAGGCCGATGAAATCCGGGCCTTCAAGCGCGTCGTGGAACGGGGTTTTGTTTACCGTGGTCTGAAACCCGTCTACTGGTGTTTTGACTGCGGATCGAGCCTGGCAGAGTTTGAAATCGAATACGCCGACAAAAAATCGCAAACACTGGATGTCGGTTTTTTGTGTGCAGAACCGGACAAACTGGCGGCGGCATTTGGTTTGACCACCTTGAGCAAAGACGCCTTCGCCGTCATCTGGACCACCACCGCCTGGACCATTCCCGCCAACCAGGCACTCAATCTGAACCCGGAAATTATCTACGCCCTGGTGGACACCGAGCGCGGCCTGCTGCTGCTGGCCGAGAGTCTGGTGGAGCAGTGTCTGCAACGCTACCAGCTCACCGGCAACGTGGTCGCGACCAGCATCGGTAAGAATCTCGCCAGCATCAACTTCAAGCATCCCCTGGCCCATGTCGACTCAGGTTTTGATCGCTTCAGCCCGGTCTATCTGGCCGACTACGCCACAGCAGACGACGGTACCGGTTTGGTGCATTCTTCGCCGGCTTATGGCGTGGAAGACTTCAACAGCTGTGTGGCGCACGGAATGCTGTACGACGACATCTTGAATCCGGTGCAGGGCAATGGTGCTTACGCCAGTGACTTTCCCTTGTTTGGCGGGCAACACATCTGGAAAGCGTGTCCGGTCATCATCAACACTTTGCGTGAGGCAGGTCGCCTGTTTGCCACCTCGGACATTGTTCACAGCTACCCGCACTGCTGGCGCCACAAGACACCTGTGATCTACCGTGCGGCAGCCCAGTGGTTCATTCGCATGGACGACGGTGTTGGCGTTTTCACCAAGGACAAGGCACCTAAATCGCTGCGCCAACTGGCACTCGATGCCATCGAGCAAACCGCGTTTTACCCAGACAACGGTAAAGCCAGGTTGCGCGACATGATTGCCGGACGGCCCGACTGGTGCATCAGCCGCCAGCGCAGCTGGGGCGTGCCGCTGCCCTTCTTTTTGCACAAGGACAGCGGTGAGTTGCACCCGCGCACCATGGAGATTCTGGACATCGCGGCCAGCATGGTGGAGCTTGGTGGCGTTGAGGCCTGGAGCAAAGCCAGCGCCGAATCCATCCTTGGCGCGACGGATGCGCAGGCCTACACCAAGAGCAGCGACATTCTGGAAGTCTGGTTTGACTCCGGCACCACGCACACCACGGTGCTCAAGGGCTCGCACCCTGGCAGCGGCCACGAAGAAATTGACCCTCTAACCGGAGCGCCGGGACCCGAGACCGACCTCTATCTGGAAGGCCACGACCAGCACCGCGGCTGGTTTCACTCGTCGCTGTTGACAGCCTGCGCCATGTATGGACGCGCACCCTACAAAGGCATTCTGACGCACGGGTTCACGGTGGACAGCAAGGGCCACAAGATGAGCAAGAGCGCCGGCAATGGCGTTGATCCGCAAGAAACGTCGAAGAAACTCGGCGCCGAAATCATCCGGCTGTGGGTGGCCGCCAGCGACTACTCAGGCGACATTGCCGGTGACGACAAAATCCTGGCGCGCGTGGTCGACACCTACCGGCGCATCCGCAACACACTCAAGTTTCTGCTCGCCAATATCGGCGACTTTGACCCGGCGCAAGACGCTGTCCCACTGACGCAGATGCTGGAGATTGACCGCTATGCGCTGAACCGCGCCGCGCAACTGCAGAACGACATTCTGGCGCATTACGAGGTCTACGAATTTCACCCGGTAGTGGCCAAGCTGCAGATTTACTGCTCGGAAGACCTTGGCTCTTTTTACCTCGATATTCTGAAGGACCGGCTTTACACCACAGCCCCAAAATCACTGGCGCGGCGTAGCGCGCAGACTGCGCTATGGCATATCACCCAGGCCATGCTGCGATGGATGGCACCGTTCCTGAGCTTTACCGCTGAAGAAGCGTGGACGGTACTGGGCTTCGCTGGTAAAACGCCAGCTGATACCAAAGAATCCATTTTCATGGACACCTATTGGAAGCTTGACAGCTGGCTTGACAAAGCGGGCTCTCCCCTCCAAGGCAACAGTCAGTTGCTGGTCAAATGGTCCCGTATCCGCGAGATCCGCGACCTGGTGAACAAAGACATCGAGGCCCTGCGTGCCGACGGCAAAGTGGGCTCGTCGCTGCAAGCCAGCGTGACGCTCACGGTTGCCGCAGAAGACTACGCGCTGTTGTCGAGTCTGGGCACCGACCTCAAATTTGTCTTCATCACCTCCGCTGTTGACTTGATCGCAGGTGACGCATTGTCGACAACGGTCAGCGCCTCCAACGCGGTCAAATGCGAGCGTTGCTGGCACTACCGCGAGGACGTCGGCCACGACCCGGAGCACCCTGCACTGTGCAACCGCTGCACCAGCAACCTGTTTGGTGACGGAGAAGTCAGAGGGTTTGCCTGATGGCACGCAGGTCATTTTCTGGTGCAGGCAGCATGTTGCGCTGGCTGGGACTTTCCTTCATTGTGGTACTGGCAGACCAGTTCACCAAAGTGCTGGTCGTCGGCTATTTCCAATTGGGTGACAGCACCCTGGTCACCAGCTTTTTCAACCTGGTACGTGCCCACAACACTGGTGCCGCCTTTTCATTTCTCAATGGTGCCTCGGGCTGGCAGCGCTGGTTTTTCACCGCCATTGGTGTGGCGGCAGCAACGCTCATTTTTTTGTTACTGCGCTCCCATGCCAGCCAAAGACTATTTTCGTTCGCCCTGGCCTGCATTTTGGGTGGTGCCATTGGCAATGTCATTGACCGCTTGCTGTACGGCCACGTGGTGGACTTTCTTGATTTTCACTGGCGCAACTGGCATTTTCCGGCCTTCAACGTGGCCGACAGCGCAATCACTATTGGCGCTGCCTGTCTGATTCTGGATGAGCTGCTGCGAGTTCGACGGGCTCGTTGATCGGCAGTCCCAGGTTGATTCGAGCGAACGGCAAGTACGCAGCGTTTGTTGTCGGTCACGACTGGCTGCATCCGGGCGGTCCAGTGAAATGATCAGGTGTCAACCAGCCGCCGTACACGACTGCCGATATCGAGAAGCGCGTGTCCGAGGCCACGATACGAACGGCCCTGCCCAGCGCAGCTTCATTCAGCCTCATTTGTTTGTTCAATACCGTTCAAGCCTTTGCCAGCTTTTATCCTGCTCCACACGCTGTCCCAAGCCGCATCCGGTTGCCACTTTGTCGCCCACTGAGGCATCTGCTCGGCTGGCATGGGCCGGGCAATGCCGTAACCCTGCGCCAGCTCACAGCCCAGTTGCAGCAGCAGGCTGCCGTGCTCGATGGTTTCCACCCCTTCGGCAATAACCTCTCGCTTGAAGGCTGCTGCCAGACCGATGATGCCCTGCAGGATGGCCAGGTCATCCGGGTCTTCCAGCATGTCGCGCACAAAGCTCTGATCGATCTTGAGCGTGGCAACCCGCAAGAGCTTGAGGTAGGTCAGTGACGAATAGCCCGTGCCAAAGTCATCCAGCGCAAAGTTCACTCCGATCTGGGCACAGGCTTCGATCACCTGGGAAACCTGGGCAATGTCTTTGAGTGCGCTGGTCTCCAGCACTTCGAGTTCAAGGCTGGCTGGCTCTACTTGCGGGTGCTTTGCCAGAGTGAATTTCAGCCGATCCACAAAGTCGCTCTGCTGCAACTGGCGCGCACCGATATTGACGCTGACTTTCATGTCCAGTCCCGCCGCCTGCCAGAGCTCTATCTGTGTCAAGGCGGTGTCAATGACCCACTCGCCAATGGAAACGGCCAACGCATGATCCTCGATCACTGGCAAGAATATAGCTGGTGACAGCAGTCCTTTCTCGGGATGCTGCCAGCGGATCAGAGCTTCGGCGCCAATGATCTGGCCGCTTCCCATGTTGACCTTGGGCTGGTAATGCAGGACGAATTCATGATTCTCCAGCGCCAGGCGGATACGTTCCACATTTTCGTGGTGGCCCCGGATGCTGCTGTCCAGTGTCGCATCGAAGATGTGATAGCGGTTCTTGCCTGCCAACTTGGCCTGGTACATGGCCTGATCGGCCTGGCGCAGCAGTTGGTCGGCATCGATGTCCTGTTCCTGGGGATAAGCAGTGACGCCCAAACTGGCAGAGACCTGAAGGCTGAGGTCTCCGACACGCACTGGTTGGGCACAGGCCTCCAGCATTCGGGTGAGCATGGGTCGGCTCGCTGCCAAATCCTTTAGGTCAATCAGCACTGCAACAAATTCGTCGCCACCGAGTCTGGCCAGACTGTCACCCTCGCGCAGTACCTGTTTCAAGCGTTGGGCCAGAGTAATGAGGACCTGGTCGCCAATGTCATGACCGTGCTGGTCATTGATGGTCTTGAAGCCGTCGAGGTCGAGATAGACCACTGCGAGCCGCTGGTTACGGCGTTGCGCTTGCGCCATTGCTTGCTTTAGCCGGTCGGACAACAACACGCGGTTGGGCAGACTGGTCAGTGCATCAAAGTGGGCGACGTGTTCGAGCTGGCTTTGATGCCGCTTGCGCTCGGTGATGTCGGAAATGGTGCCGATCAAGCGTAGGGCCTTGCCCTGGGCATTGCGCTCTACCACCATGCCTCGCCCCATCGTCCACTGCCAGCTACCGTCCTTGCACAACATCCGGTACTCAATAGTTCCCGAGCCGGCTTTGCCGTCCACATAGCGTTGCATCGAAGCAAACGCGCCTGGCGCGTCGTCGGGGTGAATACGTTTAGTCCATTCGTCCTGGCCGTTGCCGATTTCATCCTCGGCAAAGCCCAACATGGATTTGTAACGCGGCGAGTAAAAGGCTTGACCGGTCTGGACATTCCAGTCCCAAAGGCCATCGCCTGATCCTTCGACGGCGAATTTCCAGCGTTCCTCGCTTTTCTCCAGCAACTCCACAGCTTGTCTACGTTCGGCTATCTCCCGTAGTTCAAGCGCTCTCTGTTTGTAGATCATTCGTGCCGAAAACACTATGGCCAGAGTAAAGAGCACCACAAGGAACAGAGCAGCGACAGCTTCCTTCTGCCAAAGATCGAGATAGTCAACGTTGGCTTGACTGACGATGATGTACAAAGGATAAGTGGATATTCTTTGATAACTGATTGTTCGCTGAACATGGTCAAGCAAAGTTGTAACTTCAAGTGTTCCGCTGTCTGGGTGTGCCTTGAAAAATTCCTGTGTTTCAACGGAGACACTCTTGTTACCTATTGTGCTTCCAGGTTTTCCCAGTTCCGGGTACCGCACAATGATGCTCAGGTCAAGCTCGCGCAAGGAGATGACACCGTACTTGCCGAGACCAATGGCAGAAAAGAGCTTGGTGAAATGTTCCAGAGACAGTACACCGTACGCCATTCCGGCAAATGAGCCATCGGCACGGGTGACACGTCGTGCCAGCAAGATGCGCCACTTACCTATGATCCGACCTATTTCCGGTTTGGACATGACCAGAGCCCCATCGGTCTCTTTGGCCAAACGTTGGAAAATATCAACGTCGGCAATGTTCACCAACCCATCTTGTGGCAAGCCCGTTCCGTAACGGACGTTTCCGTCCACATCGGCAATTCGAATGCCCTCAAGTTCGGGGTAGTGAGTTGCGAGTCGTGCAGTAAAGTCATTAAGGCCCTTGCCATTGATGCCGCCACCATCAAGTTGCCGCTGGGTCTCCTCGACCATGGCAACGACGCCAACATTAATCTTGGCAAAGGTACCCGCTATGCTGCTCTCCAGGGAGTGCGCTAGATTTTGAGTCGAAAGCTCCGTCTGTTTCACAGCCTGCTGTCGAAGCTGGTACAGAGACAATCCCACTATCGTATAGAGAAAGAGACAGATAATAAGAACGCCTGCTGTCAGACTGAAGGCAAATCTGCGGGTCGTTATCACTGCACGTCCTCCTCCTGACAGGCGAACTACCGGTTGAAAGTACGGGTGCGCTTTCTGGTGCCACGAAAATCCCATGGACTAACAGGGCTTGCCCGAATATGATGGTACTCCGATCCAAGGGCTCGCCGACCTCTTCGAATGTTGGGAGAGTGGTTGTTGGCAGGTGTCAGATCAGCGATTCAGTATCATGGAGCCCGAGCCCAGGAAGCAAACTTCGCAATGAAACCCATGCTTGGCCGATTACTATTTGTACTGCTGGTCGTGCTCAGCCAATTTGGGTTGGCCAGCGCTGCCACTCCAGACTGTTCGCGCACGTATACCTTGGCGCTTCACGATCACGGACTGCTCTACTCCGCCGACACCGATACCGGGATTGACAAAGATGTCGCTGACGAACTCATCCGCCGCAGCGGCTGCAAAGTGACGGTGAGCCTGATGCAACGCTCGCGCATCTGGCAGTTCATCGAGTCCGGGGCGCTGGATTTCAGTCTGTCGGGCATAGCAAACGCCGAGCGCGACAAGTTTGCCGGTTTTGCCTGGTACTTCAGCAACAAATACTACTTGCTGGTGCGAAACGATGCCGGAGTCCGCAATTTGTCTGACTTCGAGAAGAACGAAAAGCTTCAGTTAGGTGTAATCCGCAGCTTCAGGTACAGCGAAACAGCTAACCGTCTGGTCGATGAATTACAAAGTGCCAATCGTGTGAGCCAGGCCGGGGGGCTCGCGCCGCTGTACCAGACGCTGATGCAAGGTCGTGTTCAGGGCATGATCATTGAACCCTTTGACTTTCCGGCGCTGGAAGAAAAGAAGATTCGCGAGTTAACCACGATTCTTGAAGTCAACGATTCCGCAGTTCCCCATGGACTGATCATGTCAAAGAAAGCACTCTCCGGCACGCAGCAGGAGCAATGGCGCGAAATCGTCAACTCCATGCGCGCTGACGGAACAATGCGCCGTATCTTTGAGAAGTATTTCAAACCTGAACTGGCGGCCGCCTTAGTGAGTTTTTGATCTCACCGAGCCATGACCCGTGCTCCTATAAACGTTGGCGCAACCCGTGTTGTCACGAATCTGCTACCGTGGCTCATTCTGGTCGTCACCCTCGGTATCACCTGGTTCACTTGGGATCATGAGCGCCAAAACGCCCGTCAGGCACTGCGCTTACAGTTTGACTTCGCCTTGCGTGAAGCGGTTAGTCGTGTCGAGCAGCATGTCCAAGGGCACGAACAAATGTTGCGCGGCGTGCAGTCGCTGTTTGCGACGACCCCTTTGAAGAATCGTGCAGCCTTGCACGACTATGTGGAAACCCTTCAACTTGATGCCAACTTTTCCGGCGTTCAGGCCATCGGTATTGTGGAATGGGTTCCCGCCGAACGCAAAGCTGGGCATCTTGCCGAAAAGCACGCCGCAGGGTTTGCGGACTACGCCATAGACCCTGACGGGCAGCGCGAGATCTATGCGCCTATCGTCCAGCGGGAGCCCTACATCGGTCGCAATCGCGCGCCTATCGGCAACGATCTCTGGCTTGATCCAGTGCGGCGAATGGCTATGGAAAAGGCCCGCGATTCGGGCATGGTGGCAATTTCTGGCAAGGTTCAGTTGAAGGTGGATGCCGGCTTCGTTGCTCCGCCCGGCTTCATCATGTATTTGCCGGTCTATGCACCGGGCCAGGCGCACGTCAACGTAGCGCAGCGACGAGACCATTTAATCGGCTGGGTCTTTACGTCCTTTCACATGAACGACTTCATGGCCAGTCTGTATGGAAGCCAGTCGGCCGGGTTGACGCTAAGCGTATATGACGGCACGGATACCGTCGAGTCATCACTGCTGTACCGCTCTGACGGCAAATCCGCCAACGATAGACCGTTGAGGCAAGCCGCATCCAGCGCCAACGAATATATGGTCGTGGCTGGGCACAACTGGACTTTGTCTTTGCGCACGCAGGAGGCATTTGAGAGACGATATGGCCACGGCATGGAATGGACCACCGCAGGGGCCGGGCTCATATTAAGTCTGCTGCTGGCCATTCTCGTATGGTTTATGGTGAACGGGCGGGATCGAGCTTTGCGTCTTGCCGGAGCAATGACGGAGGAATTGCGGCATATGGCACAGCACGACCTGTTGACGGGTCTACCAAATCGAGCCCTGTTCAGTGACCGTCTTAACCAAGAGTTGGCCCGCGCCAAGCGTCAGCAAGGACGCTTTGCCATGGCATTCCTTGATCTCGACCATTTCAAACCCATTAACGACAACTTTGGTCACGACGTGGGTGATCAGGTGTTGCGGCAGGTCGCCAAGCGACTTCAGGATTGTGTTCGGGCGGCGGACACTGTTGGACGCATTGGTGGTGATGAATTTGTCATGTTATTGGCGCAACTAAGCAATTCCGACGCGATTCTCGCGCTAACAGAAAAGATCCGCGAATGCCTGCGCCAGCCATTCTTTGTTGACGGGCACGAACTGCCGATTTCCTGCTGTATCGGGGTTGCTGTGTATCCCGAAGATGGCACAGACGCAGTTACGCTGACCAAGGGCGCTGACGATGCAATGTACCGCGCCAAAGCGGCCGGACGCGATTGTGTCCGACATTGCAACTCAATTGCGTGAATTCCAGTTGATGGCGGGTGCTGCGTACATTCAAATCATGACCGCTTTACTAACAAAGACTTAATGACCTGAGTGACCGGCATGGATCAAGCAGATTGAGAGGCTGCGTTTCGGCTACGTGTCTTTTGGAGTCATTGGCGGTTCATCCCCATTGAACGCTCACCCAACCGCGTAGGACTACGATAATCACAACTTCCTACCTCAAGTGCGTTGGTGAAAAGACTCCTCTTTTAATTGTGACGTTTTTTTGCCGACAACCGCAGCCTTGACGGGCGCGACTCGGCACGAGGAAGTTCCTTTCGTTCGTTAGCGCCCTCGATCAGGTCAAGAAATACAAACAGCAGAGCCCATAAAGATGACATCGATTAAGTACTACTGGGAAGATTTCACTCCTGACTGGCAATTTGAGTCAGCGCCGAGAATTCTTACATCGGACGAGATCATGGCGTTTGCGCGCGAGTACGATCCACAGTCCTACCACGTTGACGAAGAGGCAGCGAAATCGTCACCCTTTGGCGGTCTGATCGCCAGCGGCTGGCAAACTTGCGGCGTGGCGATGCGACTCATGTGCGATGGCTACCTGCTCCAGACCTCTTGCATCGGTTCGCCAGGACTCGATGAGTTGCGCTGGTTTAAGCCTGTGAGACCCGGCGATGCACTGCGGCTGCATTCGATAGTGATTGAGCAAACCCCATCGCAAAAGGATCCGACCCGCGGCACAGTGAAATTCCGCTGGGACGTGATAAACCAAAAGAACGAGGTCGTATGCACCATGACGGGTCGGCAGCATTACCGTCGCCGCACGCCGGCGCAAACTCAGAACCCTATAACTTGAATCTCTTGCGCCAAGGCACAGCCCCAAGCCCACACTTCGCAAAACGCATTCTGCGCATCCCTTTCTTGGAGTACGCCGTGAATTCTCCCTTGGGGCAATCTCTCGACCGGGGGTTCTGCGGTCGTAGCAGCGACAGTTACCCCCGATAACCAAGCATCCTCGCTGGCAGGAACAGAATGCTCTTGACCAACGCCAGCACCGCACCAATGCTGATACCGATCAGCTTCAGCGGGATCGAGATCAACCAGACGATGGGCCAGACCACCAGTGCCATCAAGGCCAAAGGCCAGCACAGCACGAACAGGATGCACCAGCCAATCAGTACAAGCAGTGTCTTCACTGACCTATGACCGGTGCGCCAGAACGTTGACCGTGTTCAGCGTGACGACAGTCCGAGTCTGCCCATTGCTGGCATACCCTTCCTGCGCCACGGCGTCGAACTTCAACAGCATGGCGCCGTTGATGGCCACCGTGATCAGCACTGCTACCAAAAGTGCGGCAAAGCGGGTTGTGCGATTCGTGTTCATTTGTGCTCTCCAATTTAAGGCCACTGCGGCCCGTTGAAGAGAATGTAGGGGTGCTGGTTTTTGATTGCACGGGCAATGCGACAGACTGCGAAACAGCGGGATTGAACTGGGAAAACCCAGGATGGATAGTGACACATGACGGCAACTTTTCCCGGGTCTTGCGGTTCAGTTCCCCCCTGTCCCGCCTATTCCTTGAGCATGATCTGGCAACCCAACACTGGCGCGGGATTCAAGTCTTGTCTGGGGACATATCCAACAGGAACTGCAAGCGGTAGGTGGAAACGGAGATGAAATCACTGGGATACCTGGCAAGTTCATCGACCAGTCATAAAGTAAGACTTACCCCCGACCGTGTAGTAAATGTCGTCAATAGTTTGTGTTTGCTGCGGGCGTGTCGAGGCACCGCCAGCAGCATTACCCTCGCCCATGAACGCCGCGTAGGCGCCTGTAAGTGCCTGATGGATGAAGCTGGGTTGGTAGCTTTGTTGTTCGCTCGCGATGGTTTGCATGAACTGCATCAAACCTGCCTCCAGTTGGCTTAGTGCCAGTGGCGGCAGTAAGCGCAGAACAATCGGATCCCCGGCAATGATTGTGTTCCAGTCCGCTGGAATTGCGTCCGCCGGGAAAAGTTGCGCTTCGATGCAACGGTAAATCGTGTTGTGGATCAGCCAAGCGTCATCCATTTGGCCCCACAGTGGATGGGTGCTATCGGGAACAACATCGTTGCTCTCGTGGAGATAGGCGGCTAGGCTCGCACTCACGGCTTGTAGCGCATAAGAACCACTGGCTTGAGCAAGTCGGGTAAATGCGCTTAGGCTAGCAGGAGCGATGCGAATGTACTGGGCCGCCAACTCAAGTTGCGCATCGTTTTGCGGTTGTGCCTCTTTCGGAGGGTCGCCTCGCAGGTTTCGCCCAGGGACCGACACGGGGGTGGCCTCATCCTGACCCCTCAAAGTGCTTAGCTTTCCTTCAATAAAGTCAATGAGAGTTCTGAACTCCTTGGATTCACGGTCCGACCGACTGCGTAGCCGCCCGAGTATGTCCACAAGTCTTTGTCGATTGTTACCCGCTGCTTGGATCTCCCCCAAGGTGTCTTGAATTACCTTGAGTGTTTCCCCAACCTTGTCGCGCAATTGCCCAACCGAACTGACAGCCTCATTGCAAGACTGCATGGCTTGGACTGCCCAGTGCAAACTGTCTTCGCCGCTGATGCCACGCTTGTTTCTGTATTCTTCGATGTACTGATGTAGCCCCTCAAAACGGGTCATTGCATTCAGTGCTTGTGAGTCCTCGATTTCCATCTCGCCCATCATCAATCGAGCAATAGCCGCTTGTATCCGCATCAATCCTGCGGTGTCATCTGCACTGTCGTAATCGACGCCGTAGAGACCAGCTAGCTGCGGGTGACGCTCTACTGGAGTGTCATCAATCAACACCGGCAACACGCGCAGTTTCAGTCTCAAAGCTGTATCTATCTCGGCAGCCACCCCCTTGGATTGCACCGCTGCAGCTGACCAGACCAAAATCATCACATCACGGGTTGCAAGCGCTTCGTCAATCCGAAGTTGAATGGTGTCGCCCGGTTTCAGCTGGTTGACATCCAGCCAGACATCAGCGCCACTGCCCATGGACTCCGCTATGCGGTGGGCAATTGTCTTGTCCTGCCATGAATGGCTAACGAAGAGCTTCATCGCTTTTGTTCCTTCTCAAACCAGGTTGTTGCGCAGGTAGTCACTTCCACCGCAATAAGCCGCTTTTACTCCCGTGCAATCTGGTGGAGTGTTCAAAACAATTCGCCTAAATCCGACAAATAATGCGGAAGCTATTTATCCGACAAAAAACAACTTATACACCGCCGGCGTCCCCCCACCCTTGCCGACCCAAGCTCAGCTCAGCCTTGAACGGATGTAGATCGAATCGTCGCAAGCCAAGTCAAACTTGATAGTCAAGGCAAATGCAGCGCGGCCACCAGAATCAAAGCCGCCTCGGTGGTGAATTCATCGCACTGGAGTTTTGCAATCAACTCACCCTTGTCCAGTAAAAGAAACTGCTCAACTTCACCGTCCTGATTGACCGGTTGCACAGCCTCCGGCACGATGCAGTGATACCAGTCGGTCTGCTCCACCACATAACCCGCCGCGTCATCAGAACAGGGTTTGCGCAGGTCAACACGGCCGCCCCAGCGCACTTGCTCCAAAGCGGTCAAGCGCAGACCGGCTTCTTCCCAGGTCTCACGCTCAAGCGCAGTCTGCACCGTATCCCTGGCCGACACCATGCCGCCCATCAAGGTGTCCCACAGGCCCGGATCATTGGCTTTGCTCAGGGCTCGCTGCTGCAACCAGAACCGTCCATCAGGCGCACGTCCGACAAGGTGCACGGCGCGGGTTGCAATGCCCAGTGGCCGCACCACACCGCGCTCGACGGTCGCCAACTGCTGCCCTTGCGCGTCGCACACGGCCAACTGCTCATTGCGCCACTGCTGTGCCACAGACCCGACCCGTGCCTGCAGCAACGCTTGGGCAACGTGCGCCAGCGCCAGCGTTAACTCACCTCGCACACGCCACTGCAAACTTTCTGAAGATTGTTCGCGTTGCAGCACCTCTGGCAGCACCGACGAACGCTGTAGATATATTTGACTCAAGTAGTCAGGCTCCACCGAGCCGATCACGTGCGACTCCCATATCAATGGCACACGCGACCGCAGCGGTGATCGATCAGCGCCGGCCGTCAGGCTCGACAACCATTGGCGGTCCAGCACCGAAGTGCTCACAAAGTCAAAATCGTGCAACCAGTGGTTTTGCGGGCTTCCAGGTCGCGATGCGCTTGCTGCACTTCGGCCAGCGGGTAGCGCTGGTCGATGCGAATGGTGACCTTGCCACTGGTCACTGCCCCAAACAAATCATCCGCCATGGCCTGCGTACTTTCCCGCGTCGCGATATGGGTGAACAAGGTTTGGCGGGTCACGTAGATCGATCCCTTGGGACCGAGAATGCCGGGCGAAAAAGGCGCCACTGGGCCGGATGCGTTGCCAAAACTGGCCATCAGACCGAGCGGTGCCAGGCAGTCCAGCGACTTGTCCCAGGTGTCTTTACCGACCGAGTCGTACACCACCTTGACCCCTTTGCCACCGGTTATTTCTTTCACGCGCGGCAAAAAATCTTCGTTCGAATAATTGATGACAAATGCCGCACCCAACTCCTTGGCCAGCGCGCATTTGGCATCCGAGCCGGCCGTGCCGATCAGTTGCAAACCCATCGCTTTGGCCCATTGGCAGGCAATCAGGCCGACACCGCCGGCAGCGGCATGAAACAGCACAAAATCGCCAGCCTGCAAACCACCTTGTGGCTGAGTGCGCTTGAGCAGGTATTGCGCCGTCAAGCCCTTGAGCATCATGGCCGCGCCGGTCTCGAATGTGATGGCGTCGGGCAGCTTGCAGACACACTTGGCTGGCATCACCCGCAGATCGCAGTAGCTGCCGGGCGGCTGGCTGGCGTAAGCCGCGCGATCACCAACTTGGAGGTGTACGACACCAGCACCCACCGCCTCCACCACACCGGCGGCCTCCATCCCGAGTTGCAGCGGCATCGGCATCTGATAGAGACCGCTGCGCTGATAGACATCGATAAAGTTCAAGCCGACCGCGTGGTGTCGGATGCGGATTTCACCGGGACCGGGGTCGCCTACGGTCACGTCTACCAGCTTGAGTTGCTCGGGGCCACCATGTTGGTCAACGCGAACAACGCGGGAAGTGAATGCAGTCATGTTGAGAATCCTCCAAATATTGAAACGTCCGGTATCGTGCCACGAAACGTTGCATGACGCTGTCGCCGGGTCAAAGCGAAAATAATTTCGTCTTCAGTAGGCGCCGGGGTACGCGCCGCCATCGGCCAACAAGTTCTGACCGTTGATATAAGCGGCTTGCTGGCTGCACAAAAATGCACAGATGGCGCCAAATTCTGCGGCTGTACCAAAGCGCTGCGCGGGAATAGTTTTTTTGCGCGCGTCAATGATGGCATCGACATTCAGACCGGTTCTCAGGGCAGCGCCCTGCATGGTGACTTTGAGCCGGTCGGTGTCAAAAGCACCGGGCAACAAGTTGTTGATGGTGACACCCTGGCTGGCCAGTTTGCTGCGCGACACGCCCGCCACAAAGCCGGTCAAGCCACTGCGCGCGCCATTCGACAGGCCCAGAATATCGATCGGCGCTTTCACCGCACTGGAGGTGATGTTGATGATGCGGCCATAGCCGCGCCCCGCCATGCCATCGACCGTGGCTTTGATGAGTTCAATCGGCGTCAGCATATTGGCGTCCACCGCCTTGATCCAGGCGTCGCGGTCCCAATCGCGAAAATCACCCGGCGGCGGTCCACCAGCGTTGGTCACCACAATGTCAAAGTCACGTCGCAGCGCAAACACCGCCTGGCGACCCTCGGGCGTCGTGATGTCCGCGGCAACACATTGCACGGTAGCTGCCAAGGGACGGGCCGTGTCAGCCATTAAATTTGCAGCCGCTGCCTGCAGCACCTCGGCACCGCGCGCCACGATCAGCACATGGACCCCTTCACGCACCAGCGCCTGGGCACAGCCAAAACCCAAACCCTTGCTGGCGCCGCACACCAGCGCCCATTTGCCTGCAATACCCAAATCCATAGTCACTACTCCATCAATTGCAAAAAGTTGCCACCATGATAGTGGCGAAATCTATCCCGGGTCTGCTCGTGCCCGACTGCCAAAGACAAAAATACCGGCAATCACCAATACGGTTCCAGCCAGCACCCAGACAGTAAAGGGCTCACCCAGAATCACAACACCCATCAGGATGGTGGACATCGGCCCGACCATGCCGGCCTGCGAAGCCAGACTGGCGCCGATGCGCTCAATTGCCATCATGACCATCAGCACCGGCACCGCCGTGCACAGCGTTGCATTAAGCACCGACAGCCAGATGACCTGCGGCGCAACCATGGCGGCAGTCCAGGGACGCAGAAGCACAAACTGTGCGATGCACAACAGGCAGGCGACCGTGGTGGCCAGACCAACCAGTCGCAAAGAGCCCAATCGCTGCACCAACTCACCGCTGAAAGTGAGATAAACCGCGTAGCTGATGGCGCTCAAAAAAACCAGCAAGGCCCCCAGCGCGACATCGTGGCCCTCCAGCTTGATCTCCTGGCCAAACACCAGCAGTGCACCGACATAGCTGATCAGCATGCCCAGGGCTTGCGGTCGTCTTATTTTTCGCTGGTAGAGCACCAGACCCAGCAGCAGTACCAGGGTTGGCGTGAGGTACACAATGAGGCGCTCCAGCGACGCACTGATGAAGGACAAGCCGGCAAAGTCAAGGTAGCTGGCGAGGTAATAACCGGTCACCCCGAGGCCCAAAACTCCTGCCCAGTCTTTGCGTGTTAGCGCCGGTTTGCCGCGACTGGCCCACCAGGCCATCAAGGCGAAAATGGGCAACGCAAACAGCATGCGGTACATGATGAGCGTGACCGCATCGACGCCATAGCGGTAAGCCAGTTTGACGATGATCGCCTTGCCGCTGAAGGCGATGGC
>JBAXBQ010000053.1:0-22262 GCA_037141865.1 Comamonadaceae bacterium | reverse complement strand
TGGGCCAGGAACCACTGGCCAATCGCCAGACCAATGCCGCGCGCGCCGCCGGTGACCACGGCTACGGGTGTTGATGAACTATTTGATGTCATTGGATGCTTCTTGAGCTGATCGAGGACACCATCCTACTACCAGTTTTCTACCCTAAAATGTTCTGAGGAATCAGCTTGCGCCGGTACTGCCTTGCAAGCGTCCGGCTCAAATAGAAAAGTCTGAATATTTCATTTCAACCACTACAAAGAGACAAACCATGCAAATCACTCGACGTACCCTTCTCGCCGGCGCCAGCGCCACTGCACTCGCACTGCCGATGGGCCGTGTGTTCGCCCAAAAGGCTGAGTTTTCCTACAAGTACGCCAACAACCTGCCGGTGATGCACCCGATGAACATCCGTGCCAAAGAGATGGCGGACGCGATTCGCGCCGAGACCAAAGGCCGCGTCGACATCCAGATCTTTCCGAACAACCAGCTTGGTTCGGATACCGACATGCTGAGCCAGGTGCGCTCTGGCGGTGTCGAGTTCTTCACGCTGTCCGGGCTGATTCTCTCGACATTGGTGCCGGCGTCTTCGATCAGCGGCATTGGTTTCGCTTTCCCTGACTACGACACAGTGTGGAAAGCAATGGATGGCGATCTCGGTGCCTATGTGCGCTCACAAATCGCCAAATCCGGCCTGGTCGCGATGGACAAGATCTGGGACAACGGTTTCAGGCAGGTCACGTCGTCAACCAAGCCGATTGTGACGGCGGACGACTTGAAGGGCATGAAGATTCGCGTGCCGCCTTCGCCGCTGTGGACTTCGATGTTCAAGGCGTTCGACGCCGCACCGACATCCATCAACTTCAGCGAGGTCTATTCGGCGTTGCAGACCAAGGTGGTCGAAGGGCAGGAAAACCCGCTGGCGATCATCTCGACCGCCAAACTTTACGAGGTGCAGAAATACTGCTCGCTCACCAACCACATGTGGGATGGCTTCTGGTTCCTGGCCAACAAAAAGGCCTGGGAGCGCCTGCCGGAAGACTTGCGCGTGGTGGTTGCCAAAAACATCAATGCTGCGGGCCTCAAGGAGCGCGCCGACGTTGCCGCACTGAACGCCACGGTACAAAAAGAGCTGACCGACAAGGGCATGATTTTCAACCAGCCCAAGACCGACAGCTTTCGCGAGCGCATGCGCAAGGCCGGCTTCTACGCCGAATGGAAAACCAAGTTCGGCGACGAAGCCTGGGCTCTGCTCGAGCGCAGCACCGGCAAATTGGGATGACGATCGTCGCTCATTGGGGTACCCATGCAGGATGATTCTGACGTGAGCGCGTCGGGCTGGCCATGGCTGGCTCGCGTCGAATCCACGCTGGGCCTGCTGGTTGAAGTGCCGGCCGCGCTGCTGGTGGTGGCCGACATCGGTGTGCTGTTTTGGGGTGTGGTGGCGCGCTTTGTCCTGCACCGCCCGCTGGTGTGGTCTGACGAACTGGCTTCCCTTTTGTTCCTGTGGCTGGCAATGATGGGCGCGGTAGTCGCTTTGCGTCGCGGCGAACACATGCGCATGACGGCGCTGGTCAGCAAGGCCGCGCCGCGTCAGCGGGCCCTGCTGGAGGCGGTGGCCACCAGCGCCTGCCTGGCGTTTCTCTGTTTGTTGGCTTGGCCAGCTTGGGAGCACGCAGCGGATGAGCAGGCCATCACCACCTCTGCGCTGGAGATCTCCAACCTATGGCGCGCAGCGGCGTTGCCGGTGGGCGTGGCGCTGATGGCGGTCTTTGCCGCACTGCGTTTGCTGCAGGTAGCCAGCCTCAAACAGTCGGCTCAGGCGCTGGCCATCGTGCTCGCAATAGTCGGGTTGTTCTGGGTCGCAGAGCCCCTGTTCGAGAACCTCGGCCGCCTCAACCTGCTGATTTTCTTTGTCGGCGTGGCCGCTGGCTGCGTGTTCGCCGGTATTCCCATTGCGTTCGCCTTTGGCCTGGGGACCTTTGGCTACCTGGCGCTTACTACCAGTACGCCGCTGCCGGTCATCGTCGGTCGCATCGACGAAGGCATGTCGCACCTGATCCTGCTGGCGGTGCCGCTGTTCGTCTTTCTTGGCCTGCTGATCGAGATGACCGGCATGGCGCGCGCCATGGTGGCTTTTCTGGCCGGCTTGTTAGGTCATGTGCGGGGTGGCTTGTCGTACGTGCTGATCGGCGCCATGTACCTGGTCTCGGGCATTTCCGGCTCCAAGGCCGCCGACATGGCAGCCATTGCGCCGGCACTGTTTCCCGAGATGAAAAAACGCGGCGCGAAAGAGGGCGAACTGGTGGCCTTGCTGGCGGCCACTGGCGCGCAAACCGAGACCGTGCCACCCAGCCTGGTGCTGATCACGATTGGTTCGGTTACTGGTGTGTCGATCGCGGCGCTGTTTACCGGCGGCCTGCTGCCGGCCTTGGTGCTGGGCCTGGTGCTGTGCCTGGTGGTCTGGTTTCGCAACCGGCAGGAAGACCTGAGCCAGGTGCAGCGCACGCCGTGGAAAGAGGTCGGCCGCTTGCTGGTGATCGCCCTGCCGGCGCTGGCATTGCCCTTCATCATCCGGGCCGCCGTGGTGGAAGGCGTGGCCACGGCAACCGAAGTCTCGACCATCGGCATCGCCTACGCCATGCTGGCGGGTCTTTTTGTTTACCGCCAGTTTGACTGGAAGCGCCTGGGCCCCATGCTGGTAAGCACGGCATCGCTGTCGGGTGCGATTCTGCTGATCATCGGCACCGCCACCGCCATGGCGTGGGGGTTGACGCAGTCGGGTTTTTCGCGCTGGCTGGCCGACATGATGGCCGCGCTGCCGGGCGGGGCGCCGATGTTTCTGGCGGTCTCCATCGTGGCCTTCGTGGTGCTCGGTTCGGTGCTGGAGGGCATTCCGGCCATCGTGCTGTTCGGTCCGCTGCTGTTTCCGATTGCGCGCCAGCTCGGCGTGCACGAGGTGCACTACGCGATGGTGGTGGTGCTGTCGATGGGCTTGGGCCTGTTCGCGCCACCGCTGGGTGTCGGCTACTACGCGGCCTGTGCCATCGGGCGCGTCAATCCCGATGCCGGCATTCGCCCCATCGTCGGCTACATGGTGGCACTGCTCATCGGCACCATGGTGGTGGCGGCAGTACCGTGGATCTCGATCGGTTTTCTCTGAGATCACGAACCCAGCTGAAATGGCTGGCACTGCCTCCGGAGCGTTACAACAGCGCCGCTGAAGTTACCGTTACCTGGCAATTTCGCTGCGGGACAGAAAATCGCCGACCAGTTCCAGCCGCAGCAAGGGGTTGTCCAGCACCATCAATTGCTGCTTGAGCGTGACCGGCATCGGCAGCAGTTCGCACCAGCGGTTGGCGACCCAACCGCAGTCATCGAGCAAATAGGGCGGCTGCAGCGGCATTTGTTCGGGCGGCACGGCGCGCGCATGCAATGAGTTGATGAGACTTTCCAGCGCGTTGGCAACACCTTGCAGATCGTCCGGAATTTTGACCCGCAGATCATCGGCTTGCGGCGCCACATTGGCGGTCCACAAGCCGTGCCGGAGTTGCTGCCGACTGGCGATGCGAAAACGTTGCGTGCCGCTACAGCGGATCACCATCAGGCCCGACTGGGGTGCTGAAAATTCGCTGATTGCGGCCAGTGTGCCGACGCTGTGAAAAGCCTCTTGCGCGAAGCCGTTACCACCGCTTGCATCCGGGTCGGGTCGGCGAACTTCTGATCCCTGGGTCAGCGTGACCACACCAAAAGGCGCGCCAGTCTTGTGGCATCTTCCGATCATGTCGAGGTAGCGCACTTCGAAAATTCGAAGCGCCAGTGTGCCACCCGGAAATAGCACGGTGCCCAGCGGAAACAGCGGAAGTGAAGTCAGGGTCAGAGGTTCAGACATGGGTCAAAACACGGATTGCACTGCCGCAAATTTACCAGTCGGAATACTTGTCCGACGGCACTGGTTCAGCGCCGCCACCGGCACCCCCCTGCGGTCCATGCGCGCTACGGGTGAACCACGCTTTGGCTTTGGCGCCCCAGGCATCGAGGTAGGTGTACAGCACTGGCACCACCACCAGCGTCAGCAGGGTGGACGTGATGACGCCGCCAATGATGGCGCGGCCCATGGGGGCCTGCGTTTCGCCGCCGTCGCCCAGACCCAGTGACATTGGCAGCATGCCGAAGACCATGGCCAGGGTGGTCATCAGTATCGGGCGCAGGCGCACCTGACCGGCATCGAATATCGCCTGGTTGCGTGACTTGCCTTCGCGCACTCCCTGGTTGGTGAAATCGACCAGCAAAATGGCGTTCTTGGTCACCAGCCCCATCAGCATGATGAAGCCGATCATGGAGAAAAGATTGAGGGTTGTTCCGGTGATGAGCAACGCCAGAAAGACGCCGATCAAGGCCAGCGGCAAGGAAGCCATGATCGCCAGCGGTTGCACAAAACTGCCAAATTGCGACGCCAGGATCAGATAGATAAAGATGACGGCCATGCCCAACGCCGCTAACATGGAACTGAAGGACTCATTCATCTCCTGCGTCTGACCACCGACGTTGAAGCGGTAACCCGGCGGCAGCTCAGGCTCCATCTTTTTCAGCAGAGCCTCGACCTCGCTGCCGGCGTCACCGGAAGGCCTACCTTCAACCCCGGCATAGAGCGACACGCGGCGCTGAAGATCCAGGCGCTTGACCTGCTGCGCGCTGAAGGTGGGGACGAAATCGGCTACCTGGCGCAGCGCCACCATTTGCGGCGTTCCGTCGGCACGGGTACGGTTGCTGGTCAGATACAGGTCGCCAAGATCGCCGGCGATACGCCGGTCGGATTTCGGCAGACGCACATTGACGTCGTAGTTCTGGCCGTCGGCCGCCTGCCAGTGCGAAATTGTGTCACCCGCAATCAAGGGCCGCAGTGTCTGACCGATCCGCGCCGTGTTCAGGCCGAGGTCGCTGGCAAGATCATTGTTGATGCGAATGGCCAGCGTTGGGTTAGCGCCTCGTTCGCTGCTTTCCAGGTCGGAAATACCTTTGATTTTTGCCACTTCCTTCATCACGGCTTGTGACAGCTCAGTGAGTTTTTGGGCATCAGGTCCCAGTATCGAAATAAAAATCGGTTTGTTCCAGCCAACCGAGAGTTCGACACCGGCGATGCTGGCGAGTCTGGCACGAAAGGCTTTCTCCAGTTCTTTTTGCGAGCGCCGGTGGGTGATTTTGCGTTCCGTGAGCTTCAGGTTGATACGCGCGTAGTTGGTGCCGTCATCGGTGCCGACGTTGGTTTCAGCTATGGCAATCTCGGGGAAAGATTTCAGGGCGTCTTCTACCTGATGCGCCTTGGCGTCGGTGTACTCCAGGCTGGAGCCGATCGGCGTGTTGAGTCTAAGAGAGATAAATCCGTCATCGGTTTCCGGCATGAACTCGGTGCCGACCAGCGGCACGATGAAGAAGCTGCCAAGGAACAAGGCGGTGGCGATCAGCAGAACCTTGATGCGATGGGCCAGCGCCCAGGTCAACATGACGCCATAAATTTCGTGCGCTCTGAGCACCCCTTGCTCAACGCGGTTCATCGTTCGCCCCAGCCATGGCAGCCGTTTGAAGCGCTCGCCGGGTGGGTCTTGCCAGATGGAGGACAACATCGGATCGAGCGTGAAGCTGACAAACAGCGAGACCAGCACGGCAACCGCCACCGTAATGCCGAACTGCAGGAAATAGCGTCCGATGATGCCGCTCATGAAGGCGATCGGTATGAACACCGCGATGATGGCAAAAGTGGTTGCCATCACCGCCAGGCCAATCTCCTCGGTGCCCTCATTGGCCGCTTGGTAGTGACTCTTGCCCATGCCCAGATGGCGCACAATGTTTTCGCGCACGACGATGGCGTCGTCGATCAGCAACCCGATGCACAGGCTCAAGGCCATCAGGGTCAGAAAATTGAGCGTGAAGCCAAATGCATATAAAGCGATAAAAGTGGCCATCACCGCAATCGGCAAAGTCAGCCCGGTGATGACGGTGCTGCGCCACGAATGCAAAAACATGAAGACGATGAGCACCGTCAGCAGAGCACCTTCAAGAATGGTTTCCTTGACGTTTTGCAGCGAACTCTTGATGCCGTCCGAAGTCGCATAAATGGTCTTGATTTCAACGCCCGCCGGCAGTAGCTTGCGCATATCTTCAACCGCTTTGCGCACGCCGTCCCCGGTCTCGACGATGTTGGCGTCCTGTACCTTGAAGACACCAACGCCGATCGAGCGTTTGCCGTTGATGCGCGCCAGCGACGTTTCTTCCTGTTCGCCGTCGACAACTTGCGCGACCTGGTGCAGATAGACCGGCGCACTGCCCTGGCGTGTCACGATGATTTTCTCGAAGTCTTTCGGGTTCTTGATCTTGCCCTCGACCCGCACCAGTTGCTCGGTGGCGCCGCTGGTGATGGTGCCGGAAGGGAAGTCCTGGTTGCTGGCCTGAATCGCCGCAATCACCTGATCAACACCAACGCCCAGAGATTGCATCTGGGACGGCTTGAGGTAGATCAGCACCTGACGCATCACACTGCCGCTGACATTGACGGCACCGACGCCAGGCGCATTTTGCAGGCGCTTGACAATAATCTGATCGGTCAGGGTGGAGAGTTCGCGCGGGTTGTGTTTGTCGGAGACCACCGCGAGATTCACAACCGGCTGCTGGTCTTGCCAATCGGCACGGCTGACCAGCGGGTCTTTGGCCTCGCGCGGGAAACCAGGACGTATCTGTGCCACTTTGTCGCGCACTTCCTGGGTGGCTGCTGCCATGTCGGTGCTCAAACGAAACTCGGCTTGCAGGAAACCTACGCCCTCACGCGTGGTGGCGTAAATCTTCTTGACCCCGTTAACCGTATTGAGCACATTTTCGATCGGTTTGATGAGGTCGTTCTCAACCTGCTCTGGTGAGGCGCCGGGATAATTGACCGACACAAAGACGACCGGGTTGCTGACGTTGGGCATTTGTTCGACCGGCAACCGGTTGTACGAAAAGATGCCCAGCACGAGTAGCGCGACCATCACCATGGTGGCGAATACCGGCTGCTTGATGCTGGTTTTGGTGATCCACATGGTGCTTCTCCTAACCCGCTTTGGCGGCGGAGCTTGGCACCGCCGGTGCGGCCTGCGATGCTTTCAGCACTGCGCTGGCCCCGCTCTTAAGCCCGACCATGCGGGCGCTGACCACCTGAGCCCCTGGCTCGAGCCCGCTCTTGACCTCGACCCAACCGGCCTGCTCTTCACGCATGCCAAGCAAGATGTTGTGTTTGACCAGCTTGCCGCCTTCCAGGGTGAAGACATAGATCTGACCGGCTTCGTCGCGAAGCGCCGCCAGCGGCACGACGGCCGCTGCCTGGGTCTTGGCCAGCACCAGAAATCCCTTCACAAACATGCCGCCCTTGAGCACCCCATCACGATTGGCAACCGACAGATACAAGGTGATGGATCGCGAGCCCTGTTCGGTCATGGGATTGATGCGTTCGACGCGACCTTCAAAAACATGCTCACCGAAGCCATCCACCTTGAACGATGCAATTTGTCCGACCCGTATCGCGGGAATCTCTGATGCCGGTGCCGGTGCCTCAATTTCCATGGTGGTTAGATCGACCACTGTGAACATCGGGCTGTCAGGGCCAACCTTCTCGCCGGCATTGACCATTCTCTTTGCCAGGATGCCCTGAATCGGGGCGCGTATCTGGGTGTCCTGCATGGCGTAGCGCGCCAGACTGACCTGCGCCTCGGCCGATCGCACCGAAGCCGCGCTCGCCTCCAGGGTGCTGTTGGTGGTGTCGACGGCATTTTGCGAGATGAAGTTTTGTTGCAGCAACTTCAAGTTCGATTCACGGTTCTTGTCGGCAATGGACCACCTTGCTCTGGCTTCTTCCAGCGCAGCCACCTGCGTATCGAGTCTGGCCTGTAAATCGGCGGTGTCGATCTGAGCCAGCAACTGTCCTTGCTTGACGCTCTCACCTTCACGTGCCAGCACGCGCCGTACTTCACCCGACACTTTGGACTTCACGGTCGATTGAATGACCGGTGACAGCGAGCCCGAAAACGACAGCGTGTGGGACAAGGTTCGACTTTGTACGGTGCTCAGGTCGGCGGGCGCGAATTCCAGCGTAATTTCAGAGTCCGGCTTCTTTTCTTCCTTCTTGGCTGAACTCATCCTCCAGGCAACCAACGAGCCGATGGCGATCGCAGCGCAAAGACCGGTCAACGTGAGTTTCATCCAACCACGTTGGTGGCGTGCTACTGGTATGGCGACAAACTCACGCTGACAGTTTTGTTGAAATTGCATGATCGTAATTTTGTGGTGTGTCCTCTGGGGCTGAGAATGTGCGCTGTGCCGACCCGAGTTGCAAATCGGATGTGACGAAATGCAAATTTGGTTTGATCGGGCGGAGTTTACGCTGACGAAAGACGACGCGCATTCCAATTCCATCAGCAGGGTTTCAGGGGTGTCGCTCAATCAAAACGAGGCAGTTGCTGGAGCAGCACAAGCCCTGACCGAATGGCCAGTCGGTCAGAAGTCCTTTTCAGAGGTGCGGTAGATGTTTCATAGAGTTACCTGCACTTCACGCTTCGACATCACGCCGACACCTGCTTGCGGCACACTGGATGTCAAACAAATCACAACGACACACTATGATTCCTGATCCCAGCCGCGAGCCAATTTCTGCGAATATTCCGATCCCGCAACTGGTCGGACAAGTCTATGAATTGGCCCCGGCCACTGTGAGAGGTCGAATCCTGGAACATCTGCTGCGGCCCCTGGGTCTGCTCTCGCTGCTTGTCGTGGCCAACGGCATCTTTGCGAAAATCCGGTTTCGCACCGGTTGGCAAGACATGGGCGTGCAACTGGACGATGTACAAAATGTCCAGGTCAGCGATGTCATCGCCCTGGTTGATCGCGTCCAACTGGTCAGCGTCGAATCGGTTGACAGCCTGGCGCAAATCATCAGGTCATCGCCGGTGATGGCCGGTTCTGCCGCAGCTGCCCTGCTGGTGACAGTGCTGGTGCAGCGTGCCCGGGCTCGTCCTTTGTACCATTGACGCTGTGCGCTTCGCGCGCCGGGGATTTTGTTCGCTCGTCAGGTGGGCGCTTCAACGCCATCCTCATTCTTGGGCACGAACACCATCCGGGTATTGGCATTGAAATCCATCAGGCCGGCATAGCGACCCCACGCAATCATGGTCTGAAAAATCTTTTCCGGACTGTCGTACGGCAAGGCACTGCCGATGTCCTTGATCACCCGATCTGCTTCCACCTCGTCATACTCGTGCAGCAGCGCAATGATGATATGAAACAGGCGCAGCTTGAACACCTGCTCGGCAAAAATTGCGCGCCTGCCAGCCGGGTCTGCTGCAACAAAACGACGCCCCAGCTCGGTAAAGCGAACCTCATCTTTTGGTGTATCGATCAGTTCCAGAATCTCGGCCGCCTTGAGCAGCGAGATGGTCTCGCCAAACTCCTTGCCAATCTCATCGGAGATGTCGTAAATGTTGGACAGCTCCGGTGAATCATGCAAGATGCTCAGCAAGCCAAGTATCTGGCCTACCGGCACCAAAGGTATTGACTCCATGCGGTTGCGGGCCCGCGAAATGGGTTGACCGGCGACCGGTACTTCTATTGGATGGTCTGGCAGTGTGCTGGTGGTGATGCTCTCGTGAATGATGCTGACCAGGCTTTGAAACCCCGGGCTTTTGGTATCACGGGGATACGGCAGCGGATTGTCCAGAATCAGACCGAGCCGACCGGGTCGTGGAAACAGCACCACGATGCGGGTTGCCATTTCCACCGCTTCCTCGATGTTGTGCGTCACCATGAAGATTGAGCTCAAACCAGTGCCAGGGGTGCGCCAAAGACTGATCAACTCCTGGCGCAGATTCTCGGCAGTCAGCACATCGAGTGCGCTGAAAGCCTCGTCAAGACACAGCAGCCGGGGCTGGGACACCAGCGCCCGCGCAATACCCACGCGCTGGCGCATGCCACCCGACAGCTCACGCGGATAGGCCGCGTGGTAGTTGCCCAAACCGATCAGCTCGATAGCCCGGTCCACCGCGATCTCGCGCTCAGCGCGGCTGACCCGATGCGCCATCAAGCCGACTGCCACGTTTTGCTCAACGGTCAGCCATGGGTACAGGGCAAAGGTCTGAAACACCACCGATGCGTCCTCGTTAATGCCGTGTAAAGTCTCGCCCTTGTGCAGCACCCGCCCTGACGTTGGCTCAATCAGCCCGGTCAGACAGCGCAGGATGGTTGATTTGCCGGAACCTGATTGCCCCAGCAGCGCAAGCAACTCGCCTTCATGCACGGCGACGTCAATCTGCTCAAGCACTTTCAACTCGTGTCCGCCGGCCGTGTTGAAGGACTTGTTCACCGCTCGCAATTCCGCGATCGGTGGTGCGGGCGTATTTGGGGCGCTGTAGTTGGTCATTCTTGATTGCCAGTTAGTCAAACATCAGTCCAGGCGGAAGCGACGTTCCGCAAAGCTATAGAGCTGTCGCCACACCAGCTTGTTCATGACAACGACAAGCAGCGACATCACCCCGATGCTGGCGATGATGAGGGGTGTATTGCCGCTTTTTGTTACCTCGGCAATGTAGGCACCCAGACCATCCGCTTTAAGCGTGGTGTCACCCCAGGTGGCGTACTCGGCCACGATACTGGCGTTCCAGGCACCACCGGCAGCGGTGCAGGCACCGGTGACCCAAAATGGGAATATCGCCGGCAAAATCAGCGTGCGCCACAACTTCCATCGGCGCAAGCCGTAGATTCTGGCAACTTCTTTCATTTCATTCGGGATCGCCATCGCGCCGGCAATCACGTTAAACAGGATGTACCACTGCGTGCCCATGGCGATCAGCAAAATGCTTCCCCAATTCATCGACGTGTGGGTGGCGACAAACAGGCCGACGACGATCGGGAACGTCATGTTGACCGGAAACGAGGCCCCGATTTGTGCCAGCGGTTGTGTAAACCGGGCCACCTTCGGCTGAAAACCAATCCAGACACCGATCGGTGTCCACAGCAGTGTCGCAAAGAGCGTCATGGCCAGCACTCGCAGCAAGGTCAAAAAACCAAGCCAGACGATGTGCCCCAAGGTCGCCACGGTGAGCGCCCCGTGCAGTGCTGCAATCGCAGCAAAAACGCCGATGATGACCTCGTAGCCGAGCCATGCGGCGAACGCCAGCCCGGCGAGCCGAAGCGGCCAGTTCACCGCATCGGGTTTTACCCGCCTGGTTGGCTTGAGTCGCCTGATGGTTTGATCCAGCGCGTCTTGCAGTGGTTGCCAGACACGCAGCCCCAGCCAGGTGAAAAGATAGCTGCCGCGCAGCAGGTTGTAGACCCACGAGGTCGGCGGCAGGCCGGACTCGGTCAGTTCAATCTTGAACTTGTCGGCCCAAGCCAGCAGCGGTCGCCAGACCAGCTGATCACTCATCAAAATGAGCACCAGCATGGCGACCACTGCCAGCAGGGCCGCCTGGTTGTCACCTCTTTCAATCGCGCTGGCCATGTAGGAACCCAGTCCTGGCAACTTGATGTCTCTGTTCATGACGCTGATGGCTTCGCTCTGCGCCACAAAAAACCAGCCGCCGCCAAACGACATCATTGAATTCCAGATCAGGCTGTGCGCAGAGGCCGGTAATTCAAGGGTGCGAAAACGCTGCCATCGGCTCAACCCGTAGCTTGACGCCGCGTCTTGCATATCACTCGGAATGGTGACTATGGAATGGTAAAAGCCAAATGCCATGTTCCAGACCTGGCCGGTAAAGATGGCAAAAATGGCCGCGCACTCCACACCCAGCAGACTGCCGGGGAAAAGTGCCATGAAGCCAGCCACCGTAGCCGACAGGAAGCCCAGCACCGGCACCGATTGCAAAACATCCAGCGCCGGAAGAATGACAGCCCGCGCCGAGTTGTTTTTGGCTGCCAGATAGCCCAATGAAATAGCGAAAACCAAAGAAAAACAGAATGCAATCCACATGCGCAGCAGCGTGCGGCCGGCATAGTAAGGAATTTGCCCGGTTGAAAAGTCGAGTGCCGGAACGCTTGCCGGGTCAAAGGCCACCAGCATGTCTTGACCAAAGTGCAGGACGCTCCACAGCACTCCAAAAAGGGACAGCAAAACAAGGCCGTCCACCCACGTGAAGTTGGGGTGCTTGCTGTCAACGATCAATTGTGGAGAAGTGCTTTTCATGAACCGCCGATGGTAGCAAGGCAGCGTTCACCTGGCGTCAAGATAGCTACATGGCTTTGAACAGATGAACGTAAAGGCGACTCACCGGCAGCTTCTCTGGCCTGCCGCGCAGTGACACACTGAGCTTGCCGGCTTCGTCGCGTGTCACGGTTTCAATGCGATCGACACTGACCACCGTGCCGCGGTGGATTTGCCAGAAGGCGTTGCTATCGAGTTGTGGCAACAACTCCTTGAGCGCTGTGCGAATCAGGTATTCATGGGTTGTAGTCAAGACTCGCACGTATTTGTCGGCGGCTTCGAAATAGACCACGTCTGCTACCGGCACCATACGGATGGCGCTGCCGACACTGGCCTGGATCATTTTCAGCGGCGTCACCGTGGGTTGGGGCGGTGCGCTCAGCAGACCACGCAGTTGCCCCAGGGTGGTCTCGAAATTGAAGGCCGCCTGCGTCCGGTTGGCGAGGACCAGTTGCAGTTTTGACACGGTTTTTTGCAGCCGGGCGGCTTGCACCGGCTTGAGCAGGTAGTCCATCGCCTGAGCCTCGAAGGCGGCCATGGCGTACTGGTCATAGGCGGTGATGAACACCAGCGCCGGGAACGGCGTACCGGTAACGGCATCGGTGTTCCAACTGTCCGCCAGTTCGGCGGCGGCCTCCAGCCCGGTCTGTCCCGGCATGCGGATATCGAAAAACAGCACCTCCGGTTTGAACCGTAGCGCTTGCGTCACAGCAGACCTGCCGTCACCGACCACAGCAACAATATTTAGCGCGGGCCAGGCCAGTGCCAGTTCGGCTTGCAGCGCGGCTGCCAGCAGCGGTTCGTCCTCGGCAATCAGCGCGGTTGGGGTGCCTGTTTTGTGCATGGGTGGTTCAGGTCTGGCAAGGAAAAGTGACGCTGGCTCGGGTGCCCAGGGTGTGATCGGCAACCAATGCAAATGAACCTTGCTGACCATAAGCGGTAGCCAGACGATCGCGCACTTGCGTCAAGCCGAATCCGTCCGCGCTGGCATGGTCCGGGGGAGGGCCGACGCCGGTGTCCAGCACTTCGAGCATCAGCCGTCCATCGGCCTGGCGCGCCCGTACCGTGATGCTGCCGCCTTCCACCTTGGGTTCCAATCCGTGCTTGATGGCGTTTTCCAGCAAAGGCTGTAGCAGCAGGGGCGGCATCACAAGTTCCGCCAGTTCAGAGGGCAGATCCAGTGTGAACCGCAAGCGTGGTCCCATGCGTACCTTCATCAGTTCCAGGTAGTCGTGCAAGCGGTCGAACTCGGCACGCAAACTGTGCGAGGTAGCGCGCGAGGCGGACAACGTGGCCCGCAGGTAAGCCACCAACCGGTCCAGCATCTCCTGTGCCTGCGTCGGGTTCGCCCCAATCAGGGCACGCAGGTTGGCCAGCGTGTTGAACAGCATGTGCGGCTCCAGCTGGCTTTGCAGCAGCAGGAGTTTTGATTCGGCCGCATGGCGCTGCGCTGCTTCTGTCTGCGCGCTGGCGTGGGCCATGTCTTCACGGGCCGACGCCAGTTGTTCGCGGCTCATGAAGTAATAGGTCAGTCCGCCACCCGCCGTCAAGCTCATGATCAGAAAGCCGAAGATCTGGCGCGGATGCTCGGTCCAGATGCCACCGATCTCCTGATTTAGCAGCCAGGCGGCAAGGTAGAGTCCCATGAAGTAGCCCAGCGTGACACTGACCGGCACGATCAGGTAAAGGCGCCGCCATTGCAATGCGCGATTCGTGATCAGGAAGCGTTGCCCGAGCTCGATCAGCAACCAGATGCTGATGCCAATGCAATGGGAGTAGACCAGAGTGCCGCCAAAATCGCCGCCACCAAAGGCGCTCAGGCCCAGGGCGATCACGGTGTTGACGGTCAGCCCCGGCAAGCTGCGTTGTGCCAGCAACAGTGCCATCGATCGGCGGCCGGTCGATGACGCCATCAGAGTCATGATTTATCCTGCTGCTTTTGAAGCCGCTCGCGCTCTTGTTGCACCAGCCGTTCGCGAAAACCGCTGCCCAGCGGAGCCGCAAACACCACCACGCCGTGGATCAGCAAGCCCAGGCCCCAACCAAACGCCGGGAAAATCGCCCAGTGGCGCCCTGTGAAGGTTGACAGCAGAGCCAGGCCGGTGTTGACACAGATAAACACAAAGGCATGGATGTACCAGCCGATTTTTCGCCCGGCACGCCTGCGTGCCAGTCGGTCAAGGTCTTCGGGGGATACGGTGGAATTCATTCTGGGCTCCTGGGGAAAAATGCTGGTGCGTGCTGCATTTGCCGCGATTCACCCGCCACTATAGTGCCGGGAAGTCGGCCCAATTGCAGGGCCAGCCGCCACAAGCGACCAGCACGCGCCAGGAACACGCCGCTGAAGGCACCGTAGAGAGCGCTGAAACCCAGGCTGAAGTTGGCATCAACTACCAACGCCGGCTGCATGGCAGTGATGGCACCCACCAAGTACTTGGTCAAGAAGATCCCCAGGATCAGCAGTAGCGGAACCCAGCTGCCGGGCAGGGTAAAACGGCGTGTTGCCGGGTTGTAGTGACAGGCGTCAGGCAATGGCAGTTGCATGACAGCGGTCGCCATCAAGGCCATGGTGCCCAACCAGATCAACAGGATTTGTGAGTCGCCACCGAAGGCTGCCACAGTGCCGTAAAGCGACAGGCCGGTCATGACCAGTGGTATGAAGGTGATGCGTCTGAGCGAAGCACTACGGGGAACGGCCTGGCTTAAGCCCAGCCAGAGCAAAGCCAGCAGCAAAAGCCAGACCCAGCGCGGGGTGTGGATGAGAATTTGAAAAAGCATGATGATGTCCTTGGTGTGTCGGGTGATGGCTGGACTGTGCCGGGTCGCGCTGCAAGTTGCGCGTGTCTTGCGACGAAACGCCTAAAACAGCACGTGAGTCGCCGCCTCCAGGAGCGAGCTTCGTCGCCGCTGAAGTCGACCATCAGCTCACCATGGCTGCCAGATAGACGGTGCAAAACTCGGGTGGCATGCGGCGCGCCCGCCCGCTGCTCAGCTCGATGCAAACCAGATCCCAGCGGCCGCGCAGCACAGTGACCTGATCCCGGTTGCGAATCAACTGAAAGCGGCGCTCCATCGTCAATTTGCCGTCGCTGGCGGTCAGCCAGGTGGCCAGCGTGAGTTTGTCATTGGGTAGGGTGGGCAGCAGATAGTCGTACTCGCCGCGACGGATCGCCATCGCGCGGTCCAGCCGCTGATAGTCGGCCAGACTCAAACCCAACTCTTGCGAATGCGCCCAACCAATTTTCTCGCACCACTGCACGTAGACCGCATTGTTGGTGTGATTCAAACCATCAATGTCATCGCTGTGCGGCGTGGCGGGCAGGGTGAAAGGTTGCGGATAGTCCCAGACCATAGAAGCAGTTTGAAGGTTGAAAGAAGATCATCTTATCCACCCAGGACAGCAGCCTGTTCGGTGGACAATAGCGCTCTACCAAATTGGCCTCTGAGGCCCGGTCATTTTTTCTGGAGAAGTTGTTGGATATTGCATTGCTGATCAAAGCCGCCATCATGGGCGTGGTCGAAGGTTTGACTGAATTCTTGCCCATTTCATCCACCGGGCACCTGATTCTGGCCGGTGCACTGCTGGGTTTTGACGATGACAAAGCCAAGGTGTTTGACATTGCGATCCAGACCGGTGCCATCTTTGCCGTGATTCTGGTTTACTGGCAGAAGATTCACGACACGGTGCTGGCCTTGCCAACGGAACAACAGGCGCAACGCTTTGCCTTGAATGTGTTCATTGCCTTTGTGCCGGCAGTCATCCTGGGCCTGTTGTTTGGCAAAGCGATCAAGGCGCATCTGTTTACACCGGTGGTGGTGGCCAGCACCTTCATCATTGGCGGTTTCATCATTTTGTGGGCCGAACGGCGCCAGCAGATCAACCCGACGCTGGCGCGCATTCAGGAGGTGGAGCAGATGACGCCGCTGGACGCTCTGAAGGTCGGCCTGGCACAGTGCCTGGCCATGATTCCGGGTACCAGCCGCAGTGGTGCCACCATCATTGGCGGCATGCTGCTGGGGCTGAGCCGCAAGGCCGCCACCGATTTTTCTTTTTATCTGGCCATTCCTACCTTGATCGGTGCCGGTGTTTACAGCCTGTACAAGGAGCGTGCCCTGCTGTCACTGGCTGACCTGCCGCTGTTCGGCGTTGGCCTGGTGGTGTCTTTCCTCAGCGCCTGGATGTGCATCCGCTGGCTGCTGCGTTACATTGCGACGCACAGCTTTGCCGGCTTTGCTTACTACCGCATTGTCTTTGGTATGGTCGTTCTGGTCACTGCATGGAGTGGCATCGTCACCTGGGCTGCTTGACGAGTCTCAGGTCAGGCTCGGCAGGCTCAGCAGCGAGGCTTCAATGGCTGCAGCGGTGGCCAGTGGCTTTTCCATTGGAAAGAGATGACTGCCATCGATCATCATGATGCGGCCGTGGGTAATTTTTTCGGTCATGCTCATGCCGACCTGTTTCATCTCTGCCGAGTCAATGCCGCCAATGAAGGCGACCGGGCACTTGATGGGATGGCGGCGAAACAGGCGGTCCAGATTGTCGGGCAAGGTGTTGTAGATGGCGGTTTCGACCGCCCGGTCAAAGCTCAGTACCCGCTTTTTTTCGGGTCCACGACCCTCGTCATGGGTGCCGTGTGCAATGTAATCCTGCAGCACCTGCGGGTCCCACCTGGCAAACGCTTTCTTGTGGCGAAAGTGTTCCAGTGCCGCCGCCTGGCTGGGCCAGTTGTTGCGGCGTTGACGACTGACAGAGCCGGGTGACACTGAACCCACCAGTTGTGCGCTCTTGATGACACCCAGCGTGGTGGCGCGCCAGCCACCCAGAATGGGAGAGTCCACCAGCACCACACCGCGCACCAACTCGGGCTGCCTTGCGGCCACCATCAGACTCAAAAAGCCACCCAGAGAATGGCCGACTAAATAGGCAGAGTCACCCGTCCTTTGCATTTCGACCTGGGTGAAATCAATCAGTTGTTGAACCAGATGCGGCCAGTTGTTGGTGACCGGATAGTTGCCATCATGGCCAAACTTTTCGATCGCTTTCACCGTGAAGCCGCGCGCCTTCAGGCTCTTGAACAAAACGCCGTAGGTGCTGGCAGGAAAGCTGTTGGCGTGGGAGAAGACGATCAGGGACACGGGAGTCAGACGCCTATTTAGATCAGCTTTTCCTCGGGCGTCGTGATTTTTTTCAGGGGGCGGTGCCGACCTGTTTGCAACATGAGCGGCACGTCGGTTTGTTCGCCGTTCCACATCGGGTCTTCAATGCTGTCGAACACCTCACGCAATTTTTGTCCCCAACTGCCGTGCAGCATCCGGAAGTAGGGGTTGTTTTCGTCGATGCAAACGACCTTGTCGGTCTGGAATGCATCGGCTTCATAAACCACCATGTCGAGCGGCAAACCGACCGACAAATTTGATTTGAGCGTCGAGTCCATCGAGACCAGTGCGCATTTGGCCGCTTCGTCCAGTGGCGTATGAGGCGTAATGACGCGGTCCAGCACCGGCTTGCCGTATTTGGATTCGCCAGCCTGAAAGTAGGGTGTCTCGGTCGTCGCCTCAATGAAGTTGCCGGCCGCATAGACCTGAAACAAGCGCATCGCTTCGCCCCGGATCTGGCCGCCAAAAATCAGCGACACATTGAACTCGACGCCAGCCAGTTTGAGCGACGCGGCGTCGCGGTCGTAGACATGGCGAATGGCCGAACCCAGCACACGAGCCGCGTCAAACATGCTTGTGGCATTCCAGATGGTGATCGCTTCACTGTCATCGTGCTCCTTGAGTTGCTCCACCTGCAAAATCTCGCGCACCGACTGCGAGATGCTCAGGTTGCCGGCTGACAGCAACACCATGAAGCGGTCGTCCGGTTTTTCGTAGACGATCATCTTGCGAAAAGTGCTGATCTGATCGAGCCCGGCGTTGGTGCGTGAGTCGGACAGGAAAACCAGTCCGGCGTTGAGTTTGATGGCGACGCAGTAGGTCATTTTGTGGCTTGCTGTGGGAATGCCTAGAGTGTACCGGGGGCTAGAAGGGCGAATGTTTCTTGTTCTGTGGTGCCTTGCTCGGCCAGCTTGGTAGATACGGTGATGGCTGCCGTTGATGTCCCCGAACCTATCAGACCTGACAAAGAAAGCCCGTTGAACTGTCTCGGTTAAGGGATACCAAAAACGACGGCAGACTCACCCACTCTGGGGGTCCAGCTTGCGCGCATAATTTGAGGCGTGGCCATTGAACGCCATTCGCTTTTCCAAATACCGCTTTGGCTTGGCCACTCAGATTATGCTTTTTGGATGCTCATACATCTGGTACCAAACCAGGCTTCCAAGAATCAATCGGTCATTGGGTTGCAGTTGCTCGAACGCCAAGCCGTACTGATGGTGTGTTTTGTCGCTTCCAGCCGACTCGCCTTTCGTGTCGCGTACCTTTGCATGCAGGACCAAGGACACTGGGACCCCGTGCAACTCGAAAGAGCAGGTGATCTGTATTACACCCTGCTCCTGGGTCAGCGTTTCTTCAGTCTCAATCAAGGCGCCGGCCGTCCCGATGTTCAAAATAGCCCCTTGTCCCACCGTCTTGCCGCCGACACTGATCACGCCGGGCAAGCGCACGCGGCAACGTGGTGAACTGCGGATCTCGACGGTTTCTACCGTATCAGGGAAGCTCAGATGAAAATACTGAAACGGCTGATGTACCGCACTCAGCACTGTGGCGCGAAAGGCAAACGCACTCTTGCCATTAAAGGCGCGCACCAGCACCCTTTCGCGTTCCAACAGTCGCCGGTGTCCGGTTGCGCTTTGCGGTGCTGTCACCATCAGGCTGACACCTTCGAGCCAACCCAGCACGGTGGTGGTTGCGCGTCCGCCAGAAGCCGCCATGGAAAGATCGAGGTGCACCTGACTGCCGACCCTCAGGTGCATATCGGCGAACAATGAAGCTTGCGCCGACCCGCCTCCCGGCGCCGCAGTCGGAACCGAATTAGGCTCGGCTTTCGCTTGCTCTTTCGGAGGAGTTTCCATTCCGAAAATTATCGCTCAGGTTGGTGACCGACGGTTCAAGAGATCCTGTTGTGGTGTGACGACAGTTCGATGTTGGTGCATGATTTAATTGCTTCAATGGGCATATCAGGCGCGATTTCCAGGTTAAGCCAGGTCTCGCGCTCCGATGTCATGCAAGCGCAGACCAGGCGGAATCGGGTTGCCAATTGGTTACCCAGTCCGGCATCTGTGCCGCTGGCATAGGCCAGGCAATGCCATAGCCCTGGGCCAGTTCGCAGCCCATTTGAAGCAGCAAGGTGCCGTGTGCCACCGTCTCCACCCCTTCGGCAATCACCTCGCACTTGAATGCGCCAGCGAGACTGATCACACCTTGCAGAATGGCCAGATCGTCCGGGCTGACGAGCATGTCGCGCACAAAGCTCTTGTCAATCTTGAGTAGGGCAACGCGCAATCGCCTGAGATAGGTTAGCGAAGAATAGCCGGTGCCAAAGTCGTCCAGGGCGAACTTCACGCCGATCTTGGCACAGGACTCAATCACCTGCGACACCTGAACCGTATCTGCCAACGCACTGGTTTCCAGCACTTCGAGCTCCAGACTGGCTGGATTGACTTGTGGATGCGAGGCCAGAATAGCTTGCAGCCGCATGACAAAATCCTTTTGTTGCAACTGACGCGCACCGATATTGACGCTGACAGGCAGGTCCGTCCCAACTGCATGCCACACCTCAATTTGTGTCAGCGCAGTGTCAATGACCCATTCGCCCACGGCAACAGCCAATGGGTGGTCTTCGATCACGGGCAAGAATGTGGCTGGCACCAGCAGCCCGCGCTCGGGGTGCTGCCAGCGAATCAGCGCTTCAACGCCAATAACCTTACCGCTGCGCATGTTGACCTTAGGCTGGTAATGCAGAACCAGTTCACCCTTTGTAAGCGCCAGGCGAATACGCTCCAGACTTTCGTAGTGAACGCGCAGCTTGCTGTCGAGCGTGGCGTCAAAGATCTGGTAGCGGTTTTTGCCTGACACTTTAGCCTGGTACATGGCCTGATCGGCCTGACGCAGCAATTGATCAGCATCGATGTCTTCTGTTTGAGGATGAAAAGTGACGCCCAGGCTGGCCGAAACCATCAACATCAGACTGCCGATATGCACCGGCTCAGCTACGGCAGTAAGCAATCGGTTAAGCATCGGAACACAGGATTCAATGTCGATCAAATCCAGTAACACGGCGACGAACTCGTCGCCCCCAATGCGGGCGAGTGTGTCACCTTCGCGCAGGGTGTGCTTCATGCGGGTCGCCAAGATCAAGAGCAATTGGTCGCCGACAGCATGACCGTGAAGGTCGTTGACGGCCTTGAAGCCATCGAGGTCGAGAAAGACCACAGCCAATGTCTGATTGTGCCGATGTGCTTGTGTCATTCCTTGACGCAGACGGTCCGCCAACAACACACGATTGGGCAGATTGGTCAGTGTGTCAAAGTGGGCGATGTGTTCTAGCTGATGTTGGTGCTCCTTGAGAGCAGAGATGTCGGAGAACAATGCCACGTAATGCAGGGTTTTACCTTCCATTTTCGTGCTTCTTACTGCACTGACGGTGAGCAGTTCGACGTAAACTTCGCCATTTTTGCGGCGATTCCACACCTCTCCCGTCCAGTACCCTTTTTCGCTTAGTTCAAGCCAGAATGTGGCATAGAACTCCTTGCTATGACGCCCAGAGCTCAGTATGCGCGGGTTCTTTCCAACAACTTCCTCGCGACGGTAACCGGTGATGCGGGTAAAGGCTTCATTCACCTGGGCGATCGTGCCATCCGCTTCGGTGATCAAGATACCTTCGCGTGAGTGGAAGAAGACATTGGCAGAGAGCTGGATTTCTTCTTCGGCGAACAATCGCTCCAGCTCGCCTGCCGCACGCATGGCGACCAACTTCAGAATCGATTCGGCCAGAGGACGGTTCGCCAAGGGCGCACGCCCGATGACCGCGATGAGCCCGATCGGTTGTCCAATGTGACCAAAGAGCGTCACGCCGATATAACTCTCGGCGCATAGATCCTGCAGCATCTGATCGTGCGGAAAATGTTGGCAGACATTGGCCGGGAAGCAACAGACTTTTTGACCAACCACATCGCCGCATGGCGTATCTTTCAATGCGTAAGTCACATTGTCTTCAAATTTGTCGTCGCACCAGATGGCTAGTGTCGTCGCGTTCAGACCATCGCCTTCGAGACGATCAATACACACATAGAACATGTCCAAACTTTGCGACAGGTAGCGTGCCAGCTCTTCAAAAAACGATTCACCCAAAGTTGAGCTGGTCGTTTTTGCTAGGAAACTTTGGATAGCTTCCATCTTCTTGCGCTCGGTGATGTCACTGACGATGCCATCGAAAAAGATCTCTTTCGTGGTGGTATTCTGCCGCTCACCAATAGAAACAATGGCGTCTATGATCTGGCCATCCTTGCGTCGATAACGATTCTCAAAAGTCTTCCAATGGCTATAGTCTTGATCCAGCTCCCTCATGATTTCCAGACGGCGCGGGGGTTCAGCATAAAGCGTTTCGGCAACCGAAGTGCGATTCACCACTTCCATGATTTCTTCACGCGAGTCATAGCCAAGAATCGTAGGCAAGGCGGGATTGACATAGGTAAATTTCCCATCGCGGCTGGATGAGAAGATGCCCAGTGGTACGTTATCGAAAAAGGCCCGCATCCTCTCTTCGTTGGCCAATAATGTCGCTTCGGATTTTTTACGTTCGGTGAGGTCTTGCACCATGGCCGTCACATAATCCACGGCACCGTCATCTTTTCGAACGCAGCGCACCACCAATAATGAAGGGATGAATCTTCCAGACTTACTGATAAATCGTTTTTCCAAGCTATAGCCATTGATCTCGTTAGCCAGCAATTTATTGAATTGCTCGACATCCGCAGCCAAATCATCGGGGTGAGTGAGTTCCGACCAAGTCAACCGGTTTAATTCCTGCGCAGAATATTCCAACATATCGCACAGGCATTGATTGATTTTGAGCCAACCTTTTTCAGGCGAAGTGATCGCCAGCCCAACAATGTCAAACTCA
>JBAXBQ010000052.1:0-23332 GCA_037141865.1 Comamonadaceae bacterium | reverse complement strand
TTTGAGCCAACCTTTTTCAGGCGAAGTGATCGCCAGCCCAACAATGTCAAACTCATAGAAAGAACGAAGCTGTTTATCCCGCTGCTCTAAACTATCCAACATGCTGTTGAACTGACGGGCAAGTCTTGCCGCCTCGTCATCACCTGACAGAACGGCTCGTGCAGTTGCTTGCCCTGCATTTACGGCATCTGCCACCTGCTGGATCGCAGCGAGACGACGCGTCAAGTATCGACCCGCCAGGACGGCAATCAGGATGCTGAGCAAAGTTGCGATCAGCGAAAATGCCAAACCATCGCGTTGAATTTGGGCAACTTCGTCGCTGAAATGCGACCGGTCTATCGCGAGGCGCACCCATCCGATAGGAGCCCCCGAAAGGGTGACGCGGCTGATGACCTCAACCAGATTTGCTGTTCGATACAGAGAAGTCCGCTCTTTTTGTTGCGTCAGGTCTAGATACAACCCGACTTTGCTTGGGTCAGTGTGGGCCAGCACCTGCCCCCTGAGGTCAAGCACGATGACGTAACGCAGACTGGGATAGCTCGCTATGCCTGAGACGATTTCCTGCAATCCGCTGTAATCGCGCGACGCGACCCAGACCGCCGATGAGGTCCCCACGCTTTCAGCAAGCGCGCTTACTTGTTGGGTATGGCTTTTGATCTCCTCGGCCACCTCGCGACTGGTCATGCTCCAAACGAACAGGGTCATCATTGGTATGATGACCAGCGTCATGCCCACTATCAATTGCTTGCGCAGGTTGCCGAGCAGTAGGTTTGTCAATCGGTCGAACATCACTAGCGCTCTACCGGGCGCACCTCTTTCTCAAAGCGTTTGATGTAATCCCGCACAACGTCATAGCTCGCATCATCGGCTGCATGAAAGCTCGCGGTCTCCATTGCGGCCAGTATCTTCTTGCCCTCCGGCGTTTTGGGCAGGTCGAGCAGTGCTTGCTTGACGCCGTGTCGAATCGCCACCGGCACATCGTCGCGTGCCATCACGGAGTTGTTGAGCAGCGAAGGCGTTTCCCATATCACTTTGAGTTCGGCGGCTTCGGTGGGGTGATCTTTTTGGAACAAGCGCCAGGGGGGCGGCCAGGTTGCACCTGCGACAGACTGCCCCATATAGGCGTTCATGATGGACGATTCCTGCGAACCTACGTAGCTGTTCTGGATGTCTTTGTTGATGTCGATGCCGTTCTGGTGCAGAAAATACTGGGGCATGATGGCAGCAGCCAGCGCCGTGGGTGAAGGATAGCTCACCACTTTGCCCTTGAGGTCGGCAGGCACCGTGATGCCACTGTCCTTGCGCACAATGAAGATGCCCTTGAAGTCAGCAGCGTCACCCCACATCGAGATGACGTGATAACCCACCTTCTGCGCCTCCAGTGTCTGCCATGGATTGGGCATCAGAAACTCAGCTTCGCGCGCGCGGAATTTTTTCTCGAACGCCTGATAGTCGCGCGATGTTTCCAACTGCAGGTGCGCCGCAGGCACCTCACGGTTCAGATAATCCACCAGTGGTTGAAAAGTTTCGTAGATCTTTTGCGGGTTGTAGAGCGGATGCGGAACCAAGCGGTATACAGGCATCTGCGTGCCAGTTGGTACTGCGCTGTATTGCAGGGGCCTTTCTTCGACTGGCGGCCGGCAACCTGCCAACAAAATCGTGAGAAAAAAGCAGAAGAGGGCGACTAGCTTCTTCATGGCACGTCCATGGTTTCCTTCGCTTCAACTGGCAGTCTACCGTGTGGCGTGCGGCACCTTGCTCGCAAATTCTCGCCGCACATTTCGCACAAAGGTCTGTCATCCATTGCCACAAGCGCAGACGATGAGGTAACACGGCTGGTAAATTTGTCTGGATGGGAGGAGTGACCAGTGCTCATGGGCGCCTTCCTGAAGGTAATCAGGTCGCAGGGAATCCAATAACCGCGGATCGTACGCCGATCCGCGTGGCTGTGGGAAATTTTTACCTTTCCAAAGCGGGGTGCAGTGGCGCCACAGCCCGAGGGGAACTTTTCTTGCCGATGCAGCGGTGAAGGTTGATGGAGTCCGGTTGAGAGAGGTAAATACCCGGGGTTCGGCTTCAGTCCGCAATGGATAGCCTTGCGCAGCAGTCCGCCGATGTATGAAGAGCAGGCTAGGCCTTTGCTGCAACAGCCTTCAGCTGGTACAGCGCATCAAGCGCCTCACGTGGACTCAAGGCGTCCGGATCGATAGCCGCAAGCGCAGTCTCGACAACACTGACAGTCACATTTTCGGCAGCAGGCGGCGCCGCAAACAGATCGACCTGCGTGTGATTCAGCGTAGCCTGACTTTCCAGCGCCTCCAGCGTGTGGCGTGCTTGATTCAAAACTGCTGCCGGCATACCGGCCAGGCGCGCCACTTGAATGCCATAGCTGCGACTGGCCGGCCCGCTCTGTATTTCGTGCAAAAACACAATGTCGCGACCCGACTCGACGGCGCTCACATGCACGTTGATGGCGGCGTGGTGGGTCGCCGGGAACTCGGTCAGCTCAAAGTAATGTGTGGCAAACAGCGTGTAGGCTTGGGTTTTGTCATGCAGCTGGGTGGCGATGGCTGACGCCAGCGCCAGGCCGTCAAAGGTCGAGGTGCCGCGGCCGATTTCATCCATCAGCACCAGCGAGTTGGGTGTGGCTGAGTGCAAAATTTGGGCTGCCTCCAGCATCTCCAGCATGAAGGTCGACTGCGCGTTGGCCAGGTCGTCGGCGGCGCCGATGCGGGTGTGAATGGCGTCGATGGGGCCGAGCCGACAAGCCGCTGCCGGCACGTAACTGCCCATGCTGGCCAGCAGCACAATGACGGCGATCTGGCGCATGTAGGTGGACTTGCCGCCCATGTTGGGGCCGGTGATGATCTGCATGCGTTGCTTGGGACCCAGGTGCGTGTCATTGGCAATGAAGGCGCCGGCACTGGTTTCATTCAGCCGCGCCTGCACCACCGGGTGGCGACCTTGCGTGATGTCCAGACAAGGCTCCCTGGCAAACAGCGGCTCGCACCAGTCCAACGTCAGGGCACGCTCGGTCAGGGCGCACAGCGCGTCGAGTGTGGCCAGTGAACGCGCAACTTGCGTCAGTGCCGGTATGAATACCTGTAACTGGTCCAACAACTGCTCGTACAGGAACTTTTCACGCGCCAGGGCACGCTCCTGCGCGCTCAGGGCCTTGTCTTCAAAGGCTTTGAGCTCAGGGGTAATGAAGCGTTCGGCGTTTTTAAGTGTCTGGCGGCGCCGGTAGTCGTCGGGTACTTTGTCAACTTGCCCTTGCGTCACTTCAATGAAAAAGCCATGCACACGGTTGAACTGCACACGCAAGTTCGCGATGCCGGTACGGGCTTTCTCACGCGTTTCAAGGTCGAGCAAAAAGCCGTCACAGTTGGTTTGAATGGCGCGCAATTCGTCCAGCTCGGCATCAAAACCAGTGGCGATGACACCGCCATCGCGCACCAGGGCGGCCGGTTCGGGGTCGATGGCAAGCGTCAACATTTCGGCACAACCGGCGGGCGGTAACAGGTGTTCAGAAATTTGCGCCAGATAGGCCTCATGTCCCCGCAGCACGGGCGCCAGCAGCCTGGTTTTGTGCAACGTCAACTGCAACGCCACCAGCTCTCGCGGGCGCACCTGGCGCAACGCGATACGGGCTGTGATGCGTTCGACGTCGGTGCTGCCCTTGAGCTGCTCGCGCATTTGGAGCCAGGGCCCGGCACCCGGCGTGTCTGCGGGTCCATCCCGCAGCGCGCCAATGGCGTCCAGTCGTTGCTGGGCCTCGTTGCGCTCGCGCCGGGGTGCCAGCAACCAGTTCTTCAGCATGCGGCTACCCATGCCTGTCATGCAGGTGTCCAGCAGCGAAAACAACGTTGGCTGGTCTTCACCGCGCAGGGTTTGCGTGAGCTCCAGGTTGCGCCGGGTGGCTTGCGGCAAATCGATCAACTCGTCGTTGCGTTGCACCCGCACGCTGTGCACGTGCGTCAAGGCACGGCCTTGCGTGTGCTCGGCATAACTCAAGAGCGCCGCTGCCGCCGCGTGGGCTTGTGGCAATTCCTGCGCCTGCCAGGGCGACAGGCTGGCGGCGTCAAGTTGTTCCAGCAGCTTGCGTTGGCCCAATGCAGCGTCAAATTGCCAATCAGGGCGCAGCGTGAAAGACATGGAACCCGAGGTTTGCAAAGTGCGCAGGCGTGCTTCAAAAGTCGGCGTTGCACCGGCGCTGAACAGCAGTTCGCCGGGGCTGATGCGCGCTACCCATTCCGCCAGTTCATCGGGTGCGCACTCGGCTAACTGCAGTTCGCCTTGTGTCACGCTCAACCACGCCAGGCCGTAGCTGTTGCGCGGGCCCTGGTGCACCGCCAACAAGAGCGACTCGGTCTTGTCGCCCAGCAATGCCATGTCGGTCAGGGTGCCGGGCGTGACCACACGTACCACCTTGCGTTCCACTGGTCCCTTGCCATTGACCTCACCCACTTGTTCACAAATGGCCACCGACTCGCCCAGCTTGATGAGCCGCGCCAGGTAAGTGTCGAGTGCATGAAACGGCACACCCGCCATCACCACCGGCGCTCCGGCTGATTGGCCGCGCTGCGTCAGGGTGATGTTGAGCAAGCGGGCGGCTTTTTCGGCATCGGCAAAAAACAGCTCGTAGAAATCCCCCATGCGATACAGCAACAGCGTGTCGGGGTAGTCGGCTTTGAGCCCGAGATACTGGGCGATACCGGGAGAATGTTGTTTTGCTGTGTCGATCATTGACGGAAGTCTATCAATATCAAGCTGGCTGCCAGACAGGCTGCGGCTTAAACGGGTCGACCACTGGCCGCGCAGTGGGTTGCCCAATTGCCCGTCACTGGCAAAGGGAACCGCGGTTGGGTTAAGATTTTCGTAGCCGATGACGGTCCGATCATTGACGTTGAACGACCATGTCCAAACACCACCTTGACGAGTTGCTGTCCGTTCCTTCTGCTACATCGGTGTCGCGTCGGCAAGTGTTGCTGACACTCGCCTCCATCGCAACACTGAGCGCTTGTGGCGGCGGGTCGGGCGGTGCCAACCCGCCGTCAAATGCCACACCTGGCGTCAACGGTCCGGCCTGGTGGGGTTTTGGCAGGGACTCGCAACATACGGCACTGGGTGCGGTGGCGACCCAGCCTCTGAACCGCATCCAGTGGAAAACGGCGGTCGACCGGCAACCACAATACAGCAACGGAAATCTGCTGATCCACTACGGCTCGCCCGTTGTCAGCGCCAGAAATACCGTTATCGTGCCAGTGAAAACCGGGGTCGCCAACGGCTTCAGAATTGACGCTCATGCGGGTGCAGGTGGGGCCTTGCTGTGGTCGGTCGACAGCGATTACATGTTGCCCAGTCATGGATGGACCCCTAGCTATGGTGTAACACTTACCGGGGCGAACCGCTTCTATGCACCGGGCGCCGGTGGCAAGTTGATTTGGTGCAACGATGCCGACACCGGCGCGGCAACCATGCAAACCGTGGTGTTCTACGGAGCCAGCGCCTACAACGCCGCAACAACCACGTTTGACTCAGATGTATTTATCAATACGCCACTCACCGCGGACGCCGCTGGAAACATCT
This sequence comes from Comamonadaceae bacterium, assembly GCA_037141865.1. Classification (GTDB taxonomy): domain Bacteria; phylum Pseudomonadota; class Gammaproteobacteria; order Burkholderiales; family Burkholderiaceae_C; genus Rhodoferax. The sequence goes on along the minus strand of JBAXBQ010000052.1, from coordinate 17,743 downwards.
TTTTCGGCTTTATCGCCAGTGGCAACAATTCGGCCGGTCTGGTCAGTGGCGTGGCTCGGGTTGCTGCCGACGGCTCCGGAACCTGGGTCGCTGCCAAAGCAGCCAGCAATGACACCAGCATCGCCAAAGTGGTGATGAATTGCGCGCCGGCTTTGTCCAACGATTCCAGAATTGTCTATGTCGCCGTCAACACTGCGGCTGCGGCAGGTGTTCGACAATCTGGCTATCTGCTGGCATTGGACAGCGCCACGTTGGCCACCAAAGGCATCGTGCGCCTGATCGATCCGATCACCGGAGCGCCGTCCTGGGTTGACGACGACGGCACTTCCTCGCCAACGGTGGCACCCAGCGGCGATGTGTTCTATGGCGTGCTTGAATCGAGTCCGCCCAATCACAACTCGCGCGGTTGGTTGCTCCATTTCGACAGCACGCTGTCGCAGGCCAAAACGCCCGGGTCCTTCGGCTGGGATGACACAGCTTCGGTCGTGCCGGCGTCGATGGTGGCCTCGTACGCCGGACCGTCGACCTATCTGCTGATGACCAAGTACAACAATTACGCAGGTTCAGGAAGCGGCGACGGCCAGAACCGGATTGCGGTGCTGGATCCGACCCAAAGTCAGATCGATTCCATTGCTGGCATTGCGGTCATGAAGGAAGTGCTGACGATACTGGGTCAAACGCCTGACCCGCAATACCCCGGCGGCGTCAGGGAATGGTGCATCAACACCGCAGCGGTCGATCCGCTGACCCGGTCTGTGCTGGTGAACAACGAAGACGGATACCTGTACCGATGGGACACGGTCAGCAATCAGTTCACCGAACGCATTCAACTCACCAGCGGCGTCGGGGAAGCGTATACACCCACTGTTATCGGGCCCGATGGCGCTGTGTTCGCGATTAACAACGCGGTGTTGTTTTGTGTCGGCAGTTAACTCCGATGCCCGGTTTGCGACTGGGGTCAGGTCAGGCTGCCGATTTGACTGCAAGTACCGGACAGGAAACGGAAAGAAGGAGCTCCTGAGCAACGCTGCCCATAATCAGTTTGCCCACCGGTGAGCGTCTCCTCAGGCCAATGATGAGCAAGGAAACCTGCAACGAGCCAACCAACGACTCTATCTCCTCGACCGCGTTCTTGCCCCGAACATATTGTTTGACTTCTACGCTCAGCCCGGTGTTTGCCAACATCTCTTGCACCCGCTCGTAGTCCTGAACATCGGCCAGCGAGGGGTCTTCCTTGGCGCCGCCGGGACTGGCATTGACCACCACCAGATGTTCTTTGGTACTTCTGGCAATTTCAATGCCTTTGTCGAGGGCGGCTTGACCTTCGGGACGCGGCACGTAGGCTACTAGTATTGTCATTGTTTAGCTCCGTTTGTATTGACAAGGTTTGAATCTGCATGAATCAATGAAGCAAGATAATAACCATCGGTCGGGAAATAGCAACCATGAGCCCTTGAAAAAAAGGAAAAGTGCCAACCGGAGATCCGAAAACGAATTGCAACAAGCCACAGGTAAAACGCTGCAGCGAACGGAGCTTGTTGCTGGCGGTGGTTCGCATATTTGGGTTGAAGGGGTATACCTTCAATTGCACATGGTCGGCGATCAAGCCAACGGCACCGCTTGGTTCGTGCCATCTGGCAGTTCTGACTGGGTGACTGGCCCGTGACCGCTAAATCGATCGAGCGCGAGATAAATGATCGGCGTAATGAAAAGGGTGATGGCCTGCGAGAACAGCAAACCGCCCACCACCGCCAAGCCGAGCGGTTGCCGCAACTCGGCGCCAGCGCCAATACCCAGGGCAATCGGTATCGCGCCCATCAAGGCGGCCAGGGTCGTCATCATGATGGGCCTGAAACGCAATATGCAGGCTTCACGAATGGCCTGCTCCGGAGTCATGCCCTGATGACGCTGCGCATCCAGGGCAAAGTCGATCATCATGATGGCATTTTTCTTCACGATGCCGATCAACAGCACGATGCCGATGGTGGCAATCAGTGTCAGGTCCTGGCCAAACAACATCAAAGTGGCGAGGGCCCCAACTGCGGCCGACGGCAGGCCGGCCAGGATGGTGATGGGGTGGATGTAGCTCTCATACAGCACGCCCAGCAAGACATAGATCACCAGCAGTGCCGCGATGATCAGGATCGCCTGACTGCCCTGTGAACTTTTGAAGACCGCGGCGTCTCCTCCGTAACTGGCAATGACCGAGGTCGGCATCCCAATGGCAGCGCGGGCAGCGTCAATCTTGGCCGTTGCTTCACCCAAAGCAGCGCCGGGTGCCAGGTTGAACGAAACGGTTACCGCCTGCAACTGGCCGACGTGGTTGATTGACATCGGGCCAACCGTTCGTTCTACCGTGGTAAAGCTCGACAGCGGCACCATGGCGCCAGTGGATGACCGAACATAAATATTTCCCAGTGCCGCCTCATCCTGCTTGGCTTGGGGTTCCACTTCCATGATCACCTGGTAGCTGTCAGTGGGCAAATAAATGGTCGACACCTGGCGCTCGCCAAACGCATTGAAAAGAGCGGTGCGTATGGCGTCAATGGAGACCCCCAGTGAATTGGCGCGGTCGCGGTCAATCTTGAGCTGCGCCTGCAGGCCACGCAACTGCACATCGCTGGTGATGTCGCGAAAAATCGGATCGGAACGAAGCCGGTCCTGCAGCTTCGTGGCCCAGCCATTCAATTCATCGGCCCGGACGCTTTGCAGCACGTACTGGTACTGCGCTTTGCTTTGCCGACCGCCCAGCTGCAAATTTTGAATCGGGCGCATAAAGACCGCGATGCCGGCCACATCGCGCAACTTTCGGCGCAGCCCTTCGACCACCTTGGTCATCGGCTGGCGCTGGCCCCTCGCCTTCAGCGTGACGAACATGCGCCCGGTGTTTTGAGCACCACTGCCGCCATTGAAGGAACTGACGTTCGCTACATTGGGGTCGCTGCGGAAGACTGCTGCCACGCGCTCTTGCAGTCTGACCATTTCCGGAAAAGAAGTGTCTTCACCGGCCTCCGTAGAGACCTGAATCTGACCGATGTCTTCCTCAGGAAAAAAGCCCTTTGGAATGATGGCAATCAGCCAGGCGGTCGCGATGAAAGTGCCAATCGCCACGGCCAGCACCAGCTTGCGATGTCGCAATGCCCTGTCGAGTACACCTGTGTAAGCTGCCAGCAATGCGTTGAACGCCCGCTCAAACATACGAACCAGTGCGCCGGGCGGCTTCTTGTGCGCTTCGTCAGTCAGAAATCGGCTGGCCAGCATGGGCACCAGCGTCAGCGAGACGAATGCCGACACCACAATCGCCAATCCGACCACCACGGCAAACTCATGGAACAAAAGTCCGATGACCCCTGGCATAAAGAAAATAGGAATAAAAACTGCAATCAATGAAGTGGAAATTGCAATGATGGTGAAGCCCACTTCACGCGCGCCGCGCAGTGCGGCCTGAAATGGCGGCACTCCGCTTTCGACGTGGCGAATGATATTTTCAAGCACCACGATGGCATCGTCAACCACCAGGCCTACAGCCAGTGTCAAACCCAGTAGTGAGATGTTGTCCAGGCTGTAAGAGAAGCCCCACAGCAATGCGACAGCGCCGATCAATGAGACCGGCAAGGACAATGTCGGAATCACGGTAGCCACAAAGCGACGCAGAAACAGGAAGATCACCAGTACCACCAATGCAACCGTTCCGAGCAGTGTTAAAGACACGTCGCGCAGCGCTTCGCGCACCGAGACTGATCGGTCATTGACCGGTGTCATGGCGACCGACTGCGGCATCTGGCTTTGCAGTTTGGGCAACGCGGCACGCACTGCATCAACCACTCGCACGGTGTTGGCGCCAGGCTGGCGTTGCACCGCAATCGTGATCGAGTTTTCGCCATTCAATGTGGCCCAACTCTTGAGTGTCTCGAGACTGTCTTCAACATGCGCAACATCTTTCAGGCGAACCGGATTGCCGCCACGCGTGCTGACGATCAGATTTGCAAAGTCAGCCGCGTTCTTGAGTTGACGGTTCGCCTGCAGGGTGAGTGTCTGGCGTGGACCTTCAAAAGTACCCACCGGCGTATTGACGTTTGCGCTACGCAATGCTGCACTCAATTCATCGAGCCCAATGTTGCGCGCCGCCAGTGCTTCGGGCTGGACCCGGACCCGCACTGCATAACGCTTGGAGCCAAAGATGCTGACTTGCGCGACGCCGTCGATGGTCGATAGCGTGGGAGAAATCAAATGCTCGGCGTAGTCCTGCAGGTCGGAAGGATTGACAGACGGCGAGGTCAGCGCGATCAGCAGCACCGGCGCGTCGGCCGGATTGACTTTGCGATAGGCGGGTGTAGACGTCATATCGACCGGCAAGGAGCGTTGGGCACGCAGCAGTGCGGCCTGTACATCGACCGCGGCAGCGTCAATGTTCCGCCCTTCGTCGAACTCAAGGGTTAGCGAGGTGTTGCCAAGCGTGCTGCTTGAACTGATGGTTTTCAGTCCGGGCACCGTCTGAAATTGCTTTTCCAGTTGCAGCGCCACAGAACTGGCCATGGTTTCCGGATTGGCGCCAGCCAATTGAGCCGACACATTGATGACCGGGGTGTCATAACTCGGCAGCGCCGCGACCGGGATGTTGCGAAAACCGATGACACCGGCCAGCACCACAGCCACGTTCAGCAGGACCGTCATGACCGGTCGGCGAATGAAGATTTCAGAGATGTTCATGGCGCCGCCGGTGGCGTTGCGCTCACGGATTCAACGCCTGCGCTGCGCTCGATCAGGGGTGAGCCTGGTCTCAGGTTTTGCTTGCCAACCAGGACGACGGCATCACCCGCATTGACGCCACTGACGGCCGCGTCGTCGCCCTGGGCGTACAAAACCGCCACCGGTTTCAACAAGGCCTTGCCGTCTGCCTTGATGAAAACAATGGTTCCGCGAGCGCTTTGAATGATGGAAGCCAGCGGCACTACCACTGTATCTTTGAGAGTGCTCACAGTTTGCGAAACTTCGACGAAAGCGCCGGGCCACAGTTTGCCGTCCCGGTTGTCAAATACCGCTTTCACTTTGACTGATCCTGAACTTGCGTCGACGGCGTTGTCGACAAATTTCAGCCGTCCGCTGAAGGTGCCAGCAGCATCCGCCAGCACTGCGCTTACTGCTGCACCACCGTTTTTGAGGGCTGATAGCGCGTCAGGGAGATTGCGCTGCGGGATGCTGAAGGCAACCGCAATAGGGTCCAACTGCGTGATCGTCACCAAGGTGGTCAGGTTAGCCTGCACAGCGCTGCCCGGATAAACACCGATAGCGCCAGCCCGCCCGGCGTTTGGCGCCGTGATACGGGCATAGGAAAGCGCAACTTTGGCCGCGTCTATGGCGGCCTGATCCGAGGCAATGACTGCCAATTGAGCATCGACTTGCGCCTGATTGGTGTCGAGAGCCCCTTGTGAAATGAAATTTTGCGACAAAAGCTGCCGGGCCCTTACCAGTTGCCGCTGCGCGTCAGCCAGTGCAGCATGGTCCCTGGCGAGCTGCGCCCGGACCTTGGCGACGTTGGCTTCGTCCGCGCGTGCGTCAAGGGTGAACAACAGCTCGCCGGCCTTGACAAATTGACCTTCGCGAATGTGGACTTGGCTCACAGTGCTGGTAACCTGGGGTCTGACATCGACGCTGGTCAGGGGGGTGACGATGCCAGAGGCCTTGAGCAACACTGGCAAATCGCGCTTTTGCGCACGCACCGTGGTTACCGTCACGGGTGCGCCGGGGGCTGACGCAGCGCCAGTCGGAGCGCTGCTCGGTAATGTTGGCGCTGCGACATCGGCCTTGCCAGTGCAGGCTGAAAGTAACGCAGCGGCGAGCCCACAAATGATGTGTGAAGTGAGTCGAGATACGTTCATGGTGGCCTTGTCTGCGGGGCGGAAGCTGCACACGCTCCGCGAAGCGTAAGCATACTTCAGCAAGAGCCACGCACTTTTGGCTCAAATTGCCTTTTTGCAAAGGCGGGGTAAAGCCGGGCCGCGCGGCGTGTCGCGCCGACTTGCAACCTGTCTGTCGTTTTTGCGGTGCATCGCTTCAGGCTGGCGGGATTACCTGTCTATTGCGTACAGTTGGGCCATTCAAGCCACTCTACCGCCAACTGCCATGATGAACAACGAAACCAGCTCGCCAGTCAGCCCCAGTCGATGGTCACGAGCCTATAGCGCTGGCCTGAAAGCTTTTCACGTTTATGCGGCCTGGTTGGTGAGCATCAGCTGGAAGCGCTTTTTTGTCCTGGCGCTGCTACTGATCATTGCTGTGGCCATCCTGCACGACATACCGCCGTTCAGCTGGACTTATTCTGAAGTTGTGGCCAACGACAACCCCAAGCCGAAGAGCAAAACACCTCAGGTATTCAAGTTCAAATCGGACGGGGCAAAAAAAGGCGATGGCGATGGCGTCGATATTTCAATTGATGAGCGCGGCGTGCACATCAGCGCGCGCTCCAAATCGCCCGCTTTGCCAGCGTCTGAAGCACCGTTGCCCGAGGCGCCGGCAAGCGCCTCCGGGGTGACCATCAACCTGCCACCCGGTGCCGACACCCAGGCCGTCAAGGATGCGGTTGAAGAGGCGCGTCGGGAACTTCTGGCGGTGCTGGAAGAGGCCAGACAAGAGGCTGCAGATGCGGCCGAAGCGGCTGCCGATGAGCAGCGACCGCAGATCATTCGGCACAAGTTTGGTGAGCCACTGATGCCATTGACCATGTGGTTCATCCTGTTCTCCATCATTGTCAAATTCAGCTACAAAGGCAAGGTTCAGGCCGAAGCCAAAGCCGCACAAGCCACCGAAGTGGCCGAATCCGAGTCGTTGAAGCGCCAGGTGATAGAGGCGCGCATGGCCGCCATGCAAGCGCAGGTGGAGCCACATTTTCTGTTCAACACCCTGGCCAGCATCGAACACCTGATCGAAACCGACCCGGCGCGAGCCGGCAAGATGCAAAGAAACCTGATTGCCTTGCTGCGCGCCACCATGCCCACCATGCGCGAGGCCAACGCCCAGGGTACGCGGGACCTGGGCCGCGAACTGGCGGTGATTCGCCCCTACCTCGAAATTCTGAAAGTGCGCATGGAAGAACGCCTGCAGACCGAGGTGCGCGTGGCCGACGGCCTGCTGTCTGCCGAGTTTCCACCCATGATGCTGCAAAGCCTGGTGGAAAATGCGATCAAGCACGGGCTGGAACCCAAAGCCGACGGCGGGCAATTGACGGTAAGCGCAGAAATAGTGCACGGCAAACTGGCGGTCACCGTGGCCGACACCGGCCTGGGTTTTGGCAAGGCGGCAACCGCCGGTACCGGCATTGGATTGAGTAACATCAGGGAACGGTTGGCCTTGCTGTATGGCAACAAGGCCAGCCTGAGCGTGACGGAGACGACCGGTGGTGGTACCTCGGTCACCATCACGGTGCCCTATGTCGCACACCTGAACAGCGAGACCTGACATGCCACGTGCCTTGATTGCCGATGATGAACGTCTGATGCGAGAACAGCTGCGCGCTCGCCTGAGCGAAGTGTGGCCGGAGCTGGAGATCGTGGCCGAAGCCAAAAACGGTCAAGAAGCGGTGCAACTGACCGAGCAGCATCACCCCGACGTGGTGTTTTTGGACATTCGCATGCCGGTACTCACCGGCGTTGAGGCGGCGCGGCAAATCGCCCAGCTTGCCACCTATGAAGACGCCGATGGCTGGCCCGGTTGCGAGATTGTCTTCATCACTGCCTATGACCAGTATGCGGTGCAAGCCTTTGAGCAGGGCGTGGTTGATTACGTGCTCAAACCGGCTGAGCCCGGGCGTCTGCTGTTGACGGTGGAGCGCATCAAGCAGCGCCGGGCCGAGCGGGCGCGCCAGGATGGTAGCGGCGCTGACGGGACGCCATCCATCTTGCCCACCCACACGCCTGACATGCAGCAATTGTTGCAACGCTTGGCAGCACAAATTAATTCAAAAAGTCCACCCAAGCTGCAGTGGATCCAAGCCAGCGTGCGCCAGACCATTCAGATGATTCCGCTGGAAGACATACTGTTTTTCATCTCGGATGAAAAATACACCCGGGTCCAGACCGCTACCATGGAAGCGCTGATTCGCAAGCCGATCAAGGAACTGGTGGAAGAAATAGACATGAAGTTATTCTGGCAAATCCACCGCTCCACCCTGGTCAATATCAAGGCGATCGCTGGTGTTAGCCGCGACGAGCGCGGCCGCCAATTGGTGAGCGTGCGTGGTCACAGCGAAAAACTCGAAGTCAGCCGCAGTTACGCGGGTTTATTCAAAGGCATGTAACCCAATATTGTTCGAAAGCACGGCATGACTTACACCACGGATGTCCAGGCCATCTTCAAGACATTGGACCTTGCGCCGCCAGAGCACAACCCCACCGGACTGGCGGTCTGCACGCCGATTGACGCCAGCTTGCTGGTGCGCGTCGCTGTCAGCACGCAGGCGCAACTTGATACCGCCATTGCGCGCGCCCAGACCCGTTATCTGAGCTGGCGTGAGGTGCCGGCGCCCAAGCGCGGTGTGCTGGTGCGCGCGTTCGGCGAAGCCGTGCGAAGGCACAAGGAACCCTTGGGCCGCCTGATCACGCTGGAGACCGGCAAGATCGTGCAGGAAGGTTTGGGGGAGGTTCAAGAGGTTGTGGACATCTGTGAATTTGCGGTCGGCTTGTCGCGCCAGCTCTATGGTTTGAGCATCGCCAGCGAGCGGCCCGAGCACAAATTGCTCGAAACCTGGCATCCGCTGGGTGTGGTGGGAATTATTTCAGCATTCAATTTTCCGATGGCGGTGTTTGCCTGGAACGCCGCCCTGGCTTTGGTGTGCGGCAACACGCTGGTGTGGAAGCCGTCTGAAAAAACACCTTTGTCGGCGCTGGCACTTAACGGCTTGTTGTTGCAGACAGCCCAAGCGCAGGGGCTGGACGGGGCGGGGTTGAGTGAATTGTTGATCGGTGATCACCTGGTTGGGCAAGCCCTGGTGTCGCACCCGGACGTCAGACTGGTCAGCGCCACCGGTTCCACCGCCATGGGCCGCGCTGTCGGTGTAGCTTGCGCCACTCTCTTCAAACGTTCCCTGCTGGAACTGGGTGGCAATAACGCGGCCATCGTTGCCCCCTCGGCCAATCTCGCGCTGGTAGTGCGCGCCGTAGCATTTGCGGCGGCCGGCACGGCGGGTCAGCGCTGCACCAGTTTGCGCCGGTTGATCGTGCATCGCTCGATTTATGCGCCCTTGATGACAGCGCTTATTCGAGTTTTTGAGGGCCTGCCGGTGGGCGATCCGCTGGCCTCGGGAACGCTGGTAGGACCTTTAATTGACCAGCGGGCTTTTGACGCCATGCAGCGTTCACTGGAACAGGCACGACAGAGCGGCGCTCAGGTTCACTTCGGCAGCCGCGAGGAAGTGGGCGACCCGGCTGCGTTTTATGTGCGCCCGGCGATCGTCGAGATGGCCGCGCAGAGCGGACCGATGTTGCAGGAAACCTTTGCGCCGATTTTGTACGTGGTTCCTTATGACAGCTTCGATGAGGCGATTGCACTGAACAACGCGGTGGGCCATGGTTTGTCTTCTGCAGTCTTCACTCAGGACCTGCGGGAGGCCGAGGTTTTTACTTCGGCACGTGGCTCCGACTGTGGCATCGCCAACGTCAACATCGGCACCAGCGGTGCCGAGATCGGTGGTGCGTTTGGGGGCGAGAAAGAAACCGGCGGCGGCCGCGAATCGGGCTCCGACGCGTGGAAAGCCTATATGCGCCGTGCCACCAACACCATCAACTACGGAGCCACACTGCCGCTGGCGCAGGGGATCAAGTTTGAGGTGTAAGCGGGTCAATCAAGTGCGGGAAGCCGCAAAAAAGGTAACGCTCTGAATGCCCGCCACCGTCAGCAGCAGTGAGCCGAACAGGTGCAAGGCGGACGTGCCAAACGCCAGAGCATAACGCTGTTGCCCTAACATGCCAACCACTTCGGCCGAGAAGCTGGAGAACGTGGTGAGGGCGCCCAGAAAGCCCGTCACCAGGGCCAGCCGCCACACCGGGTCCAGATTGGGCAAGGCCTGAAAGACGGCGATGCAGACACCCACCAGATAGCCGCCGATCAGGTTGGCAGCGAGGGTGCCGAGCGGGATGACAGCGCCCGGGTTGAGCCACAAGCCCAAGCCCCAACGGGCCAGCGCGCCGATGCTGGCGCCGATACAAATTGCGAGGACTGACAACATGCCTGATTATTGGCTCATTTGCTGCGGCAACCAGGTGACGATGCCCGGGAAGATATAGATGAGCGCCACCGCCACACACATCAAAAAGAACATCGGCATGGTGACCCTGGCGATCCATGTGAGCTGGCGCCCGGTCATGCCTTGCAGCACAAACAGGTTGAAGCCCACCGGCGGCGTTATTTGCGCCATCTCGACCACCAGCACGATGAAAATGCCAAACCAGATCGGATCGATTCCGGCGGCATTCACCGTGGGCATCAGCACGCCCATGGTCAGCACTACCATGGAGATGCCATCCAGGAAGCAGCCCAAAATTATGAAGAAGATCGACAGCGCGACGATCAGTTGCGCCTTGCTCAAGCCCAGCGTGGCGATCCACTCGGCCAGATGACGAGGCAGTCCGATGTAGCCCATGGCCAGCGTCAGGAAGGCCGCTCCGGCCAGGATCAGCGCGATCATGCAATACAGGCGCGTGGCGCCCATGATGGCGTCACGAAAGGTGGGCCAGTTCATGGAGCCTTGCAGGCTGGACAGGACTAGCGAGCCCACCACGCCAACGGCGGCGGCCTCGGTAGCGGTGGCGATGCCGGAGTAGATGGAACCCAGCACGGCCGCGATGAGTAGCACCACCGGAATGAGGCTGCGCGATGCGGCGACTTTTTGCATGAAGGTGGTGTGTTCGTCGGACTCGGGCACTTGCCCCGGGTGGCGTAGCGCCCAAAAAATGATGTAACCAGAAAACAGACAGGCCAGCATGATGCCCGGCAGCACGCCGGCAATGAACAGCTTGGAGATCGATACTTCAGCCGCTACACCGTAGACGATCATGATGATGGATGGCGGGATCAGCAGGCCCAGCGTAGCGGCACCTGCCAGCGTGCCAATCACCATGTGGTCAGGGTAGCCACGCCGAGTCAGTTCGGGTAGCGTCATCTTGCCGATGGTGGCGCAGGTGGCGGCGCTGGAGCCCGACACGGCGGCGAAGATGGTGCAGCCGATCACGTTGGTGTGCAAGAGCCGCCCGGGCAGAGCTTGGACCCAGGGCGCCAGGCCTTTGAACATATCCTGACTCAATCGGGTTCGAAACAAAATTTCGCCCATCCATACAAAGAGCGGCAGGGCGGTCAGGGTCCAGCTACTGCTGGAACCCCATACCGTGACCGCCATGGCGTCACCCGCCGGGCGGGAAGAAAACAAGGTGACCGCCATCCAGGCCACGCCGGTGAGCGTGAGGCCGACCCAGACGCCACTACCCAGAATCAGCAGCAGGGACACCAGCAGGGCGACGGTAATGGCGAGGTCATTCATGGCGTTTGTCGGTTCATGGCTTTATTCATTGCGCAATGGCTCATCGCTGCTCTGCACCACGCGCTGGCCCCGGATCTCGAGTACCAGTTCGTCGACAAAAGCTATCGCCAGGATCACGGTGCCAACTGCCATGCCGATTTGTGGCATCCACAGGGGCGTGGCATCGCTGCCGGTCGAAATATCGTTGAATGTGTGGGACTGCCAGGACAGGCGGCAGCAGTAGAAAGCGAACAAGGAGGTCAGGACGCAGGCAAACGCCAACGCCCACAGCTCCAACCCTTTTTTCCAGTGGCCTGTGAGCGCCGCCAGAATCAGGGTCACTCGGATGTGCTCGCCGCGCTTGAGCGTGTGGGCCAGAGCCAGAAAGCCACTGGCGGCCATCAGGTACCCGGCATAGGCGTCGGTGCCGGGCACATAAAAGTTCAGCTGCCGACCGCCCACGGAGAGCAGCACCATAACCAGCAGGCCCACCATGAACAGCGCCGCCAATGCGGCAGCGCCGTCGTACAGGGTATCAAGTGCCTTGCGCATGAAGAGTCCTGCCGCGTAACTCAAGGCCTATTGAAGGCGTCGACCACGGCCTTGCCCTCAGGGCCGGCCTTGTCAAGCCACTCCTTGACCATGGTGTCGCCCACCTTTTTCATGTCGGCTTTCAGCTGGGCCGACGGCACCACAATGTTCATGCCATTGGCTTTGAGCTTGTCGATGGATTCGACATTGACCCGCTTGCTGGCCGCCACGCCACGCGTTTCAGCATCGGCCGCGGCCTTCAGCACCACGGCTTGTGTGGGCTTGTCCAGCGCGTCGAACGCGGCCTTGTTGACGATGACGGCATTCTTGGGCAACCAGGCCTGCATGTCGTAGTAGTACTTCAGGTTCTCATACAGCTTGCTGTCGACGCCAGAGGCGCCGGAGGTCATGGTGGCTTCGACCACGCCAGTGGCAAAGGCCTGCGATAGTTCGGCTGCCTGCACTGTGACCGGTTGCGCCCCGATCAGCTCGGCAATACGGCTGGTGGCGGGGCTGTAGGCGCGCCACTTGATGCCCTTCAAATCGGCCGCGGAGGCCAGCGGCTTCTTGCTGTATATGCCCTGCGGTGGCCAGGCCACTGCGTACAGCAGGTTGATGCCCTGCTCCGCCAGTTTCTTTTCGAGTGCCGGCTTTTGCGCCTTGTACAGCTTGGCCGACTCGTCGTAGCTGTCGGCCAGGAAGGGTAGGCCATCGGCACCAAAAAGCTGCCATTCATTTTGGAAATTGACCAGCAGGATCTCGCCGGCCTGGGCCTGTCCGCCCTGGACGGCGCGTTTGATCTCCGGTGCCTTGAACAGTGCGGCATTGGCGTGCACGGTGATCTTGAGTTTGCCGGCACTGGCCTTGTCAACATCGTTGGCAAACTGCTGCAGGTTCTCGGAATGGAAATTGGTGGCCGGGTAAGCGCTGGCCAGGTCCCACTTGGTTTGAGCCAAAGCAGTACCGCTGGACAGGCATAGTGTGATTGTGGCGGCGGTGGCAGTCAGGGCAAACAGGCGACGTTTCATAAAAAAGAGCTCCGGTTGGATCGGGTAAAAAAATTGCTAGTTGAATGTAAGTCAGATTGACGGTCGGCCCATCAGTGTTTTCCCTAATTGTCAATAAAGTGTTGATAAAATGTCAGTGAACTACCTACAATCTGCGTCATGCCTGCAAGATGCCAACCCGGAGTTCGCTCATGACCAAAAAATCCCCGCCCAAGTTAGCGGTGCCTGTACCGCACGCGGATGCGCCACCGATCGTGTCATCGGCCCATCTGGTGTCGCCCCGCAGCGCAGAGATGAGCGAGTTTGAGTTCGGGCTGATCGTGGCCGGCAATGCCTTTCACCGTTGGATCGCGCACTGTATGAGTGCGGCCGGTCTGAAAGACCTGACACCGCTCGATGTGCTGGTGCTGCACCATGTAACCCACCGTGCCCGCAACAAGCGTCTGGCCGACATCTGCTTCATCATGAACGTGGAAGACACGCACCTGATCAATTACGCACTGAAAAAGCTGCAAAACCTGGCGGTAGTGGCGTCGCACAAGAGCGGTAAGGACGTGACTTATGCCGCCACCGAACTAGGGCGCAAGCATGTGGAACGGTACCGCGAGATCCGCGAGTCGTGCCTGATCAATGCCCTGAACGCCGACGACGCGCTGAACCGCGATATTGGCGAGTTGGCCCGCTTGTTGCGGCTGTTGTCAGGCATTTACGACCAGGCGGCGCGCTCTGCCGCCAGTCTGTAGGAGTACCCATGGAAATTAACGGCACGCAACGCTGGCAGTTCTGGATCGACCGCGGCGGCACCTTCACCGACGTAGTGGGCAAGCGCCCGGACGGCTCCTTGGTCACGCACAAGCTGCTGAGCGAGAACCCCGAACAATACCGGGATGCAGCGGTGGCCGGCATCCGGCACCTGCTGGGGCTGCAAGCCGGTGAGCCTGTCACACCGGAGCAGGTGGCTTGCGTCAAGATGGGCACCACCGTGGCCACCAACGCACTGCTGGAGCGCAAAGGCGAGCCGACCCTGCTGGTGACGACGCGCGGCTTTCGGGATGCGCTGCGCATCGCCTACCAGAACCGGCCCCGCATTTTTGAGCGCAACATCCAGCTTCCCGAACTGCTGTACAGCGCCGTCGTTGAAGCGCAGGAGCGGATTGGTGCGCACGGTGACGTGATTGCACCGCTTGATGAGGTGCTGTTGAGCAATGAGCTGCAGGCGCACTACACAAAAGGTCTGCGCAGTGTTGCCATCGTTTTCATGCACGGTTACCGCTATACCGCGCATGAGTTGGCGGCCAAACGAATCGCACAAGAGCTAGGCTTTACGCAGATCAGCACCTCGTCCGAGGTCAGTCCGATGATGAAGTTCGTCAGCCGCGGCGACACGACGGTGGTGGATGCCTATCTGTCGCCGCTGCTCAAACGCTACGTGCAGCAGGTGGCACTTGAGATGCCGGGTGTGAAACTGTTTTTCATGCAATCAAGCGGCGGCCTGACCGATGCCCACGCCTTTGCCGGCAAGGACGCGATTTTGAGCGGCCCGGCCGGTGGCATCGTGGGCATGGCGCGCACGGCGGAGATGGCGGGCATCGAGAAAGTCATCGGCTTTGACATGGGTGGCACCTCGACCGATGTATCGCATTACGCCGGCGAGTTTGAACGTGAGTTCGAAACGCAAGTGGCCGGCGTGCGGATGCGGGCACCGATGATGAGCATCCATACGGTGGCGGCTGGTGGCGGCTCGATTCTGGCGTTTGATGGTTCGCGTTTTCGAGTGGGGCCGCAAAGTGCCGGAGCCAATCCGGGTCCGGCCAGTTATCGCCGGGGTGGGCCATTGGCGGTAACCGATGCCAATGTGATGCTAGGCAAGATTCAGCCGCGCTATTTTCCCAAAGTTTTTGGAGTTGGCGGGGATGAGGCGCTTGATGACCAGGTAGTACATGAAAAATTTGACGTACTGGCGGCGCAAACCGGTCGTGCGGCCGAAGATGTGGCAGAGGGTTTTATCAACATTGCTGTGCAGCAGATGGCCAATGCCATCAAGAAAATATCGGTGGCACGCGGTTATGACGTGACGCGCTACACCTTGCAATGTTTTGGCGGTGCCGGTGGGCAGCATGCCTGCCTGGTGGCCGATGCATTAGGCATGACACGCATTTTGGTGCACCCATTGGCGGGTGTCCTCAGTGCATACGGCATGGGCTTGGCAGACCAAAGCCTGATTCGGGAGCAGGCGGTAGAACTCAAGCTTGACATCGATGCTGTTTCCAGGATCGCGGCGCAACTAAGTGCATTGGCGACGACGGCCCAGGGCGAATTGATGCGTCAGCGGGTCAGCCAGGGTGGCGTCACGACGCACCGGCGTGTGCATGTGCGCTACGAGGGCAGCGATGCCGCGCTGGTAGTTGCGTATCCGCACGGTGATGCGTCCACCCCGCAGGCGATCGTGGCGCAAATAGAAGATGGTTTTGAAGCCGCCTACCGACAGCGTTTTTCGTTCCTGATGCAGGGCAAGGCCTTGATTGTGGAGGCCGTGTCAGTGGAAGCTGTGATTGCCGGCGATGCCCCGACCGAGCCACGCCACACGCTGCATGCGCCACGCGACCTGCAGGCTTGTGGTGCGGTGCGTGAAACAGTAAAGATGTATTGCGGCGGTCAGTGGCTGGATGCGGCGCTGGTGGTGCGCGAAGACCTGCAAGCGGGCGACAACATTGCCGGACCGGCCATCATCGCCGAGAAGAACGCTACCACCGTGGTGGAACCTGGCTGGGAGGCAATGCTGACCGAACTTGATCATCTGGGGTTGGTCAGACGGATTCAGCGTGCTGTCAAGTTTGCCGCCGGTACCGCTGTCGACCCGGTGCTGCTGGAGGTCTTCAACAACCTGTTCATGAACATTGCCGAGCAGATGGGCCTGCAACTGCAAAACACCGCCTATTCGGTCAACATCAAGGAACGGCTGGACTTCAGCTGTGCGCTGTTTGACTCCGAGGGCAATCTGATTGCCAACGCGCCGCATATGCCGGTGCACCTGGGCTCCATGGGTGAGAGCATCAAGACCGTGGTGCGTGAGAATGCCGCCAGCATGCGCCCGGGTGACGTTTACGTGCTCAATGACCCCTACCACGGTGGCACGCATTTGCCCGATATCACCGTCATTACGCCGGTGTACCTGGATGCGAAGAACCTGAGTGCCACGTTCTATGTCGGCTCACGCGGGCATCATGCGGACATTGGTGGCACCACCCCTGGCTCGATGCCACCGTTTTCGACACGCATCGAGGAAGAGGGCGTGCAGATCAACAACGTGAAACTGGTGGACCGTGGCGTGCTGCGCGAGGCCGAGATGCTGGCGCTGCTCAAAAGTGGAGAATACCCTTCGCGCAACCCGCAGCAGAACATGGCCGATCTGAAGGCGCAGATTGCCGCCAATGAAAAAGGCGTGCAGGAACTGCGCAAAATGGTTGACGACTTTGGTCTGGAGATGGTGCAGGCTTACATGCGCCACGTGCAGGACAACGCCGAAGAATCGGTGCGACGGGTCATCATGCGACTGAAAGACGGTGAGTTCACACTGCCGCTGGACAACGGCGCGCAGATCCAGGTGGCGATCCGCGTCAACGCCTTGCAGCGCAGCGCGGTGATCGACTTCACCGGTACTTCGCCCCAGCAAACCAACAACTTCAACGCACCAACCGCCGTCTGCATGGCGGCCGTCTTGTATGTGTTTCGCACGCTGGTCGATGATGACATTCCGCTCAATGCGGGTTGCCTGAAGCCGCTTCAAGTCATCATTCCCGCGGGCTCCATGCTCAACCCCAATCCGCCGGCTTCGGTGGTGGCGGGCAACGTGGAAACTTCCAGCTGCATCACCAATGCGCTGTATGGCGCCCTGGGCGTGATGGCGGCCAGCCAGTGCACCATGAACAACTTCACTTTTGGCAACGCACGCTACCAGTACTACGAAACGATTTCGGGTGGCTCCGGTGCCGGCGCTGGTTTTAACGGCACCGACGTCGTGCAAACGCATATGACCAATTCACGCCTGACCGACCCGGAGGTCTTCGAGTTTCGTTTTCCGGTGCGGCTGGAAAGTTATGAAATCCGCCAGGGCTCGGGCGGGAAGGGTCAATGGCACGGTGGTAACGGTGGTGTGCGGCGCGTCAGGTTCCTGGAGCCCATGACGGCCAGCATCTTGTCCAACGGGCGTCTGCACGGTGCCTTTGGCGTGGCCGGTGGGCAGCCGGGCCAGGTTGGCGTCAACCGCGTGCTGCGCGCCGACGGGCGGGTTGAAGAACTGGCTCACATCGGTCAGGCCGAGATGCAGGCCGGTGATGTGTTTGAGATCCGCACGCCGGGGGGTGGTGGTTTTGGCAACTCTTGATCCGGTTTGGCGAAGTCTGAATTTTTGCGACTGCAGGGAGGGCAGTGGCTTGGGCAGTGTCGGCGTTCTCATACTGCCAAATGCGCACAAATCGGTCGCCAACACAGCCCAAGCCACTGCGTTGGCCAAACCGGTCTGTCACGAGTGCCATTGGTTCACTATTGCTGCCATAGGAATTTCGGCTTGAAGGGCGGCAGGGTGGCGTAACCCGACGGTCGTCGCGACTGGCTGCTTCCGGGCAGTCGAGTTAAATGATCAGGGTCAACCAGCCGCCGTACACGACTGCCGATATCGAGAAGCGCGTGTCCGAGGCCA
>JBAXBQ010000051.1:0-23428 GCA_037141865.1 Comamonadaceae bacterium | reverse complement strand
TCGTAAGAGGGCAGATTTACAGTCTGCTGCCATTAACCACTCGGCCACCTCTCCTATGTGAACCTCGGATTATGCCACGAAGTAGGACCGCGGACTTGGAACAGCCTGCTGGTGGCTCGACAATGGGCACAGATTACGGGCTTGACGCAGGGCTGCCAGCTACCTTGTGCTGCTCGCGCCAAGTCCGTGCCTGGGAAAAATGCCCGCACCCAATGAAAGGCGCCGGCGGGCGCAGCGCCGAAAGCGGGGAAGGATGGTTGGCCATAAGCACCAGATGGCGCGAGGCGTCGATCAGGTTTCGCTTGCTCTGTGCCTGCGCACCCCACAGCATAAACACCGCTGGCGCGGCATCTTTCGACAGTTTGCGAATCACGGCGTCGGTCAAAACTTCCCAGCCGCGACCGGCATGACTGGCCGGTTGACCCTCCTCTACTGTCAAACAGGTGTTGAGCAGCAGCACGCCCTGCTGCGCCCAGCGCACCAGGCTTCCGCCCGGCTCAGGAAACTGTGGAATGGGCGTGCCCAAGTCGCGCCGCAACTCTTTGAAAATATTTCGCAGCGAAGGCGGCACCGGCACCCCTGGCGCAACGGAAAAGGCCAGACCTTCGGCCTGGCCCCGCCCATGGTAGGGGTCTTGCCCGAGGATCACCACCCGCACCGATTCAGGCGGCGTCAGGTACAGTGAGCGCAAAGGCTGCGGCGGAAACACGACGGCCCCCGCCTGCAACCGCTGTTGCAGGAAGCCGACCAGATGGCGGCCCGCCTGGGAATCGAAAAACTCCGTCACCAACGGTAGCCAACCCGATGCCACCGGCCAGGCAGCCGGGTCCGCCAACGTCAATTGGTCAATCAGCACTGAGCTTTGCGGGTGCAGCGGGGTGGTACCCGACATGGCTTTAGCCGAACATCGCGAGCAGGGCTTCGCCCGGATCGACTGCCCGCATAAACGCCTCGCCGACCAAAAACGCATTGACACCAGCAGCGCCCATGCGCAGCACATCGTCACGGCTGTGGATGCCACTCTCGCAAATCAGCAACCGGTCTTTCGGCACATCCTGCATCAGCGACAAGGTGGTTTCCAGTGAAACCTCAAAGGTTTTTAGGTTGCGGTTGTTGATGCCGATCAGCGGGGTCTTCAGTTTCAACGCGCGCGCCAACTCCGGCGCATCGTGCACCTCCACCAGCACCGCCATGTCCAGACCCTGGGCAATTGCTTCAAAATCTTTCATTTGCGCGTCATTCAGGATGGCCGCAATCAACAAAATGGCGTCGGCGCCCATGGCGCGCGACTCGTAAATTTGGTAGGGCTCGACCATAAAGTCCTTGCGCAGTACCGGCAACTGGCAGGAGGCGCGGGCCTGCTTCAGGTAATCCACGCAACCCTGAAAGAACTGTATGTCGGTGAGCACTGACAAACAGGCTGCGCCACATTCAGCGTAGCTTTGTGCAATGTCTGCTGCAATAAATTCGTCCCGCAGCAGGCCTTTGGATGGACTCGCTTTTTTGATTTCGGCAATCACCGCCGGCTTTCCAGTTGCGATTTTGATCTGCAGCGCAGCGATGAAATCGCGCGTCAAAACTCGGGACTCGGCATCCGCCCGCATCAGCGCCAGCGGCTTTCGCTTGCAGGCTGACTCAACTTCCTCTCGTTTGACAGCGACGATCTGGTTCAATATATCGGTCATTTCGTGACGCCTTTGAGTTGTTGGGACAGTTCAACAAGCTGGCTGAGTTTGGCCCTGGCTGCGCCGGATTCAATCGCGGTCCGTGCCCGCTGCACGCCAGCCGCCATCGAATCCACCACATTGGCGGCATACAACGCCACACCGGCATTCAGAATCACAATGTCCCTGGCAGCGCCAGGCGCATTGTCCAGCACACCCAACAACATGGCTTTGGACTGCTCGGGTGTTTCCACCTTGAGGGCACGATTGCTGGCCATCACCATGCCGAAATCTTCCGGGTGAATTTCATATTCGGTAATTTCGCCGTTTTTGAGTTCTCCCACCTGCGTGGTCGCACCCAGACTAACCTCGTCCATGCCGTCTTTGCCGTACACCACCACGGCGTGCTCGGCGCCCAAGCGCTGCAGCGCGCGCACCTGAATACCGACCAGATCGGGATGAAACACGCCCATCAAAATATTGGGGGCATTGGCCGGGTTGGTCAGCGGCCCCAACAGATTGAAGATCGTCTTGATGCCCATTTCCTTGCGCACTGGAGCCACGTTTTTCATGGCCGGGTGGTGATTCGGCGCAAACATGAAGCCAACGCCGACCTGCGCAATGCAGTGCGCTATTTGCTCGGGTGACAGGTTGATATTGATCCCCAGCGACTCCATCACATCGGCACTGCCGCTCTTGCTGCTGACACTTCTGCCGCCGTGCTTGCTCACTCTGGCGCCAGCAGCGGCCGCCACAAACATGGAACAAGTCGAGATATTGAAGGTATGTGAGCCATCACCGCCAGTGCCCACAATGTCCACCAAATGTGTTTTATCGGCAACCACCACCTTGGTGGAAAACTCGCGCATCACCTGCGCCGCGGCGGTGATTTCACCGATGGTTTCCTTTTTCACGCGCAGGCCGGCAACAAATGCCGCGATCATCACCGGCGACCACTCGCCGCCCATGATCTGTCGCACGATGTGCAACATCTCGTCATGAAAAATTTCCCGGTGCTCAATGGTGCGCAGCAGGGCTTCCTGGGGGGTGATTTTGTTGGTATGGGGCATAGTCTTCATTGGTTGGGGACCGAGCTGGCTCACTTTTCGTAACTGCGGTCTGTCGTACAAGGTTTCAGTTCACAGGATTGTCGGTCAGCGCCAGTTTCAATCCAAATCCGATAAACATGGCACCGGCCACGCGGTCAAGCCAGTGCAAGCCGCGTTGCACGACGTCGACCCGGCGAGCGGTCCAGGCGGCCAACAGGGCCCAACCGGAGTTGATCGGAATCGAGTTGATGTTGAACAACACGCCAAGCAGCACAAAAACCAAAGCTTTGTTGTCAGCCGCAGGCTCGATGAATTGGGGGACAAAGGCAAGGAAAAACAGCGCAACTTTCGGATTCAGCGCGTTGGTCCAGAACCCGCCCAGAAAAACTCCCCTCCAGTTCACCTTGAGTGCAGGCTCGTCCGCCTCGACCCGTGTCGGTACATTCAGCGCCACGCGAGAAAACAGCATCCGCACACCGATCCACAGAAGATAGGCGGCACCCACCAACTTGAGCAGCGTGAAGGCGGTTGCCGACGCTGCCAGCAGCGCGCTGAGACCGACCGCTGCCGCTCCAATATGTACAAAGCAGCCCGCCGTGATACCCAGGCCGGCCACCACACCGGCGCGCGCACCATGGCGCAGGGCATTGGAGACGATGTAGAGAACGTCCGGACCAGGCGTCAGGTTCAACAGCCAACCGGCGGCGATGAACCAGAGAAGATGCTGGAAATCAGGCATGTCAAGGCTTTCGGGCAGCCAGCTCAGGTAGCAAAAAAATCGCGCATCACCGCCAGCGTATGGTCGATGCCGGCGCTATCCACGTCAAGATGCGTCACAAAACGCAGGCGGTACAAACCGGTAGCCAGGATGCCGTGTGACGCCAGATAGGCAATCAACCCAGTCGACCTGGACCTGGCCTCACCCACCAGATCGACGAAGAGAATATTCGTCTGTGGCGGCTCCACCAACAGGCCGGGGATAGCGCTCAAGCCCGCGGCCAAACGCTGAGCCAGTGCGTGGTCCATCCCCAGTCGTGCCACGTGATGGTCCAGCGCATGCGTCGCCGCCGCCGCCAACATGCCTGACTGACGCATTCCGCCACCAGCCATTTTGCGAACACGATGGGCGCGCGCCAGAAACTCGGCACTGCCGCACAGAGCCGAGCCGACCGGCGCGCCAAGTCCCTTGCTGAAGCAGACTGAAACGCTGTCAAAGCACTGCGTGATGCGGCGCGCCTCTGTGAAGATGTTGCCGTCACTCTGCGCCGCCTGCGCTACCGCGGCGTTGAACAGGCGCGCGCCATCGAGATGCCGCGCCAGGCCTTTGCTTTTGGCCAGTTCGGTGGCCTGGCGCACATAGTCCATTGGCAACAACTTGCCGCCCAGCGTATTTTCCAATGCCAACAGGCGCGTACGGGCAAAGTGCGCGTCATTGGGTTTGATTGCCGCCTCAATCTCTGAAAGCGCGAGTGTTCCATCTGGCTGATGACTCAAAGGCTGTGGCTGCACGCTGCCAAACACGGCCGCACCGCCACCCTCCCAGCGGTAGCAATGGGCGAATTGACCGACGATGTACTCGTCGCCGCGCTGGCAGTGGGCCAGAATGGCGCACAGATTACTTTGCGTGCCAGTGGGCACAAACAGCGCGGCCTCAAAGCCCAGCAGACCAGCAATTTTTTCCTGCAAGGCGTTCACACTGGGGTCGTCGGCAAACACGTCGTCACCCAGCGGCGCTGCCAGCATCGCTGCGCGCATGGCGCTAGTCGGTTGCGTCACCGTATCGCTGCGCAGATCGACTTTCATGAAATTGGCTCCATTCATTTCAGGAAGTTCCTCAGCATGGCATGGCCGTGCTCGGTGAGGATGCTCTCGGGGTGAAACTGCACACCTTCGATATCCAGCGTGTTGTGCTTCACGCCCATGATTTCACCATCTTCAGTCCAGGCTGTGACCGTGAGGCAAGGCGGGCACGTGGCGCGATCAATCGACAACGAGTGATAGCGGTTAACCGTGAACTGTGCTGGCAGCCCGGCAAAGACACCCTCTTGCGTGGTGCTGATGACGCTGGTTTTGCCGTGCATGAGCTGCTGGGCCCGGATGATCTTGCCGCCGAACGCCGCGCCAATGGCCTGATGCCCCAGGCACACACCCAAAATGGGAAGCTTGCCGGCAAAATGCTGAATCGCCGCCACCGAAATGCCGGCCTGAGCTGGCGAACAAGGTCCCGGCGAAATCACCAACCGATCAAGGCGGCCGGCCCGCAGCCGCTCGTCCATCTGGTCGAGCGTGATTTCGTCATTGCGAAAAACTTCAACCTGCGCCCCCAACTCTCCCAGGTACTGAACTATGTTGTAAGTAAAACTGTCATAGTTGTCGATCATCAAGAGCTTCATAGTTGTCCCTGCTGGGTCGCGATGTCCTGGTACAAAGTGCCGTTTTCAGTAGTCGCCGAAAACAGTACCAATTTATCTCGTCCGGCGGCTTTCGCCCGGTACATTGCCACGTCGGCATGTTTTGTCAACTCGGCCTCGTCGTGACCGTGTTCGGGGTAGATGGCAATACCGGCGCTCAAGGAGATGCTGACTTGTTGTCCTTCAGGCAAAGTGAACGGCTGAGTCACCGCCTGGCGAATCTTCTCGGCGACCGCCATCGCATCTTCGGCGCTATCGATGGTGGGCAGCAGTAGCACAAATTCGTCGCCGCCGATGCGTGCCACGGTGTCAGACTCACGCACGCAGGCCTGCAAGCGCAGCGCCGCGGCCCGCAGCAGTTCATCGCCTGCCTGGTGTCCAAATGCGTCATTGACAGGTTTGAATTTGTCCAGATCGATGAACATCAGGGCCAACCGCTTTTGATCCCGTTTGGCCTGGATCAACGCCCGATGCAAGCGGTCATTGAGCAAACGGCGGTTCGGCAAATGCGTGAGCGGGTCATGAAGGGCCAGTTGCTTGATCTCGTCCTCGGCCGCCATGCGCAAAGTGATGTCGGTGTGGCTGGCAACAAAATGGGTTACCAACCCGTCATTGTTGCGGACCGCAGTAATGCTTAACCATACCGGAACCATATCGCCGTTTTTACGTCGGTTCCAGATTTCACCTTGCCAATTGCCGGTGCGATTGATGCCATCCCACATGGCGGCGTAAAACGCTTGTTCATGTCGACCCGACTGCAGAATTTTCGGTGTCACACCGAGCACCTCCTGTGACGTGTAGCCATAAAGCTCCGTGAAAGCCCGATTGACCCGCAAAATAAGCTTGTTCTGATCCGAGATGAGGATGCTCTCCTGACAGTCAAAAGCCGTTGCCGCCACGCGCAAATCAATCTCCAGCATCTGGCGCTCAGTCACATCCTCGGTCGTGCCGATCAGGCGTTTGGGGGCGTTCGACCTTGGGCCACGGTAGAGCGACGACCGAGTGCGCATAAAGCGCACCCCGCCGTCCCTGCGCCGAATCTGGAACGTCAGATCAAGCACCAGATCATGCTCAATGGTGGCACGAACCGCTGCCTTCATGCGTTCCAGCTCTCCCGGCAACAACAATAGAAGCCAGTCATTGTTCAGGGCATTGACGGCTTGCGGCGTCAGCCCGAACAAGCCAAACATGGCGTCGTCCCAGTGATAGCGTTTGGTCGACAAATCGTATTCCCAGATGCCGACGCCGCTGGCCTCGGAGGCCAACTTAAGGCGTTGATTATTGACCCTGAGTTGCAGGCGCTGGCGTTGATAGAAGCTGAGCCCCAGGCTGCTGGCCAACACCAGAAAAAGGTAGGCGAGAGACTGTTTTTGAACATCGTTGCGCCATTGCACGAACAAACTGTCCAGCTGTCGCGAGACCGCAAACACGACGGGCTTGTCCGTGAACAGATCGGGGGATTGAATGGTCCGCAGCACAACCAGCCTTTCGTCGCCGGCAGCATCAGCTTTGCCTTTGAAATGGTTCACCGGAATGTGGCTTTTCAAATGTCGGTTAAAAAATGAATCGACATTGGACAAATCGGCACCCAACACCGCGCTGGTCGGCGGTTCGACGGCGAACACGGTGCCGTCACCGTGCGCCAGCGTTGACCGCATGTCATCGGCGTAACGCACCGAGCTGAGCAAAATCTGCAGGTCTACCGGGTCCACGGCGGCCACCGCTACGCCTGCAAATTTGCCGTTGGCGTCCGTCACTGCACGGGACAGATCCAACACATAGACATCCGGGGTCGACTTAAACGGCGCACCAACGTGAAGAGTTGTGGGATCCGAAGCTCGTAACGACTGTTGAAAGTATTCACGCAGGAAAAAATTGCGCCCAATCAGCTCTTCGCGGCTCGAAAGGGTTACATTGCCCTTCGCATCCAGCAGCAAAAAGTTCTGCACCGACGGCATCGCCAGCGCCAGACTTTTGATATGTTGCAAGCCCTCAGTGCGGCCAGTGGCGCGCCCTTCCCAGTCAGGTATCTCAGCGAGGATCGACTCGAGGCAGCGGTTGATGGCGGTAAATTGCCGCGTCAAGGTGTTTTCAATCACCATCGACGACTGGGTCAGGCGTTCAACTTCCCGCGCCTCAATCCGGCCGCGCTCACGCTGATTGTTCAACGCCAGGTAGACACCCAAACTGCCCAGGCAAACAGCCAACAACAGCCAGTGCCGCCAACGCAAAAAGAATCGAATCACTCCAATCCTTCCTCCACCAGCTCGCTGGCCCGCAACAGCGCCCGTGCTTTGGCCTCGGTCTCGCGCCACTCGAGCTCGGGCACGGAGTCGGCTACCACACCGGCGGCGGCCTGCACGTAAAGCGTTTGGTCCTTGATGATGCCGGTGCGGATGGCGATGGCCACGTCCATGTCGCCAGCGTAACTCAGGTAGCCACAAGCGCCGCCGTACAGTCCGCGCTTGCTCGGCTCCAGCTGGTCAATCAACTCCATGGCGTGCACCTTGGGCGCGCCGGTCAGTGTGCCTGCGGGAAAGCTTGCTCTAAGCACTTCCATGCTACCCAAGGGCTGCCCATCGGGACCGTCAATCAGCGTGCCCTCCACGTTGCTCACGATGTGCATCACGTGGCTATAGCGCTCAACGCAAAATGCCTCAGTCACTTTCACGCTGCCAATTTTGGCAATGCGACCAATGTCGTTGCGTGCCAGGTCAATCAGCATCACATGCTCGGCGCGTTCCTTGGGGTCTGCCACCAGCTCGGCTTCAGCCGCTTTGTCGAGCTCCGGGCTGGCGCCGCGGGGGCGCGTGCCAGCCAGCGGGCGAATGGTGATTTTTTGTTCAAGCCCGACTTTTTCCTGCCGCACCAAAATCTCCGGGCTGGCTCCCACCACGTGAAAGTCACCAAAGTGGTAGTAATACATGTAGGGCGACGGGTTCAGCGATCGTAGCGCCCGGTACAAACTGAGCGGCGACTCGGTGTAACGTTTTTTGATGCGCTGACCCACCTGCACCTGCATGAAGTCGCCGCCGGCAATCAGCTCTTTGGCGCGTTCCACGGCGGCGATGTAATCGGCCTTGGCAAATTCGCGCTCGGCCGGATAGCTTTGCGTCGGCTTGACCACCGGCGCGCTGACCGAGTATTTGAGCTGCTCCTTCAACTCGCGCAGGCGTTTTTTGGCATTGCTGTAGGCCTCTGGACGGGCCGGGTCGGCGTAGACAATCAGGTACAGCTTGCCCGACAGGTTGTCGATCACCGCCAGCTCTTCGCACTGCAGCAACAGGATGTCGGGGCAACCCATGGTGTCCGGCGGACAGGTGGAGGCCAGCCTCTTCTCGATATAGCGCACCGTGTCGTAGCCGAAGTAGCCAGCCAGTCCACCACAAAACCGCGGCAAGCCGGGACGCAGCGCGACCTTAAACCTGCGCTGGTAGTCAGCTATGAAATCCAGCGGATTAACGCTTGAACTTTCGACCACCACACCGTCGGTCACCACCTCGGTACGAACATCGGTCCCAAAGCCCGTGGAACGCAGCAAAGTACGGGCTGGCAGACCAATAAAACTGTAGCGACCAAAGCGCTCGCCACCGACCACCGACTCCAGTAGAAAGCTGTATCGCCCCGCGTCTTTGGAATGCGCCAGCTTCAGGTACAGCGACAAGGGGGTTTCCAGATCGGCAAAGGCTTCTGCCAGCAGCGGGATGCGGTTGTAGCCCTGGTCGCTCAGGCTTTTGAATTCGAGTTCAGAGATCACGTCAGGGAGTCTTTCAATCCAGGTCGGGGCTTGTTCAGACGACAGGCAACGGGCCCCATTTTGCTCTAAATAAGAGCGACGCAAGGTCGAGAAACCCTGTTGCTCATGGCTTTCAGTAAAGCGGGATCGTCGCCTGCAAAAAAATGCACAATCGGTCCAGATTATTGCCAACCAGAAAACCAATGAGGTTCATCAGGACACTGCTTTCAAGCTGAAGGATGCGCAGTTGGACATCAAGTGGGCTTAGGTCAAAGTCGGAATCAGGTCTTGCAAAGAATCGACAAAGCGATCGGCGTCGACCGTCTGAATCGGCTCGCCGTGGTTGTAGCCGTAGCTGACCAGCAGCACCGGGCAACCGGCAGCACGAGCCGCCTGTGCGTCGTTGCTGGAGTCGCCAATCATCAAAACTCGCTGCGGTGCGCACGCCAGCGCCTCACAGGTTTTGAGTAGTGGCAGCGGGTCGGGCTTCTTGCGCGCATATGCGTCACCACCAAAGGTCAAATCAAAAAATCCGTCCAAGCCTTTGGCCTTGAGCAGGGTCAGTGCAAAGGCGGTGGGTTTGTTGGTGAGACAGGCCAGCCTCAAACCACTGCGCTTGAGGTACTGCAGTCCCGCAACTACACCGGTGTAAACAGTGGCGTGCTGGCCATTCACGGCCAGGTAATGACCCAGGTAGCTGGGCCAGGCTTGACTGTAGAGCGGGTCCAGTTCGTCCTGGCCTGAATGAAGAGCCCCATTTTTGTTGCTCACAAGGGCCAAGATACTTTTGATCAAATATTCAGAGCCTTTACCCACAAGTTGCGCGACAGTGGCACGGTCCACCCGATGGCTTCGATAGGGCGGTGGCAAATCAGCCAGCATGAGGTTCAACACCACGACGAAGTCACCCAGGGTATCGACCAGGGTTCCGTCCAGGTCCACGATGGCGGCGTCGACGTCAAACTGACTCAACACCACCGTCATTTCACCAACTGGTTGAGCTGAATAATAGGCATCAAAACCGCCAGCACGATCAGCATGACAACCACGCCCATGGCCACGATGAGAAGCGGCTCCAGCATGGTGGCAAGTTGCATGGCGCGGCGCGCAACCTCGGTGCCGAGTTGCCTGGCAGCGCGTTGCAACATCAACGGCAATTGGCCGGTTTGTTCGCCCAGGCGGGCAAACATGGCCAGCAGTCCGGGAAAGCGCTTTTTTTGCGCCAGCGCCGAAGCCAGCGGCGCGCCCTCGCGCACCAGCACCAGGGCATCCAGCGCGTCGGCGCGCATGGCAGTGTTAGAGAGAGTCTCGGCTGCAGCCTGCAGCGCTTTCAGGATCGGCACCCCGGCCGCCGACAGCATCGCCAGCGTGCTGGCAAAACGCGCCGTGTTGTAGCTGCGCGCCAGTTTGCCCAGAATCGGCAGCGTCAGCCAGGCGGCGTCAAACCTCTCGCGGAAGCGGGCATTGGCCAACGCCAGCCGGGCACCTATAGCGATTAAAACAAGGGCGACCAACATCAGCCAGCCATAGCTTCGAACAAAGGTGCTGACACTGATCATGATGACCGTCAAAATGGGCAGCGCGCGCTTGCTGCTGGCAAATACATGAGCCACCTGCGGCACCACATAAGTCACCAAAAAAAGCACAATCGAGATCGCCACCAAGGTCACGATAGCCGGGTAAAGCGCGGCACCTACCAGCTTGGCCTTGAGCGCCTGTTGCTCCTCCAGGTCATCGGCCAGGCGCTCCAGCACCAACCCCAGGTCGCCGCTTTGCTCGCCGGCGCCAATGACCGCAATAAAGATGCTGGAAAATTCCCGCGGATGTTGCGCTAAGGCACGCGAGAATGTTGACCCGCCGTTCACTTCGGCGCGCAGCGAAGCCACCAGATGTTGCTGCGCCTCTGACTCGGCTTCGTCGGCCAGCGAGGTCAAGGCGCGTTCCAGCGGCAGCCCGGCCGATACCAGCCCGGCCAGCTGGCGCGTCCACACGCCCAGGCCGGTGGCATTGAAAACACGCCGTTTTAACCGGCTGCCAGTTTGCGTCTGACCGTCCTTGCCCGGCACCTGACCGGCCTCGGCGCCAACCACTTCCACCTTGATCGGCACCAGCGCCTGACCACGCAGCATGCCGCGCGCCGACTTGGCAGAGTCGGACTCGATGACACCTTTGCGAGTTTGTCCCTCGGCAGTCAGCGCTTCGAAAGAATAGACCGGCATACGCTAATCGCGCGTGACCCGCACCAGTTCTTCGCGCGAGGTCACGCCAGCTTGCACCAGCCGTTCACCATCGTCGCGCATCAGCGTCATGCCGGCGGCCAGCGCGGCGGCGCGGATATCGGCTTCTGAGGCACGACTGTGAATTTGCGCGCGGATCGCGTCATCGGTCACCAACAGCTCGAACACGCCAGAGCGCCCTTGGTAGCCAGTATGACCACAAGACGAGCAGCCATCGCCCTTGCAAGTGGTACACAGCTTGCGCACCAGTCGTTGTGCCAGCACGCCCAGCAAAGAGGAACTGAGCAGGAACGGCTCGACACCCATATCGGTCAGGCGCGTGACCGCGCTGGCCGCATCATTGGTGTGAATGGTGGCCAACACCAGATGGCCGGTGAGTGAGGCCTGAATCGCGATTTGCGCTGTCTCGAAATCGCGGATTTCGCCGATGATGATGATGTCGGGGTCCTGCCTGAGAATGGCGCGCAAGGCCTTGGCAAAGGTGAGCTCGATTTTGGCGTTGACCTGGGTCTGGCCGACACCCGCAAACTCGTACTCAATCGGGTCTTCCACCGTCATGATGTTGCTGTGGCCGGCATCAAGCCGGCCCATGGCGGCGTACAGCGTGGTGGTCTTACCGGAGCCGGTCGGGCCGGTCACCAGCACGATGCCATGCGGCTGCGTCACCAGATGCTCGAAGCGCTGGAGCACATCGCCTTGCATACCCAAGGCTTCCAGGCTCAGGCGCCCTTCCGACTTATCGAGCAATCGCAGCACGGCCCGCTCGCCATGCGCGCTGGGCAGCGTGCTGACGCGCACATCGACGGCGCGCGTGCCAATGCGCAGGGAGATGCGGCCGTCCTGCGGCAGGCGGCGCTCGGCAATATCGAGATCAGCCATGATCTTCAGGCGTGAAATGAGGGCGGCATGCAGGGCGCGGTTCGGTTGCACAACCTCGCGCAAAGTGCCATCGACCCGAAAGCGAACGCTGGAGTGGCGCTCGTACGGTTCGATATGGATATCACTGGCGCCGTCGCGTGCGGCTTGCGTCAGCAGCGCATTGAGCATGCGGATGATGGGTGCGTCGTCCGAGGTCTCCAGCAAATCTTCGATGGCCGGCAGATCCTGCATCATGCGTGACAGATCGGCATCGCTCTCGACTTCGCTTACCACCGCCGCCGCGCTCGATTCGCCCTGTGCGTAGGCGGCGCTGATGCGTTGAATCAGAACCTGCGCGCTCAACGCCTCAATCTGGCGCACCTCGTACTTGCGCATGACCTCGCTCACCGCGCTGACTCCCGACTCCGGGTGCAGGCACAGCGTCAGCTCATCCGACTCTTCTTCCAGCAGCAACTGGTGAGTTCGTGCGAAGGCGTAGGGCAACGGGTAGCGCATGGCAGCGGGGTCCCGGCTCAGGGCTTTCTCTGAATGGCAGGCGCTGCGCCCGGTGCGACAGGCAAGGCTGGCAGCTGCGCGGCTTCGTTGATGGGCACCATGGCGCTTGGCACCGGCTGGGCTTCTTTCTGGCCGGAACGCATTGACTCGTAGCGGTCCACCGACAGCCGCTCGGTGGCGGCAGCGTCACGCACTACCACCGGGCGCAGAAAAACCATCAGGTTGGTTTTCTTTCGGGTACGGGTCTCGCTCTTGAACAGGTTACCAAAAAATGGCACGTCGCCCATCACCGGGATTTTCTCCTGATTGCCAGAATATTCGTCCTGTAGCAGACCACCCAATACAACCACTGCACCGTCTTCCACCAGCACGTTGGACTCGATGGTTCGCTTGTTGGTGGTCGGTCCGTTGACGGCGTTGACGGTAGACGCCAACACGCTGGAAACTTCCTGAAAAATGGTCAGCTTGACGGTGCCGTTCTCGCTGATTTGAGGTTTAACCTTGAGCGTCAAGCCCACGTCCTTGCGCTCTATGGTCTGAAACGGATTGACCGAACCGCTGGTGCCGCCGGTGTTGGTGAACTGGCCGGTGATGAACGGCACATTCTGACCAATGACAATCTTGGCTTCTTCGTTGTCCAGT
Organism: Comamonadaceae bacterium; assembly: GCA_037141865.1. GTDB lineage: Bacteria > Pseudomonadota > Gammaproteobacteria > Burkholderiales > Burkholderiaceae_C > Rhodoferax. The sequence goes on along the minus strand of JBAXBQ010000051.1, from coordinate 10,315 downwards.
GTCAGCAAATTGGGTGTCGACAAGACATTGCCGGTGCCCGAGTCTTCCAGAAAACGCGCCAGAAACCCCAGCACATAAACGCCGTTGGTATTGTGCGCGACACCGAGGTTGGCCCCTCGGGCAAGCGAAGGCGTGCCATTGGCAACCGAAGTCGACAAGTTGATGATGTTGCTGATACTGGTGCCAAAGTTGGTGCCCAGCAAGCCAATATTGGCCGAGCCCGCACCCCCCAGCGCGCCTTGCCACTGGATGCCGAATTCGGCCGCCCGGTCGGCGCTGACTTCGGCAATCAGGCTCTCCACAAAGACCTGGGCGCGCCGTGCGTCCAGCTTGTCGATGACGGCGCGCAGCTGCCGGTATTGTGGTTCGGGTGCAGTGATGATGAGCGAATTGGTAGCAGCATCGGCCTGTACCTGACCGCCGGTGGCAGACACGGTAGCGACAGCACCGGTCGTGCCAGCGCCGGTCGGCGCGGCGGCGGCGGGCGCCTGTCCGGTCATGGCAGCGCGCAAAGTGGCGGCCATTTTGGTGGCATCGGCATTCTTCAGATAGACGACATAAATATTGCCGGCTTTGCCATTGCTGCCCGCGTCGGTGGGTTGGTCAAGCTTGTCCACCAGCGACTTCACCAACGCAACGCGGGCCGGATTGGCGGCGCGCAATATCAAGGTATTGGATCGCGGCTCGGCGACCAGTGTGGTCTTGAAAGATGTGTCGGCACCCGGCGCGGCACCGGATGACTCCACCAGCCGCAGCACCAGCGGCGCCAGATCAACCGCAATGGCATGCCTGAGCGGCAAAATCTCCACATCGCTGGCGTTGGAGACGTCCATGGCCGCGATGATTCGCGCAATACGCCGCAGATTGTCGGCATAGTCGGTGATGACCAGTGAGTTATTTCCGGGGTTGGCGTTGATGGTGTTGTTGGGGCTGATCAGCGGGCGCAACACGGCCACCAGATTGTTGGCGGACTCAAAGTTAAGCCTGAAAATCTGTGTCGTGATCTGGTTGCCGATGGCAGCGCCGCCCGGATGCGCATCGTCGCTGACCGACACGGCGCCGCTTTGCAGCTTGGCATCGGCCTCCGGCACTACTTTGTACAAGCCAGCCGACTCCACCATGGTGAAGCCCTGCAGTCGCAGCGCGGCCAAAAACTGGTTCATGGCGACCGTTTTGCTCACCGGCTTCTCCGTGACCAGCGTGATGGTGCCTTTGACGCGCGGATCCACCACCACGTTGGCGCCGATGATGTTGGCCATGGCACGCGCCACCGCCTCGATCTCGGCATTGTTGAAGTTCAACGTGATCGGCTCGCCAGGCTTTGCCGCAGCGGTGGTTTGTGCCTGTAAATTGAAGGACAAAAGGCCTGTGGTAGCCGCCACCAAAGCGCCAATAGCGATCAAATGAATGGCATTTGATCGACGTCGAAAAACATGGACTTTCATACGGTTCAACCCACTTTGATGATGGCGCGCGCGCCGTCGCGGCGCCCGATGATATTCAGAAGATTGGACAAAGCGTCAAGACGCTCAGGCGCGGCGCTGGCAAACCCCTCAAACCGGAGCTTTGACCCCACCCACTGACCGCTGCCGGACAATTGTAGACTGCCCTCCAGCGTCTCCAGCGCCAGGCTGGTGGTTGCGCCACCCAGCAGCGTGAAGCGATAACTGCCCATTGGCTTGAGCGTGGACAGGCGCGAAGATATTTGTGTGGCGTCAAGCTGTGCCCGTCCCGCAATCAGCAGGTGTCCAAGAGTCCAGTCCAAAACCAGCCCTTGCGTTGACAGGTTCAACTGGCCCTCGGCCTGCACCGTGTTCCATGGCGTACCCAACCCGGTAAGCCAATGCGCGGGCCATTGCGACAAGCTGTCTGCCAGCAGCAGTCGGGCACCGCCCCAGCGCGGTTGCAAAGCCCAGCGCCAAGGCTGCTGGGTACAGCAGTCGGCGTGCAGGTCAGCCGTCAACCCCGACCAGCTGGGCCGAATGAGCCAGGTCAACCGACCGGGCAAGGTGGCGGCATCAGTGCTGCCGGCACCACCGGCCAACACCAGTCGGGCCGAGCCATCCCATACCGTTCCCCTGGCATCCTCGAAAACAACACGCCCGCCCATACCTTGTTGAATCGCTTCAGTGAGCCAGCGAGCTGGCGCATTGAGCAGCGTCGCCAACAGCAACCCGAGCACTGCGCCGGCCAGACACCACGACCAAGGTGCGCGCAGTTGACGTCTGGGTGGTAGCGTTGCTGAACTGCGGGACATGGTTCGACCGGTGGCCTTGCCCTAGCGTGCTGGCGGAGCGCCAAGGTTCAACGCCAACGTGCCATCCCAGGTGCCGGTAGCGTTTCGCAGCAGACGAGCCTCGGTCGGAACGCTGCGCGCGTTCAGGCGCACCTGAGCCAACCACTGCGCGACAGCGTCGGCGGAGGCGCCTTTGAAGGTGACGGTCGCTCGCTCGCCGACCAGCACCAGTTGCGCAGTGGTACCCAATGGTTTCATGGAGGCTTCCAGCAGGCGCCGCGCATCCTCGAATGCGATCCGGGGTTGGGCTTGGAAAGTTTTTGCCTGTGCTTGCATCCGCTGCATCTGTTGCAGCTGAGCTTCGAGCACTAGGCGTTGACTGTCGGCAGCACGCAATGTGGCGAGGGCCGGCACCAGCGTGACCCACCACAAAAAAGCACCCAAAACCAGCGCCAGAGCTGCCAGCAACATTTGCTTCTCGCGCGGCGACGCACCGTTCCAGCGCTGCGCAACAATGGCCGGCATTTTCATGGTTCAGACACCTGTTTGACTACCAGGGCGTCGCCCTCGATGTTGGCCATATAGCCCTTGGGTTTGAGCATGAAAGAGATCGCAGTTGCGGCCGTCGACTTTAGCGCGAGCCCTTTCAAGCGTAGCTCACCGGCTGCATACTCAATGGCAGTGGGCGTCGTGTTGGCCGGAATTAAAGCCCCAACCGTACTCAGCATGACGTCCAGGTCGCGATTCGACGAAGCGCCGCTGGCCTGCTGCAAAGCAGCCACTTCCTTGGCCATCTGGATCGGCGCGTCAACCACCACCCGCACATTGGGGAAGGTGCTGGTGAGCAGGTCGCGAATGGCAGCGCGTTGCGCGTTAAGCCGGGACTGCTCTTTCCAGGCCCAGGCATTCAAGCCAATCAGGTTGACCAGCAGCAGCGCCACCAGTGCAAGCCGGGCCGCTCGCCAGCGCGGTAAGCGCAGAAAGTTGCCGATTGATTCCGACACGCGCTTCCAGGTTCTGGCGCTGCCCGAATTCACCATGTCAAACTGCGCCAGGTCCCAAGCCGACTGAGCGGCCTGCAGGCGGCGTTGCCCAACCTGCTGCAGCGTGACGGTGCGTTTGAACAACTGCTCGGTTATGGCTGCCACGGCCGGCTCGGCCACAATGCCGCGCGACTCGGGCCAACTTAAAAGTGTCACCGAAGCTGCCGACAGGGGCCACACAGTGACCGCATCATCAGCCGAGAAAACCATATGGGCCTGGTCCGGCTCTCCCATGACATAAAGCGCGTCAGGCAACGAATCAGGCGCGAACTCAGGCACGATGCGAGTGACCGGTCGCCCGGCTTGCTCGAGTGTTTGCAGCGCAGCGCGCAACCAGGCCCGGTCACACACCGCCACCCAGACCGGCACATCGTCACGGGCTTGTGGCTCGATGGCAAAGTGCAGTTGCGCGGTCTCGTCCAGCAGATCGTCTTCCAGCAGCCCTTCCAGCACGGCCCTCAGGCGCAAGGCACCACCGTCCTGAAAAAGATTGCGCCCCAGACTTCCTTTGGGCAACCGCACCTGATGCCAGGACAACTTGCGTGCGGGTACCAGCGCCACCACATCACTCACGTTGCCCGCCATCGGCAACAGGGCCAGCGGTGCGCGCGATTGCTCGGCGACCGAGCTGCCGTCCGGCGTCAGCAGATAGTCGTACAACGCATTGGCGTCGGCAGGCTCTGTAATAAGGGTAACGATAAGGGTGGTCATGCGCGAATCTCAGCCGTTATTGTAGGGGTGCCGGCATCTGCACCACGCCACGCCTGCGCCACAAAGTTTTGACATCCAGGCCATCCCGCTGCACCACAGTTTGTTCCTGCACGGTGGTCTGGTCGACCTGCAACTTGCCGCGAACTTCAAAGAAACGAGTGGTCACGCTGTGCTGGCCATCATTGAACTGCGCGGCAGCATTACCGCCAGCTTTCCTGACATCTGCCAGTGATGTGTAGTGCGACGCGTTGCGGGTGCGCACCAGACGATTGGCATCGGCCAACTCATACGCCTCGACACAGGCGTAAATCACCTCGGCCGACGCGGTGTTGAGGTTGACCGGTGTGCGCAGCGGCAAGATGGTGACGAAGGGTCGCAACTGGGCAATGGTCGACACCGACAAACCGACCCAGGTCAACTGATCCAGGTCTTGCGGCAATAACGGCGCTGCGCTGTTGGCGCTGTCTTCGGCGTTGCTGCTCTGCGCCAGGCGCAAATTTTCTGCCATGACGTCGAGTTCGCTGGCGGGCAAATTCAAGAGATCAAAAAGCCGGGCAAAGACGAGCCGACTCGGTTCATGGATTTTTCCATCCATCACCAGATTGGCGATGTTCAGCTTGGACTGCAAATCGACGATCTGGCCGGATAGAAATGCGTCCTGCGTGTCGTCAGCCGCCAGCGCATCACTGCGGTCGGCGGCCAGAAATGTCGACAACCGGGCTTGCTCCAATGGCACCGCCCACGGTTCGGCCAGATGGTCGGCTCCGCCCTTGCGTGCGTCTTCGATCAGGATCAGCCTGGCCCAATCCAGTGCGCCAGTCAGAACCCAGGCCGACTGGGTGCGGCTGCGCTCGGCCGCCTCAACCTCGACACCGCGCCATTGCTGCCACAGTGTGGTTGAGGCCAGCGTGGCTACCAGCACCACCGTCAACATGGCGGTCAAAATGGCGGCGCCGCGCTGTTGCGGCCATTGAAGGCGCTTCATTTGCCACCCCCGACACTGGGTCGCAACCAGTCGCGTGTCACGCTGCCGGTGATGGCCTGACCCGGTGTCAATGTCAACACCAGCCGGATGCCATCTGGAACCACGGAAGCGCCGACCAGTGGGGCGGCCGCTGTCACACCCTCGCTGGAGAGTGGATTGCTCCAGGCATCGGCGCGGTAGTAATAAATTTGCCACTGATCAATAGGCGCCAGGCGTACCTCGCGCTTGCGCTCCTGCGCACCGGCGTTTTGCGCCCACAGTGAAGCGCTTTGCCACGCCAATTTCAGTTCGCCGCGAGTTGTTAGCGGCGCTGACTGCCAGCGCAGCCACTGGCCACTGCCATCGATGACGCGGCGCGACCACGCCACCACGCTCAGCCCTTCACCCGGGGTGGTCATGCCACGACGCAGGATGCGCAGCGATCGTCCGTCCCAATCCAGGCTTGGGTTGTTGGGCTGTGGCGCGATGGCGTCCAGGTCCGCCCCCCACTGCGCCAGCCCGGCCTGCAAGGCCAATACTTCGTCAGAGTGCTGACGCATCTGCGACTGAGCACGCGTCATGCCGTCCAAACCACGCCAGCTCAAGGCGGCCATCAACGCCATCAAGCCGATCGCCACCAGCAACTCGATCAGCGTAAAACCGCCAATCCGGCGCGACCGTGCCAGGCGTTTGAACATCAGTAGCGTCCCACCACGGTCGACAGTCGCAACACAGGGGTTTCACCACTCAGCACTTGCGCATCGAGGCGACGAAAGTTCGGGTTCGGTGTCGGGCGCACGGACATGGCCACGCTAAACACCTGCCCGGCCTGCTCACAGTCGACGCTGCTGTCACCGACACCCGGCATCTGCCGGGTCAGGCGCACCTTGATGAGTTCATTTTCGGCACACGTCTGCGCCAGCAAAAAGTCCGACTGACGTTGCGCCTGGCGCGTCAGCGCGGCCGTCGCCTGCAATCCCGCCATCAGGGTAATGGCCACAATGCCCAACGCCACCAGTACCTCGATCAGGGTAAAACCACGCTGCTTCATAAGCACTGCTAGGGCTGCGCCGCTTGAACGGCAAAAGGACGTACGCCGTCGGTCGCCAGGCGCACGCTTTTACCGGGTTGACTGCTTGAAGTCAGCACCAGTTCTTGCGGCCCAATAATGGGCTCTGGGCCCAGCGATAACGTAACAGCACCGGCGGTTGCGCTGTCGCCCGCCACGGTGGTGTCCCGATCCAGCCATTGCTCTGGCAGTTCGGAAGGCGCCAGGCCGTCAAAGGTAAAACCGGCAGCACTGGCATGCCAGCGCACCGGCACACCGGTCACCCGTGAGCGCGCTCTGGCGGACTCCAGCAAGGCGGCCAAGCGCTGGGCGTCGCGCTCAAGCAGCACCTGTGACGAGTCGCGCATTGCCAAGCTAACACTGGCGGTGACGATGGCGACGATGGCCAACACCACCAGCAGCTCCAGCAGCGTGAACCCGGCGCTGTGCCAAAGGTTGCTGCGCCTAGGGCTGCCAGCTACCGATGTCTGCATTTTTGCCCTCGCCACCGGCCTGTCCGTCGGCACCGAAAGACATCACGTCGACCTCGCCCTTGACACCCGGGTTGATGTAAACATAAGGTTTGCCCCAGGGGTCGTTGGGCAGTTGGTCGAGGTACGGCTTCCAGTTGGGCGGCACCGGCGGCGCGCTCGGCTTGGTCAGCAAGGCCTGCAAACCCTGCTCGGCGGTCGGATAGCGCTGGTTGTCGAGTTTGTAGAGCTTGAGCGCCTGCATCAGGTTATGGACGTCGGTCTTGGCTGCCGTGACACGCGCATCGTCGGCCCGGTCCAGCACGTTGGGGACAATCAGCGCCGCCAGCACGCCGATGATCAACAGCACCACCATCAGTTCTATCAGGGTAAAGCCGCGTTGGATGCGGCGGCTGAATGTTGCAGAATTTGTTTTCATGGGTGGGCTCACTTGTACCTTGCTGGCCTATTTGATCAGCCTGTGCCGAACCACTCGCCAGGCATCAAAGCAAGTGGAATTCTAACGACTCTGTCTAAAAATCGGCCCGCAAGCCGAGCGTGAACAAGGTGTAGCGGCTGCTGAAACGGTCGGAGGTGCTGCTGTTGTAGGTGACCGGAATTTCGCTAAAAAATAAATTGCTGCTGTACTGGCCGCGTACAAAGGTGCTCAGGTGCGGGTTAAAACGGTAATCGGCCTGCAGCGTCACGCCGTGGTTTTGCGTGTAAACCGGCTTACCCCGTGCCGCCAAAATGTCGTCCACCAAATTGCGCCGCACCACATGAAACAGGTAGCCGCCTTGCAGCGTCCAGGGGCCGTTGCGCCAGGCGCTGTTGACACCCGCCTGGATGAAATAGCCGTGCCAGGCAATCTCGCTGGCGACATCGACACCATAGTCACCGCTGCGGTCATAAAACTGCTGGATCACACCACCGGTTGCGCTGCACGGCTCGGCCAGCGTGCCAAAGATGTCATTACCGTTGAAAGTGAGCTGGTAGTTGCACAGGTTACGTGTGGTGGTCGCAGATAGCGCGCCATACGATAGTTTGCTGCTGCCCGCGCTCAGCAAGGCGCTGACGTCGGTGGCTGACGTGAGCTTCCAGGTGCCAATCAGATCCGCCTGCAACTGACGGTCGGCCGGCTCGGTGATCTTCACTGTGTTCAAAATAGCGCCCGGCACAGTCACCGGTGCCGTTGACTCGGTCGCCGCGGAGCGGGTGCCCCAGGTCGATAGCCGCAATGCCAGCGCCGGCCTTTTGCCATCGGCTTCCATGAAGCGGTACAACCCGGCCACTTGCCAACTGGTGTAGTCAAAAGTGTCGGTGGCATTGCTGATGGTGCGTTTCCACAGACTGCCCGACAGCCAGACGCCATCGCCTGCGCGCACAGCCGCGCTGACATGGCCGCCCAGATAATCGCCGGCCTTGGTGCCGGCAGTCAGCGGGTCACTTTCCCGGATATTGAGAAAATCGAGCCGCTGGTTCATGTGGTCGGTGCCCAATTCCACAAAACCGTTTGGCGCGATTTGTTCAGGGGTCGCTGTCAAAAGCGCGTCCAGTGGGGCGGCGCCAACCGTCAGCGCGAACACCGCCGACCCCAAACCAAACACAAATCGAAACACCATCTTCAGCCCCACTTGGTTAAACCAGTGTGGGAAGAAGCTGCCCACCTGGCACGTCAATTCGTCAGCGTGATAAACCCTTCAAGCCCCCAACCGGTCACCGGTCTGACGACCGTCGCCGTACCGCTGGAGTCGAGTGTAGTCGGCACACTGATGGTCAATGGTTTGAACTGGCTGCCATCTACTTTGCGCAGCGGCAGGTCGCTCACCACGATCGACACCTTGTAGGTACCACGCAGACCGGTAATGCCGGTGAAATCGTTGCTGACATTGTTGATCGTGTAGTTGACCACGTCGCCCAGCAGGATGCTGTTGATGCCACTGGTGGTCAGCGTGTTGTGCACCCCCGCAACCCCCGTGGCAAAGTCAATCACGGCCTTCTTCAGGCCGTCGCTAGACACGCCGTAAACCTTGGCGCTGGCGGGAGTCGGCACAGAAATGGTGATCGCGCTGCCTGTTTTTGAAACACTGACGTTATCAATGTAGGCCCGGACGTCGCCTTTGCCGCTGGCGCTGGTTTCCGAAATCTGTACCGCTGCAGTCAGCTTTTGTCCGGGTGCCAAATTGAAACTGCCGACCTCGGCCAGCGTCACATTAAGCGTGGCCGGTGAGGACATGGGCCACTTGACAGAAATGCCAGGGCTGGTCTGGAATTGCGTCATGGAAAAAACTGAGGTAGTGCCGCGGTCGACCAGGCTGAGGGCGTTGTCGGCGACAGCGAGGTAATCGGTGCCGCTGAAGGCTCCCGCTTCTCCCAACAGCGTTATGTCGTCAAAGTAGTAGGTCTGGCCACTGGTAACGGTATCGGGGTCCGGCGTAATCGCGATGGTCTGGTAGGCCTTGGTGATATCCACCGCACTGAAGTCCCAGGTCACCGTGCTCCAGGTGTTGGCAGCACCTGTCGGCGCGCTGGCAATCTCTACGTTCGAGCCGCCTGGAATTTCAACCTTGAACTTGATCACCGAAGCAGCTTGGGTTGAATAGACCCGTGCTGAAATATTCTTCCGCGTGGCAGTAAACGGGATCTTTGCCGTGCCGAAGTAGACACCGCCCCAAGTTGTTCCCGGGTTAACCGGCTTCACTATCTTGAGCGCATTGCCACTGCCTCCCGCGGGCGCGGCATCTACAGTGGGAAGAGCGCCACCATAAGCACCCATGCCGGTAAATGCCGGCGTCGCCTCGTCAAACGAGAGCAGCACCGTACTGGCTGCACCGGCAACGATGGAGCTGGTGCCAGTGGTGACGTCGCGCGTCAGGTTCGATGTCAATGCCGCCAGCGTCACCGATGTGGGTGTTCCAACAAAGGAAGTCTTGACGCTCTTCAGGTAGTCCGTGATGTAGGTGTTGCTTTGCGCTGCCGTGGCACTTGCAGTCAAAGTGGCTGCCGGGGCGCTCAACAGGCTTTGCGCCTGCACCTGCATGGCAGGCGCAACTACCGCCGCCATGCTGTTCAGGTCAATCCCTGCCAAAGCGGTCTGCGCTGCGCTGCCAAACAAACCGGTGGCCAGAATCTGTTGCCCAACTTGCGCCGCCAGCGTCAGCAAGGATTGCACGACGGCGACGTTCACCACCGGGGTTGCACCTGACGAAATCAAGGGGCTGCCGGTTTTCAGGGCGGTTGCAAAAGCGGCAGCCAATCCCTGGTAAACCGACTGCATCACGACGCTACCGGACAAGCCGGTCAAGCCAGCAAACAACTCGGTGCTCTTTTGCAGCAGCTGCTGAACTACCAACGCCTTCTTGAAAAGGGTCAAGTCGGTTTGTGCCAGAGGATCGGTATGCAGCAAATCGGTATTGGTCGGCAGACCCATTGCGCTAATCACCTGCGCCTGCGTCATACCCAGCGCCATCAGTGTGGTCAAAGGCGAGACCACCGTAGCACCGGCCGGCGCCATCAACATGCCGGTGAACATGAGCCCGGTGTCAGCATTGGTTCCGTCGCTGACGATCACCCCATGGGTGCAACCCTGCGGGAAAGTGAACTTGCCGCTGTCAGTCGCGCTGCCCAAGGTGTAGGCTACCGGCTCACTAGCGTCAACCAGCCAGTTGTCATTGGTGTCGCACACCACCTTGGCGAACTTGAGATAACCATCGACGGCAACGCCGCTGAATGGGGTGTAGACGACGGGCGGCGCCGGATTCGACCCCCCACCGCAGGCGACCAGCAAAACCGCTGCCGTTGCCGCTGGAATCAGACGAAGTTTGAAATGCATTGGGTACTCCC
>JBAXBQ010000050.1:0-23457 GCA_037141865.1 Comamonadaceae bacterium | reverse complement strand
CTGCCCCCCGAGGGGGTGCGAGCTTGCTTGGGGCGGCCCGGCGCGGCGCTCATGCTCATAGCCACGCTAGCGCTGCCCAGTCTTGCGCGACACTGGCGGCACGGCCAAATGATCGCTGTGCGAGTTTTTCTTCACGCGTTTCGGCGTGGCGCTTTTCGACAGCGAAGCCAGCGCCACAAACCAGGCCTTGGGCATGTCGATAGGCAACCCGATAGGGATGCCAGCCAGCTTGGGCGTCAGATGAAATGGATGCCCCGGATTCTGAAATCCCGGCTCGGTGCAACTGATGCAGGCAAAGCCAGCACGCGTGCAGGAGCCGTAACCATTCCACAGGCGCGTGTTGCAGTCGGCGTGCGCCTGCGTGCCTTTGCAACCCATGTTCTCCATGGTGCAACCCAGGTCCGATGGCTTGGCGGCGCTGGCCTTGTATTCGTAGTACTCGTTGCGCGTGCAACCATGGTGCACCAACTGGTCGGCATAAAAACGCGGGCGCGACAAGGGATCCAGATCATCGACAGTAAGCAAGCCGGCAGCCAGCGCCATCAGCGTGTCGGTGACCCAGCCAGGGTGCGTTGGACAGCCGGCAATATTGATAACCGGCAAACCGCCACGAGCCCGAAACTGGGCTCCCAACAGGCCGCCGATATGCTCGTCTTCATACTGCAATCCGCAGGCATCGGTCGGATTGGTACCCGTGGCCGTGATGCCGCCCCAGGCCGCACAACTGCCCACGGCCAGCACATGCGTAGCCACCATCGATAGTTTGCGCACCCAGTCGATCATGGCAACGCCGCTGCCCGCCAGCACATGAAAGCGCCCACTGCCATGCGGGCCGCGCAACAGCGATCCTTCAATGCACAGCGCATCCAGCCGCACGCGCCCGCTCAGGCAATCCTGCAACAGATCCAGCAAGTCCTGGTCACCCGCCAGTGATAGCGCTGGATGCCACAACATTTGAATGCCATTACTGCTGAGCAGTGCCGGGAAGTCGACCGTGTCGGCACACAGCAGCGACATGCTACAGCCCCCACAACCGCCCGATTGCAGCCACAGCACATTGAGTGTCATATCGTCTCCATGGTTTAAAGAACGCAGGCAACGCAAGGATCGAACGCTGCTGCCAATGTCTGAGCCGCCACCGTAGCGCCGAATGGCAATGCCGTCAAGGCCAGCGCCAAAGCTCCCTGTGGGTGAAAATTCCATTCTGTGGGCGCCAGCACACGGTAGTCCTGCACCGCGCCGTCACCGTCGAGTTGCACCCAATGCAGCAGCAAGCCGCGCGCCATCTCGCACCAGGCCAGCGCCTGAGCCTTGGGCAAGCGCAGCGCACCCATTGCCAACAGCGGCGCCCCACCTTCAATGGGACCTTGCGCGTCAGCCGCCGCAATCTCCATCAGCTCCATCCAGCGTGCACTCAAACGCGTCCACGCAGTGTGCTTCGACAACATTCGTCCCGGCCGCTGCCGCAGGCGTGTCCAGGGGCCGGTTTCGGCACACTGGCCCAGCCATTTCGGTTGTTGTACGAAATCAGGGTTGCCAGCCAGCGCTTGTGCCAGTTGCCGCAAGCGGTCAGTCTGCAACGCCAGGTCTTGGTCCAGTACATCGAGGCAGCGCATCGCCGGTGTCAAGGCATGCGCAAGCGGATGCCAGACCGCCAGACAGCGCGCCGGCAACAGCCGGTCAGCCTGCGCTTGGCACCAGACCAGCAAGGCCTCGGGGTGACGGTAGCTGGCCAGCCACTCAAACACCGATTGACCCAGTACACACTGCTCCAGCCAGGCTCGAAAAGCGGCCAGCGTCAACAGCGCCGAAGCGGTATCGGTGAGCGGCGACGCGGCCAGCGACAACGGGCAGTCACGCAACCAGTCCAGGTCGTGAGCACTGGCGGCAGGTTCTGGCAGACGTTGCGGCCAGTCCAGCGCGATGCTGCGCAAATGATCGCGCGCGGTCTCCAGCCAAAGCTGCACTGGCGGCTCGGTTAACGGCAACGCCGCCGGTCCGGTCTGTGCCGCGGCCAGCGCCATGCTAGCCGTGCGGCGATGAGCGTGGGCACACAGCGTGAAAACGCTGCTCAGCGTGCGGCTGACCTGTTCGCCACGTTGCCCCTGCAGCAAGCGTCCCAGGCGCCCGCCCACCAGCACCGGACGCTGACCGACAATACTTTGCACTGAGCCTGGATGCAGCAGGTACTGACCACCAAGCGCGTCCCAAGGTGCGGAGTTTCGATTGACACTGGCAAGCGCAATCACTACAGTTTTCCTTTCTGACCACAAGAAAACCTTGACGGCCCTGGTTTCTCACCGGCGAAGTACGGATCGAAACAGTGTACTTGCACTCAATCCAGCGCCTGCCGTCGGCCTATCGAATAGAAGATCAGCAACGCCAAACCGACCGCAATCGGCATCAACGCCCAGATCGCTGTGTCGGCCCTGTCATTGAACCATTGCCCGATGCCAATGGCAACGCCCAACAATAACCAGATCAAGCCCCAGCGCAGGCTGCCGGCAAGCGTCGCTTTTGGCTTGTCCCGGCCTTGCAAAAGCTCCAGCGGCAACGGTGGCACTTCCATCCCGCGCTCAATCGCCAACATGCGCTCCTGGTGGTGCAATTCAAAGATGCGCGTCTTCTTTTGATGTTCGAGCCACAGCGCAAGCATGCCACTGCCGATGCCCATGACGATGGCAATGATAGGAATCAAGAGCGGAAGAATGTGTTTCAAATCAGACATGTCGATTTCCTCTATGGGATGATGAGATGACGTTGATACCTGCTGCACAATGAAACAGTTTCACTTAGTACGAAATATTTTTATGCGCTTTGGTGAAACCGTTTGAAGTTTGCCAAGTACCAAAGCTCATGCCTGCCCTCTTGCCCGCCGCATCGACCTCGCCCAGCAGTGCCGCACTGCGCGACGCCGATATTCAGGCTCAACTGCAGGTGGGTGATCGAGCAGCAGCCTTTACCGCCTTGCTGGCGCGCTACGAGCTCAAGGTGTTCCGGCTCTGCGTGTCGCTGTTGCACGACACCAGCCTGGCACAGGACATGGCGCAAGAGGTCTTCCTGCGAGTCTGGCGCTACCTGGGACACTACGACGCAGCCAGCGGCGCCTTCTCGACCTGGATCTACGCCATAGCGCGCAACCAGTGCCTGTCTGCCTTGGCCAGACAACCCAGGCCGTGTGACTCGCTGGATGACGCTGATATTTGGCAGAACGTGGCCCAGGTTTCAACTGCCACCGAAGTCAACGACGCGGCTTCTTTGGCCCTGTTGCGCAAGCTGGTCCAGGACCTGCCGATCATGCAATGCAGTTGCCTGACGCTCTACTACTTTGAGGACAACTCGGTGGCCGAAGTGGCCGCCCTGCTCGAGCTGCCCGAGGGCAGCGTCAAAACTCATTTGCACCGCGCGCGCCAAGCCTTGCGCGGCGCCCTGCAAGAACGCGGCCTGGCCGACGCCGCGCTCTGGACATAAGGAGAAACCGCCATGACAGACGAATTGCACCTTCCCGGCGAAGCCGAAGCCTCCGCCGATGCCAGTGATCCGCTGCACCGCGCCTTGCGTCAGGCGCTTGTGCCACCGACGCTGCCAGGCGGGTTCAGGTCACGCTTAATGATTGCCATCGAGCACGACCAGCTCGCTGACCTTCAGGCGCGACGCCAGGCGCTGTCCCTTGAATACGAGCGTCAGCGCCAACAGTTGCACGCGGACTACCTTCGCCTACGCCGCAACCAATTGGCGCTCATCGTCGCCAGCGCCTTTGCGGCAGGCGTTTGCGTCAGTCTGCTATTACCCTGGCTTTACAGCCTGGTCGATTCAGTTGCCCACGTCAGTCTGCCGCTGGTCACGCTGGTGGTTGTGCTGGCGCTGGCTGCAGGTGCGTGGCTGCAGCGCTTCGGAAAAACAGATCTGCCTGGTCTAAGCGACGGATAAAATTTGCGTGTGCGTCAATTTCCGACGGCGACACCAGCGATGTTGGTCAGGGCGTCTTCATAGCGCTCAATGCTCTGCATGCGTGTGGTTGCGAACGCCCGCAAGCGCGCGTTTGACACCTCCCTGGCCTTGTCGGCGACACTGGAACGCCATGTCATCGCACAAGCCTCGATCTCAACTTTGTTCAACGCCCGATAAAGCTGTCCGGCGTACAAGAGCAGACCATTGATGTCGAGCTGCATTTCACCCTCAAGTTCGCGAGTACGCGCAAGAGCCGCTTTCATCCCCACCGCGTCGTCGGCATGCACACCAAGGCCTGCTGGGGCAGTTGCACTCTTTAGCAAGGCTTCCAGCTTGCCGCGCCGCGGCTCCAGATTGTCGCTATTGGCACTTTGCACAACCTCCTTCACATCTGGCGCTTTGCAGCCTGCGTCCGGTGTTCCGACGCCGACAATCTTCTTGTCCACCTCCGACGGTAAATCGGTCAGCAACGCCCGCATCGCCGTGGCCTGCGCCTCAGTGTCCTGCATGTAACGGATGGCATAGCGGTTGCGCACTTTCAGCAGTGGCACGCCATCCTGGCTATTGTTCTTCTCAAGTTCCGCGCGCAGCACTGCCTTGTCGCCTTTGTTCTCGGGGTCGTCAATCTGGCGCTGCAGGTCATAGCGCCTGAGCAGATTGGTGTTGAACCCTTTGCCGGTATTGAACAGCGCCAAACTGGTGGCCGACTTGATGATCGGCTCGGGGTCCGAGCCGTATGCTTTGACATACCAGTTGCCGACATCATCCTTCGCCAACACGTAGTTTGTAGCGCCGCCGCCGTTCAACTTGACGGTGTTGATGTTTTGCCAGAAGAGCTTTTCCAGTTGCTGCCTGGCCTTTTTCATATTGTTGTGCGTGTCGGTACGAAGCCATGCCGGCCACAAGTATTGGAAATACTCCATCAACATGTTGCGATGCTCCGGCGCCGCGTTGTCCTGGAGGTCGCTGGCAGAATAGACACTACTCAGGTAGGCGCTGGCTGGGCGCAAGTAAACCATCTCGGTGCGCTGGTCGTAAGCCGCCGTAATGGCGCTTAGCAAGTCCTCGGCCGCCGCCTTGTTGCCGCTTGCCAAAGCTACTACGCGCTGTGCGCGTAGCGTGGCGATCAGGCCGTCGATAACGTCAAGCTGGTTGTCGCCGGGGCAACTGCCGGCGCTATAGCTGGCATCGCCAGCTACAGAAGCCACCCCACAGGGGATGGATGGGTTGGACATTGGGTGCAACTTGCCGACGGCGAGGCGGGCCAGGTCGATATCCGCCTGATTTGGGACGGCGCCGCCCGCCACCGGCGTCATTGCGGCCAGGTCTATCTTCAGCAAGTTGAGCACGCCAGCGGTGTTGGCGGTGCCGGCCCGATCCGCTTTCTCAAGAACATTCTTGCGCAACATTTGCAACACGGCAACGGCCTTGTCGTTGTCGGTTTTGATCTGCAACGCCTGCGCGTCGGCCTCTTTTTTGGCAGCAACACTTGTGTCCTTGGCCGCAATGCTCTTCTGAAGCGGCTCAACCTGGCCCGCCAGAGTTGCCACACTTCTTGAATTTTCGGAAATTTGCAGAATAGCCAGTGCCCACGAAGCCTCAATGTGCTTCCTGATGATGTTCATACTGGTGGGGCGAGGTGTCTTATCAACTACTCCGTCGGCTGCGAGGCGTGCTTCTTCGTCACTGAAGTACTTGCCCGTTCCCTTGAGTCGCTCGGGCCGACTCGGGCTCACCGCAACCCCAGGCGTTTGCTCAGCGGCAAGCCATGCCAGCAAAGGTTGCAAACCGGCCGGGTCGTTCTTCTCAGCACTGTAGAGTTCCGCGATGGTGGCGCGGTCCTGCTGCGCAGACGCCTTACCCGTTGCATCATCGGTGCCGACGCCAAGACTGGCGTCGGGCTCGCCAACCAAAGTGCGGTAGGCCGCCACCAGGGGGGAGAGGCCCTTGAGATATTCATCACGCTTTGTTTGAGCAGCCATCAACGCTGACTCCAACTTCTGCAGTTGTTCTCGTTCTTGCGCCGACGGCAGCGCCGCCGACATGGCTTTTTGCGCCGTGCCACGCAGGGTTTGCATGATCTGGTCAAAAGCGGTGGGGGGGTCAACCGTCATCGCGCTCTGCACCGCGCCGCGCTCCGACGCCGCATGAGACTTTTGATCAGTTTTTCGCGTGAGCTGGCGCTGCAGGTCGTTGGCGTGAACCAGGATGGTGTTGCCGAGCGACTGCATCACGGCGGCCTGGGCCTTGAGCTCGTCGTCACCGACGCTGCCCAGAATCCGAAACAACGCCTGCTGGTTCATGGAAAACAATATCTTTTCCGCAAAGAAGATCAGTGCTTCGTTCAACCGGGCAGTGGCTTCTGCAAGTTTACTGTCTCTGTCGGGTCGATCGAGCGGTACAGCCATGGCTCGAAAAAAGTCCTGCGTCAACTGTCTGAGACCTTTTTCAGAATTCCTTTTTTGCACCCACTTCGACTGACTCAAGAACTTGGTGGCACCATCGTTGCTTTGGCTTGTTTCTTCGCGCCTAATTTCCGCTAGCGATTTGAAGACTTTCTCATCAACAACCCGGTCTTCATACAACGCAAGAATCTCCCGAAGGAACTGCCAGGCTTTCTCTGCATCGTCACAGTTGGATGTGCCGTCGGTCCCGCTTGCCTTCACGCAATCTCTAACTTTGCCTGCAGCCGTATCCAAAAAGCGTGTAATGAGCGACTCCGCAGCGATCGCCTTCGACGCGTATTGCTGCAACTGGATTTCGGGTTCATTGGACAATGACCCCTTGTACACATCCACATCGATCTGCAGCGAGGAACAGCCCACCAGCAAGACCCCAACCAGCAGCACGAAGTGGGCGACCAGACGACCAGACAACCCGCGTTTGAATTTGATCGTTGGAATGGAGGCGGTTACAGCGTTTTTCATCATGGCCACCCTAATTCCCGCCGGTCAGATCAAGCACCGTTTGCACGGCACGGCGTTCTTCCCGCATGCGCGACAGGTCGCTCAGAATGGCGCGAGCCGCATCGGGCCCGGCGTTGCTCGGCTGGGTCACGGCAGCCACTACTCCGAGAGCCTGGTCCACCGCGTTGAAAAATGTACCCGGACTTGAGCCCATGACGATGACCAACCTGTGGCCCTTCGGCGCCTCGCGAAAGCCCTCCGGGCCAAACATCACCAAGCGCCGGTTGAGCGCGTTTTTGTCTTCACTGAGTTGAACTTTGTTTGTGACGTCTTCACTGAGGCTGACCAGTCCCTTGTTGTCCAGGTCAACGCGCCCGGACAGAGAATCGACCAGATCGGCGCGCACCCAACCGGAGGCGAACTGAGTGCTGGCCAGCGCGCTGGCCTGCCCCTGCACCCGGATGCGGTAGATGGTAGGGGGCAGTTGCTCGTGCGGATCGAACACGCCGAGGTAATAGGTCTGTCCGATATTTGTGGTCGGCGTATGACCGAGCACTGCCGTTCCGCCGACCAGCGACAGATTGGTCTTGGTTGCAGTCGTGCAACCACCTATCGCAAGCGCCAGACTCGCCAGGACGAGTCGCGTCAGGTGTTTGACTTCGAACATGGCGTGCTCCTGCGTGTTTCTAATGGAATACGATGCTGCCGGTGACCCAGCTTTTGTCCAGTCAGCCTGTGTACTGGGGGCAACACTGGACGATTGGGTACCGCTATTGGTCTTTTATCAGGAACTCAATAACCCTTACGCAGCCGCGTGAACTCCGTTGTCAGCACGATCAGTGGTGTCGGCAGCGTCGGCGTCAAGTCGCTGGCACCGCCTTAGCGCTTCTGGATTGCAATGCCTCGATCATGTCGTAAGCGGGCAAGGCCACGGTCGTCCAGAAGTTTGTCCTATCGCACTGCGCACCTTGAAATTCAACTGATCAAGATCTTGCAACCATCACCCACTCAATCCAGCGTCTGTCGATAACGCTTCAAGGCAATCACGCCGGCCACAAACAGAAAAACCAGCATCGGCCAAAGCTCGGGCAGCAATTGAGTTGCCGTGTTGCCCTTGAGCAGGATGCCGCGCACGATGCGCAGAAAGTGGGTCAGCGGCAGCACCTCGCCAATCCACTGCGCCCACACTGGCATGGCGCGAAACGGGAACATAAAGCCCGACAGCAGCATGGACGGCAGGAAGAAAAAGAAGGTCATCTGCATCGCCTGCAACTGGTTGCGCGCTACGGTAGAAAAGGTGAACCCGACTGCCAGATTGGCGACGATGAAAACACCAATCATCGCCATCAGTAGGGTGAAGCTGCCGACCATCGGCACCTGGAACAAAAGAAAGGCGGCCACCATGATGACGCCCAACTGGATGTAGCCGATGACAACATAGGGCAGGATCTTGCCGACCATCACTTCGCTCGGGCGCACCGGCGTGGCCAGCAGGTTTTCCATGGTGCCGCGTTCGCGCTCGCGCGTCATGCCCAGGCCGGTGAGCATCACCATGGTCATGGTCAGGATGGTGCCAATCAGACCAGGCACGATGTTGTAGCGGGACAAGCCTTCCGGGTTGTAGCGCTTGTGAACCAGCACTTCAAACGGTGGCGCCGGGGTTTGCAAGGCGTGCAGCGGCCCGGTCAAATCATGGCTAAGGGCCCGCGTTGCGACCACATTGAGTGCGGCAATGGCATTGCCCGATGCGGACGGGTCGGTAGCGTCCACCGAAACCAGAATGGCGGGGTGTTCACCACGAATCAGATTTTGTGCGAAGTTGGGCGGTATGACGACCAGAAACTGAGCCTGGCCGGTTTCAATCAGCGCTTCGCCCTCGTCTACTCGCGTGCCGCTATGGGTGACGCGAAAGTAGCCGGTGTTTTGCAGGGAGATGACAAAACTGCGGGCCAGTGGGCTGTTGTCGGCGCTGACGACTGCTGTGGGCAGGCCTTTCGGGTCGGTGTTGATGGCGAAGCCGAACAGCACCAGTTGCAGGATCGGAATACCCACCGCCATGGCAAAGGTAAGCCGGTCGCGCATCATCTGCTGGAATTCCTTGATGAAGACCGCCAGCATGCGGCGCCAGGAATATCGCCTCATGCATTCTCCTTGTGCCTGTCGCCGCCGACAGAATAATTGTCTTGGACAGTTGCCATCAGGCTGATGAACACGTCCTCCAGTTTTGCTGGTGCGGGCGTGACGCGCAGCGCGGTCTGCTGACGTACACCGGCCAGTGCCCGCTCGACCAGGTCGGCGTCTTGCCCGGCCACATGCACGGCATTGCCAAATGCAGCAACACTCAACACACCCGGTGCTGACTTCAACGGTGCCAACAAGGTTTGTACGCCGTCACCTTGAATCGACCAAACCTTGAGCTTGGCGTTGTCGATGATGTCACGCTCGGTGCCGTGCGCCAGAATTTTCCCGTAAGCGATGTAGACCAATTCATGGCAGCGCTCGGCCTCGTCCATGTAATGCGTCGACACCAATACCGTGATACCTTGTGCTGCCAAGTCGTGAATCTGGTCCCAAAAATCACGCCGTGCCTTCGGATCGACACCGGCCGTCGGTTCATCGAGCAACAGCAGGCGTGGTTCATGGATCAGGCATGCAGCCAGGGCCAGGCGCTGCTTCCAGCCACCCGACAGCGTGCCCGCCAACTGCTGCTGCCGCGCCGTGAGTCCAAGTCGTTCCAGTGCCAGATCGACTGCCGAACGCCGATTTGGAAGTTCAAAAAGGCGCGCCACGAAATCCAGGTTCTCCCGAATCGAAAGGTCATCGTAAAGGCCAAACTTTTGCGTCATGTAACCGACCTGGCGCTTGATAGCACTGGCCTCGTTAATGATGTCCAGCCCGAGGCATTTACCACTGCCGGCGTCCGGCGTCAGCAAGCCGCAAAGCATTCGGATGGTGGTCGTCTTACCGCTGCCATTGGGGCCTAGAAAGCCGCAAATCCGTCCAGCTCCGACTTGCAGTTGCACGTGATCCACAACGGCACGACCGGCGTAGTTCTTGGTCAGATCATGCACGTCAATCGCCAGTTCGTTCATGGTGCGCGGTTGGTTGCAGCTGTAACGAGGCGCACGTCCAGCGGTTGACCGGGATGCAAGTGTGCGCTGGCGGGTGAGTCCGGTAGCGCTTCGACCATGAACACCAGCTTGGATCGCTGCGCGTTGGAGTAGATCACCGGCGGTGTGTACTCCGCCTGTGTCGCGATGCGGGTAATGCGGGCGGCAACAGGCGCCGGGCAACCATCACAGAGCAGTTCCACGGCCTGGCCCGGCGCCACCTTGGCGAGTTCCGCCTGCGGAACAAAAAAGCGGGCTTTCACATTTTGCGGTGGCAGCAGGGACAGCACCGCCTGCCCGGCGGGAACATATTCTCCGGCGCGAAAAAATACATCAGAAACCAGGGCATCAAGCGGCGCTGTTTGCTGCTTTTGTCCCTCTCGCCACTTGCTTTGGCGCAACACCTCGTTGGCCGCGGTCGCGCTCGCTTGGGTCGCCAGGCGCTCGTCGACCCGTGCCGGCAAGCGGGCGACTCGCAAAGCGGCTGCCAGCTCCTCCACATGGGCCTGCGCCTGGCTGGCGGCCGTGGTGGCGTCGTCAAGCCGCGACTTCGAGATAAAACCTTGCGCTACCAAGTGTTGCTGACGCGCAAGCTCACTTCGAGTCCATGCAGCATTTGCCTGCGCTTGCTCAAGCTGTGCCTCGGTGACGGCAATTTCATCGCTGCGGCGTCCCTTTTCAGTGTTGGCGGCTTGCGCCCGGGCACTGGCCAGGCGTGCCGCAGCTTCGTCGCTGGCGGCGCGCTCGGCTTCGGCGTCCAGCGTAAACAGCAATGCGTTTTTGGTGACGTTTTGCCCGGCCTGCACGGCTATCGAATCCAGCCTGCCTGCCAGCGGCGAAGCGATATATACAAAGTCGCCTTCAGCATAGCCGGACCAGGCCGGCGCGCCGGGCTCGGAGCAAGCGACAAGTGTCAGCAGCAATGGCCCCATAAACAGCGCGCGCCAGACTGATGACAAGTGAACACACATGGTGAAGTTCCTCTACTCGCTAGGGCCGAATTCACGTCCTGCATTGACGCTCCGGCACCGGTCAAGGATACTTCAGGTACTGCACTTGAATGCATCTATCTTGAAGACTTGTAACCTTTCCCCATGAACAACCCTGTTAGCTCCTGGCTTCCTACTGCCGTCGCCCTGATTGAAGCCGACTACCAGCGCAGTGCCGACACCCACCTCATTGCCTTGCCGCTGCCCTGTTTTGCCAAGCTGGGCATTGACCTGTATTTGAAGGACGAGTCCACCCATCCCACCGGCAGCCTGAAACACCGGCTGGCGCGTTCACTCTTTCTTTATGCACTGTGCAACGGCTGGCTGCATGAAGGCTCTACTGTGGTGGAAGCGTCCAGCGGTTCCACCGCAGTCAGCGAAGCCTACTTTGCGCGGCTGGTGGGTTTGCCCTTTCTCGCCGTGATGCCGCGCGGCACCTCGCCCGAGAAAATTGCGCAAATCGAGTTTTACGGTGGACGCTGCCACCTGTGCGAGAACGCTTCCCAGGTTCACGAACTGGCGGCATCACTGGCACGGCAAACGGGTGGCCACTTCATGGATCAGTTCACCTTTGCCGAGCGCGCCACCGATTGGCGCGGCAACAACAACATTGCTGAGAGCATGTATTCGCAAATGGCGCGTGAACGTCACCCCATTCCGCGCTGGATTGTGGTCGGTGCCGGCACTGGCGGCACCAGCGCCACCATTGGTCGTTATGTGCGTTACCAGCGCCATGCCACACAACTTTGTGTGCCCGATCCGCAAGGCTCTGTTTTCGGTGCCTACCACCGCAGCGGCGACGCCACTCTGAACGGCCCGGGCTCAAACATTGAAGGCATTGGTCGACCACGAGTGGAGGCCAGTTTCATCCGCACCCTGGTCGACCGCATGCTGGAGGTCAGCGACCTGGATTCGGTCGCTGCCATGCGCGTGCTATCCGAGATGCTGGGCCGTCGGGTTGGGCCGTCCACCGGCACCAACTTCGTCGGCATGCTGAGCCTGGCCTGCGAGATGCGATCGCAAGGCCAGCAGGGCTCCATCCTGTCGCTGCTGTGCGATGCCGGTGAGCGCTATTTGCCAAGCTACCACGATGCCGCCTGGGTGCAACACAATTTCGGCGATTGCGCGCCTGCCATGCAGCGCATCAACATGCAACTGTCCTGAAGCCGCCATGCCGTTTGACTTGGCCGGCATCTCGCGTCGACAACTACTGGTAGCTGGTCTGGCCGCACCACTTTTGCCGTCAAGCGCACAAACAGCAAGGGCGCAGCATCACGAGTTGCAATTTCCGCGCGACCTCGGCAGCCACCCCGACTTTTCTATTGAGTGGTGGTACCTCACCGGTCGTTTGCTGGCAGGCCAGCGCGAATTCGGCTTTCAGTTGACTTTTTTTCGCTCACGGGTGGCGGCCACGCAGGGCATGACATCAGCCTTTGCCGCCAAGCAGTTGATCTTTGCCCACGCTGCCGTAACCGACATCGACGGCAAAAAACTGCTGCACGACCAGCGTATTGCGCGCGCTGGTTTTGGTGTCGCGCAGGCCAGTGAGAAAGACACCGCGGTGACACTGCGTGACTGGTCGCTCAGGCACGACGGCGCGCAATATCGGGCCATTACAACCGGCAACGGTTTTCAGTTTGATTTAACTTTGCATGAGACCCAGCCGCTGTTGCTGCAAGGAGAGCGTGGTCTGTCACGTAAAGGGCCTGATGCGCAGCAAAGCAGCTTCTACTACAGTTTGCCGCAGCTTCAGGTGACCGGCACGCTGGGTCTGGGCAAAGAGCAACTAAAGGTACAAGGCACAGCCTGGCTCGACCACGAATGGAGCCAGGCGCTGCTGCATCCGCAGGCCGTGGGTTGGGACTGGATCGGCATGAACCTGTTTGACGGCAGCGCTCTGACGGCTTTTCAGTTGCGCAACAAGGGCGGTCAGGCACTGTGGGATGGCGGCTCATTTCGCCACCCCAGCATCGGCGCTGTACCGCATATTTTCAGTCGTGGTGAAGTGTTATTCCAACCGGTGCGCAGCTGGACCAGCCCGTTGACGCGAGCCAGCTACCCGGTGCAGTGGCTGGTGCGAACGCCGGCTGATTTCTACACCATCAAAGCCGTCATTGACAGCCAGGAACTCGACAGTCGCGCGTCCACCGGCGCCATCTATTGGGAAGGCCTGAGCGAGCTGTTTGACAGCAACTCCAAGCTGGTGGGGCGCGGCTACCTGGAGATGACGGGTTACGCCAGCCCGCTACGGCTGTAGGCAATGTCAAACAACGTTAATGGGCAGCGGCAGCAGCATCTGCATTGCCAGCAGCCGCAGGCTTGGGTCGTGACAGCCAGACCACCGGTATCAGCAGCAGAAAAATAAGTGCCGAGGCGTAGAACACGTCATTGGCAGCCAGCATATAGGCTTGCTGGTCCAGCAAGCGGTTGACCTGCGCCAGCGCCTGCTCGGCAGTCATACCGGCGTTGCTCATGGCACCCAGTACCTGGGTTGCCGCAAAATTACCCTGGTTGATCGACTCGGCCAACTGGGCATGGTGCATGGCCGCGCGGTCCTGCCATACCGTGGTGGCAATCGAAGTACCGAACGAGCCCGCCACAATGCGGACAAAACTGGACAAGCCGGAGGCCGCCGGAATTTTGTCGGGCGCAATGCCGGACAGCAGAATGACGGACAAGGGGATGAAGAAAAACGACATGGCAACGCCTTGCACGAGTGTCGGAATCAGAATAGTGCCAAAGTCGGCCTGGGTGCTGAAGTGGGAGCGCATCACCAACACCACGGCAAAAACAATAAAGGCAAAACTTGCCAGGTAACGTGGATCGACCCGGCCGATATTTTTGCCCACGATTGGCGACAAAATGATGGCAAAAAGACCAACCGGCGCTAACAACATGCCGGCATCAATCGACGGGTAACCCATGAACTGCTGCAACCACAATGGCAACAACACCACGTTGCCAAAAAACAGGCCATAGCCGATTGAAATTGCCACTGTGCCGGACCAGAAGTTGCGTCGCTTGAACAATCGCAAGTCGACCACCGGATGTTCTTCAGTCAACTCCCAGGCGAGAAAGAATGCGCATCCAACCAGCGCCACCACCCCCAAGCCAATCACTTCGGGTGAGTGGAACCAGTCCAGCTCTTTGCCCTTGTCGAGCATGATTTGCAAGGCGCCGACCCACACCACCAGCAAACCCAGACCAACGGCGTCAATCGGCAACTTGTGAATCACACTTTCGCGCTTGTGGTAGATCGACCAGACCATGAAGGCAGATAACAGACCAATCGGAATATTGATGTAGAAGATCCAGGACCAGTTGATGTTGTCGGTGATCCAACCACCCAGCAGCGGTCCCAGCACCGGCGCCACCAGCGTGGTGATGGCCCACAAGCCCATGGCAAGGCCAGCCAGTGCCGGCGGATAACTGGACAGCAGCAAGCCCTGTGACAAGGGGATCATCGGTCCGGCAACAAAACCCTGCATGGCGCGAAACACGATCAGCATGGTCATGTTGGGGGCCAGACCGCACAACCAGGAGGTCAGCACAAACAGCAAGACGCTGGTGACGAACAGACGCACCTGGCCAAAGCGCTGCGATAACCAGCCGGTCAGTGGCAAAGCAATGGCGTTGGCCACGCCAAAGCTGGTGATAACCCAAGTACCCTGATTGGTGCTGACACCCAGGTCACCCGCAATGGCCGGCAATGACACATTGGCAATGGATGAATCGAGCACGTTCATGAAAGTTGCCAGCGAGAGGGCAATCGTGCCCCACAGGCGAGCCCTGCCCTGCAGGGGTGCCAAGGGTAGGGATTGTGGTGCGTTGGCCATTGGGCAATCGACTAGCGACCCAGATTGGCTTTGATGATTCTTCGCACTTCCTCAGCAGCACCACTGTCCAATGCTGCATACACATTGGTTTGCAACAAGGCCTGCGGGCGCGGCGCATCGGCCAGCATCTTGCCGTCTTTGTTGCTGACATCGACCGTCGCTTCCATCGACAAACCAACCCGCAGCGGATTTTTCGCTAGCTGGACAGCGTCGAGTGTGACGCGCACCGGCACCCGTTGCACCACCTTGATCCAGTTGCCGGTGGCGTTCTGTGCCGGCAACAAGGCAAAAGCGGCACCGGTGCCCATGCCCAGACCGGCCACTTGCCCGGCGTATTCGACCCTCTTGCCATACAGATCAGCCGTCAATTTGACGCTCTGACCAATGCGCACGTCACGCAGTTGTACTTCCTTGAAATTGGCATCGACCCACAACTGATTGAGCGGCACGATGGC
Organism: Comamonadaceae bacterium; assembly: GCA_037141865.1. Classification (GTDB taxonomy): domain Bacteria; phylum Pseudomonadota; class Gammaproteobacteria; order Burkholderiales; family Burkholderiaceae_C; genus Rhodoferax. The sequence continues at coordinate 8,210 of JBAXBQ010000050.1, read as the reverse complement.
CATCAACGGTGCACCCGCCGCCACACGCTGGCCCAGTTGCACCGTGCGCCGCGCCACATAACCATCTACCGGAGACGGCAAGGCAGCGCGCTGGGTTGCCAACCAGGCCTCACGCACTCGTGTCCCCGCCGCCAGCACGCTGGGGTGCTGTTCGATGGCGGTGCCATCCGTCATGGTCTGGTTGCTGAGCAACTGTTGCCTGGCCACCGTGACGCCGGCCTGCGCCGAAATCAACGCGCTGTGGCTGTTGGACAATTGCGTCTGCGCATGCTGCAGTTCTTCTTTCGAAACGGCCCCGTTTCCAACCAGCGATTGACGCCGGTTCAGGTCTTCGGTAGCGCGGGCGATGTCGGTTTCGGCGCGCGCTACATCTGACTCGCGCAATGCGATTTGCGCCGTCAGGCTGGCATTGTTGGCATACAGCGTGCGCACCTGGCGCACCGCTTGCGCCAGGCCAGCTCTGGCCTGCTCCAGCGCCAAACCGGCATCCGCCGGATCAAGTTTGATGAGCGGCTGGCCGGCCTTTACGTAGTCTGTGTCATCGGCCAGGATCGCCATCACGGTGCCGCCGATCTGCGGCGTGATCTGGATGACGTTGCCTTGCACATAGGCGTTATCGGTCGATTCGTAGTGGCTGGCCACCAGCCACTCATAGGCAAGCCAGCCAAGACCGACGACGGCAACGACACTGGCCAATGTGATCAACGCTTTTTTACGCGTCGGGTTGGCCGCTATGGGTGCCGCCGGGGTGGGGTTTTGAGGTGCTGTCATGGTGTTGGGAATTGAAATGTGTACAAATTATTTTTGCGCCATGGACGCCGGCAGTTCGGCGCGGTAGCCGCCACCCAGAGCGCGCATCAAAGCCACCTGGACGTCAAGTGCGCGGGCCGCCAGATCAATCGCCATGCGGCGCTGACTCAGTACCGCCGTTTCGGCCGTTAGAACAGTCAGCAAATTGCTCAGCCCGGCTTCATGGCGCTGCATCGCAATGGCGTAAGAACTCTCTGCAGCGGCTTGCACCGCGCGCTGCTGAGTCTGCTGACGGTTGATGGATTGTGCTGAAGCGAGTTGGTCGGCGACGTCACGCACGGCTTCAATCACGGTCGCGTTGTAGCTCTCAATGGCTGCATCCAGATCCGTCGCTTTACCGCGCAAATTGGCCTGCAGTCGGCCGCCGTCAAACAGCGGTAGTCGCAGGGCCGGCCCTACGCCCCACTGCTCGCTGCCGGCACCGAGCAGGCGGTCCAGGCCAATACTGGAAAAGCCGGCGAAGGCGACCAGATTGATGTTGGGGTAAAACTGGCTATGCGCATTGCTCACGTCCTGCGTGGCCGCTTCCACGCGCCAGCGCGCGGCGGCGATGTCAGCGCGGCGACCCAGTAAATCGGAGGGAACACTCGTCGCCACAGCCCTATTTTTGATGCTTGCCAGTGCCGGTGGTTCCAGCTCGAGCGTTTTGGCAGGCTGACCCAGCAGGGCGCTCAGTGCATGGCGCGTCAGTGCCATTTGTTCATTCAGGCTTTCGATCTGCAGCCTGGCTTCGGGCAAGGTGCCTTCGCTCTGGCGCAATTCAAGACGCGTATCGAGTCCGGCGTTGACCCGATCCGTCACCAATCGCAACGACTGCTCACGTTGTACCAACTGTCGGCGTGCCACGCCCAGTTGCTCATTCAGGCGCAGCAGTTGAAAATAATTGCGCGCCACATTGCTGGCTAGCAGTGTCCGGGCGGCAGCGGCGTCGGCTTGTGTGGCACGCGCGTTGCCCAGGGCCGCCTCCAATGCCGAGCGGTTTTTGCCAAAAAAATCCAGTTCCCAACTGCCGGTCAGTTGCGCGGTGCCAGTCTCATAAGTCGAACCCGCCAGCGGAGGTGGAATCATGCCGGTGGCAGTGAACTTTTGTCGCATGGCGTCGACCGTTGCGCTGAGTTGTGGCCCGGTGGCGGCGTCGGTCACGTCAGCCGCAACGTTGGCACGCATGAGGCGGGTTTGCACTATTTTGAGAGAGGGGTTGTTCAGCAGCGCTTCATCGATCAGACGGTTGAGCTGTGCGTCGCCAAACTCGCGCCACCACTGCGCGTCCAGCGCCGCAGTTGCCTCTTGGTCAGCCGACAAGCCCAAGGAATAGGCATTGCGCAAAGTAGCTTGGGGCGGGCTGTCGGGCAGGTTGGCACACGCCGACAATCCCAAAGCCGCAACCATGAACAGTGCAAATAGGGTCAAGCCATTGCCACGGCTTGCCAGGCTGAGCTCGCAATGACGGGTGTGGTCAGGCATCGTTGGGTTTTCCTGAAGTGGGTGCAGTTAGGGACAGGGTTTGCGCGTTGTCGAGCATGCGGCGCAAAAAGCCCTTTAATGTTTCAAACTCTTCAACGCTAAAACCGCTGAGATGCGCGTTTTGAACACGGCTGAGCACGTCCGGGATACCTTTTGCCGCCTGGCGTCCTTCCACCGTTAATTCGATGTTGACGACGCGCCGGTCGGCCACTGATCGCACCCGCCGGCACAAACCCTTGGCTTCGAGCCGGTCCAGCAAACGCGTCATGGCGCCGGCATCGAGCTGGCATTCGCGCGCCAGCTCCGCCACCGTGGAAGCCCGGCCCATGAACAATTTGAGCAGCGGAACCCATTGCGCATTGGTCAGGTCGCTGGCTACCAATTGACGCTCGACTTCGTGCGCCACAGAGGCCAGCACGCGCCGGATCATGTAACCCACACTATCTTCTGGCACGTAGTCGCCGGCGCAATAAAACGCGATGCCGGCACACGGCACTGCCGCGGTTTGCTTGGCTGTCTTGGCCGATTTTTTTGAAACACTCATAAGGTGATGAATATTATTTGCTTAGGCATTAATTGTCAAGGCTATGTTTGGTGCGGCAACCTTTTTTGCAGATTTTGGCTACACTTTGGGCTATGAGCACCTCTGCACCTACTTCTGCACTCCCTTCCACGCCTGCCAAAGGCTCGCCGCGATCGTTGTCCGGCCTGCGGCCTTTTCTCATGCCGTACCGCGGACGCATCGGGCTGGCACTGGTTTTTTTGGTGCTGGCGGCGGTGGCCACTTTGGCTTTTCCGCTGGCCCTGCGCAGCCTGATCGACGGCGGCCTGGTGCAGTCCGACAAAGGCGCGCAGGTGATGGCCTTGCGCGAGCATTTTGTTGCCCTGTTTGCCGTGGCGACCATGCTGGGCCTGTTTTCGGCCGCGCGCTTTTATATGGTGAGTTGGCTCGGTGAGCGCGTCACCGCCGATTTGCGCAATGCGGTCTATGGCCACGTGCTTGAGCAAAGTCCTGAGTTTTTTGAGACCACCCAGACCGGCGAAGTGTTGTCACGCCTGTCTGCTGACACCACGCTGGTACAGACGGTGGTCGGCTCATCGCTCTCCATGGGCTTGCGCAACACGGTAATGGGCATTGGCGCCCTGGGCATGCTGATCTGGACCAACCCCTATGTCATGTTTCAGGTGCTGGGCGTTTTGGTGTTGGTGGTTGTTCCGTCCTTGTGGTTTGGCCGGCGTGTGCGCAAGCTGTCACGCGCCAGCCAGGACCGCATCGCCGATTCGAGCGCCATTGCGGCTGAAGTGCTGAACGCCATCCCCGTAGTGCAAAGCTATACCGCCGAGAGACGCGAGTCGGCACGCTTCAACCTCTCCACCGACAACGCTTTCAAGACGGCAGTACGACGCACCAAGGCGCGCTCGGTGCTGGTCGCCTTCATCATCATCGCCACTTCAGCCGCGTTGCTGTGGGGCTTGTACCAAGGCACCCAAGCCGTAATGGCCGGGCGCATCAGCGCCGGGGACTTGGGCCAGACGGTGATGTACGTGATCATTCTGGCCAGTGCGTTTGCCATACTGGGCGAGGTCTATGGCGACTTGCTGCGCGCCGCCGGCGCCACCGAGCGCCTGATGGAGTTGCTGGCGAGTCGCTCGCCCATTGCATCGCCTGTCAATCCGGTGCCCGCGCCGGTTCAGCTGAGCGGTAGCGCGGTCCAATTTGAAGCCATCCGGTTTCACTACCCGTCGCGCCCGAACCAGGCAGCGCTGAACGATTTTTCATTGGCGGTGAAACCGGGCCAGACGGTGGCCCTGGTCGGACCCAGCGGCGCTGGCAAAAGCACGGTATTCCAGCTGCTGCTGCGCTTTTACGACCCGGCTTCGGGGCGTATTGTGCTGGACGGTGTGGCAACCCGCGACCTGACTTTGCATGACTTGCGCCAGCGCATTGGTATCGTGCCGCAAGACGCGGTGATCTTCTCCAGCAGCGCGCTGGAGAACATTCGCTACGGCAAGCCTGACGCCAGCGACCTGGAAGTCAAGGTAGCCGCGCAGGCCGCCTTTGCGCACGAGTTCATCACTGCCCTGCCCGAGGGTTACGACACCTTTCTGGGCGAGCGTGGTGTGCGTCTGTCGGGCGGCCAGCGCCAACGCATTGCAATTGCCCGTGCCATGCTGAAAAACCCGCCCCTGCTGTTGCTGGACGAGGCCACCAGCGCGCTCGACGCCGAGAGCGAGCGCATGGTGCAAGCCGCACTCGAATCGGCCATGCAGGGCCGCACCACGCTGGTGATTGCGCACCGACTGGCCACGGTGCAAAAAGCCGACCTGATTGTGGTGCTGGACCACGGCCGGCTAGTGGAGCAAGGCACCCATACCGAACTGGTGGCACGTGGCGGCGTCTATGCCGGGCTGGCGGCGTTGCAGTTCAATGCGTGAGCCTGGGCTGAGATGCAGCCACTACTTTTTCAGCAACACTGTTCCCAAACGCTGGCCCTGACGCCTCGCTTGTTCAAGTAACGCTTTCCAGTCATCTGGCGGGTGACCACTGTCCAGCATCTTGCGAAACGTCCGGTACGCATCATCGCCACTTTCGTAGGCACGCTTGCTGTCTTCGTCGTTGACCCAGGCGTAAATGATGATTTTGGTGCCCTTGTGATATCGAAAAAACAGCCGATACTGCTGAAAAAATTTGGCTCTGAACCAATGCTTGTGTTCTTCCCGCATGGTATTTCCCTGGCGGTACTCGGGCCTTTCGGGGTCTTGCGGAATCACTTCAAACGCGAGCTTGAAGACGGCTGCCAACCGTTTGGAAACGTTCTTTTGTTGAAAGCGTTCAGGGTCCTTCAGGCGCAAGATTTCGACTTGCGCCATGGCCAACTCCAATTGATCCAAAAATAGCGGATGGGCAAAAATGGTCCACCGGTTGATGAGCATTGGCGCGCTGGCGGTTTGTGTCATTCGCCGTCATCCGGCAATGCTGCATCAAGATCAACCGTCATGTCGCCAACCAGAGCGCGAATGCGGTTAACCAACTTGGCGTCAAGCGCTTGAATGTGCTGCGGGTGCGATGCCATGTCGCGCGCCAGAAAACCCAGAAAACTCTCCAGCACTGAATCGGTGTCTGGCAATGGCTCCTTGCGTGTGATAAGGACCACGCCATCGGGTTGAATCATGTAGTGAATCTTGTCACGCTTGCCCAAACTTAAGGCGCGACGAACCGGCTCCGGCACCGTGGTTTGGTACCGGTCGGTCAAAGTAGAGTCAATTTCCAGCGTTGCAGGCATATCAGCATCTTTCAGACGAGTGGGTTCTAAAATGGTAATGCAATTGCATTACCGTGTCAAACTTCATGTATCATGAGCAGAATTTCCAGCAAAATTCAGCCATTGACACAAACCAACTATACGAGTATATTATTACCCATTAAAATGTTTAACGGGAAACAAAATGCTCAAATCAGAACCACTTCCATTCGAAGTTTCTGAGGTTGTCAAACAATTGGGTGAAAATATCCGCCTTGCCAGAGTTCGCCGTCGAATGCGTCAGGACGAGTTAGCCGAAAAATGTCGCATTTCCCGAAAGACCTTGTACGCCATTGAAAACGGCTTTCCAGGAATTGCCATCGGGACCATTTTTTCAGTTCTTTGGGCATTGGGCCTGCTAGATTCAGCAAAAGTCCTTGCTGCACCCGACCAGGACGAACACGGAAGAATCCTGGAGGCAGCGCAACAAAAGCAGCGTGTACGGGACCCGGTTAAGGTCGACAATGATTTTTAGAAGGCCGTAGATGTCTGCGCAAGACCAGTTCTGTTACGTCCATATCCAGTTGCCGGGCACCGTCGAGTCAGTACCCTGCGCGTCGCTGCGCGTTAAAGCGGTGGCGGCCGGCATTTTTGAGGGCACGTTTACCTATGGCAAACGATACCTGGAGCGAGCAGATGTTCAGGCCCTGGACCCCTACCACTTACCCCTAGACACCAAGCCGATAAAGTTCACAAAACTCAAGGGGCTACCCGGCGCCATCAGGGATGCCAGTCCTGATGCCTGGGGGCGCAGAGTCATCCAGGCCAAACTTGATCGACCGGATGACTCTTTGCAAGAGATGGACTACCTCCTCAACGGCCCTGACGACGGTGCCGGCAATCTTGGTTTTGGACCAGCGCTGGCACCACCCGGGCCTCGTCGCCCATATAACCGTACACATCAACTGGAGGCCTTGACTGCCGCTGCATACATGCTAGAACAAGATGGGCGCTTGCCGCATGAAGTACTTGAAGACCTTGAACCCGGCACCAGCATGGGTGGCGCCCGGCCCAAGGCCAGCGTCGAAGACGACAACACGATTTGGCTGGCAAAATTTCCGGAAAAAAATGACCGCCACAATATGCAGCGCATTGAGTACGCAACACTGGAACTGGCGCGCGCAAGCGGACTTAATGTGTGTGGCACCCGGCTTGAAAAAATGGGCGCCCAGGATGCACTGTTGCTCAAGCGCTTTGACCGCGAATGGGACCCTGACAGAAAACGGTACCTGAAACATGGTCTGGTATCCGGGCTGACCGTGCTGGATGCCGAAGACGGTTACACGGGCCGAGAACGCTGGTCGTATCTGCTACTTGCTGATGAAGTGCGGCGTTGGTCCGCAAAAAACGAGGCAGACCGCATCGAATTGTTTCGCCGCATGGTCTTCAACGCCATGGTGACCAATAACGACGACCACCCCCGCAACCACGCCCTGTTGCATACCAGCGCGGGATGGCGCCTGTCACCTGCCTACGACATCGTCCCGGTGCCTTTGGTATCGCAGGAGCGCCGGGATTTGGCCCTGACCGTTGGCACTTTTGGCAGAACCGCCAGCCTTTACAACCTGCTGTCGAGGTGCGAAGTTTTCGGACTGTCGCCGGAATCTGCCCGACATGAAATCGCCACCCTGCTGCATGTAGTGAAAACCTGGCGCCAGTTTTTTGCGGCGAATGGCGTCGAGCAGCGCAGTATTGAAATGCTAGACCAAGCCATACTGCCAGCGTCCTTTTACCGGGAAGAACCGCCTCAGGCACTTTGATGCCAACTGAGTCAACCCCTCCTGACCGCGGTGGATGGCCGGCTAAATGGCCACGGGCTTTACCTTCAATCGCTTGGCATTGCTGGCTAGCACAGCATCCAAAGTCACCATGCCAGACGCGTTGTTGGCCATTGCACACGCCAGATGCAAGGCGTCCCCGGCGCGCAACCCGGCGGCGGCGTCCATGGCAAGCATGGCGGCTTTGTGAAAAGTTATTGCATCGACCGGTAACAACTGCAAGTCGTTGGCACACATCCGCTCGAACTGAACCCACGCAGCTTGCGCTTGCGCCTCGGCCAGCTGCCCAGTGCGTTGCTTAATGCCCATGGCGCTGGCAAATTCAGTGACACACCATGCGGCTGATACCAGTTCGTCGGTGCAGGCGGCATACCACTTGATTACATCGGCAGTTTTAGTCTCGTTGGTGCACAGCGCCACCAAGACACTGGTATCGACATACAACATCAATACCGCGCCTCTTGCCGCAATTGCTCCATCACCGATGTACCCATGGGCAGCACCTTGCTGTCGCGCGCCAATTCCCTTGCAAATGCTTTACGGCTCCACAGCACAGATGGTCTCAGATTCAGTGTACCGTCAGCACCCAAGCGCGCCACAAGCTGGTCGCCCTCTTTAACGCCAATTCGGCGCACATAGTCAACCGGAATTCGTACCGCAAGGCTGTTTCCCCACTTGGCAATTTGTAGATTCATCATGACGGGATAGGATATACGTTAATGTTTACACATTTTAGAACGGTCTGACACTGCGTGCAACTTGCCGGCCAAGGCCATTGACGTGCCACCCCGGCGCATTAACGAGATTGTCAAAGGCTTGCGCGGTATCAGCGTGGATACAGCCCTGCGCCTGGGTG
>JBAXBQ010000049.1:0-23982 GCA_037141865.1 Comamonadaceae bacterium | reverse complement strand
ATGACCGAGCTGATGGACGACTACCTCTCGCTTGACCGCATGGAGGACGAGTCGCACGTGCTGCATCTGGGCACCTGCGACATTGCTGAGGTGGTGAGCGGCGTGCTTTCAGAGTGGCCGGCCGAACTGATCGAACTGCACAAGGCGGAACTGCCACCGACTGTGCTGTGTGACTGGAAACTGGTGCAGGTGGCCGTGCACAATCTTGTCGCCAACGGACTGCGCCACTCGCCGGCCGGTGCGCCACTACAAATCGCGCTAAATGGGCAAGCCGGCGGCGGTGTTCGTATGGAAATCAAGGACGTTGGCAGCGGCATCCCGAGTGACGAGATCGGCCGCATTTTTGAGAAGTATTTTCGGGGTCGCGGCGCGCAAGGCCAGCCGGGTGCCGGGCTGGGGCTTTACATCGTCCAACATATTGCACGACTGCATGGTGGCAGCGTCAGCGTTCACAGTGAACCGGGCCAGGGCAGTACCTTTGTGCTGACGCTGCCCGGCCAGCAAATTTTGACCAGGCGCAGCACGGATCGTGTTGAACATCAGGCCGATGGTGACTAGGGTCAAGCAAGTGGGCAGGCATCCAAAACGCTCTGCCGCCGCCAGCGCATCAATCAGATATCCAGTCTTCAGTTTGATGCCCCCGGCGCCCGCCAAGAAGCAGGTCGATTTCAAAAATCTACTACCGATTGGGGTACACAAGCGTCCAACAGGTCGTCGGTGCAATCGCGCCAATCCGAATTTATTGGCGCAGAACCTTGAAGTCCTTGCCGCCAACCGTAGCGCTGGCCTTGACTTCAATGCCAGTGATCTGGCCCGGCAAAAAAGGGGCATGAGACAGGTCTGCGAAACGCCCAGCAGGCTTCCCCCTTAAAATCATGATCATCCAAGGAGCGTTGCAGCGGCTTAGAAGTCCCGTCAGGCTTGGATGACCCCGAACGACGCTCACCTGCTTTTTTATGTTTACAGGTGAGATGCATGTCCGATACGGTTGTTCCCCCCATGAAGTTGTCCGGTCTGGAGCCAGTCAATATCGGCGCCGGCAGTTTGTTTGTCAATATTGGTGAACGCACCAATGTGACTGGTTCCAAAGCCTTTGCCCGCATGATTCTCAACGGCGAGTTTGAGCAGGCGCTGGCGGTGGCGCGCCAGCAGGTGGAAAACGGTGCGCAGATCATCGACATCAACATGGATGAGGCGATGCTCGACAGCCAGGCCGCCATGGTGCGATTTTTGAACCTGATTGCCAGCGAGCCGGATATTTCGCGCGTGCCGGTGATGATTGACTCGTCCAAATGGAGCGTGATCGAGGCCGGTCTGCGCTGCGTACAGGGCAAGGGCATTGTCAATTCCATCAGCATGAAGGAAGGCGTTGACGAGTTCAAACGCCAGGCCAAACTGCTGCGACGCTATGGCGCGGCGGCGGTCGTTATGGCCTTTGACGAACAAGGCCAGGCCGACACTTATGAGCGCAAGATCGGGATTTGCCAGCGCGCTTACCGCGTTCTGGTGGACGAGGTGGGTTTCCCACCAGAGGACATCATCTTCGACCCCAACATCTTTGCCATTGCCACCGGCATCGAAGAGCACAACAATTACGCCGTCGATTTCATCAACGCCACGCGCTGGATCAAGGCGCACCTGCCAGGCGCCAAGGTGTCGGGTGGTGTCTCCAATGTGAGCTTTTCGTTCCGCGGCAATGACCCGGTGCGCGAGGCGATTCACACCGTGTTTTTGTACCATGCGATTCAAGCTGGCATGGACATGGGCATCGTCAATGCCGGCATGGTGGGGGTCTACGACGAGTTGGAACCCGAGCTGCGTGAGCGGGTGGAGGATGTGGTGCTGAACCGGCGCCCCGATGCCGGCGAGCGGCTGGTCGAGATTGCCGAAAACGCCAAGGGCGCGGCCAGGGATGAGAGCAAGAGGCTGGAGTGGCGCGGCACGGCTGAGAACCCCGCCACAGTAGAACAGCGCCTGAGCCACGCGATGGTGCATGGCGTAACCGATTTCATTACCTTGGACACCGAAGAAGCCTATCAAAATATTCTGGCCAAAGGTGGGCGACCGCTGCACGTGATCGAAGGGCCGTTGATGGCCGGCATGAACATCGTCGGCGACCTGTTTGGTCAGGGCAAGATGTTCCTGCCGCAGGTGGTGAAAAGTGCGCGCGTGATGAAGCAGGCGGTGGCACATTTGATTCCCTACATCGAAGAAGAAAAACGGGTTGACGAAGCGGCCGGGCGCGACGTGCGAACCAAAGGCAAGATCATCATTGCCACCGTCAAGGGTGATGTGCATGACATCGGCAAAAACATCGTGACCGTGGTACTTCAGTGCAATAACTTTGATGTGGTCAACATGGGCGTCATGGTGCCCTGTCACGAGATACTGGCCCGCGCCAAGGTCGAAGGGGCTGACATCGTGGGCCTCTCGGGCCTGATCACCCCCAGCCTGGAAGAGATGCAGTACGTCGCAGCAGAGATGCAGAAAGACGATCACTTTCGCATCAAGAAGATTCCGCTGATGATCGGCGGTGCTACCACCTCAAGGGTACACACCGCTGTCAAGATTGCACCGCATTACGACGGCCCGGTAGTCTATGTGCCCGATGCCTCGCGCAGCGTGAGCGTGGCGCAAGGCCTGCTGTCGGAGCAGGCGGCCAACTACATTGCAGAACTGAACACCGACTACGAGAATGTGCGCCGGCAGCACGCCAACAAAAGGCAAACGCCTCTTTGGCCACTGGCCAAGGCCCGCACCAACAAGACAGTGGTTGACTGGCGCCACTTCACGCCAATACGACCGAGGTTTCTGGGGCGACGTGTCTTCAGGAACTTTGATCTGGGTGAGCTGGCCAAATTCATCGACTGGAGTCCGTTCTTCCAGACCTGGGACCTGGCCGGCCCGTTCCCTGCCATTCTCAAAGACGAGGTTGTTGGGCCGGAGGCAGTGCATGTCTACGCCGACGGTCAGCGCATGCTCAAGCGCCTGATCGAGGGTCGCTGGCTGACCGCCAATGCGGTGATCGGCCTATACCCGGCCAACACGGTGAATGACGATGACATCGAGTTCTATACCGACGAGACCCGCTCGCAGGTGGCCATGACGTGGTATGGCCTGCGTCAGCAAACCGAGAAGCAAGTCGTTGCCGGGGAGAACGGTGAAAGAATCCAGCGCCCCAGCCGCTGCCTGGCAGATTTTGTGGCACCCCAAGGGGTGGCACCTGACTACGCCGGGGTGTTTGCCGTCACCACCGGTATCGGGGTCGACAAAAGGGAGAAATACTTTGCTGATGATCACGACGACTATTCGTCCATCCTGCTCAAGTCACTCGCCGACCGTCTGGCAGAAGCCTTTGCCGAGTGCCTGCACAAAAAAGTTCGCACCGACCTGTGGGGCTATGCCGCGCAGGAAGCGCTTGCGACGGAAGAATTGATTGCCGAGAAATACCAGGGTATTCGTCCGGCACCGGGTTACCCGGCCTGCCCGGATCACAGCGTGAAAGATGACATGTTCAGCTTGTTGCAATGTGCAGACATCGGCATGGGCCTGACCGAGAGCCTGGCGATGACACCGGCTGCGAGTGTCAGCGGCTTCTATCTGGGCCATCCTGACAGCCGCTATTTCAGCGTTGGAAAAATTGGAGATGACCAGTTGCAAGACATGGCAGCCAGGCGTCACCTGAGCGAACAAGCCCTGCAACGGCTGCTGGCACCCAATTTGTGATTGCTGCTGTTACATACTGGACGTGTCGCATCGCGTTCTTTCGTTTACCTTTGGCACGGTCAGGCGTTAAACAACAAGAGCTTGAATACTTAGCCTACTTTTCAGGACCCATTGTGGGTCCACAACATGGATATCCCTCATGAACGATCAGCTCCATCCCCCCAGGTCAACGCCCACCGTCAACAAGCCGCTGTGGGCCGCGGTGATCGTGCTTGGCGTTGCCGCGCTGGCGATGGGCGCGGCACTCATTCGTATCCAGACCCATCCGGAGGAACCCCGCCTTGCCGTATTGGCGACTGCGGCTCCGGCACCCATGGTGACGGCGAGCGATGCACAAGTGCCGGTTGCTGGCGACGCGGTTGCAATGCACAAGACACAGGCAGTCGCCGCCGATCAGACGCACGTAGCCGCAAAGCCATTGGCAAAACAGGTTACCAAGCCGATTTGTTCCAACTGCGGCACCGTTAGAGCCGTCACTGCAGTCCAGCGCGACGGTGCTGCAAGTGGTGGTGGTGCCATCGCGGGCGGGGTTCTTGGCGCCTTGGTCGGGAACCAGGTGGGGGACGGCAACGGCAAGACTTTGGCCACCATTCTGGGCGCTGTCGGTGGCGGCGTAGCCGGCAATACGGTTGAGAAGAGCATGAAGAAAGTAACTGTCTACGAAGTGCTGGTGCGCATGGACGACGGCAGCACACGCAGCGTGGAGCAGGCCACGCCGCCGGTGGTTGGCGCCAAAGTGATCGTTGAGGGCAATGCGCTTCATGCTGACACTCGGTCGTCCGCGCAGTAGTTGTGCTTGCGGGTTCGCTGGGAGAAGTTGTCACCAGGGAATGGGTCGCGATTATCACCCTGAGCGCGAGGATGGCTCTTCAAGTAGCTACAATTCTCGTTGCCGAATGGCCGTTGACTATTTCTGGCACTGGATGGCAAACTGTCAACTGAGCATCGCATCACATGCAAGAGGGTAACTTTTCATAACATGCGGCAAAAAATATCGAAATTCACGACCGGCGTGATGGGACTGTTTGGTGACGCTGCAACGAATCTGAATGCCGAAAGCCGCATTCGGGAAATTCGTGAGGCGATGCTGGACAGCCTTTCAGACCTTGGCAACAGCCCGCAGTTGACCAAGGTCAGCGGCCGCGTGCTTTACGCGCCGGACCTTCAGTCCTTATGGTATTTGCGCGGTGACATGATGACGATGCTGGCTAGCTTGCTTGGAGAATCTGTCGCCAAGGATCGCCTTGCGACCATTACCAAGATGTTCAATGGTCTGTTGCCGTCAGGCCAAAAATCACGTCATTCGCATCTGCACAAGTAGACACCGGTCACTGCCCTGCCAGCGTACAGCTAATTTGCAACCCGCAGCGCACGCCGGTATTGCATGGCCTCGGCCACATGGCTTACCTGAGTACTGTGGGCGCCGGCCAGATCGGCAATGGTGCGGGCGACTTTCAGCGCCCGATGTGTGCTGCGCGCCGACCAGCCGAGGCGCACTGCGGCAACCTGGAGAAACTTGGCAGCAGCCTCATCGAGCAGCAGGAAGTTATCGATTTCCCGACCTTGCAAAGCGTGATTCACCTTGCCCTGGCGGGTCATCGCACGACTGCGGGCAGCCGTGCAACGTTCGCGAATAATGGCGCTGGACTCACCAGGGCGGGCTTGCAGCAGATCGGCGGCAGCCAGGGCCGGCACTTCCACGTGCAGGTCAATGCGATCAATCAACGGGCCGCTCAGTTTGCTTTGGTAACGTGCCACCTGGTCGGGCGTACAGCGGCAGGCCTTTTGCGCCGTTCCCAGATAGCCACAGGGGCAGGGGTTCATGGCACCGATTAGCTGAAAACGTGCCGGAAACTCTGAGCGTTGTGCAGCCCGCGAAATCGTGATGGTGCCCGACTCCAGCGGCTCGCGCAGGGCCTCCAGTGCGGCACGGGGGAATTCAGGCATCTCATCGAGAAACAAGATGCCATGGTGCGCTAGCGAAATTTCTCCGGGGCGGGGCGGTGAACCGCCGCCCACCAGGGCGACCGCGCTGGCCGTGTGATGTGGACTGCAAGTAGGTCGCTGGGCCCAGCGCGCCAGCGAAAACCGCCCGCCCAGGCTGGCAACGGCGGCGCTCTGCAAGGCCTCGTCAGTGGTCATGGGCGGCAGCAAACCGGCAAAACGGTGCGCCAACATCGACTTGCCCGAGCCGGGTGGGCCCATCAAAAGCAGGCTGTGACCACCGGCCGCTGCAATCTCCAGCGCACGCTTGGCGCCCGACTGACCTTTCACATCGGCCATGTCCAGGTAGGGCTGGGCAGTGAGCTGGGCAGTTGCAACAACCCGCGACCATCCCGGGCTGGGCTCTGGTGCGCCAGCGTCCGCAAGTTGTGGCAAAAAATGCTGCACCACATCCAGCAAGTGATTGGCCCGATAGACCTGGGCGTCAGGCACCAGGGCCGCTTCTTCAGCGCTGTCTGGCGGTAACACCAGTTGCGTAACGATGTGCCCCGCGTGCAAAGCCAGACTCATCGCCAGAGCGCCGCGCACCGAGCGCAACTCGCCTGACAAAGACAACTCGCCGGCAAACTCATGGCCCGCCAACCTGGCGCCATCGATCTGCCCGCTGGCGGCCAGAATGCCCAAGGCAATCGGGAGATCAAAACGCCCTGAGTCCTTGGGCAGGTCAGCCGGCGCCAAATTGACCGTTATGCGCTTGTTATTCGGGAAATCGAGCCCCGAATTCTGGATCGCCGAACGCACCCGCTCGCGGGCCTCTTTGACCTCCACGTCAGCCAGACCCACCAGCGTGAAACTGGGCAGACCGTTGGCCAGATGCACTTCGACCGTCACCGCCGCAGCGTCCAGACCCAGCAGCGCCCGGCTTTGCACCAAGGACAAACTCATGAGATTTCCTCTCCAAAAGGGTGCGCAAAAATTGCGCAGCGGCGTTGCGCCGCACCACCGTAGTGCCTACTGTATTTTTATACAGATATCTTAACGCAGACCACCAGGTTTGGTTTACAAGGGGAAACAAGTCTTCACAAGACGGCTGGCACGGTCCGTGCGTATAGCCCTCATCCCTCAACCCTTCCGGAGCACTTTATGAAATTGAAAACAACATCTGCATTTGCGTTGTCAGCGCTGCTGCTTGGTACCTCCGCCATGGCTCAAACCAAAGCCCCTGAACCCGATTACACGCTGGCCTACAACGTCGGCGTTACCACCGATTACCGCTTTCGCGGGATTGCTCAAACATCCTTTAATCCGGCGTTGCAGGGTGGCATTGACTTCACACACAAGAGCGGGCTTTATCTGGGTACCTGGGCATCGAATATCAAGTGGATCAAGGATTATGTGGGTGCCACTGACGGCTCTCTTGAACTCGACTTGTACGGTGGCTACAAAGGTGAAATCAGCAAAGACTTCAGTTACGACGTCGGCGTGATCACTTACCAATACCCCAGCAACACCGCAGCCAACGTTGCGGGATTTGCGAACGCCAACACGACGGAGGTTTACGGTGCCCTGACCTACGGGCTGGTGACCGCCAAATACAGCTACAGCACTGGCGACTTCATCGCCAACAGCAACAGCTCAGGCAGCACCTACATTGAAGTGGCCGCCAGCTTTGATCTGGGCAATGGCTTCTCGCTCACACCCCATGTCGGTCACCAAACCATTCCGAATCAATCCATCAGTGGTGACTACACCGATTACTCGCTGACGCTTGGAAAAGATTTTGGCAACGGCTTGTCCGCGTCTGTGGCGGCCATCGGTACTAACGCCAGCGATGCCTTCTACAAGGTAGGCGCATTTGACAATTTGGGAAAAAGCACAGTCGCTGTTGGCCTGAAATACAGCTTCTGATCATTGAATCAATCTGAGGAGAACGCATGAAACTCGTAACCGCGATCATCAAACCCTTCAAGCTGGACGAGGTGCGCGAAGCGCTCTCTTCGATCGGCGTGCAAGGCATTACTGTCACCGAAGTCAAAGGCTTTGGTCGTCAAAAAGGCCACACCGAGCTGTACCGCGGTGCTGAGTACGTGGTGGACTTTTTGCCCAAAGTGAAAATTGAAGCCGCCATTGACGACGAGTTGGTGGAACGCGTCATTGAGGCGGTTGAGGGCGCCGCCCGCACCGGCAAGATCGGTGACGGCAAGATCTTCGTCTACAACCTCGAGCAAGTCGTCCGCATCCGCACCGGTGAAACCGGCAAAGAAGCGCTGTAACGCCATCGCACAACCGACAAGAGAACACTGACATGAAAAAACTACTTGCCTCCCTTACTCTGGGTTTGAGTCTTCTGGCCGGTGGCACTGCGGTGCTGGCACAAGCCCCGGCTGCGGCCCCAGCCGCTGCGGCCTCGGCTGAAGCCAAGCCCGCTGAAGCAGCCGCACCTGCACCCATGGCCATGCCAGCGGCTGCAACTGCAACGGCCGGGGCCCCGGCGGCGGCTGCATCGGCGGCTCCGGCCCCGGTGCCCAACAAAGGCGACGTTGCCTGGATGATCGTTGCCACCGCCTTCGTCATCATGATGTCCATCCCCGGCCTGGCACTGTTTTACGGCGGCCTGGTACGCAGCAAGAACATGCTGTCGATCCTGATGCAGGTGTTTGTCACCTTTTCGATGATTGTGGTGCTGTGGTGCCTTTATGGCTACAGCCTGGCCTTTTCCGAGGGCAATCAGTTCATCGGCGGGTTCGATCGAGTCTTCATGAAAGGTTTGTTCGATCCGATGAAGGGTGAGTTTGCCAATGCCGCCACGTTCAGCAAGGGCGTGGTCATTCCCGAACTGCTGTTCATGGCGTTCCAGGCGACTTTTGCCGCCATCACCTGCTGCTTGATCATTGGCGCATTCGCCGAGCGCATCAAGTTCTCGGCCATGCTGGTGTTCATGGCGCTTTGGTTCACCTTCAGCTACGCACCGATCGCCCACATGGTGTGGTTCTGGATGGGTCCCGATGCCTATACCGGCAAGGAAGTGGTTGACGCCATGAACGCCAAGGCCGGTCTGGTCTGGCAGTGGGGCGCGCTTGACTTTGCCGGCGGTACGGTGGTCCACATCAACGCTGCGGTAGCCGGTCTGGTCGGTGCCTTCGTGCTTGGCAAGCGCACTGGCTACGCCAAGGAATCGATGGCGCCGCACAGCCTGACGCTGACGATGGTGGGTGCTGCGCTGCTATGGGTCGGCTGGTTTGGTTTTAATGCCGGCTCGGCGCTGGAAGCCAACGGTACCGCCGTGCTGGCCTTCATGAACACCTTCTCGGCCACTGCGGCTGCGGTGCTGGCCTGGTGTCTGGGCGAGGCGCTGATGCGCGGCAAGGCTTCCATGCTGGGTGCCGCTTCTGGCGCGGTTGCCGGTCTGGTGGCTATCACCCCAGCCTGCGGCAACGTCGGTCTGATGGGTGCCATCGTGATCGGCTTCGTCGCCGGCTTTGCCTGCCTGTGGGGTGTCAATGGCCTGAAGAAGATGCTCGGCGCCGATGACTCCCTGGACGTGTTCGGCGTGCATGGTGTCGGCGGTATCGTCGGTGCGCTGCTGACGGGTGTCTTCAACAGCCAGGCATTGGGTGGCCCCGGCCTCGTCGGTGACTGGGTGACAGCCGCTGTTTCGTCAGTTCCGATTGCAGACCAGGTCTGGATCCAGCTCAAGGCAGTCATGCTCACCATCGTCTGGTCGGGTGTCGTCTCCTTCATTGCCTACAAGGTGGTTGATATGACCATCGGTCTGCGGGTCAGCGAAGAAGAAGAGCGCGAAGGTCTGGACATCAGCGCGCACGGCGAAAGCGCCTACAGCCGCTAACTTTCATTTCTCCAGGAATTTGCCCACCCGAGCCGATGGCTCTGGTGGGTTTTTTTGCTTTGCAGCTGCGTCCCCGAGTATGCTTAGCCCCTATGTACTCCAAGCATTTTGGTCTGCGCCAGGACCCGTTTTCCATCGCACCCGATCCGCGTTACCTCTTCATGAGCGAGCGTCATCGGGAGGCGCTGGCCCACCTGCTGTATGGCGTGGCTGGCCCGCACCGGTCGGCTGGCGGTACTGGCGGTGGTTTTGTGCTGCTGACGGGCGACATCGGCACCGGCAAAACCACCATCTGCCGCTGCTTTCTGGAACAGATTCCGGTCGGCTGCCATGTCGCCTACATCTTCAACCCCAAGCTCACCGTCACCGAGTTGCTGCAGTCCATCTGCGCGGAGTTCGATGTCACGGTGTTGCACAGCGGCTCGACTGCTCCCACTGTCAAGGACCACATTGACGCGCTGAACACCTTTTTGCTCAAGAGCCACGCGGCCGGGCAAAGCAGCGTGCTCATCATTGACGAGGCGCAAAATCTCGATGCCACCGTGCTGGAGCAACTGCGGCTGCTGACCAACCTGGAAACCAACGAGCGCAAACTGCTGCAGATCGTGTTGATCGGCCAACCCGAACTGCGCGCCATGCTGCAGCGCCCCGAACTGGAACAACTGGCTCAGCGCGTGATCGCGCGCTTTCACCTTGACGCTCTGAACGAATCCGAGACCACACATTACATCGCACACCGTCTGGCAGTGGCCGGGCATAGCGGCGCGCTGCCGTTTGACAAGCGCTCATTGCAGCGCATCCACCGACTCTCGCGCGGCGTGCCACGGCGCATCAACCTGCTGTCTGGCCGTGCCCTGCTGGGGGCTTGGGCGAATGGATTACAGCGCGTCGACCGTGCCGTGGTGGAGAAGGCTGCGGCTGAAGTTTTTGGGCCGGAGATCACGCGTGCGAAAACCCGCAGCGGGTGGCCCGCGGCTTATGCGCTGGGCGCTGGGGTGGTGCTGACTGGCGCCGCCATCGCGGCCATGCTGCTGTGGCCGCAACCGCAAATAGCGCTCCCTGTGAGGCAAGCCGCGCTGGCGGCACCGTCAGTCGCAGCTTCATCGCCCCCTGGACTTGAACCGTCTGGCGTTGTGTCGGCACCAGCCCGCCAAATAGCCGCTTCAGCAGCAGGTCGGATGCCGCCGGTCGTCCCAAGTTCCATGGAAGAGGTGGAAGCCCTGCTGGCGCAACTGCCGCGCGACATCAATGCGGCCTGGCGCGAGTTGGCCCCAACCTGGAGGCTGGCGGCCAGCGATGGTGACCCCTGCCAGTTCGCCAGTACACAGCAACTGCAGTGCTACCGCACCGGCAAGCTCAGCATGCCGCTGCTGCGCCAGCTCGGGCGC
This sequence comes from Comamonadaceae bacterium, assembly GCA_037141865.1. Classification (GTDB taxonomy): domain Bacteria; phylum Pseudomonadota; class Gammaproteobacteria; order Burkholderiales; family Burkholderiaceae_C; genus Rhodoferax. The sequence goes on along the minus strand of JBAXBQ010000049.1, from coordinate 13,077 downwards.
CCCGGCATCCTGACGCTGCAAGAGGGCGACGGCCCACCGCTCTATGCCTTGCTCATGGGCCTGAGCGATCAGTCGGCCACGCTACAGGTGGCTGGAAAGCTGCACACCGTCAGGCTGGTTTCACTGGGTCGGCTATGGCGCGGTGATTTCGCCACTTACTGGCGTCCACCGCGCGGCTACAGCGCCGATCTGAGCGACGGCGGCGGCGGCCAGGCAGTGCAGCGACTCGCCACTCAACTGAGCCTGCTGGACGGCGTGCCGACGTCGCCAGCAACGCCAGCCTCAACCACCTTGGACGCGACCCTGAGGGCCCGGGTGCGGGCTTTTCAACGGGCGCAAGGCCTCAAGCCAGACGGGCAACCGGGTCCCTTGACCTTCATGCAGATCGACAGCGCCACCGGTGAGCCCGAGCCGCGCCTGCAAACCCAGCCGCGATAAACCATGTCCTACATTCTTGATGCACTGAAACGGGCCGACGCCGAACGCGAGCGCGGCGCTGTGCCCGGCTTGCACGCGCGCCAGTTGACCACCTCCGGCAACCAGCCCGCCACCGGCAAAAGCAGTCGCCTGGGTCTGGCCATCTCGGTGACTTTGACACTGGGCATACTGGCGGTGGGCCTGTGGCTGTGGCAAAAACCTGATGGCGCTACTCAGCTGGCAAGCGTTCAACCGACCGCGCTACCAGCTACCACTAGCATAGCACTGGCGGCACCGGTATCGGCCCTCACACCAGCCCCAGCACCTGCCCCCGCACCTGCAGCGCAACCAGCGCCAGCCGCTGCGGTGCTGCCGACGGTCTCTGCATCTTCGCCAGGGGTCAGCGCTGTTGTCACTTCGGCAGCAGCACCAACACCGACAGAAACGCCAGCGCAAAAGCCATTGCCGAGTGCCAAGGTAGCTGCTGGCCGCGTCTCCCCGACAGCGACACCAAGTCCGGCTGCGCCGCCGTTACTCAGCGAACTGTCGGAAGACTTCCGCCGCGCGCTGCCACCGCTGACTGTGAGCGGCGCCGTTTACTCCGACAATCCGGGGCAGCGACTGCTATTGGTGAACGGCCAGGTTGTCACGCAAGGTGGTCCGGCGGCCGCCGAAGTGACGCTGGAGGAGATCGGTGCTAGAAGTTCGGTGTTCAGTTATCGGGGAACGCGATTTCGGCTGGCGCATTAGCCATCTTCATCGCGCCGCCGCCATGCTGCATCAACTCGCAAAAAAATGTCAACTGAAGCCTGAGGAAACTGCCATCCATGACACCCAGCATCGAACTTCAATCTGACACTTTACGCCGTGAAATTGCACCCACCCTGGGCGGCGCCAGCGCTGAATCATTGGGTGTGCAGGTGCTGCAAGCGGGCGAATCGATGTCGGCACAAATGAGTATTCATGTGGAGCGCGTCCTATGAGCGGGACTACTGGCAACTGGCAATGCGTCACCACGCAGCCCTGCGAGCTGGGCGAGTCGCCGTTCTGGCAGCCGCAGGAGCAGAGGTTGTACTGGGTAGATATTTCGGCTAAGCAGATTCTGCGCACCGGTGAGGGCCTGGGTACGGTCGAAAGCTGGGACCTGCCCTCGGAGCCCGGCTGCATCGCGCCTGCCGCCAGTGGCGGTCTGGTGATGGCGCTGCGCCATGGCGTGTTCCGTGCCCGCGCCTGGCGCGGACCACTGGAGCACATCGCCACACTCGACTACAACCCGGCGCAGATGCGCGCCAATGACGGCAAATGCGATGCGCTGGGGCGTTTGTGGATCGGCACCATCGACGAGACCAAAATGGCGCACAACGCGGCACTGTATTCACTGGATTGCCGCATGGGGCCCTCGCCCCTGATCAAACGCCAAGTCGATAACGCGACCACAGCCAACGGCCTGGCCTGGAGCGCCGATGGCAAAACCCTTTACTGGGCCGACACACCTAGTCATGTGGTTCGTGCCTGGGACTTCGACGCGAACAGCAACACCTTGACGGCGCAGCGCGTGTTCCATCAGTTCGCATCCAAACCGGCGCTTTGGCAGTTCAATCTGGGCGTCGATCATGGCGCTTACCAGGGCCGCCCGGATGGTGCTGCTGTAGATATTCATGGCAACTATTTTGTCGCCATGTTCGAGGGCCGTCGCGTCTGCAAATTTGAACCCGATGGCACGCTGCTGGCGCAGTGGGCAACCCCTGCCCAATGTCCCACCATGCCTTGCTTTGGCGGCGAAGATTTGCAAACCCTGTACCTCACCACGGCGCGCCACAAGCGCGGCGCTGCCGAGCTTGAAGCTCTACCCTTGTCGGGCCACGTGTTTTCCATGCGGGTTGAAGTGCCGGGCTTGCCGGTGAACTTTTTTTGCGACTGAAATGACCCCACGCCTGTGGCGGCCCGGCGGCGACTTATTTTTTTGCACCCAAGAGGTTCAAAAAATTCACGCAACGCGGGAACGCAGCCCTTTACCATTCTGCGCATAACATCAGCCCGCACGCCATGGACCCACTGCTTCGCCATATCACCGACCGCATTCGCGCCGCAGTGGACGACGGCACGCCCTTGCGCATTCGTGCTGGTGGTTCGAAAGATTTTTATGGGCAGTCGCTGCACGGCGAGCTATTGGACGTCAGCGCGTTGAGCGGCATCGTCAGTTACGAACCCAGTGAGCTGGTGGTCACGGTGCGCGCCGGCACGTCGCTGTTTGAACTGCAAGCGGTGCTGGCCGAGAAAGGGCAGTGCCTGGCCTTTGAGCCGCCCTGCTTTGGAGCTTCGGCGGCTGCAGGCAGCAGCGCCACCTGTGGTGGCATGGTGGCGGCAGGCCTCTCCGGCCCGGCGCGCGCCAGTGCCGGTGCCGTGCGCGACTTTGTGCTGGGTGTCACACTGCTCAATGGCCGGGCCGAGTTGCTGACCTTTGGCGGCCAGGTAATCAAGAATGTCGCCGGTTACGATGTATCGCGCCTGATGGTGGGCGCCCTGGGCACGCTGGGTCTGCTGACCGAGATTTCGCTCAAAGTATTGCCCTGTGCACTGGCCGAAGCCACCCTGATGTGTGCTGGCATCGGGCAACAACAAGCGCTTGATTTGCTTAATCGATGGGGCGGCCAACCGTTGCCGCTGAACGCCAGTTGCTGGCTGTTTGATGACAGCGCAACCCCGCCACGTGACTATCTCTTTGTGCGTCTGCGTGGTGCCATCGCAGCCGTCGAGGCAGCCTGCCCGCGCATGATGGCCGACCTGCAGTCATTGGGTGGCGACGCGCTGCGCATGGACAACACGCAGGCTGGTCCTGACTGGGATGCCTGCAGCGACCAGACCCTGCCTTTCTTCAAGCCGCCCGCACCAGAGCTTGGCCTGTGGCGTCTGTCGGTACCGCAGACCGCCCCGGTGCTGGCTTTGTCCTATGCGCAATTGATCGAATGGCACGGTGGCCAGCGCTGGCTATGGGCGCCACTCTCGGCCCAGGAGCAACTGCGCCAGGCAGCCACCCGTGCCGGCGGAACCGCCACCCTGTTCCGCGCGCCGCATGCCGACAAAGCCGAGTCGGCAGTCCGTTTTAATCCCTTGCGCCCAGCGCTTCACCGAATTCACCAGCGGCTTAAGCATGAGTTCGATCCGGCCGGTGTCTTCAACCGCGGACGCATGTACTCCGAGTGGTAACAGAAAACCATGCACACCCATCTCGCCCCTGAATACCAGGACAGCGCTGACGCCCAGGCGGCCGCGGCCATTCTGCGCAAATGTGTGCACTGCGGTTTTTGCACCGCCACCTGCCCGACCTACCAATTGCTGGGTGACGAACTCGATGGACCGCGTGGCCGCATTTATCTGATGAAGGCGGTGTTGGAGGGTGAAACCCCAACCCGCAAAACCCAGCTCCACCTGGACCGCTGCCTGACCTGTCGCAGTTGCGAAAGCACCTGCCCATCGGGCGTCAACTACGGCCATCTGCTGGACATCGGTCGCAAGCTGGTGGACATCAAGGTGGCACGTCCACTGGGCGAGCGCACCCTGCGCTGGGCACTCAAGGAAGGCCTGCCCTCACCCTTGTTTTCGCCGGCCATGAAGCTGGGGCAGCTGGTGCGCCCGTTGCTGCCAGGGGCCATGAAAAACAAGATACCTGCCAAGCAGGATGCCGGGGCCTGGCCGACGGCTGCACGTGCGCGCAAGGTGCTCATGCTGGCAGGCTGCGTGCAACCGGCCATGATGCCCAACATCAACCGCGCCACCGCTCGCGTGCTGGATGCGGCAGGCATCCAGACTGTCATCGCCGCCAATGCTGGCTGCTGTGGCGCAGTGAAGTTTCATCTGAACGATCAAGAGGGCGGCAAAGCCCAGATGCGCACCAACATTGACGCCTGGTGGCCTTACCTGCAGGGGTCGCCCGGCAGTTCAGGCGTGGAGGCCATCATCATGAACGCCTCCGGCTGCGGCGTCACCGTCAAGGAATACGGCCATCTGTTGCACGATGACCCGGTCTACGCGGCCAAGGCAGCGCGCATCAGCGAATTGACAAAAGACCTGAGCGAATGGCTGCCTGAACTCAGCGTCAGGTTGACCGGCAAACTGGGCGACAACAGCGCGGCGCAAGCCGGTACCATGGCGTTCCACCCACCATGCACACTGCAACATGGTCAGCAACTGCGCGGTGCGGTTGAGCACTATCTGACACAGCTAGGCTTTAACATCAAGGTGACCGGCGCCGAGGCGCACCTGTGCTGCGGCTCGGCCGGCACCTACTCGGTACTGAACCCAGGCTTGTCTTACCAACTGCGTGATCGCAAACTGGGGCACCTGGACAGTACTTTTGACGTGGCAAAACCAGACTTGATCGTGTCCGCCAATGTGGGTTGTATCTCGCATCTGCAAAGCGGCACCAGCACACCAGTGCGGCACTGGATCGAGGTGCTGGATGATGCGCTCCTAAAATCGCCCTAAGGTACTTCGATAAATTCGTCATGACGAGGAGCCAAGCGGCGCGGCAACATGGCCTGCGCTCGCAATGACGAATTTATCGACGTGCCTCGTTCATCCGCCCATTTCCTGAATTACCGCCATGACCTTTCCCACCGCCCTTGAAAACCTGAACATTGTGTGGCAGAGCACCTTGCTGCCACCCAGCCAATTGCACGAAGACATTCCGGCCAGTGCGCGGGCCACCCAGACTGTCAGCGCAGCGCGGCGGACGCTGACCGACATCCTGAGCGGGCGCGACCCGCGCTTGCTGGTGGTGGTGGGGCCTTGTTCCATTCACGACACCCAAGCCGCCCTTGAATACGCCCACCATTTAAAAGCACTGGCCGACGAACTGACAGATCAGCTATTCATCGTGATGCGCGTTTATTTTGAAAAACCCCGCACCACGGTCGGCTGGAAGGGTCTGATCAATGACCCACGCATGGACGACTCGTTTCGCATCGACGAAGGCCTGCAGGTGGCACGTCGCCTGCTGGTCGATCTGAATGACCTTGGCTTGCCCTGCGGCACCGAGGCGCTGGACCCGATCACACCGCAATATCTGGGCGACCTGATTGCGTGGAGCGCCATCGGTGCTCGCACCACCGAGAGCCAGACGCACCGCGAACTGGCCAGCGGCCTGTCAAGCCCGGTCGGCTTCAAGAACGGCACCGATGGCAACTTGGACGTGGCGATCAATGCCATGTTGTCGGCCGCCCAGCCGCATGCATTTCTGGGCATCAACGGCGATGGTCAGGTGGCGGTCACACAAACCCGGGGCAACGCTTTCGGCCACTTGATCTTGCGTGGCGGCGCTGTTCCCAACTACGATTCAGTGGCCGTCTCAGAAGCCGAGGCCGCACTGGCCGCACAAAAGCTGCCAGTCAACATCGTGGTCGATTGCAGCCACGCCAACTCGCGCAAGAATCATGCACTGCAAACGCTGGTACTGAAAGACGTGGTGCATCAAATCGCCGACGGCAACCAAAGCATCAAAGGTGTCATGCTGGAGTCCAACCTGTTCGAAGGCAATCAAAAATTTGGCCTTGCGAAAGACCTGCGTTACGGCGTCTCCATCACTGATGCTTGCCTGGGATGGGACACCACGGCCACCGGCCTGCGCGAAGCGGCGACACGGTTGCTCACACGCCGCTGACTCCGGGGTACCCCTATGTAGATCAGGTCCTTGCGCAACGGCGCCTATCCGGGACCGCTTCTCGCTATCATTCAGATATGCCGCCAAGCATTTCACTACACCTTGACACAGACGCGTGGCAGCGTGCGCTATTTCGCGGCGCAGCCAGTTGGTGGCACATGCTTTATTTTGGCGCCATCGTGCTGACAATGGCGCTCTCGCCTTCGAGCTACAACCGGGCCAACCGCGCCACCACGTCCCAATACATTTATTCCAGCACCTGGCAGGTTTTGCCATGGTTTACAGCACTGGCGGCACTGCTCAGCTTGGTGCTGATCCGAATTGTGGTGGTCACTGCCCTGAGCTATGGGCTGTCGCGATATGCATTACAGATGGTGGTGCGCGTGCTGGTGCTGGAACTCATACCGCTATCGGCCGCCTTGTTTGTGGCACTGCGCGCCGGGATGACTTTGAACTCTGGCGCAGCTGACAAAATCCAATTGACCCACCTTTCCGCGACAACCCGCATGTGTCTTGACCACTTGCGTCAGAAGCTTGTGCCACAGGCACTGGCCAGTGCCTTTTCAGTATTGGCACTGGCCATTGTCAGCAGTGTGATTGCGCTGATGCTGGCCTACATCACTGTTCACGGCTTTTCACTCTGGGGGCTGGCGGGCTTTACGCGTAACGTTGGCCAGGTATTTGATCCAGCCGTGACCCTGGGCTTTGCAATCAAAACGATTCTCTTCAGTCTGGCAGTGGCTGTGGTGCCGATGGCTGCCAGTCTGGAAAATTCGCGCCAACCGACGACCAGCAGCACGGTGCAACCCGGTGCGATTCGCCTGTTTTTGGTACTTCTATTGATCGAGGCCGCTTCCCTGGCTGTCAAATACATCTGAGCTGCAGCAAAAGGCATGGAACCGCAAGTCGAAACCCCGCCCCCGTCGACCATAACCCATGTGGAACGCAAGGCCGTCGTCTTGTTGATCTTGATCGCGTTTCTGGTGTGTGGCTTTCTGTTTTATGTGATGTACGCGCGCGGTGTTTTCGAGAGCACACAACAGCTGGTGCTGGTCGCCGATGACTCCGAGGGCGTGATCGTCGGCATGGATCTAACCTTCTCGGGTTTTCCCATTGGGCGCGTGCGACGCATCGAGCTGGCTGCCGACGGTAAGGCACGCATGGTGATCGACGTGCCACGCAAAGACGCCCACTGGTTGCGCACTTCCAGCATCTTCACCCTGGAACGCGGCATGGTGGGCGAAACACGCTTACGCGCGTTCAGTGGAATATTGACAGATCCGCCTCTGCTCGAAAACTCCGAGCGAACCGTACTCAGCGGTGATACCAGTGCCGAAATTCCTCGCATCGTGGCCTCCACCCGCGAGCTGCTGGAAAATCTGGGAAGTATGACGGGCCCTGACTCCAACATCAACACCAGTCTGGCTCACCTGCGCACCATGACCGAGCGGTTAGGCGGGCGCTATGGCATGCTGACGGTTGCACTGGGTAGTGAGGACAAGGCAAAGAAGATCATCGACGCGCTGGACCAAACCAACGCGTTACTGTCTAAAGCCGATCAGCGCATCTTCGGCGTCAATGGTGTCATGGATGGGACCCAGGCGGCAGTTGCACAACTCACGACTGTGCTGATGGATGCCCGCGCCAGTTTGCAAAAAGTCGATGCCGTGCTGATTGAAGCGCAAGCGGTGGGCGCCAATGCCCGCCTGGCCAGTACCGACCTGGGCGCTCTGCGCTCCGAAGTGGAGCTCAGCCTGCGCAAGGTCACTCAGCTGGTGGACGAGGTCAACCGCAAGTGGCCTTTTGCGCGTGACACCGAGTTGAGGCTGCCATGACACGCCGCCTGACCTTGATTGCGCATTTGATCTTTGCAACCCTGCTGAGCGCCGCGCTGTTATTGAGCGGATGTGCCAGCAAGCCGGCGCCACCCGACTGGCAAGCCAACGCATTTTCAGCGCTTAAGGGTTTTTCAGCGGCTTACCTGAACGGCAATACCCGTCTTGCCGAATTGGATTTTGCCCGCGCTAAGTCCGAGATTTCCAGTACTGGCCGTGCCGACCTACTTGCCCGTGCCGAACTGATACGGTGCGCGGTCCGTGTGGCCAGCCTGGAGTTCGACAACTGTGGGGCCTATCAGGCCTTGGCTCAGGATGCCGAGCTGCAAGAGCGGGCTTATGCGATTTTTCTGAGTGGTCAGTGGGAAGGACTGAACACCGCGTTGCTGCCAGTACAACAGCGCGAGTTTGTCATGCGGGCGGCAGCCGGCATTCCGACCGGCCCGGCAAATTCCATTAGTGTGCTGGTCACCCTGGAAGATCCGCTGGCACAGTTGGTGGCGGCTGGCGTGTTACTTCAAAGCGGTCGTTTGACACCGGCGGACATCTTGGCGGCGACGCAAACAGCATCAAACCAAGGGTGGCGGCGCCCATTGCTGGCCTGGCTGGGCTTACAGGGCAGGCGTGCAACCGACGCTGGAGATCTTGATGCGGCCAGACGCATTCAACGGCGTATTGATCTGGTCTTGCAGACGCCACAAAAAATTAATTAGCTGGGGATAGGACTTGCTGCATTTCATGCGGCCACGGTGTCCGCCAGGCTTCAGAAAAGTGCAGGAGCGACGGTTCGTCCGATGTCTGGCCAGCGCCGATGCACGTAGACCCAGGCAATCAATCCCACACACATCATGGCCAGCGAAACCGCCGCCATTTGTACGGTTGAATGCATGATCAGAGGCGCTATGACACCAGCCACCAAGCCGTTGGCGGTTGAAGCGATGAAAGCCTGTAGTGATGACGCCATGCCACGCCGATCGGGGTGAAGGTCAAGCACTAGTAGCGTCACCACCGGCACCATCATCGCCCAACCAAATGAAAAGATGGCAATCGGAAAGAGCGCCCAGGTCACATTGGCCTTGAACAGCAGATTCGCTGCCAGATTGATGATTGCGATCAGCAGCATGATGAAAAACCCGTACCGGATCTGCTGCTTGGGCGCGAGTTTGCCTGCCATGCGGCCGCTGACCCACGCACCAGCCATGATGCCACCAATGGAGAGCACGAAGAACCAGAAGAACTGGGTAGGAGCCAACCCGAGATGCTGACCCAAAAAAACCGGTGCCGATAAAACATATAAAAACATGCCATTGAACGGCACGCCACTGGCCAGTGCCAGTAGCAGGAAGCGCGGATCCAATCCCAGTTGCCAATAGCCTTGCATCAGATTGCGGGCGTTGAATGGCTGTCGATGAGTGATATGAAGGGTCTCGGGCAGCAGTTTGAAATTGGCTATCCACAGTGCGACCCCCACTGCCGTCAAAAACCAGAAAATACTGTGCCAACCCAGGTTCACAAACAACCAGCCGCCGATGATGGGCGCAATCGCCGGAGCCACACCAAAATAGATGGTGATCTGACTCATCACTTTCTGCGCCTGCGTCGGCGCAAACATGTCACGCACTACGGCGCGCGCCACCACAATGCCAGCGCCGGTGGACAAACCCTGCATGGCCCGAAAGAAAACCAGCTGACCGATGCTTTGCGACAGCGCACAGCCGGCGGACGCCAATGTGAAAGCAGCCAGGCCCCACAGTACCACCGGGCGTCGCCCCAGACTGTCTGAAATCGCGCCATGAAACAGGCTCATGAAAGCAAACCCAAACAGATAGGCCGATAGGGTTTGCTGCATCTGCACCGGGGTTGCACCCAAAGACTGGGCAATTCCAGAAAATGCGGGCAAGTACGTATCAATGGAAAATGGACCCAGCATGCCCAGTACCGCCAGCAAAATCGCCAGCGCCCAGCGCGGTGCGCGCCAGAGATTTTGGGCATCGGGATTCATGCGCGAAGCATCAACTGGAAGCGCCCAGCAGTGTAGTTGCCACAATCATCACGCCGATGACCAAGTTCACGATCACCCAGGTACGAATTCTCGCCAGTACGGCACCGCCCGCTGCCCATGCTGCCGCCATCACCGCACGCGCGAGTCGCTGGTAAAGCGCAAAGCGGATGTAGCAAAAAATACCTGTCATCACCAACCCCAACACCGCCATCGCAATCCACTCGATCGGCATGCTGGCCTTAACCCCTGTTTGCGCCACTGCCGTACTATGGCGCGCCATCATCCACAATCCGCTGACCAGGGCAAGCCCGGCAACCACCAACACCGCATTGAAGAATCGACCCAGCACTGCGTGCATCAAACGCACCCGCTCGGGCGGTGCCAGTTTGGCCGCAACTGGACGTAAAAAGAACTGGACAAACACCATGCCGCCAACCCAGACCATGACAGACAACAGGTGAATCGTTTTTAGAGTGGCGTAAAACATATGCAGCGTAGTTTATTGTTATTCACTTGGCTTGGATTCTTGAATATGGATTTGACTCCATTTGTCCTGCTCCGTCATGGTCGTGGACTTGGCCACGTCGGATACAGTCAGGCGGCGGCCAGATAGACTCTAGAACCATATGGAAGCTACAAAAATCATTCGCGACGCAGTAATTCACGTCGCGCTTCTGCGGCAAGCCGTCACAAGCAGTCCAGAACTCTCCCGTGCGGTGAGCGATATCAAGCATTTTCAGGCCAGACGATTTGCAGGCACTTACTTCGATCTGCTTCACACAGAACTGTACAAACCTGCCGCCCTGTTTTTTCTCGAAGAGCTCTACAGCGAGAAGGACTATTCTGAGCGCGATTCTCAATTCGCTCGCATTGCTGCAGCACTGGAACGCGTCTTTCCACAGCAAGTTGTGCAAACCGCTGTATCGCTAGCGCAATTGCATCGTCTGACGGAGGAGTTGGATCTGGCCATGGCTCAAGGGTGGATGGCCAACCCCGACACACCCGAAATCGCGCGCTACGTGCGCGCCTGGCGAGCAGTGGGTCGCCGTTCGGACAGAAACGCCCAACTCGAGGCTGTTCTGAACATTGGTCACGAGTTGGAGCGTCTGACGCGAACGCGCGGCCTTCACACGATGCTGAAGATGATGCGCGGACCGGCAAAAATGGCCGGTCTGGGGTCCTTGCAGCGGTTCCTTGAATCCGGCTTTGACACCTTTGCGGCAATGGGTCGCAGGGGGGATGGAACCGGGCATTTTCTTGCCACCATCATGGCCCGTGAGTCCGGGCTGATTGAACGACTTTTTGAAGCTAGCGCTGTCGCTTGCGAGACCGAAATCATGCAGATACTGGGGCAACCCCGGTAGCGGTCACAAGTGGTCAAGAGTGAAAATAGCTGTACAGGAGTTCACCATGGAAAAAGTTTGGCTCAAGAGCTATCCACCGGGAGTTGCACACGATGTCAACCCGGAGCAGTATCGATCATTGACCCACATGCTGGAGGAGTCTTTCCAGAAAAATGCGAAAGATCCTTTTTCTGTTTGCATGGAAAGATGGATGAGTTATGAACAGCTGGATCATCTATCAGCCGCTCTGGGTGCATGGCTGCAAGGAATGGGGCTCGAACCAGATGCCCGTGTCGCCATAATGCTGCCCAACATTCCCCAGTTCCCCGTGACCATGGCGGGCGTCTTGCGATGCGGTTACACCTGCGTCAATGTCAACCCGCTGTACACCGCACGTGAACTGGAGCATCAGCTAAAAGACTCTGGCGCAACAGCCATCGTGGTTCTTGAAAACTTTGCCACGATACTTTCAGAAGTCATTGACAACACGCCTATCAAGCATGTGGTGGTGGCGTCGATGGGCGACTTGCTCGGGTTCTGGTACGGCAGATGGATCACTTTCGCGGTCAGACACCTTGCGAAAATGGTGCCCGCATACAAGCTGACTCTCTCTCATGGACGAACCGCCACGTCTTTCAAGCAAGCCATCTCGATTGGTGCAACCAGACCTTTTAAGTCGGCTGCCTGTACTCTGGATTCGATAGCCTTTTTGCAGTACACCGGTGGCACGACGGGACTGAGCAAAGGGGCAGTACTGACACACCGAAATATCGTTGCGGCTGTCTTACAGGCGCAGGCTTGGTTCACACCCGCGCTTGAACGTGTTGGCGACGTCAGAAAAATCAATAGCATTGCAGCGCTGCCGCTCTATCACATATTCGCGCTTACCTTGTCTCTTTTGGCCATTCGATGGGGCTCGCACTTGACATTGATCCCAAATCCACGAGATTTTGGAGGCTTTGTTGCGACGTTAAAGAAGCGACCTTTTCACTTGTTGCCGGCGGTCAACACTTTATTTAATGCGCTGCTCCAGCATCCGCAGTTCATGACGGTGGATTTTTCCAGCTTATGTGTGTCGCAAGCAGGTGGCATGGCGGCATCGGCCAGCACCGCCAAGCACTGGCTGGAGGCGACCGGTTGCGCCATGGTCGAGGGCTGGGGTATGAGTGAGACCTGCGCCATTGGAACCAACAATCCAGTGCTGTCGAAACAATTTTCTGGCACGATCGGACTGCCACTTCCAGGCATTGATATCGCCATAAAAGATGACGAAGGGCAATCGCTGGAGTTAGGTCAATCGGGTGAAATCTGCATCAGAGGCCCCAACGTGATGGCGAGTTATTACAGGCAACCGGAAGAGAGCAAGCGCGCCTTTACCGCCGACGGCTTCATGCGTACGGGCGACGTCGGTGTTATGGACGAGCGCGGTTACACAAAAATTGTTGACCGAAAGAAAGACATGATTCTGGTTAGCGGCTTCAATGTTTTCCCCAGTGAGTTGGAGAATGTTATTTCACTTTGCGAGGGTGTTCTTGAGTGCGCCGTCATTGGTGTACCAGACGACAAACAGGGAGAAGCCATCAAGGTATTTGTTGTTAAAGGCAACGTTCATTTGTCGGACGAGGACGTCGCCAGCTTTTGTCACCAAAACCTGACTGGCTACAAGCGACCCAAATACATTGAGTTTCGCGACGACCTGCCGAAATCTAATGTTGGAAAGATACTTCGACGTGAACTGCGAATTGGAAAATAGAAATTGGTAGCCAAAAAAAACGCCCCATCAACTGATGGGGCGTTTTCGGTTTAATAGCCTGACGATGT
>JBAXBQ010000048.1:0-26335 GCA_037141865.1 Comamonadaceae bacterium | reverse complement strand
TTTGCAGGCGACGCTCCAATATTGAAGTTCCAATTTTCGCGTGGCGGAACCATGAACTTATCTCCATTTCGGGTAGGCACGAAATCCTTGTGGATTGCCTACCTGGTTGTCTGGTCCCTGTCGGAATTGCCCACTAGCATACAGACTGTCCCGACTACTGGTATGCGGGTAAACCAGATGCCCGGCGCCGCGGGTGTGGTAGTTAAGACTTGCAAAGCCTGTGTGTCCAGCTTCAGCGGCTGCTCGGCCGACTCGGCGGCGCGACGCCTTGGGATCAGCCGCCAGACGCTCTACCGCAAACTGCGCGACTAAGCGGCCTCAGGCGGATGAATTTTTTGTAGCCGGTAGTTCCACCACGGCAACACGCGGCGCAGGGAAAGCACCTCACCGCTTTGTATGGCGGAGTAGCCTGAAATACCGGCCACTGCCGCCTGCCAGGCGGGCGTTTGAAGCAGTTGCAGCAGGCTCTGGATGCCCGGCTGCGCCAGTGCCGACTTGAGGCACACGAGGTGGTAACGCTCATCGGCCAGTGGCACAAAATCGAGTCCCGCACGGTGCGCCGCCGCCGCAATTCCCAGCCCGGCATCAAACTGACCGGCCGCCACCGCTTGGGCCACTGCCGTGTGGGAGGGTTCCGTGTGCCCATAGCCTTCGATATCTTTGGCAAGCAGTCCGGCCTGGGCCAGCAACTCGTCCAGCACCACGCGCGTACCGCTGCCCAGGGCCCGGTTGGCAAATCTGGCGTGGCGCAGGACGATGTCGGGTAGCGACCCCAGTCCCAGCGGATTGCCTTTGGCCACCATCAGACCCTGCGTGCGCTTGGCAAAACCGATGATTTTGTGCAAGCCGGGTTGCAGCAGGGGCTTGTAGCTGCGCTCGGTCAATGTGTGACGACCGCTGTTTTGCAGCGTATGAAAGCCCGCCATCACGCAGCGCCCCTCATTGAGGGCACGAATGGCGTCGACACTGCCGGTGAAGCGAATGTCCAGGTGAAGTTGGCTTTGGCCTTGCTCATGCACTTGCGTCAGTGCATGCTCGCGCAGGGCGCTCAGGGCGTCGTCATGGCTGGCGTACAGGGTCACCGCATGAACAGAATCGTCGAAGGCCTGGGCAAAGGTGCGTTCCAGTTCGGCGCGCAGGGCTTCAATCTGTGGCGCCAGACGGGCCTGCGCCTGGCGCTCGGCCCACATCAGCTTGGTGCCAAATTCGGTCAGTCGGGCCGACTGGCCTTTTTCCCACACCACCAGTTCATTGCCCAATTCTTTTTCCCAGCGTTTGAGTTCGCCCCAGACGTGACGGTACGACAGGCCTAGCGCACGGGCACCGCCAGAGATCGAGCCCTGTGCGCTGACTGCTTGCAGCAAGTCGATCAAGGGGTTGCGCACCAGCGCCGGACTGGCATCGCGTGACAGGGTGTAGTGGAATTGGAGCCTATGCACGGCGTTTCATATCGCTGGTAATGGATTCGCTTGCTACGATAACCGAATTGGCTGCGGTCAGAATTGCAATGCGCTTCGCACTGTCCCGCAAAGTTTCAGGTTATGACTTCATTCACAGATAGTGCAACTACCGCACTGCAACTCATCATATCGCTCGACCCCGGTTTGCGGTCGATTGTGGGCCGCTCGCTGTCGGTCAGCGGCACCGCCTGCGCCATCGCGTGTGCCGTGGGCTTGCTGGCCGGTGCGTGGCTGGGGGTCGCACGTTTTGCTGGCCGCGGCGCGCTGCTGACGCTGCTCAATACGCTTTTGGCAGTGCCGTCGGTAGTGGTCGGACTGGTGGTCTATCTGCTGCTCTCACGCAGCGGTCCGCTGGGTTTCTTGGGTTGGCTTTTCTCGTTCAAGGCGATGGTGCTGGCACAGGCCGTGCTGGTGCTGCCAGTGGTCACGGCCCTGACGCGGCAAGTGGTGGAGGACGCTGAAAACGCGCACGGCGAGCAGTTGCAGTCGATCGGCGCTGGAGCCTTGATGCGCAGTATTTTGTTGGCTTGGGACGAGCGTTACGCTTTACTCACCGTAATGATTGCGTCCTTTGGACGTGCTATCTCGGAAGTAGGTGCTGTCATGATCGTTGGCGGCAACATGGACGGTTTTACCCGTGTCATGACGACTGCCATTGCGCTGGAAACCAGCAAGGGCGACCTGCCGCTGGCGCTGGGCCTGGGTCTGATTTTGCTGGCCGTCGTGCTCGTGCTGAATGTTCTGATTGGTCTGGTGCAACGCTGGCGTGAGCGTGCGGAGAGCAGTGATGGAACTCGTGCCATGGCGCACAACGCGTTGAAGGAAGTACCGGTTCACGCATTGAAGGTGTCGCCATGAGGCCGGTGTTTCGCCTGTCGGGAGCGAGCGTGCATTTTGGCCGGCCGGCGACTGCGGTACGCGCCTTGTCGGACGTTTCTCTGACGATTGCACGCGGCGAGCGGGTTGCGTTGGTCGGGGCCAACGGTTGCGGCAAGAGCACCCTGCTGCGACTGTTGCACGGACTGACGTCGCCCACCGCGGGTCAGGTCGAGCGCGCTCCAGCGGCGCACCAGGCGATGCTGTTTCAACGGCCTCATCTGTTGCGCCTGTCGGCGCTTGGCAATATCGCATTGGGACTTTGGCTGCACGGCAAACGCTGGAGCGAGGCCAGGGCGCTGGCTGCGACGGCACTGGAGCGGGTCGGACTGGCCGGCTTGGCGCAGCGCAATGCGCGCAAGCTATCAGGCGGAGAGCAACAGCGTGTGGCGCTGGCGCGGGCCTGGGCTTTGGCGCCGCAGGTGTTGCTGCTGGACGAACCCACTGCCAGCCTGGATCCGCATGCCAAGCGGGAAGTCGAGGCACTCATCAACGAGTTTGCCAAGCCGCTTTCGGCAATGACCCTGATTTTTGCCAGCCACAACCTGGGCCAGGTAAAGCGCCTGGCCAGTCGCGTCATTTATCTGGAGCATGGTCATGTGCTGGCCGATTTGCCAGTAGCCGATTTTTTTGGTGGGCAGCTCTTGCAGCCGCAATACTCAGCAGCCCATTTGTTTGTCAAAGGAGAACTTGTATGAAATATTTCACCGTGGGTAAGCCAGCATGGCTGGGGCAGCGAGTGTTGGTCGCCTCGATCTTTTTGCTGGCTGGCAGCGTGCAGGCGCAATCCATCGTGGTCGCGTCCACCACTTCGACTGAGCAGTCGGGCCTGTTTTCCTATTTGCTGCCGGAATTTAAAAGAGCCAGTGGCCTGGACGCGAAAGTGGTGGCGGTGGGCACTGGCCAGGCACTCGATATGGGACGTCGGGGTGACGCCGACGTGCTGTTTGTGCATGATCAGGCGGCTGAAGAAAAAGTCGTGGCGGAGGGCTTTGCTGTCAAACGTTACCCAGTGATGTACAACGACTTCGTGTTGATCGGACCGGCGTCAGATCTGGCCAAAACAAAAGGCCAGGATATTGTGGAAGCTCTGAAAAAGGTGTCGGTTTCCGGCGCCTCGTTCATTTCGCGTGGTGACAAGAGTGGCACCCATGCGGCCGAGTTGCGCTTCTGGAAAGTGGCCGACCTGCAGGACTCCAAAGGCACGGGCTACAAGGAATGTGGTTGTGGCATGGGTCCAGCGCTTAATATCGCGTCCAGCAGTGGCGCCTATGTGTTGGCTGATCGCGGCACCTGGCTCAATTTCAAAAACCGGGGTGATCTGGCGGTGCTGGTGGAGGGCGACAAGCGGCTGTTCAATCAGTACGGTGTGATGCTGGTCAACCCCGCCCGGCATCCGCATGTGAAGGCCGTCGACGGTCAGAAATTTGTCGACTGGGTGGTGTCGGCGGCGGGGCAGGCGGTGATTGCCGCTTACAAAATCGGTGGCGAGCAAGTGTTCTTTCCCAACGCCAGCAAGTGAGGCTGAAATCGGGGATGATCAGAGCATCGAGTTTCATGATTTCATGCAGGAGAAGAGATGACCGCCTACCTGGTAGTTGATACCGCTTTGACCAACCCCGAGTTGTACGAACAGTACAAGCTGAAGGCCAAACCGATGCTTGAAAAATATGGTGGTGAATATCTGGCCCGCGGCGGCAAACTGTCCGTCATGGAGCATGATCTTTGGTCTCCGACCCGCATGGTGCTGGTTAAATTCCCGTCAGCTGAGCAGGCCGAAAAATTCTATCAATCCGATGAGTATCAGGAAATTTTAGAAATCAGCAAACAGTCGGCCAACAGAACGTTGTTTATTCTGGAGGGCATTTAAGGCCCCAATATCGCCACCCCTTTTACTTGCGCAAACAGCGCCAAACCAGGGGCCAATCCCAATGCGCGGGCCGACCTGGCAGTGACGCGGGCCAGCAGCGGGCATCCCGCCACATCCAGTGCCACCATCACCTGACCGGGACTGTCTGGAGATAGAGCGATGACGGTGGCGTTGAGGATATTGAGGACACTGGTGCCGCTGTGCTTCTCCAGCGTCAGGCTGACATCGCGCGCTTGCACCCGGATGCGCAAGGGTTGGCCAATATCTGCCGCTTGCATCGGCACGCTCAGCAGTCCGCCGCCAAATTGGGCAGTGGTCAGGTGATCGTCGGGGTCGTGGCTCAAAACGGTTGCCGTCAGCACGGCACCCGCCATATCGCCGTGCGCCAATGGCAAGTCCAGACGCGTCAGCATTTCGGCTGTGGGGCCGACGGCCATTACATGTCCCGCTTCCAGCAACACCAGATGATCGGCCAGTCGCGCCACTTCGTCCAGCGCGTGGCTCACATACAGTACTGGGATGTCGAGCTCGTTGTGGAGTTTTTCCAAGTACGGCAGGATCTCGGCCTTGCGCCTTGCGTCCAGCGCCGCGAGCGGTTCGTCCAGCAACAAAATGCGCGGGCTGGTGGCCAAAGCGCGGGCGATGGACACGCGCTGGCGTTCACCGCCGGAGAGTGTGGCGCACTGGCGCTCCAGCAAGTGACCAATGCCCAACAAGGCAACAACTTGATCCAGCGACACGCGCCGCTGCGCCGCTGCAACACGTGACAAACCAAAGGCCAGATTCTGCGCCACGCTCAGGTGCGCAAACAGATTTGCATCCTGAAACACATAACCCAGCGCGCGCTGGTGTACCGGCACAAACAGGTTGCGTGCCTTGTCCTGCCAGACGGCACCCTGCACCGAGACAAGACCCGTTGCACTGCGCTCCAGACCGGCAATGACGCGCAGGCAACTGGTCTTGCCAGACCCTGAAGGGCCGAACAAGGCTGTCACACCACGGCCAGGCAGGTCGAGGTCAACATCAAGCTCAAAATCGGGGTAATTGAGTTTGAATCGTGCGCACACCCGCTGGCTTGACGGCTTGTTCATGGGCCAAAGCCTGATCGGTGGCGCCCGCGGCGGCTGAAGGTGTAGAGCGCCAGCAGTGAGGCAAATGAGAACAACACCATGCCGGCTGCCAGCCAGTGCGCCTGCGTGTATTCGAGCGCTTCCACGTGGTCGTAAATTTGTACCGACAGGACGCGTGTGGTGTTGGGAATGTTGCCGCCAATCATGAGTACCACACCAAATTCACCGACCGTGTGGGCAAAACCCATGACCGTCGCGCTGAGATAGCCAGGCCGTGCCAGGGGCAAGACAACGCTGAAAAATGTGTCAAGTGGTGAAGCACGCAAGGTGGCGGCGGCTTCCAGCGGGCTCTCACCGATGGCCTCAAATGCGTTTTGCAGCGGTTGCACGACAAAGGGCAGCGAATAAAACACCGAGCCCACCACCAGACCGGCAAAAGTAAAAGGCAGCAGGCCCAGTCCGAGCGCCTGGGTGAATTGCCCAACCGGCCCTTGCGGTCCCATCGCCACCAGCAGGTAAAACCCGATCACGGTCGGTGGCAATACCAGCGGCAAGGCCACCAGCGCGCCCAGCGCTGGCTTGAGCCAGGAGCGCGTGCGTGCCAGCCACCAGGCCAACGGCGTCCCCAGCAGCAACAGCAAGCCTGTGGTGATGCTCGCGAGCTTGAGGGTGAGCACGACCGCGCTCCAGTACACATCGGGCATTACGCTAAAGCCTTATTCCGTTTCATAGCCGTAGGAGCGTATCACTGTCCTGCTTCTGTTCGTTCTCAAAAAAACCAGCAGTGCCTTGGCCGCGGGGTTGTTACGGGCATGCACCAGCAGCACTGCATCCTGGCGCAGCGGCGCGTGCAGTTGAGTGGGTACAACCCAGCCCGAGCCCTCGCGGATGGCGCCGTTTTCAAATACCTGAGACAAAGCGACAAAGCCCAGCTCGGCATTGCCAGTGGCGACGAAACTGTAGGTTTGACCAATGCTTTCGCCCTGCACGATGCGGGGCGTCAGGGCCGCCAGCAGGCCGAGTTGGGTCAGCGTCTGCTGCGCGGCTGCGCCGTAGGGTGCTAGTTTGGGCGCGGCTATCGCTATATGTTTGAAATTGCTCGTGACCAGAACCCTGCCTTGCCCGTCCACCATGTCAGCCTTGGCCGACCACAGCACCAGTTTGCCGATGGCGTAAGTGATGCGCGAACCCGCAACCGCTTCGCCCTCATTTTCCAACTGGGCAGGGGTCTCTTCGTCGGCCGCCAGCAGCGCATCAAATGGTGCACCGCTTTTGATCTGCGCGTAAAGCTTGCCGGTAGCCCCGGCAGACATCACAATTTTGTGGCCGCTGTCCTTTTCAAATTCGACAGCGAGCGCCTTCAATGGTGCCGCAAAGTTGGCGGCTACCGCAACGTGTACTTCGTCAGCCTTGGCGTTGCCCCACAGCGCCAGGCAACTCAAACCGAGCAGGGCGATCCGTGGCTTCCAGCGTTCCGCTGTTCGCCCGCCATGTCGGTGGGCGTTGCCTGGCCATTTAGGGTGCAGCCTCGGGCTGTGCGCCTGCGCCATTTCTGTCAATCGAGATACGGTGTTGCTTGGAGTGGCGGGGGTACTGGTGTGTCTCATGTTTTGCGCGTATTCACGACCGTGGCCATTCTCGTTCACAACTGACGATCAAGTGCATTGTCGCGATTTGAGAATTCGACAGCATTTTCCATACTTCTCTAGGGTTTTCCCCTAGTAAAATGATCCTCCTGAAGCCTAACAATCGCTATGTATTTCATTTCATAGGCAAGGCATTGCATATCTTGCGTGCCACTACCCACAGGAGAGACACATGCAAAAGGTGTTGCACATCAACGCAGACAAGTGCACCGGTTGTCTGCAGTGCGAAATGGCCTGTTCTTTCGAGAACTACGGCACCTTCGCCACCGCCAAATCCCGCATCAAGGTTTTTGACTTCCACCATACCGGCAAAAAAGTGCCCTACACCTGCACCCAGTGCGATGAGGCCTGGTGCCTGCATGCGTGCCCGGTTGAGGCCATCACGGTGGACAAGGCAACCGGAGCCAAGGTGGTGAACGAAGCCACCTGCGTTGGTTGCAAGGTTTGCACCATCGCCTGCCCGTTTGGCACCATCAATTACGTGGAAGCGACTGGCAAGGTGCAAAAGTGCGACCTCTGCGGTGGCGAGCCGGCGTGTGCCGATGCCTGCCCCACTGGCGCCATCACTTTCATTGACGCCAACTGGACCGGTCTGGGCAAGATGGCACAGTGGGCCGATAAATTGGGTAACCAGCCTTCGGCTGTTTAAGGAGCATCATCATGTCATGGGCAGGAAAAATTCTTCGCGTTGATTTGAGCGCTGGTACCGTCAAATCCGAGCCGCTCAATATGGACTGGGCGCGCGCCTACATCGGTTCGCGTGGTCTGGGCAGCAAATACCTGGTGGAAGAGGTGGATGCCAAGGTTGACCCGCTGTCGCCGGCCAACAAGATCATCTGGGCGACCGGCCCATTGACCGGCACCATGGCCTCGACGGGTGGCCGCTACACCGTGGTTACCAAGGGGCCGCTGACCGGCGCCATTGCCTGCTCCAATTCGGGCGGTTACTGGGGTGCCGAGTTCAAGATGGCCGGTTGGGATATGGTCATTTTTGAGGGCAAGTCGCCGAAGCCGGTGTACCTTTATGTGAATGACGACGTTGCGGAATTGCGCGATGCGGCGCACTTGTGGGGCAAGAGCGTCTGGCAGACCGAGGAGATGCTCAAGAAGAGCCTGCAGGACCCGCTCACACGCGTCTCCAGCATCGGCAAGGCGGGTGAAAACCAGGTTTTGTTTGCCTCCGTGGTGAACGATTTGCACCGGGCAGCTGGCCGCTCCGGCGTTGGTGCCGTGATGGGGTCGAAGAACCTGAAGGCGATTGCAGTTCGCGGCACCAAAGGCGTAGGCAATATCCGCGACCCGAAAGCCTTCATGGCGGCGGTCAAGGCCGGCAAAAAGGTGTTGGCCGAGAATGGTGTTACCGGAACCGGCTTGCCGGCGATGGGCACCCAGGTGCTGATGAGCGTGATCAATGAAGTCGGCGCCTTGCCAACCCGCAACCACCGCGACAACCAGTTTGAAGGCGCCAAAGACATTGGTGCCGAGGCCATGGCGACACCGCGCAAGACCGACGGCAAGAAGCAACTGGTCACCAATCAGGCCTGTTTCGGTTGCACCATCGCCTGTGGGCGTATCAGCAAGATGGATGAGGGCCACTTCACCATAGTCAACAAGCCGCAATACCGGGGTGCCAATGGTGGCCTGGAGTATGAAGCGGCCTGGGCACTGGGCGCCGCCAATGGCGTGAATGATCTGGAAGCGCTGCAATACGCCAACCTGCTATGCAACGAAGAGGGTATTGACCCGATCAGCTTTGGTACCACGGTGGGCGCGGTGATGGAGCTTTACAGCATGGGTGTTTTGACCAAGGAGCAAATCGGCATCGATGCGTCATTTGGCTCGGCCCAGGCGCTGGCGTTTTTGGCGGAAGAAACCATCCATGGACGCGGCTTTGGCAAGGAAATAGGGCAGGGCTCCAAGCGCCTGACCGCCAAGTACGGTCACCCCGAGTTGTCGATGTCGTCCAAGGGCCAGGAGTTCCCG
Source organism: Comamonadaceae bacterium (assembly GCA_037141865.1). Lineage (GTDB taxonomy): Bacteria > Pseudomonadota > Gammaproteobacteria > Burkholderiales > Burkholderiaceae_C > Rhodoferax. Next base: position 17,430 of record JBAXBQ010000048.1, on the reverse strand, counting down.
GCCTACGACGGTCGCGCCATCCAGGGCATTGGGCTGGCTTACGCTACCTCCAACCGTGGTGGTTGCCATCTGCGTGGCTACACCATTGCGTCCGAAGTGCTGGGCATTCCGGTTAAAACCGATCCGCTGGAGCATGAGGGCAAGGCTGATCTGGTGAAGGCCTTTCAGGATGCTACCGCTGCATTCGACTCTTCGGGTCTTTGCATCTTCACCACCTTTGCCTGGGGTCTGCAGGATCTGGCGCCGCAAATGCAGGGTGCTTGCGGCGAGCAGTACAGTATTGAAGAACTGGCCAAGATTGGCGAACGCATCTGGAATATGGAGCGCGAATTCAACAACCGCGCCGGCTTTACCGCCAAGGACGACAGCCTGCCACCGCGCCTGCTCAATGAAGCCTGCAAGTCAGGCCCGGCCAAGGGCAAAGTGAATGAACTGGCCAAGATGATGCCCAAGTACTATGAGGCGCGTGGTTGGGACAGCGAAGGCCGTCCTACTGCTGCCACCCGGGCGCGTCTGGAGCTGTAAAGCAATAGCAAGCCAGGAACCAGCGGCTCTGCGGAGCCGCTTTTCTTTTTTTGGAGAAATTAGCATGACCCATCACCTCATCCTCGGTGCCGGCCCGGCCGGTGTCATTGCCGCTGAAACCATTCGCAAGCACGCACCGCTTGATGTCATCACCATCGTTGGCGATGAGCCTGAGTCGCCGTACTCGCGGATGGCCATTCCTTACTTGCTGATGGGCAATGTGGATGAGCGCGGCACTTACCTGCGCAAGAGTTCGTCGCACTTTGCTGATCTGAAGATCAATATCGTGCAGGCCCGTGTCCAAAGCGTCAATGTGGTGAGTAAAAAAGTGACCCTAGACAGCGGCCAGTCGATGCCGTTTGACACGCTGCTGATTGCCACCGGTTCGCATCCGGTGCAGCCGCCAATCCCCGGCATTGACGCAGCCGGTGTTCACACCTGCTGGACCCTGCAGGATGCGAGAGCCATCATGGCGCTGGCTACCAAAGGAGCCCGCGTCTTGCAACTCGGCGCTGGCTTCATTGGCTGCATTATCATGGAAGCGCTGGCGGCGCGCGGCGTGCATTTGAGTGTGGTGGAGATGGGCGACCGCATGGTGCCGCGCATGATGGGCCCAACCGCTGGCGGCATGATTCGCGACTGGTGCGAGGCCAAGGGTGTGCAGGTGTTTACCGGCACCCGGGTCGAGGCCATTGTGGCCGGTGCACCGCTGCAGGTGAAGTTGAGCAACGGCCAAACAGTGGCGGCTGATCTGGTCATCAGTGCCGCCGGTGTGCGCCCCGCCATTGGTTTTCTGGAAAATTCCGGTGTCACCTGTCTGCTGGGTGTATTGACCGACCAGCATCTGCAAACCAATGTGCCGGGTATTTACGCGGCCGGTGATTGTGCTGAGGCTTTTGACAAAATCAGTGGCAAAACCATCGTCAGCGCTATCCAGCCCAATGCCGCAGAGCAGGCCCGTGTGGCGGCTTTGAACATGGTGGCTTTTGGCCGTGGCAAGGCACCAGCCGCCGACCTCAAAGGTGTCACGCAGATCAATGTGCTGGATACCTTGGGTCTGATTTCCACCAGTTTTGGTGACTGGCAGGGTGTACCAGGCGGTGAGCACGTCGAGTTGACAGACAGTGCTGCGGGACGCCATCTCAGCTTGCAATTCAAGGATGACGTGCTGGTCGGTTGCAACAGCGTCGGCTGGACCGATCACGTGGGCGTTATGCGGGGCTTGGTGGAAGGGCAGGTGAAACTGGGTGCCTGGAAGGAAACACTTATAAACGACCCGACCCAATTGATGCAGGCCTACATTGCCTGTGCCCAGGCGCAGCATGACTGGTCGGGTGCGCAGGACGCCAGGCGCCGCTAAACTCGTGCCTCATGAGAATCACGTTAAAGCTGTTTGCCACGCTGACCGACTACCTTCCTGCAGCTTCACGCTACACCAATATTGTCGAGTTGGAGGTAGCTCAGGGCGCCACCATCGTGCAAGTGATAAACCCGTATCGGTTGCCGAGTGCGCTGGTTCATCTGGTGCTGGTCAATGGCCGCTACATAGCGCCGGAGCAGCGCGCCAGTGAAACATTGACTGACGGAGATGTGCTGGCGATCTGGCCACCCATTGCGGGTGGTTGATGCAATCTTTTTACGCTGAGCGCTTTGAGCGCGAGATGGGCTGCACCGAGGCCGAGTGGCTCAGGTGGTTGCCCAACGCCCTTGGCGCGCACCCCTGGAAGTTGCAGACAAATGCTGCTGGCGTGCGAATCGGCGATGGCGCGTTGGGCTTGAAGTGGCAGGTGGCACAACCGCGTGTGATTGCCCTCATACAAATGCCCCGCCTGCTGGTGAGTTTTCGTTTTGCCGGGTTGGACGAAGCCCAGCGCTACACGTTCATGAAACGTTTTGATTTGTACATGCAGCGCGGCGGCGGTTGAATTACAGTTGCAGCTGTCAAACAAATAATTTACCAGGAGACAACAGCATGCTTCAACCCGGCCTGATGATGGACCGCCCCCTTCTGATTTCTGATGTCATCGAACACGCCGCTGCCCAGTTCGGCTACGTCGAGGTGGTCTCGCGCGAGACGCATGGCCCGCTGTTTCGCTACACCTATGCGCAGTGTGCGCTGCGCGCCCGCAAGCTCGCCAATGCGCTCTTGCAACTGGGTCTGGGCGCCGGCAGTGCCGTCGGCTCGATTGCCTGGAACAACCATCGCCATTTGGAGGCTTATTACGCGGTGTCGGGCAGTGGCATGGTGATCCACACCTGCAACCCGCGGCTGCACCCGCAGCAGCTTATCTACATCATCAACCACGCCGATGACGCGGTGATGTTGTTCGACGCCACTTTTGCCCCGCTGATCAAAGGCATTGCCGCGCACTGTCCCAAGGTCAAAGCCTGGGTTTGCCTGAGCGAAGCGGCCAATATGCCTACGCTTGAAGGCGTGGCAAACGTGTATTGCTATGAAGACCTGATCGCACCGCAAAGCGAGCAGTTCGACTGGCCCCAGTTTGATGAGCGTACCGGTACCGCGTTGTGCTACACCTCGGGCACCACCGGCAACCCCAAAGGGGCGCTCTATTCGCACCGCGCCATCGTACTCAATGCGATGTCCGACTGCATGGTGTTGTCGCTCTCGTCCCGGGCCACCGTGCTACCAGTGGTGCCGATGTTTCACATCAATGCCTGGTGCATCCCTTATGCGGCGCCGATGGTCGGTGCCCGGCTGGTGCTACCGGGGCCGCGCCTGGACGGTGCCAGTCTATACGAATTGATGGAAACCGAAAAGGTCACCATCAGTGCCGGTGTGCCCACCATCTGGCTCGCCCTGCTGCAGCACCTGGAGCAAAACGGTTTGCGCTTTTCCACCATGCGCTGCACTGCCGTCGGCGGCTCGGCCATGCCGGCCGCCCTGATCGCCAGGTTCTCCGACGACTACGGCGTTGAAGTACGTCATGGCTGGGGCATGACCGAAACGACCGCCGTTGCCACCCTCGGCTCCTTGAGCCCGCAGGACATGGACTTGCCAGCCGCCGAGCGCCACGCCATCGTCGCCAAGCAGGGCAAATCGGTCTTCGGTGCGGAGATCAAGGTGGTGGATGAAAACGGAGTCACCTTGCCGCGCGACGGTGTCTCGCAAGGCGAGCTGATGGTGCGCGGGCAATGGATCGTGACCGGCTACTTCAAGGGAGAAACGTCGCCGCTGGTGGATGGCTGGTTTCCGACCGGTGACATCGCCACCATCGATGCCCAGGGGGTCATGCAGATCAGGGACCGTGCCAAGGACGTCATCAAAACCGGTGGCGAGTGGATCAGCTCGATTGATCTGGAAAGCGCCGCCATGGGTCACCCGGCCGTGGCCATGGCGGCGGTCATCGGCGTCAAGCACCCTAAGTGGGATGAGCGGCCCTTGCTGTTCATCGTGCGCAAACCCGGCCAAAAAGTCGAGCGCGAAGAAATTCTGGCGTTTCTGACCGAGCGCGTTGCCAAATGGTGGGTGCCGGATGACGTCATTTTTCTGGATGCGCTGCCGGTCGGTGGAACCGGTAAGGTGCAAAAAGGCGATCTGCGCAAGCAGTACGGCGGCGTGTTCAGTTAGGGATTGCTTGGGTTGATGCGGATGGCTCACCGGATGCTGTGAAAACGGCTGTTCCGTACAAGCAGACTATTTTCGATAAACGGAGAGCATCGGTATGCACCTCGGCAAGCCAATCGAATTACGTGGGAACCCGGTGGGCGGGCCAAAAGTTCCGCTCGTCTGTGCGCCGCTGATCGGGTCAACGCGCGACAAAATATTGTCCGAAGTGCAAATAGTTATCGCCAAGAAGCCTGATGTTCTTGAATGGCGTGTCGATTTTTTTGCAGGCATTGCCGATAGCGCAGAAGTGATCAGTGTTGCCACCGGCATCAGGCGGGCCGCTGGCGACATCCCGCTGCTGTTTACCCGGCGCTCCAGCAAGGAAGGGGGCGAGAAGATTGCGCTGTCCGAAGAACAAGTGATCGCGCTGTACCAGGCGGTGTGCGAAAGCCGTCAGATCGACGTCATCGATTTCGAGATGAGCAATGACCCGGTGCATATTGCGCTGGTGCGGGAGGCCTCAAGAGCGAACGGCATCAAGCTGATTCTGTCCTATCACAATTTTCAGCTCACGCCAGGGATTGAAATCCTGAACCAGCGGTTTTTGCAGGCTCAGCAACTCGGCGCTGACATCGCGAAAATTGCCGTCATGCCAGGCGACATGGCGGACGTGCTGACACTTTTGAGCGCCACCTTGCAGTCCAGCCAAAGGCTCAATATCCCGCTCATCAGTATGTCCATGGGAGCTTATGGGTCGATCACGCGGCTGTTTGGCTGGGCCTTCGGTTCGGCCTTGACGTTTGCGGTGGGCGCCGCTGGCTCAGCGCCCGGTCAAATGCCAATTGAAGATATCAACTCGGTGCTGGCGGTCGTGCAGAAATCAATGACGGGAAAGTAACATAGGCTGACCACTTTCCAGTTCCTCTTTGGCCTGTTGCACCATGGCCTTGGCGTCGGCATTGGCAAACTTGCTGTACTTGCCCAGAATAGTCACCAGTTGGCCGTAAATCTTGGGGTTGCCCGCCATGCATTCATTTTGTTCCAGAAAATCGGGCTCACCGGTGAAATTGCCCACCAGACCACCGGCCTCGGTCACCAGCAAAGAGCCGGCAGCCACGTCCCAGGGCTGCAACCCTTTTTCAAAAAAGCCATCGGTATAGCCGGCTGCGACATAAGCCAGATCCAGCGCGGCGGCGCCCGGGCGGCGCAGTCCGGCGGTGCGCTGCATCATGTCACCCATCATCAGGAGATAGCTGTTGAAGTCGTCGGTGGGACGAAACGGGAAGCCGGTCGATATCAGGCACTCCTGCATGCGGATACGCTTGGAGACGCGCAGACGGCGGTCGTTCAGGTAAGCGCCGCGCCCTTTGGTGGCAGTAAAAAGATCGTTGCGGCTGGGGTCGTAGATGACGGCTTGTTCGATCTTGCCCTTGACGGCAAGCGCGACGCTGACGCAATAAACCGGCAAGCCGTGAATAAAGTTGGTGGTGCCGTCCAACGGGTCGATGATCCAGACGAATTCCGAATCCTTGGCGCCCTGTTCGCGGCCCGATTCCTCGGCCCAGATGCCGTGACCGGGGTAGGCCGTCAACAGCGTCTCGATAATGATCTGCTCAGCGGCGTGGTCGACGTCGGTGACAAAATCATTGACCAGTTTTTGCGAGATGCGAACTGCTTCCACGTCGAGTGCCGCTCGGTTGATGATGGCGCCGGCAGCGCGGGCCGCCTTGACGGCCACATTGATCATGGGATGCAGATTGGGAGACATGAATTACTTTTATGTTTGTGGGACAGCCTTTTAGCTCTGTCCCCAACGGATTCGGGGCGGATCTGCAAGGCGATGCGAGCAGCGACAATGGTGCAATTTTAGCCGTCCCCCATAGTTCTCTGTTTTCTGCTTCATGCACACCCGATTTATCCTGATCAACACCAGTCACGCTGGCAACGTTGGTGCCGCTGCGAGGGCCATGAAAACCATGGGCTTTGATGAGCTGGTGCTGGTGGCGCCGCGCTGGGCCAATGTGCTCAATCGTGAAGAAACCATCCAGCGTGCCAGCGGTGCGTTGGATGTACTTAAAAACGCCCGCATTGTCGCCACACTGGACGAGGCGCTGGAGGGCATCACTCACCTGTGCGCCACCGCCATGACGCCGCGCGACTTCGGCCCGCCAACTCTGACACCGCGTGAGCATTTTGATGCGTTGATGCAGCACGGGGTGGCGGCGCAGCAAGGCATCGGCTTTCTGTTTGGTTCCGAGCGTTTTGGCATGAGCAATGAAGACGTCTACCGCTGTCACGCCTGCCTGTCCATTCCGAGTGACCCCAAGTTTGGTTCCCTCAACCTTGCTGCGGCTTTGCAGGTGATTGCCTACGAATGGCGTCTTGCCCTGGGCGCCTATTCAACTGCTATTCACTCAGGGCCGAGCGCAGGGCCACTGGCTGCGGTCAGCGCAACCCGAACCGGTGTGCTGGCCGATGCACAGCAACTGGCCGGCATGTTGGCACATTGGGAGCAAGCCCTGGTCGCCATTGGCTTTCTGGACTCGCAAGCACCCAAGAAGCTGATGCCCCGGCTTAATCAGTTGTTCAATCGTGCCGCCGTCACGCAGGAAGAAATCCACATACTGCGGGGCATTGCCAAAACAATGGATCAGGCTGCCGCTGCGCAGCAGGCCCTGCGGGCAGCGGTGTCCCAACCAAAAAGCTAGACTCAGGCCATGTTCTCTCGACTACATTCCGACATTCAATGCATTCTTGAGCGCGATCCGGCGGCCCGCAGCGCCTGGGAAGTTCTCACCTGCTATCCGGGGCTGCATGCCGTCGTGCTGCACCGCCGTTCCCATTGGTGCTGGAGCCATGGCTTCAAATGGCTGGGACGTTTTATTTCGCACATCGCTCGCTTTCTCACCGGTATTGAAATCCACCCCGGTGCCAGGATTGGCGAGCGGGTTTTCTTTGACCATGCGATGGGCGTGGTAGTGGGCGAGACCGCTGAAATTGGCGATGGCTGCACCATTTACCAGGGCGTCACCTTGGGTGGCACCTCGCTCTACAAAGGCGCCAAACGCCATCCGACACTGGGACGCAATGTGGTGGTGGGAGCGGGCGCACAAGTACTGGGCGGTTTCACGGTAGGGGACGGCGCCAAAGTGGGCTCCAATGCGGTGGTCACCAAGCCGGTGCCGGCCGGTGCCACGGCCGTTGGCAACCCGGCCCGCATCATTCAGGCGGAGCTGGATGTCAAGCGCGAGGAAGCGGCTTCGAAGATGGGATTTTCAGCCTACGGCGTGACTCAAAACGACGATCCCTTGAGTCAGGCGATGCGCGGTCTGATCGACAATGCGGCGTCGCAAGAGCATCAAATTGCGCTGCTGTGGCAAACCATCGATAAACTCTCGGCGCAGCGTCACGAGAGCGATTGCGTGCCGGGTGACGCAGCGCGCAGCGAGCACTTTGAGGCGGAGAAACTGAACCAGTTGGTGGGGAAGTAAATCAACCCGAGTGTCAGTTGGGTCGAATCGCCGCCTTGGGCCGGAAAGCCTTGCACACCGTTTCATCGGTTTGCAGGTAAGGCCCGCCAATCAGATCGATGCAATAGGGCACGGCTGCAAAAATGCCAGCCATGAGAATCTCGCCGCTCTTGTCGCGCAGGCCTTCCAGCGTTTCCTGAATCGCCTTGGGTTGTCCTGGCAGATTGATGATCAGGGTTTGACTGCGGATCACCGCCACCTGTCGCGACAAAATGGCAGTCGGTACAAATTTCAAACTGATTTGACGCATCTGTTCGCCAAAACCTGGCATGACCTTGTGTGCCACAGCAAGAGTCGCCTCGGGCGTGACGTCGCGCAGGGCAGGGCCGGTGCCGCCAGTGGTCATGACCAGGGCGCAGCCGGCGTCGACCAGTTCAATCAGAGTGGCGCTGATGCCCTCTTGTTCGTCCGGGATGAGACGCGACTCAAACTTTAGCGGGTTTTTCAGGGCGCGCGTCAGCCAGTCCTGCAGGGCTGGCAAGCCCTTATCGACATAGACACCGCTTGACGCTCGGTCACTGATGGAGACGATGCCAATTTTGATGCTATCAAAGGGTTGACCGGTGACGCTGGTCATGAGGCTTCACCAGCCACAGGCACCCCGGCTGCTTCGTCTTGCTCGGTCAAATGCTCGCGCACGATTTGAAAGATGTCCCGGTAAGCGCGGCCATGGCGCACCGCCGCGCCGGGCTTCTCGGGCTTGGCGTCTTTCCTGGCCTGTCGAATCAAGGCGCGCAACTGCTGCGTGTCAGTATCCGGGCACTTGGCCATCCATTCGCCGAGCGCTTCATCAACGGCAATCAGGCGGTCCCGCCAGGTTTCCGTCAAGTGTAAAACAAGGTTCTCTTGCGCCGAGCCGCTGAACTGCTCGGTCAGTGCGGCGCGGACCGTCACCAGTACCGCCGGGTCAACCAAACGCATCTGCTTGCCAATGAACTGCATCTGGCGGCGCTTGCCTTCGAAGTTGGTAATACGCTTGGCTTCCTGCACGGCGTCCTTGAGTTTCTCGGTCAAGTCCAGTCGGGCCATCAGGTCGGCGCGAAGCGTCAACAGGTCTTCACCGAGCTTCTGCAATTCGGTGCTTTCGCGCTTCAGATCGGTTCGGCTTTGTTCGTCGGTGCCCTTGAGTTCTCGCTTGAGTTCCAGGTCGCGTTCGCTGCCTTCGGCGACGAATTCACCTCTGACGAAATAGCCTTTTTTAAGTTTGCGTGACATAGCCAGCTATCATAGCCGCCGATATGAAGAAACCCAACACCCTGAATTCCTTACCTTCCGTCCCTGTCAGCGCAGACAGTGGTTTTAGCTACGGCCGTCCCTTTTTTGAAGAATTGGTGGACACTGCCCTGGTGCATGCCAAAAAGCTGGGTGCCACCGACGCCGGTGCTGAAGCGTCTGAGGGTTGCGGCCTGAGTGTCTCGGTTCGCAAAGGTGAACTCGAGAACGTGGAACGCAACCGCGACAAGTCACTGGGTGTGACGGTTTACCTGGGTCACCGACGTGGCAACGCCAGCACATCGGACTTCTCCAGAGCCGCAATTGAACAAACCGTGCAGGCGGCCTACGACATTGCGCGCTTTACCGCCGAAGATCCATTTGCTGCCTTGCCGGATGCAAAAGACATCGCGCAAGCTTCCAGGCAGCGCACTGACCTGGATTTGTTTTTTCCGTGGTCTATCAACAGCGAACAGGCGGCACAGCTGGCCATGAGTTGCGAAGCGGCGGCGTTGCAGACGGACAAACGCATTGGCAACAGCGAAGGCGCTGGCGTGTCGGCGCAGCAATCGCATTTCTTCAGTGCTCACACGCGCGGTTTTCGCGGTGGCTACGCCAGCTCACGCCACTCCTTGTCGGTGTCACCGATTGCCGGCAAGGGCGACGACATGCAGCGCGATGCCTGGTACAGCTCGATGCGCAACGCCGATGATCTGGCCTCGCCCGAGGCTATTGGCCGCTATGCCGCCGAGCGTGCCCTGAGCCGATTGAACTCGCGCAAAATCGCCACCACGCAGTGTCCTGTTTTGTTTGAGTCTCCGCTTGCGGCGGGTCTTCTGGGCAGCTTTGTGCAGGCCATCAGCGGTGGGTCGCTGTATCGGAAGAGTTCTTTTTTGCTTGACTCTCTGGGTAAACGGGTACTGCCCAAACACATTGATATTTCGGAAGATCCATTTGTCAAACGCGGCAAAGGCAGTTCACCGTTTGATGACGAGGGTGTCAAGGTAAATGCCCGCCAAGTGGTGGAAGCCGGTCGTGTGATGGGTTATTTTCTGGGCAGTTATTCAGCGCGCAAGCTGGGCATGAAAACGACCGGCAATGCCGGTGGCTCACACAATCTGAGTCTGACATCGCGCCGGACATGCGCCGGTGATGACCTGGACGCGATGCTGAAAAAACTCGGCACCGGCCTGTTTGTCACGGAGTTGATGGGCAGTGGTGTCAACTACGTCACCGGCGACTATTCGCGTGGCGCCAGCGGATTTTGGGTAGAAAACGGCTGTATCGCTTACCCTGTCCACGAAATCACCGTTGCGGGCAACATGAAAGCCATGTTGAAAGGGATTGAGGCGGTGGGTGCGGATAGCTACACCTACGGCGCCAAGACGGTTGGCTCCATCCTGGTCAATCGGATGAAAGTCGCGGGGAGCTGAATCAGCTGGCCAGTGCGGCCTTGACTGCTTTCGACACCTCACCCATATCTGCCTTGCCTGCCAGTTGCGCCTTGACGGCGGCCATCACCTTGCCCATATCCCCCGGGCCGCTGGCACCCAACTGAGTCACGATCGCTTGAACGGCGCCAGTTACTTCGTCGGCGCTCAGGCGTTGTGGCAAGTAGACCTCCAGCACCTTCACTTCGGCGGCTTCCTTGTCGGCCAGGTCCATGCGATTGGCTTGCGTGAAGGCGGCAATCGAGTCTTTTCGTTGCTTGATCAGTTTGTCGACGATGGCAACCATGGCGATGTCGTCCAGCACTACTCGCTCATCCACTTCCTTTTGCTTTGCAGCAGCCAGCAACAGCCGGATGGCGCCCAGGCGCTCGCTGTCCCTGGCACGCATGGCGGTTTTCATGTCTTCGGTGATCTGGTCTTTGAGTGACATGTGAGAGAGTCCTTTGTGACGGGGTTCGAAATGGGAATCTGAAATGAAAAAAGCCCGCCTGAGCGTTCCCGGCGAGCTTTCTTTGGCCTTGAGAGCCCGGCCAGATGCAATGGATCAGTACATCTTTTTGGGCAACTGCATGGCGCGGATGCGCTTGTAGTTGCGTTTGACGGCAGCAGCTTTCTTGCGCTTGCGCTCGGCGGTAGGTTTTTCGTAGAACTCGCGAGCGCGCAAGTCAGTCAAAAGGCCTAATTTTTCTATGGTGCGCTTGAAGCGACGCAGCGCTACGTCAAAGGGTTCGTTCTCTTTTACACGGATGGTTGTCATTAAATAAGGTTGTCCAAAATATGCAGACTCAGCCAAAGGAAGATCGGGCCATTTGACAGATATCGTGCGATGTTCCCCACTTGAAAAGTTGGTCAGGCAGCGGGGGGTTGCCAGCAAAGCCTTGGATTATAGCGGTGTTGTGGCCGAATTCAATGACCGCCGGTCAGGCTTGCTGTCAGATTGGCTGCCAACCCGTTGGCACAGGCAAAACCGCTGGCCCAGGCCCACTGGAAGTTGTAGCCGCCCAACCAGCCCGTGACATCCACCACTTCACCAATGAAATACAAGCCGGGTTGCTTCGATTCCATGGTTTGTGAAGACAAATCACGGGTGTCCACGCCACCGGCCGTGACCTCGGCTTTTTGGTAGCCTGCGGTGCCGGTTGGTGTGACTTCCCAGTGCACCAGGTTTTCGGCCAGAGCCGCCAGGGCTTTGTCGGTTGCCTCATTGATGGGGCGTTGCCAGTTGTGCTCGGCGTTGCTACCTTGTTGCACCCAGGCCTCGGCCAGGCGCGACGGTAGCAGTGCCGCCAGTTCGTTGGCGATAAGTTTGCGCGAACCGGCTTTGGCCCGGCAGAGCGACTCCAGCACATCGCAGTCCGGTGACAGATTGATGCGGATTGGCATGCCCGGCTGCCAGTAGCTCGAAACTTGCAGCACCGCCGGTCCGCTGAGTCCCCGATGAGTGAAAAGCAAGTCTTCCAGAAATTTTGTTTTGCCCTTTTTTGCCCCGGTTTCAATGCTGACCGGTAGTGACAAGCCGGCTAGCTTGGCGTAGGGCGCCCAAGCTTGGCTGTCAAACGTCAAGGGCACCAATGCCGGGCGCGTCTCGATGACGTTGACTCCAAACTGACGGGCGACCCGGTAGCCGAAATCGGTGGCACCTATTTTGGGGATCGACAGGCCACCGGTGGCGATCACCAGCGAGCGCGTTTGAAGGGTTCCTCGATCGCATTCAATTTCATAGTTGCCGCTGTCTTTTCCATCTATTTCAGAGGTTAAAAACCGGATGTTCGAGACCTTGCAAGGCTGCCAGCGCACAACCCTACCGGTTTCGCACTCGGCCAGCAGCATCCGAATCACATCCTCGGAAGATCGATCACAAAACAGCTGGCCTTTGTGCTTTTCGTGGAATGCGATGTCGTGGCGCCGCAGCAGATCGGTAAAGTCGCGAGGCGTATAGCGTGACAGGGCCGAGCGGCAAAAATTCGGGTTGTTGCCCAAAAAATTTGTCGCAGTGGTGTCGAGGTTGGTGAAGTTGCAGCGCCCGCCGCCAGAGATGCGGATTTTTTCGGCCACTTTTGTGCTGTGGTCGATGATCAATACCCTGAGGCCCAGTTGGCCTGCCACGCTGGCACAAAACAAACCGGCAGCGCCGGCGCCAATCACGACAACGTCATATTTTTGCATGAACCGGTTTTTTTCTTGTTCCGTCTTAACCTGCGCAAAAGCATCGAACTTGTCATGCAGACCTGCGGAAAACTATGGAGCTGATCTGTTTGGGTTCAACGCCGGCTGCCATCACGCCTTGAATCACATTGCCCACCACGATCACACTCGGACTGTCCAACTGTTCGCGCGCAATGGTCTCATGCAATTCACTCAAAGTGCAGGTGGCCTGGCGTTGCGTCGGCAGACTGGCGTTCTGGATGATGGCAACCGGGGTCGATCCGGGCAGACCGTGCATCAGTTCGCTCTGGATCCGCCTGGCACCACTCACGCCCATGTAGATCACCAGTGTAAGTTTGGCCTGATGCGCGCTGGTCGCCAATGCTCGCCAGTCGGTGCCTGGGTCGCCAGCCTTGGCGTGGCCGGTGACGAATACGACGCCGTGCGCATGCTCACGATGTGTCAGCGCTACGCCAAGCGCAGTCACGGCGGCAAGACCGGCCGTGATGCCGTTGACCACTTTCACGTGGATGCCAGCCGCTTGAAGATGCTCCAGTTCTTCACCACCCCGGCCGAAAATGAACGGATCGCCACCTTTGAGGCGCACCACGGTCTCACCCTCGCGTACCGCCATCAGGATGAGTTTTTCAATGAATGCCTGCGGGGTTGATTTGCAGCCACCGCGTTTTCCAACATGGACGATGCGTGCAGTCGCTGAAGCCAGCGCCACAACTTCATCGCTGACGAGATCATCAACCAACAGCACGGTGGCGGCCTGAATGCACTTGAGGGCTTTGATTGTCAGCAACTCCGGGTCGCCGGGACCGGCACCCACAAGTGTGCAACTTCCTTGCTGAGCGCTAGTCCAGTCGCCGGAGGCTTGAGTTTGGTTGTCCGTCATGGTGTCGTCCTTGTTGGCGCACACATGCGCACAATGTGTGCCACCTGAAGCGCAATCGGCGTTGGCACCGGTTGCTGGCCGTCAAGAACTGCTCGTATCCAATTGGCCGTGCTCTGGGCGTCACACGCAGGCAGTGCTGGCAGGTGGAGCAGTGAGCCGGATGGTGCCTGCTGGACCCGGATCAGCTGTCCGTCGACAAAAGCGTCCATGGCCGGCGCGCGGCGCGGGTCAGCAACCGGTTCGCCCTCTGTGCCTCGCAGCATCAGCGCTGAGGTCTGCATCAATGCAAGCGTGGCGGTCATGGACTCGGCGTACTCCGGATGGGTGTAGCTGGTCACCAGCAAAGCCGGGTTGTCGCAAGGGTTCATCAACTTGACCACGCTGTGCGCCGGGTTGCGCAAGCCCACCAGGCGGCGCACATCCAGCAGGCGTGCCAAACCTGGGCACAGCAGATCGGTGGCGATATATCGGACCGCCTCTTGCGGTCCATTTTCAGTCGTTGGCTGGGGCTGTAAATCGAGTGCGCATAACACTTGCTGCGACGACACCCGGCTGTCTTCGGTGGGCCAACCGTGAACCACGACCGACAGACCTTCGCGCGCTAAAAGCAGCGCCAGCAACGGCGTCAGTACCGGCAATTTGCGCGCGCCGTTGTAGCTTGGCAGCACGACGGTGGTGCGTCCATGGGTCGGAACTTTGCGCAAGCGGGGTTGTGTCGCGTCCAGAAATCCAGCCATCTCCAGTGCTGTTTCACCTTTGATTCGCATGGCCAGGCAAAACGCGCCCACCTCCAGATCGGTTACGTTGGCGTCAAGTATCTGGGCAAACAGATCTGCTGCCTGTTCGCGCGACAAGGCACGCGCACCCTCTTTGCCGCGCCCGATCACTTTGATGTATTTGCCTATGCCCATCGGTCGATTGTCTTTGATCTCATACGTCATCGCCAACGACGCCAGGGTACGCTTGACACGCTTGCTAAGATGAGTGCCGGACTGAACCCCGAAAGTTCGAGTAACGGGTCGCTGCTTTGACACGGCGGCTTCCCAGATTCTGAAAATAAACACGCGCAACTACAGATGACTTTGATAGCAATTGTGATGGGTACTCTGGCCGCTGGTATTGGCAGCGTCTGGTTGGCAGCACTTTTAGGTTTTGGTGTGCTGGCCCGCTACACACAGCATATGCTCAGCTTGGCGGCTGGAGCCTTGCTGGCCACTGCCTTTATGCATTTGTTGCCGGAAGCATTCGAGAGTCAAGCCAGTGCCCATGATTTATTCATGACGCTGTTGGTCGGGCTGGTCTTTTTCTTCCTTCTGGACAAAGCCGAGCTGTGGCACCACGGGCACGAACATCACCATAACCACTCACCCAGCCAGGGTAATCATGGCCAGGCCCCGATCTCCGGCAGTTGGGCTGTTCTGACGGGCGACAGCGTTCATTGCTTTGGCGATGGCGTGTTAATTGCCTCCGCCTTCATGGCCGATACGCGCCTGGGTGTGATAGCTTCCCTTGCGGTGCTGGCGCACGAGGTGCCGCACCACATGGGTGACTTGGCCGTGCTGCGAACAAGCGCCAGCAACAAGCGTGCAGCGTTCGTCAAAGTATCACTGGCCGGGGCGGTGACGGCCTTGGGTGGTCTGGTGGGGTACTGGCTGGTCGACAATCTGCGAGACTATCTACCGTATTTTTTAGTCGTTGCCTCCAGCAGCTTTGTTTACGTGGCACTCGCAGATTTGATTCCCCAATTGCAAAAACGTCTGTCGGCGCGCGAAACATTTGCGCAGATCGCATGGCTACTGGTCGGCATCGCGCTGGTCGCGACTGTGAGCAGCCTGGCTCATGCCCATTGAACTGTTGCCTTCAGGTCAGGGCTCAATTCATCAGCCACGTCTTGGCGCTATCATGGGCGCAGTGATAAAAGTGAGAAATGACAAGGGATTCACATGAAAGCAAATCTGAGCATCTATCTTTGGGGATGCGCATTGGCCCTGGTTCTGGTTTTGGTCGGCTTTGTGCTTGTCAAGTTCGGAGTTATCAATAGCAAGAACAGCGGTCGAAAAAGCACCTTGGCTGCGACCTTGGCAGCCGCGATAGCATTGTGGGTAATTGATCGGTCCCACATCGTGCCGGAGCCGGCATTTTTTGATGTGATTATTTTGTTTGCTGTGCTCTGGTTTATTTGTTTCTTTTTGTTCTGGGTCGGGGTTGCCGGCAGTCTCAAGATGTTCGGCCCCAAGCACCGGCATGACTTCGGAGAAAGCTCTATTCTTTCCATGCAGTTTTTGGAAAGTCGAATGATCGACGGCTATGTGCCGCCGGATAAACACGACCCGAACTTCCTTGCCACGGAAGTGTTGGAGGGACAAGCACCCAGCCAGGCAGGGTCTGAGATTCCGACGCCATCGCAAGAGGGAAAAAAGGTGGTTCATATCCCTGTCAAGCGATTGTTTAAAGGTTGATAAACACGTTTGTTGAGCAGATGTGAAGGTCTGCAAACCATCGGTAAAGGGGTTGTGATAGTCCGCTCAGGTCTTACCCATGTTCGCTAAGGGGTCTAATACGCTTGGTAATCAGGATTCTTCTTTAGTAACGGCGACAACCTTTGTGGCGGCTGCGTGAGGTGTATTGCCAATCTACTTTTGAATACAAATTTAATGACCATCGGTACCGGCAAATGTGGACCTCCAGTTGATAATTCAACAAATGCTTAGCTTTTCGAAGCATATATTTTTGGAAACCTTGATGCTAGACAAAACAAACCATCAGGAATGGAGTAGCCAATGCTGAACAAATCATCTGACTTGAGTGGCTCAGTCCTGCAGCGTCAGGGTCGCTGCTCCAAACCACTCGGGAACGGCAACACGCAAAGGATGGGTGCTTCGGTAAGGGCCTGGTTGGTCCTTGTATTGACACTACTTTGCGCTTTCAATCTGGCGCATGCGCAGCAACCCGGCGCTACGTTTGACCACATGAGCACCGGATTTGAGCTTCGCGGGGCACACCAGACCGTGCGTTGCGAGACCTGCCACATTGACGGCATTTTCAAGGGGACGCCGAAAGAGTGTGCGACCTGTCACGTGCAGAATAACCAGCGCGGTGCCTTGGCCAAATCTGTCAAGCACATACCCGTCACGGCCGCATGTGAAAGCTGTCACGCGCCGACTTCGCCCAGTTTTTCGGGAGTTCGTTTCAGTCACATCATGGTTCAGGAAGGCACCTGTCAGAGTTGCCACGATGGCTTTCACGGCAGCGGCAAGCCGACCAACCACATTCCGACCGGCATGACTTGCGGTGCCTGTCACAACACCACCGCGTTCTTGCCAGCGATTAAATTTGACCATGCAAGTGTCTCGTCATTTGCAAATTTTCCGTGTGCCTCTTGCCACGACAACCTGCGCGCCAAGGGCATGTCTTTCAATCACCTTCCCAACACTGGGAAGTTGGGCTGTGACAGTTGTCACCAGGCATCGATGACGAGCGGCTTTACGTCGTTCGGCGGTGGTCAGATGAGTCATTCGGGTATTTCTTCCGGTTGTGAGGCCTGTCATGGCCCCAACGTGACCAACAGCACGTTTTATGGCGTGAACCGCATTGTCGTGATGCCCAGCACCAGCGGCCCTGGCGTAAATTCACACTTGCCAACCACTACCAAGTGTGAAAGTTGCCACCTCGCGAGCACCCCCAAGGCCATGATGCCGGCGGCAGCGGTCAAAGGCACGGGTCCTGGAACGGGTTTCATGACACCACCACCAACTTCGGCCGCAATCCACGTTGGAGCCAGCGGCAATTGCGCGGCCTGCCACGAAACCAATTTTGTCTGGATGAGCATGAGTCAGTACCCCATGACCGGGTATTTGGGGTTCCAGACTCGACCGCAGCCTACGGCGGGGCAATTCAATTCGGCCGATGCCTCTCATCCCTTGACCGGTGAATGTTCAACCTGCCATGCTGGATTGTCTTTCGACCCGAAAGACGTGATCAAACCACCCAACCACATTCCAACAGCTGTGAGCGCGACCTGTTCGTCATGCCACACCAATACTGACTTCTCGGTGATGCCGACGCTGGCTGACATCCACGCCAACGCACCGTCAACCA
>JBAXBQ010000047.1:0-26367 GCA_037141865.1 Comamonadaceae bacterium | reverse complement strand
CCTAGAAACCGGGAAGCTGTCGTTCAACTTCAACAATCAATTTCCTTGATTGGTCCCTCGCATTGCATCAACAGGGCAGCGTTTGCAGTCTTCCAAAACATCAACCCGGAAATTCTGGCCACTCTATTGCAGTCATTACCAATCTCTACAGAACTTCTCCTAAGCCGTCATAGAAAGTTATGCGTGTTCATCGATCAAATCCAACCTGGTCATTGATTGCCGGATTTCGACGACGGCTCCCGACCAACGGATGGTCAAGACTGCGCTCTGCGGCGACCTTTCAGTAGACAGATTTCTCAGCATCAGTTTGACAAAATCTCAATTGAGATACATAATTCAAACAAACCTAGGAACCATCACCGTGACCGCACAAACTTCCATGCTCCATATTCGGGTGGACGATGACATCAAAGAGCAAGCAACGCTGACGCTGAATGCGATGGGCATGTCTGTGTCGGATGCAGTGCGCCTGTTCTTGCGTCGAGTAGTTATTGATCAGGCTTTTCCACTTGAACTCAAGGTGCCGAACGCCGAGACACTCGCTGCAATGGAAGAGTCGCGTGCCATGATGGCGAAACGTCGCGCCCGCTTTGCATCTGCTGACGAACTGTTTGCCGATCTTGAAAAAAACAGCAGCAAGTAAACGCGCGACTCTGCCACGGGCCGCCGATTACTCAAAGGCGTTCCTGAAGGATTGGCAACGGTTGTCACACTCCGGGCGTTTTGATCTGGTGCGGCTAAAAGAAGCAATGATGTTGCTGATCGCCAATGACGCACCTCTTGGCCCTGAATGGTTGGATCACCCTTTGAAAGGTGAATGGGCCGATCACAGGGAATGCCACATCGGTGGTGATTTTTTGTTGATTTACCAGGTTGAGGCCAACACGATCATCTTTGTACGGTCTGGTACTCACTCCGAACTCTTCAGCAACTGACGGACCTCTTCAACAAACTGTCGGGACTGCACATAGCGAGAACGTCGTTCACCTGAACGCTCGCACCCGCTGCACTGTTGCATTCCGTAGGTAGCACTTAAGTCACCTTCTGGATGCGATTCAAAGTGTCAGAGCATGAGAACTCCTGCAATACCCCACGCGGCGGCACACCAAGTGATGCCAAATGCAGTCATCGACAAACCGTACGCCGGACCGCGCTTGGCGGGGTCGCTCTGATAAGCGATGGCATACCAAATTCTTGAGATTAGCCATAGAGATCCTAAAACTGCAGCTCCACGGTCGCTGACAAATCCCGCATTCACCCAAAGGGCGGGCAGCAAGAGCGCAGCGTTTTCCAAGGTATTCATCTGGACGCGATAGGCGCGCTCAAACATTTCATGCCCAGTCACAGCCGGTGCCTTGATGCCATAACGGCCCCTGGCCCGACCAACATTGATGCCAGTAAAGAGCATCAGTATGCAAATCAGCAGCGTGATGAACGCAGTAAGCGGGAACGCGGTCATGAAATTCTCCGTTGGCTGTGGACGATAGCGTTGCTGTCACTGCCTGCGCGACCGACCTCTGACAGGCATTGGTCCAGAATGTCCAGTGCCTGGCCCATCTGCTCGCGCGTGGTGATCAGCGGCGGCGTCAGCGTCAGCACATTGCCCATGCTGGTCTTGAAGGAAAGGCCGCGCGACAGGGCGGCGTAGAGAACCCGCTCGGCAACGTCCCCGGCGGGCGCTTTGCTAGTGCGGTCGGTAACGAGCTCAATTCCCATCAACAAGCCCCGGCCGCGCACATCGCCAATCAGGCGATGGCGGCTCTTCATTTCTTGCAAACGCTCCAGCGCGTAAGCACCAACGCGCGCAGCGTTCTCGACCAATTGCTCGCGCTCGATGATATCCAGCGTGGCCAGCGCGGCAGCGGCGGTGACCGGATTTTTTTCGTGCGTGTAATGACCCAAAGCATAGGCACCGGCGAGGTCGAGGTCAGCGCGTACTATGCAAGCGGCAAGCGGCAGCACACCACCGCCAAGGGCCTTGCCCAGCACCACCATGTCAGGCGTGGCAGCATCGTGTTCAGCGGCAAAAAAGCGCCCGGTCTTGCCCAGCCCGGTTGGAATTTCATCAAAGATCAACAGAGTGCCGTGCGCATTGCAGGCCTCACGCACCGCCTGCCAGTAGCCCGGCGGCGGGATGAATGGCACGGCGCGGGCCGGCTCGGCGATGACGGCGGCGACATCGCCTTCACGTTCAAGCACGTAGCGCACCATGCTGGCACAGGCCAGCTTGCATTGGTCGAGTCTGGGTTGACCGCTGTCGTCCACCGCATGGCCGTAGGGGCATCGATAGCAGCCAAATGGCGCCACATGTTCGCTGCCCGCCAGCAAAGGCCCGACCGCACTGCCATGGCGAAACAAGGACTCACCGCCGACGCTGGAGGCGCCAAGCCCGGCACCATGAAACGAATCCCAGAAGCTCAGCGTCTTGAAACGGCCGGTAACCATGCGTGCCAGTTTGATCGCCACTTCGACCGCGTCGGAGCCACCCGTGGTGAACAGAACTTTAGCCGGGGTACCGGTCAATGCTTCAAAACGTGAGCCCAGCGCTTCGGCCAATTCGACGGCGCGTTCGCTGGCAAAGCGGCGCGGTGCAAAGCTCAATGCATCAAGCTGGGCCTTGATGGCGGCGATAACCTGTGGATGCGCATAGCCTACGTGGTGAACGTTGTTGCCATGGAAATCCATGTAGCGCCGCCCCGCCGTATCTTCGATCCAAATACCCTCTGCCTTGGCAATCGCACTGAGACAAGGGGTGGAGACCGACTGGTGCAAAAACGCCGCACTATCGCGCGCCAGCAGAGCGCTGGTTGCCGCGTCGAGGTTGTCGCGCTGCCACTGCGCACGCTGCGGCGAGTGGTTGACATCGCTCTCGCTCGGCAACGGTCTGGCGCTTGCGTTCACGGGTCCGATCCTATTTGCTGAGGGGTGAAACTTTGCACTCATCGCCGCATTCGAGCACACGGTTAAAAATTGTCAACAACTTGAGAAAAGTTAATAGTATCTTCCGGAAATACCAAATCCAGCAAAGCTGAGTCAGAATACGGGCGCGACCTATCGCCGGAAAACTGTCATCATGCAGACATAATCTGGTCACACTATTGCAACTTTATCTGAAGGAGCTTCCCGTGCGTTTGTCCTCATTAACCAAGTCTCTTGTCCTGACGGGCTTGCTTGCGCTAGCCGCAGCCGCGTCCGCTCAAAAAACCCAGCTGCTGGTGTATACCGCGCTGGAAACCGACCAGATCAAGGCCTACCAGGAAGGCTTCAACCGGGTCAACCCCGACATTGAAATCAAGTGGGTACGCGATTCCACCGGCGTGATCACTGCCAAGCTGCTGGCCGAGAAGGCTAACCCGCAAGCCGACGTGGTGATGGGTGTGGCCGCGTCCAGCCTGGCGCTGCTGGACAAGCAGGGAATGCTGATTCCCTACGCGCCATTGAATCTGGACGCCATCATGAGCCAGTACCGCGACAAGAAAAAAGTGCCGGCCTGGTGGGGTATGGACGTCTGGGGTGCGACCGTCTGCTTCAACACAGTCGAAGCCCAAAAGAAAAACATCCCCAAGCCAGAGAGCTGGCAAGATCTGACCAAGCCTGTTTACAAAGGCCAGGTCGTGATGCCGAACCCGGCGTCCAGCGGCACAGGTTACTTTGATGTGGTCGCCTGGCTTACTTTGTTTGGCGACAAGGACGGCAAAGGCGGCGGCTGGAAGTATATGGACGGCCTGCATGCCAATATTGCACAGTACACCCACTCCGGCTCCAAGCCTTGCAACATGGCTGCCAGCGGCGAATTTGTGGTCGGTATTTCCTTCGAATATCGCGGTAATACCAACAAGGCCAAGGGCGCCCCAATTGACCTGGTGTTCCCCAAAGAGGGCCTGGGATGGGACCTGGAAGCGTTTGCCATTCACGCCGGAACCAAGAAGCTCGATGCGGCGAAGAAGCTGGCGGACTGGGCTTCCAGCAAGGATGCCATGCTGCTATACGGCAAAAACTTTGCCATCACCGCGCAACCCGGTGTTGCTGCTCCACTGGCCAATGTACCCAAGGACTACGAAGCGCGCTTGGTCAAACTGGACTTTAACTATGCCGCCGAACAACGCGAGCGCATTTTGAAAGAGTGGACCGCTCGCTACGACGGCAAGAGTGAAAAGCGCTGATCCGCTGAGAAAATCACAGGCCGCCTGCCTGACCTGGGCGGCCTTTTTCTATGCCGCGCATGAGTCAAACTCCCTTCCTTGATCTGCGCCATATCCGCAAGGAGTTTGGTAGCTTTACAGCGCTGCAGGACATCAATCTTGAAATCGAGAAGGGCGAGTTCGTCTGCTTCCTGGGGCCTTCCGGTTGCGGTAAAACCACCCTCTTGCGCGTCATCGCCGGGCTGGAGGCACAGACCGCCGGCAACATCTCGCAAGGTGGTCACGACATCTCGCTACTGCCGCCAGCACTGCGCGACTACGGCATTGTGTTTCAGAGTTACGCGCTGTTTCCCAATCTCAGCGTGGCTGACAACGTGGCCTACGGCCTGGTCAATCGCAAGACGGCCCGCTCCGAGATCAGGCAACGCGTAACAGAGCTGGTCAAATTGGTTGGCCTGCCCGGTAGCGAGGCCAAGTTTCCCGCTCAACTCTCGGGCGGGCAGCAGCAGCGCATTGCACTGGCCCGTGCGCTGGCGACGGCACCCGGACTGCTGCTGCTGGACGAGCCGCTGTCGGCATTGGACGCGCTGGAGCGGGTTCGGCTGCGCCAGGAAATACGGGCGTTGCAACAAAAACTGGGCGTTACCACCATCATGGTGACGCACGACCAGGAAGAAGCCCTGAGCTTAGCTGACCGCATTGTGGTCATGAACCACGGCGTCATCGAGCAGATTGGCACGCCGCTAGAAATTTACCGCGAACCGGCGTCACCATTTGTGGCCGATTTTGTTGGCAAGGTCAACGTCATGCCGGCCCGCCTGGCGAATGGCGAGCTGCGTTTTGGCAGCATGTGCCTGCCCTGCGAAGGAGCAGCTCGCGAGGTAAAGATCTACTTGCGACCAGAGGATGTTCTGGCCCGACCGATCGCAGCTGGTGATGCCCATGTATTCGAGGCTTGCATTGAAAAAATCGAGTTCCTAGGTGCGTACTGCCACGTGCTGGTAACTTCCGCCGCGCTGGACAACCACAAGCTGACAGTTTATTTGTCACTGAATTTTCTGTCCGAGCAAGCGCTTCGGGTCGGCTCAACCATTACTCTGAAACTGTTGCCCGAGCGCATCAAGGTGTTCTGATGTCGGTCGCACTGCCAGCGCGCTCGGTCGGCGTACAAATGAAGCAACAGCAGCACTGGACGGACCGGCTGGCGCAGGCCTTGATAGCGCTCATAGCCCTTGTTTTGATCGCCTTTCTGGCGGCACCGCTGCTGTCCATATTGCTGCAAGCGCTGCAAGGTCGTCAGGGTGAATGGGTCTGGTTCGACAACTTCATTGAATACGCCAAAACCCCGGCACTGCTCGGCAGCCTGTGGAACAGCCTGTGGGTGTCGTGCAGCGTGACCCTGATTGTGCTGCCGCTGGCTTTTGCCTTTGCCTATGCCCTGCGTCGCTCCTGCATGCCTTACAAGGCTTTGTTTCGTGGCATCACCCTGATACCTCTGCTGGCGCCATCCCTGTTGTCCGCCATTTCGCTGATCTACTGGTTTGGCAACCAGGGCGTGTTGAAGTCCTGGATGCAGGGCATTGGCATCGACCAGATTTACGGCGCGCCGGGCATTGTGCTGGCCGAATGTATTGCTGTTTTTCCCCATACCCTGATGATTCTTGTGACAGCGCTCAGCTTGTCCGACGCGCGTCTGTACGAGGCGGCTGACGCCATGGGCACCAGCGCCGCGCGCAAGTTTTTCACCATCACCTTGCCGGGCGCCAAGTACGGTCTGATCTCGGCGGCCCTGGTCACCTTCACGCTGGTCATGACCGATTTCGGCATTCCCAAGGTGATTGGCGGCAACTTCAATGTGCTGGCGACCGATGTCTTCAAGCTGGTGATCGGCCAGCAGGACTTTTCCAAGGGCGCGGTGGTTGCCATCTTGCTGCTGGCACCAGCGCTGTTATCTTTTGCTGTGGACAATTACGTAAGTCGGCGCCAGACCGCCATGTTGACGGCGCGCGCCGTGCCTTATTCGCCCAAAGCGGCACCTGGCTTTGATCGGCTGATGACGCTTTACTGCATGGGCATAGCAGCTCTGGTGCTGGCCATGCTGGGCATGGCGGTGTTTGCCTCTTTTGCCTCGTTCTGGCCTTACAACCTGACGCCCAGTTGGCGCCACTACAAACTGGGGCTGCTGGACGCCGAGGTTGGCGTCGCCTTTTTCAACAGCTTGACGATGGCGGCGGGCACAGCGTTGTTTGGCACCCTACTGGTGTTTGTCGGTGCCTACCTGCTGGAGAAAACCAAAGGCATGGACAGTCTGCGCGGGCTGGTGCGTTTGCTGGCGGTAGTGCCGATGGCAGTGCCGGGACTGGTGCTCGGATTGGGCTACATTTTTTTCTTCAATGCGCCGGATAATCCGCTGAATGGTCTCTATCACACTTTGACCTTGCTGACGCTGTGCACCATCGTCCATTTCTACACCACCGGCCATTTGACCGCGGTGACAGCCTTGAAAAGTCTGGACAGCGAATTCGAAGCCGTCAGCGCTTCCCTGAAAGTGCCTTTTTATAAGACCTTCTGGCGCGTCACTTTGCCGGTTTGCGCGCCGGCGCTGATCGACATTGCGCGCTATTTTTTCATTAATGCCATGACCACCATTTCTGCCGTTGTGTTTTTGTATTCACCCGAGACTAAAGTGGCGTCGATTGCCATTTTGAATCTGGACGAGGCCGGTGAGATGGGTGCCGCTGCTGCGATGGCGGTGCTGATTGCACTGTCGTCTAGCATCGCAACACTGCTCTTCATGCTGCTGGCCTGGTGGACCAACAAGCGCACCCAGGCGTGGCGAGGAAGATGATGTCCCCGCCCTTTTCAACATGGTGTGAATGGATCAGGCTGGTGGGGCGCTCAGCTCCGCGGCTGTCCCCCGGCCTGCGGCCTCCTCCTTTATGCCGCTACGCTGAGTGCCCCACCAGCCTGATCTTGCACGTAAGGTTGGTATTCCAAGCACGCAAACCACGGACACTCGTTGCCGAGGGTGATGCGGTGGGTGGCGTAGCGTGGACTTGGGGTTTTGCCAAATCAAGGGGGAGGCCATGGGCCAGGAGACATTCGCGGAGCCACCCACTGCGGCGCCCTCGATCCACACACTTCGGAACTTAATTGACGGAGATACTGCCATGGACAGAGACAAGATTTTGCTGACCCCCGGACCGCTGACCACCACTTTGCGTACCAAGCTGGCCATGCTCAAGGACTGGGGTTCCTGGGACGCCGACTTCAATGCGGTGACCGCCAGCCTGCGCCGCAGCCTGTTGGCGATCATTAACGGCCAGGATAGCCATGTGCTGGTACCCCTGCAAGGCAGCGGCACCTTCAGCGTTGAAGCGTCTGTGGCGACGCTGGTACCGCGCGATGGTCATGTGCTGGTGCTGGACAACGGAGCCTATTGCAAGCGCGCCGCCCGGCTCACCACCCTGATGGGACGGCGTTGCACGGTGCTGGGTTTTGATGAAGCCACGCAAGTCGATCCGGTCGCTTTGGCCCAAGCACTGGTGACCGATGCGAGCATCACCCACGTGGTGCTGATTCACTGCGAAACCGGTGCCGGTGTTCTCAATCCCTTGCAAGCGGTGGCGGACGTCTGCGAGCAGCATGGCAAAGGCCTGATCGTGGACGCAATGAGTTCCTTCGGCGCGATCGAGATCGATGCCCGTAAAACGCGGTTCGACGCGCTGATCGCGGCCAGCGGCAAGTGCCTGGAGGGTGTGCCGGGTATGGGGTTTGTTTTCATCCGCAAGGACGTGCTGGAGGCCTGTGCGGGACGCAGCCAGTCGCTGGCAATGGATTTGCATGACCAGTATGTGTACATGGAAAAAACCACGCAGTGGCGTTTTACACCGCCGACCCACGTCGTGGTGGCACTGCATGAGGCACTGAAACAGTATGAGGAAGAAGGCGGACAACCGCAGCGTCTTGCGCGTTACACCGCCAACTACCGCACGCTCATTGCCGGCATGGCCAGGCTGGGCTTCAAACCCTTTCTGGATCCCGCCATTCAGGCCCCCATCATCGTCACCTTTCATGCGCCGGCCGATCCAAAATACGATTTCAAAACCTTTTATGCGGCTGCCCGTTCGCGTGGCTTTCTTCTGTATCCCGGTAAACTGACGCAGTTGGAAACGTTCCGGGTCGGCTGCATCGGCGCCATCGGGCCGTTCGAGATGGAGCAGGCCGTGCACGCGATGGCGCTGGCGCTGCAGGATATGGGCATTGCTGCGTCTGTAGCCACCTGAGTGGACCGGACGTCAAACGAAAAACCGAGGAGAACAAAGTGCCAAGCAAAGCAAGAACGGCGAGCCTCACTCACCCTGCGGTGCTTGCCATTCAAAAGTCTGTGATACCCAAGGTCAAGGTCGCGGTAAGCGATATTGACGGCGTTTTGCGCGGCAAGTATTTGCACCGCGATAAATTTCTCGGGACCGTCGAGCCCTACCCCAACGGCGGCTTTGGTTTTTGCGATGTAGTGCTGGGCTGGGACATGATGGACAGTTGCTACGACAACGCCCAGGTGACTGGCTGGCAGCATGGTTTTCCTGACGCCCTGGCGCGGCTGGACCTGAACACTGCACGCCACGTGCCGTGGGACGACGGCGTGCCGTTCTTTCTGGGTGAGTTTGTCAATGCCGATGGCACAGCCCACGCCGTCTGTCCGCGCCAGACACTGAAGCGGGTGCTCAAGCGTGCCGAGAAGATGGGTTTCAAGGTCATGACCGGCATGGAGTTCGAGTGGTACAACTTTCTTGAAACGCCGCAAAGCTGGGCGGCAAAAAAAGGTGTGTGTCCCGAGCCGCTGACACCCGGCATGTTTGGTTACTCACTGCTGCGTGTGAATCAGAACCGCGAATTTTTCAACGCCATCATGGACCAGATGCTGGACTTTGGCGTGCCGATTGAGGGTTTGCACACCGAAACAGGCCCCGGTGTCTACGAGGCGGCGATCGGTTTTAGCGAAGCACTGGAACAGGCCGACCGGGCCATTCTCTTCAAGACCGGAACCAAGGAAATTGGCGCCCAATTTGGCATCATGCCCAGCTTCATGGCCAAACCGCACCAGCAGTTGCCGGGCTGCAGCGGGCACATTCACCAGAGTTTGTCGGACGGCAAGACCAACCTGTTCTTTGACGCCAAGAACCCGCGCAAGATGAGCAAGCTCTTCGAGAGCTACCTAGCTGGTCAGGTTGCCTGCATGATGGAATTCGCGCCCATGATCTGGCCCACCATCAACAGCTACAAACGGTTGGTGGATGGCTTTTGGGCACCCGTCAAACCGACCTGGGGTATCGACAACCGCACGGCGAGCTTTCGCGTGATTGCCGGCAGCCCGAAAGCGACCCGACTTGAAACACGCTGCCCGGGCGCCGACGTGAACCCCTACCTGGCGATGGCCGCCGTCATTGCGGCAGGGTTGGATGGTGTTGAAAAAGGCCTCAAGCTAACGGCGCCCCCCATCACCGGCACCAATCAGGGCGCCGAGCACATTGCCCGCGCGCCGCGTACCCTGATCGAGACGACGCGCAATTTTGAGCAATCTGCAATCGCCCGCGACTGGCTGGGTGACACCTTTGTTGACCACTTTGCCGCTACCCGCGACTGGGAATGGCGGCAATGGCTCGATGGCGTGACGGACTGGGAAATGAAGCGCTATTTCGAAATTATTTGACATGCAAATCCGCCGCCTGTTGAGCAGTGACGCCACCGAATACCGGGCACTGCGACTGCGGGCTTTGCACGACCATCCCGAGGCCTTCACTTCATGTTATGAGGAAGAAGTGCTCAAACCGCTGGCAAGCTCTGAGCAGCGGCTGGCCGATGCTTCCCCGGTCAAGTTCTGGGGCGCCATTGTTGACGGCAAATTGGTCGGCACGGTTGGACTGGACCGGGAGCAACGCCTCAAAGTACAGCACAAGGCGTTGGTGATCGGCATGTACGTGGCACCTGAATACGCGCGGTGCGGCATCGCACACGCCCTGCTCCATACTTTGCTGGCCGACGCACGCGCCAGCCATCTGGAGTTGCTGGTGCTCACCGTCACAAGCGGCAATCAGGGCGCCGAGCGACTTTACCTGGACGCCGGTTTTGTGTCCTGGGGCATTGAGCCGGGAGCGATTAAAGTCCAGCATCAGCGTTTTTCCAAAAACCACATGTTTCTTCAACTGGCAGCACCATGAGCATTACCTCTTTCTCCTTCCCCACCCCGATCAAATTTGGCGCTGGCGCACGCAAACTGGTCGCCGCGCATCTGCTGGAACAGGGCCGCAAGCGCCCGTTGATCGTCACCGACCGGGCGCTGGGCGCACTGCCGGTGCTGGCCGAATTCAAGACGCATCTGGCGGGGTTGGATGTGGCGGTGTTTTCCGGTGTCTTTGGCAACCCTACCTGCGCTCAGGTGATGGACGGTGCTGCGGCCTACAAGGCGCACCAGGCCGACTGCATCATCGGATTTGGTGGCGGTGCCGCGCTGGACGTGGCCAAAGTGGTCGGCATTGCCGCCACTCATCCGGGCGACATACTGGAATACGTCTGGGACCATCCGCAGGTGCGCCCGATCACGGGCGAGTTGCCGTATTTTGTGGCGCTACCAACTACCTCTGGCACTGGCTCCGAAGTAGGCCGCTCCAGCGTCGTCAGCGAAAACGACACGCATTTGAAGCGCGTGGTATTCAGTCCAAAGATTCTGGCCAAAGTGGTGTTTGCCGATCCGGAATTGACGCTCGGTCTGCCCGCCACTGTGACGGCTGCCACCGGCATGGACGCGCTCACCCACAACATCGAGAGCTACTTGTCACCGGCCTACCACCCCTTGTGCGATGGCATCGCGCTGGAGGGTACGCGCATCGCCGCTGCGGCGCTGCTGACGGCGGTGAAAGAGCCAGGCAATTTACTGGCTAGAAGCGACATGATGATGGCCTCCATGATGGGCGCTATCGCTTTCCAGAAAGACCTGGGCGCTGTGCACTCCTGTGCCCACGCGCTGGGTGCCGTGTGCGACCTGCACCATGGCCTGGCCAATGCGCTGATGATCGATACCGTCATGGCCTGGAACTATCAAGCGGTGCCGGACAAATTCGATCAGCTGGCCCATGTCTGCAAGGTAACCGGTGGTGGCCAGGCCTTGGTGCCGTGGCTGCGCCAACTCAAAACCAGCGTCGGCATCACCGGTGGTCTGGCGGCCCATGGTGTCAAGCCTGAGCAACTGGCGCGCCTGGTGCAGATTGCCACTGCCGACATCTGCCACCAGACCAATCCACGACCCTGCACAGCAGCAGATTTTGAAGCCTTGTTCAAGGCAGCAATGTAGCCATGACCGAACAGAAGTCACGTCTGAAAATTGGCATCAGCGCCTGCTTCCTGCACCCGGACCCGGCGCGCGCTGTCTTTGCGCGCAAGACCTTGCAGTATGTTGAACAGTCGATGGCGCATTGGGTGATGTCGGGGGATGCGTTGCCGGTGATGATTCCGTCGCCGGTGGGCGATACGGCGCGCGGCGATGTGCATCTTGATGATTACGCGCAGTGGCTCGACGGCCTGGTGCTGCACGGCGGCGCCGACGTCTGGCCTGGCAGCTACGGCGAGACTCCGCTACAGGAGCGCTGGAGCGGTGACCGGGTGCGCGATGAGTACGAACTGGCACTGGTGAAGGCTTTTGTCGCGGCTGGCAAGCCGGTGTTCGGTGTTTGCCGCGGCTTGCAACTGATCAACGTGGCCTTTGGTGGCACCTTGTACCAGGACATCGCAACCCAGCAGCCGGATGCGCTGGTGCACCGAGACGCAGACATCTACGACCACAACTTCCATCAACTTGACGTGCTGCCCCAAACGCGGCTTGATGCCCTGCTGCCTGATGCAAGAAGCCACAAGATAAACAGCATTCATCACCAGGGCATCAAGGATCTGGCACCCGGCTTCGTGGCCGAGGCGCGCTGCCCGGATGACGGCATGATCGAGGCCATACGCCACACCGGTCCGGCCTATGTGGCCGCCGTGCAGTGGCACCCCGAGTTTCATCAGCCCGAGCTGGGCACGCTGGATGACACACCGCTGCTGATGGATTTTCTTCAAGCGGCGCGCGACGCCAAAGTTAAAACGGAAAACAAAACATGAACCAACTTTCCATTCACAACCCGGCCACCGGTGCGCTGATCACCCGGGTGCCGGCCGACGACGCTACTTCGGTGGCGGCCAAAGCTGCCACGGCTCGCGCGGCGCAGCCCGGCTGGCTGGCCGTGCCGCTGGCACAGCGCAAAGCCTGCATCGTGCGTTTTCGCGCCGCCGTCGTCGCCGAGCTGGATTCACTGGCCGCCATCATGACCGGCGAGACCGGCAAGCCGATCAAGATGTCGCGCAACGAGCTCAATGGCTTGCTGGGACGCATCGATTTTTTCCTGAAAGAAGTGGATGCCCAGTTGGTCACCGAAACCGTCTTTGTTGACGGCGGCATGACAGAGAGAATCGAGCACATACCGCTGGGTGTGGTGGTAAATATCTCGGCCTGGAATTACCCCTGGTTTGTCGGCGGCAACGTGTTCATTCCAGCCTTGCTGACCGGCAATGCGGTGCTGTACAAACCCTCCGAATACGCCACCCTGACCGGGCTGGCGATGGCGCGCCTGCTGCATGGGGCCGGTGTGCCCAACGATGTTTTCATTGCCGTCATCGGCGCTGGCGATGTCGGTGCCGCATTGCAGGCGCAAAAAATCGACGGCCTGTTTTTCACCGGCTCTTATGGTACCGGCGCCAAAATTGCGCAGGCATTGGGGCCGCGCATGGTCAAGCTGCAGCTCGAGCTGGGCGGCAAGGACCCCACTTACGTCTGTGACGACGCCGACCCCAAAATCGCCGCCGAGTCACTGGCCGATGGCGCCATGTACAACACCGGCCAGAGCTGCTGTTCGGTGGAACGCATTTATGTGCACGAGAAGGTTTACGACCCGTTCGTTGCTGCTTTCCTGGACACGGTGCGCGGCTTCAAGGTCGGCGACCCAATGAGTGAGACCACCTACATCGGTGCCATCACCCGTGCGCCGCAACTCGAAGTGCTCGAGGGGCAAGTGGCAGACGCCAAGGCCAAAGGAGCTAGCTTGCTGGCCGGTGGCACGCGTTTGCCGGGACCGGGCAACTGGTTTGCGCCGACCGTCTTCACCAACGTGAACCACAACATGGAACTGATGCGTGAGGAAAGCTTCGGCCCCATCATTGGTATCCAGAAAGTGTCGAGCGACGCCGAGGCGCTCAAACTGATGAACGACACCCGCTACGGTCTCACCGCCGGTGTCTTCACACCCGACGAAACGCGCGCCAAGACTTTGCTGGCGCAGGTCAACGCCGGAAGCGTCTACTGGAATTGCTGCGACCGCGTCAGCCCGCGCCTGCCCTGGAGTGGCCACGGCGACTCGGGCGTTGGCCTGACCTTGTCCACCTATGGCATCCAGACCTTCACGCGTCCGAAGGCATGGCATCTCAGGAGCGCCGGCTAAGCAACCTGCGTGGTGCCCGGCAAAGTTATGAAGCTGACACTGTTTGATCTCGACCACACGCTGCTCAAAGGTGACAGCGATGTGCTGTGGTGTGATTTTTTAATCAATCAAGGGGTGCTGGACCGTGAGAGTTTCTCCGAACGCAACGCCGACATGGAGACACGCTACCAGGCAGGGACAGTGGGGCTCGAAGAGTTCGCAAATTTCTATGTGGGCACGCTGGCCGGACGCACGCGCCAGCAGTGGGAGCCGTTCCGCCAGGAGTTCCTGCAAAGCTACATTGTTCCTCGTATTTCTCGCTTTGCCATTGGACTCGTCAACCGGCACCTGGACGCTGGCGATCTGGTGATCATGACCACTGCCAGCAATCGGTTCATTTCCGAGCTGACTGCCATTTACTTTGACATCGAGCACCTGATCGCCACCGAGGCGCAGCTACAGGACGGTATGTTCACTGGCCGCACGACCGGCATCCTGAACATGCGAGAAGGCAAAGTGACACGCCTGCACCAGTGGCTGACCGCCAGTGGCCACCACTTCAAGGACTTTCACAGCACCGCCTACAGCGATTCCATCAATGACCTGCCGCTGCTCAAAGCAGTCAACCACGCGGTGGCGGTGAATCCGGATGCCAGACTGCATGCGAAAGCACTGGCCCGCAAGTGGGAGATTCTGCACCTGGCGCGCTGACGCGCGGGCGTCATTGGCCGACGCAGCTGACTGCTTACTTTAGTTGATCGGCCACCTTGGCAATGCCGGCCAAAGCGCAGACTTCGTCCTTCTCTCCGGCCGGCGCACCCGAAACGCCAACCCCGCCAATCGTGACATTGCCAATCTTGATCGGGACGCCACCGCCAACGGCGACGACCTCCGGAATCTGACGCAGGTAGGCATTGGCCGGCACATCGGTGAACTTCATGAATTCGAGCGAGGTCTGGCCACGGGTACGGGCCGTGTATGCCTTCTTGCGCGCAAATTCCATGGTGTGTGGATTGGTACCGTCGCCGCGCAGTGATGCATGTACCAAGCCGGCGTTGTCGACGATCACCACGGTAACTTTGTAGCCATCCTTGGTGCATTGCTCGATGGTGCCGTCAATGATCATTTGCGCCATTTTCATGGAGACATTCTTTTCTGCGAGCGGCGCCTGCGCTGCTGCCGACGCGATGAACGCGAAGGTCAGTGCTGCACTGGCAAGTAACTTGTTTCTCAATATCATGCTGTTTCTCCTGGAGGGTGTAGGTTGTTGGATTCGAGGCGGACAATACATCAGCTGTTCCATTTCGTATCGTCCCACTCGCAAAGACCGGAGGGCCATCAGGGATGAATGCCGCATTTCTCGACTCGTTGGCATGGAAGGTCTATAAGGTTCTAGTCTTATGGAGGAAGCCAACATGACAAGTCGCGATTTCACAGTTACACATGCCCATGACGCAAGCTACCAGCGCGGACTTCGATCATTTTTCGAGTACCGCGATCTGGGTATCAGCAAAGCGACCGGCGGGCGGGTGGATGCCCATATCATCCGCGCGGCGGGTAGCGAGTTTTCCAGCCAGGCCCATATTCACAAAACCAGTTTTCAGCTGGTCTATGTGGTTAAAGGCTGGATCGAGTTTGAGTACGAAGGTCAAGGCCTGGTGCGCCTTGAGGCTGGATCATGCGTCTATCAACCACCCGAAATTCGTCATCGTGAGGTCGGACATAGCGACGACATTGAAATGCTGGAGGTGGTGATGCCGGGTGATTTCAAGACGGAAGAAGTTGCGTCGGTAGATCAATGACACGCCATCCCGGCAATCAGCTGCCCAACTTCGTCGGCCTCATCGGGTCGTCTGCAGACGCAGGAGATGTGCCGCATTCTCTGCGCGCGCGTCATCTATCTCGCGCAGTACACCGCGCACATCAACGCTGCGGCTTTTGCGCTCAAAACGACCTGTCAACACGCTGTCGGCGTGCAGCATGCCGCGCTGATAGAGGTCCCAGATTTCCTGACCAAAATGAGTAGTCAGCAGCTCTGGAGCGAAGCGACCGAAAAATGCTCGCAAGTTGTTGACATCGCGCAGCAGCATGCGGTTGGCGTGATTGTTGCCCGCCGCGTCCACCGCCTGCGGCAAATCAATGATGACCGGGCCATCGGCCGCCAGCAAAATATTGAACTCTGACAAGTCGCCATGCACTACGCCGGCGCACAGCATACGCACCACCTGCTGCAATAGCATGGCGTGGTGCGCCAGCGCTTGCTCGGTTTTGAGAACCACATCGTTCAGGCGCGGGGCGGCATCGCCATGCTCGTCGGTGACCAGTTCCATCAACAGCACGCCGTCAAAGAAGTTGTAGGGTTTGGGTACGCGCACGCCGGCATCTGCCAACTTGTAGAGCGCATCAACCTCGGCGCTTTGCCAGGCCGCCTCTTGCGCCTGCCGACCAAATCGGGTGCCTTTGGCCATGGCGCGGGCTTGACGCGAGTTCTTGACCTTACGATTTTCGGTGTAGTCGACGGCCTGGCGAAAGCTGCGCTCATTGGCCTCCTTGTAGACCTTCGCGCAGCGCGTGTCGGTACCACAGCGCACCACATAGACCATGGCTTCCTTGCCGCTCATGAGCTGGCGCACGACCGTGTCGATCAAGCCTTCCTCAATCAATAGCTGCAGCCTCTTGGGTGGTTTCATGCCGCCATTTTGCCCTGCGGCCGCGAGTTGCAACGCTTCACATGCGGGGATCCGAAAACCTGGTGGTTTCAATCTTCGCCAGTCGTGCGCGGGCCTCGGGATAAATCAAGGTTTCTTCCATCATGATATGGCTCTGGCACAGCGCCAGAAAAACAATCACACAATGCTGTAGCTCAGCCGCGTCGAACCAGTTATTGCCGGAGGCAATGGCCCGCAACTGCGGCGCCAGCTCGATCCAGTTTTCTTCGATCCAGCCGTGGTCCTGCTGCAGCGTACGTATCGCAGCCACCAGTTCGGCGTCACCACTGGCAAGCAGCGGCGGGAAGATGCTCCTCTCTTCCTCGGCATGATGCTGGCGTGACGTGCCAGAAAAGTAAGCTTCGATCACGCCTGCCTGATGTTGCGCTGCCGCGTCCACGCCGACCGCCTCGATGCGCTGCGCCAACTCGGACAACTGCGCCAGATGAACCTGTATTTGCTGGTGGCATTCATCAAGTGCTTGAAAATCGACCAGCTTGGGTGTCATAGCGGCGCTCATAGACAATCTCCGGTTAAGTGAGACAAAGAATCCGGGGCTGCTTCGGCAGCTCAGTCCGCATGTTAGCGGACGCCATAGCGCTATCGCAACTATTGCTGGCATTATTTGCTTCAACCAGCATTTTTTGGGCCAACAGCATGGGGCCAGCGCTGCTGACAAATGCAGATCGCCAGACATGGTCGTGCGCAAACACCTGTTCGGGCAAACCCCTAGTTACACAGCTGCACAAGTGTTGCTAGTATTTGTTGGTGAACTTGACCGGATGGTCAGTTTTTGAAATTCGATCCGATCAGATATCTGCCCACTACCGAAGGAGTTGCCAGCGTGTCAGTTTCAACATCGTCGTCGCCTGATATTCGACCCGGTCGTCTCAGTGCCGAGGAATACGCCAAGCGCTTTTCAGATGTCAGTCCGCGCCTGACCCCGGCCCAGGCGGCAATTGAAGCCGAGCGTTGCCTGTACTGCTTTGACGCGCCCTGCGCCACCGCCTGCCCGACGCACATTGATGTGCCTTCTTTCATCAAACGCATTGCGGACGGCAATTTGCGCGGCGCGGCCCGCGCCATTCTAGAGGCCAACCCGCTGGGCGGCATGTGCGCCCGAGTGTGTCCGACCGAGGTGCTGTGCGAGCAGGTCTGCGTGCGCAACACGCAAGAGGGCAAGCCGGTGGCGATTGGCCGACTGCAACGCCATGCCGTCGATGCGGTGATGCAAGATCAAATCACTCCGCTCTTCAGCCGTGCAGCGACTACCGGCAAGCGCGTCGCCGTGGTCGGCGCCGGTCCGGCGGGATTGGCGTGTGCCCACACGCTGGCACGCTTTGGGCATGCAGTGGTCATGTTCGATGCCCGACCCAAAGCCGGCGGACTCAATGAATACGGGTTGGCCGCCTACAAGACGCCCGACGGTTTTGCCCAACGCGAACTCGCCTGGTTGTTGTCCTTGGGTGGTATTGAAGTTCGCAACGGCTGGAAGTTGGAGAGCGCGGCACAGCTCAGCGCGCTGCGCCAGGAGTACGACGCTGTGTTCCTTGGTCTGGGGCTGGCAGGCACGCATAAACTGGGCGTGCCCGGTGAGAATTTGGCTGGCGTGCATGATGCGGTCGACTTCATTGCCACATTGCGTCAGACCAGCGACCTTTCGTCCCTGCCCATCGGACGGCGCGTGGTGGTGATTGGCGGCGGCATGACTGCCATCGACGCCGCGGTGCAGTCCCGACTGCTGGGGGCGCAAGTGGTTGACCTGGTGTACCGGCGGGGTTCTCAGGAAATGTCAGCGTCGCAGGCGGAGCAGGATTGGGCGCGAACCAGTGGCGTCACGATTCACCACTGGCTGGCACCAGTTGAAGTGTTGGGTGTCGGCGGCAACGCCAGCGCCGTGCGGTTTGAGCGCCAGGCGGTCGTCGGCGGCAAGCTCACGGCCACCGGCGAGCTTGAGGTGATGCCAGCCGACATGGTGCTCAAGGCGATTGGTCAGCAACTGCTCAGCTCGGTGCTGGCGCAAGCCGGTGTGACGCTCGAAGGTGGACGCATTGCCACTCAAGGCGATGGACTGACCAGTGTTGGCGGTGTCTGGGCCGGTGGCGACTGCCGCGTCGGCGGGCTGGACCTGACGGTCGAAGCGGTGGC
Organism: Comamonadaceae bacterium; assembly: GCA_037141865.1. Lineage (GTDB taxonomy): Bacteria > Pseudomonadota > Gammaproteobacteria > Burkholderiales > Burkholderiaceae_C > Rhodoferax. Next base: position 7,863 of record JBAXBQ010000047.1, on the reverse strand, counting down.
GCATGGCAAGCAATCGGCGGCGGCAATCCACGCGCACATCACCCACCCAACACCTGCGATTTGAGAAAGCATCATGGCCAATCTGCACACCAACTTTGCCGGCATCCAAAGCCCCAACCCATTCTGGCTGGCCTCTGCACCACCGACCGATAAAGCCTACAACGTGAACCGCGCTTTTGAAGCCGGCTGGGGCGGCGTGGTCTGGAAAACGCTGGGCGAAGCCGGGCCGCCAGTGGTCAATGTCAACGGTCCGCGTTACGGCGCGCTGCTGACGCCCGACCGGCGTTTGATGGGCTTCAATAACATTGAGCTCATTACCGACCGTGATCTGGAATTGAACCTGACCGAGATCACCCAGGTCAAGCGCGACTGGCCGGACCGCGCCATGGTGGTGTCCCTGATGGTGCCGTGCGAAGAGGCGTCCTGGAAAGCCATCTTGCCGCGCGTTGCAGACACCGGCGCGGACGCCGTTGAACTCAACTTTGGTTGCCCGCATGGCATGAGCGAGCGTGGCATGGGGGCAGCGGTGGGCCAGGTGCCCGAGTACATCGAAATGGTGACGGCCTGGTGCAAGCAGTACAGCAAACTGCCGGTCATCGTCAAGCTGACGCCCAACATCACCGACATCCGCCAGCCGGCGCGCGCCGCCAAACGCGGTGGTGCCGACGCTGTGTCGCTGATCAACACCATTAACTCCATCATGGGAGTTGATCCGGCCACGCTGACCATGTCGCCGTCCACCGGCGGCCGCGGTTCGCACGGCGGCTACTGCGGCCCGGCCGTCAAGCCGATTGCCCTGAACATGGTGGCCGAAATTGCACGCGATCCGCAAACCACCGGTCTGCCGATCTCCGGCATTGGCGGAATTGGCAACTGGCGTGATGCGCTGGACTTCATCGCCCTGGGTTCCGGCACGGTACAGGTCTGCACTGCCGCCATGGTTTACGGTTTCAAGATCGTGCAGGAGATGACTGACGGCCTGTCCAACTATATGGATGAGATGGGCTTCCAGAGTGTCAGTGAAATTGTTGGCAAGGCCCTGCCCACGGTGTCAGACTGGCGCTACCTTAACCTGAATCACATCAGCAAAGCGGTCATCAACCAGGACACCTGCATCCAGTGTGGGCGCTGCCACATTGCCTGCGAAGACACCTCGCATCAAGCCATCAGCACGCTGAAAGATGGCAAGCGCCACTTTGAAGTGACCGAAGCAGAGTGTGTAGGCTGCAACCTGTGCGTCACGGTGTGCCCGGTGCCGCAATGCATCACGCTGCGCGATCTGAAGCCCGGCGAGTTCGACCAGCGCACGGGCAAAACCGTGAGCGGCGTACATGCCGACTGGACCACTCACCCCAACAATCCAATGAGCCCAACAGCGGCAACGATGGCGTAACATCCGGGCTGCCAATTGAGCGAAATGAAGGTTCACAGGATGACGTGATTTGGCTGAAGACCTGCTGCCGAATCGAGGAAGTTTTTTACAACAACCAACCGGAGATAGGAATGAGTTCTTTAGCCAATGACAACCCCCTGATCAATGATGACCTGAGGCCGACCACCGACGCTCAACGTCACTGGAAAGCGAGTGACTACGCCGCCCTGTGGGTCGGTATGGTTGTCTGTGTACCGACCTACACCATGGCCAGCAGTATGTTGGACCAGGGCTTTACCTGGCAAATGGCGATCTGGCTGGTGTTCCTGGCTAACTGCATTGTGTTGGTCCCGATGATTTTGCTGGGTCGTACCGGTACCCGCTATGGCATTCCGTTCCCGGTGTTGGCACGCGCGTCCTTCGGCGTCAAGGGTGCCAATCTGCCCGCGATCCTGCGCGGACTGGTGGCTTGCGGCTGGTTTTCCATCAACTGCTATTTTGGCGCCCTGGCCTTGCACGGATTTTTTAACGTGATCGGCATGGGCTTGGCCGGCCCGGCGCAGGGTGAGTTCATCAGTACCTCGCAACTGGTGTGCTTTTACCTGTTTTGGGCGGTGCACATTTATTACATCTGGAACGGTGTGGAGTCGATCCGCAAACTCGAAGTCGTTGCCGCACCGCTCATGATCCTGGCTTCACTGGCTTTGGTGGTGTGGGCTTTCATGTCGGTGCCATCGGGCAAGTTGCTGGATTTGCCGGCCAAAATCGTCGAGGGTGGCCCCAAAACCTGGGCCGCATTGACCGGCTTGGTCGGTTTCTGGGCGACGCTGGCGCTCAATATTCCTGACTTCACCCGCTTTGCCAAGAGCAACCGCGAGCAGGTAGTGGGACAAGCCGTCGGTCTGCCCATTCCGATGGCATTGTTCTCAATGGTCGGCATCATCGGTTTCTCGGTGTCACAAATCCTGTACGGCAAGGCGCAGCTTTTCCCTGATGGCTTGTTGACGCAAATGGGTACCTTTGCCTCGGCTTTGGGACTGGTGGTGATCTTGCTGGCGAATCTGACCACCAATGTGGCGGCCAACCTGGTGTCACCGTCTTATGACTTCTCCAACCTGGCACCGGACAAGATCAGCTTTCGTACCGGTGGTTTGATCGCAGCCGTGATCGGGCTTTTGTTCATGCCCTGGAAACTGTTGGCAACATCTGGCGGTTATCTGTTTACCTGGCTCGGCGGTTACGGCACTTTGCTGGGCGCCATTGCCGGCATTTTGCTGGCCGACTACTACCTGGTACGCAAGGGTGAACTGAAGGTGGACGACCTGTACCGGCGTGGCGGCGACTATGAGTACAGCGGTGGCTGGAATGTGCAGGCCTTGATCGCCTTTGCTTTGGGCGTGTTGCCTTGCCTGCCAGGTTACCTGGTGGTGTCGGGTGTGCTGGACAAGGCATCGGTGAACGCCAGCCTGGTGAGCTTGTTTGACTTTGGCTGGTTCTTCAGCCTGGCCGTGGCCGGTATCTATTACTTTGCCACCGCAAAACGTTCATGAAACTGATCGCCTAAATTGAACTCAGTTCGCCCTGGGCCTGTCGAAGAGCTGCAAGGTTACGACAGGCTCGGTCCGAACGGTAAGTAAGCCGAGTTGCATTTGAATTGACCTTGCGTGGAGAGCCAGATGAATACCCTTTTGATTCGAGGCGGCACCGTGGTCAATGCCGACCGCGCTTTTCAGGCTGACGTTTTATGTCAGGATGGCCGCATCGTCGGCGTTGGTGAGAACCTGCAGGCGCCCGATGCCAGCGTGGTAGATGCCGGCGGCCAGTACGTAATGCCCGGCGGCATTGATCCGCACACCCACATGCAGCTGCCGTTCATGGGTACCACCACCATGGACGACTTCTTTACCGGCACTGCTGCGGCCATGGCTGGCGGCACCACCAGCATCATCGACTTCGTTATCCCGAACCCGCAGCAAAACCTGATGGAAGCCTACCAGACCTGGCGCGGCTGGGCCGAGAAAGCCGCGTCAGACTACAGCTTTCATATGGCCATCACCTGGTGGGACGAGACGGTGAAGCGCGACATGGGAACACTGGTGCAGACTGAGGGCATCAACAGCTTCAAGCACTTCATGGCCTACAAAAACGCCATCATGTGCGACGACGAAACGCTAGTCAACAGCTTCAAGCGCGCGTTGGAACTGGGTGCCATGCCGACCGTGCACGCGGAGAATGGTGAGCTGGTGTTTCTGCTGCAAAAAGAAATGTCAGCCATGGGCATCACCGGACCGGAAGGTCACCCGCTGTCAAGGCCCCCCATTGTCGAAGGTGAGGCCGTGAACCGTGCCATTGCCATTGCCGATGTGCTGGGTGTTCCGATTTACGTGGTGCATGTGTCGTGCATTGAAGCGGCCGAAGCGATTGCTCGGGCGCGGGCTCGTGGCCAGCGTGTTTACGGCGAAGTACTGGCCGGTCACTTGTTGGTGGATGACAGTGTTTACCGCCACCCCGACTTTGCCACCGCCGCCGCGCACGTGATGAGTCCGCCATTTCGCCCCAAGGGGCATCAGGAAATGTTGTGGCGTGGCCTGCAGTCCGGCAACTTGCACACCACCGCTACCGACCACTGCACTTTCTGCGCCGCACAAAAAGCCGCTGGCAAAGACGATTTTTCCAAAATTCCCAATGGTTGTGGCGGCGTTGAAGAGCGCCTGGCGGTGCTGTGGGACGCCGGCGTGAACACCGGGCGCCTGACACCCAGCGAGTTCGTCGCGATCACCTCCGCCAATACGGCCAAGCTGTTCAACATCTACCCACAAAAAGGCAGCGTGTCGGTTGGCGCCGACGCCGACCTGGTGGTGTGGGACCCGCAGGGCAGCAAAACCCTGTCCGCCAAAACCCAGCACAGCAAGGGTGACTTCAACGTCTTTGAAGGTCGTAGCGTGCGCGGCGTTCCGAGCCATACGGTGAGCCAGGGCAAGCTGGTTTTCGTGCAGGGCGATTTGCGTGCCGAACGTGGCGTTGGGCGCTACATCAAGCGCCCGGCGTTTGGCTCCAACTTTGTCGCGGCGAAATTGCGGACCGAGTCCCTGGCGACTACTGCTGTGGTGCGGTAAATGCCTGCCGTAGCCTGCCGCTTTGTCCCATGCCGCGCGCCTCATGCTGTGGGTACACAGAAATCGGCTCGCGGCACAGGCCAAAACGGCGACAACCACATTGCCGGTTCGCGCACAACAGACTCGCCAGAGAGGACGGTACCGGGGGACCGATTTCTGTGTACCCCCACAGCATGAGGGCCCCCGGTATTGCCCTCTCTGGCGCAAAACCATTGATAGCCTCACGAAACACTTTTAGGAAGACACGATGAGTACTGCAATCGACATCAGCACCCTGCGCATCAATGGCCAGCGGCTTTGGGACTCCTTGATGGAACTGGCCAAGATTGGCGCCACCCCCAAGGGCGGCGTCTGTCGGCTGACCCTGACCACACTCGACGGCCAGGGCCGCGATCTGGTAACACGCTGGGGCCGAGAGGCCGGCCTGACGGTGACCATCGACAAGATCGGCAATGGCTTCATGCGCCGCGCCGGACGCAACAATAGCTTGCCGCCGATTGTGGCCGGCAGCCACATTGACACGCAGCCCACCGGTGGCAAATTCGATGGCAACTACGGCGTGCTGGCGGCGCTGGAAGTGGCGCGCACGCTCAACGACCACGGCATTCAGACCGAAGCGCCGATTGAAGTCGCGTTCTGGACCAACGAAGAAGGCTCGCGCTTTGTGCCGGTGATGATGGGCTCGGGCGTGTTTGCCAAGGCGTTCACGCTGGAACACGCCTACGCCGCTACCGACACCGAGGGCAAGACGGTGAAGGACGAGCTCACGCGCATTGGCTACGTCGGGCCGCAGGAGCCGGGCGAGCATCCCATCGGCACTTACTTTGAAGCCCATATCGAACAAGGCCCGGTGCTGGAAGATGCCGACGTGACCATCGGCGTGGTGCAGGGCGTGCTGGGCATCCGCTGGTTCGACTGCACAGTGACCGGTATGGAAGCCCACGCCGGCCCCACACCGATGGCACTGCGCAAGGACGCGATGCAGGTGGCGGCACGCATCATGCAGGAGGTGGTGGCCTGCGCGCTGCGCCATCAGCCGCATGGCCGCGGTACGGTGGGCATGGTGCAGGTGCATCCGAACAGCCGCAACGTGATTCCGGGTCGCGTCAAGTTCAGTATCGACCTGCGCAACGCCACCGACGCCCAGGTGGACACCATGGCCGACGAGGTGAAAGCCTTTGCCGCCAAGGCGGCCGTGGAGAGCGGCCTGGACGTCAAGATCGAGCTGGTGTCAAGCTACCCCGCGCAGGCTTTTCACGACGACTGCAAAGGCGCTGTGGCACGCGCCGCGCAGAAGCTGGGCTACTCCAACATGCCGGCCGTATCCGGCGCCGGCCACGACGCCGTCTACATGGCACGCCTGGCCCCCAGCGGCATGATCTTCATCCCGTGCAAGGACGGCATCAGCCACAACGAGATCGAGAGCGCCACGCCCGAGCACATCACGGCCGGTTGCAATGTACTGCTGCATGCCATGTTGGAGCGGGCTGGCAGTTGAAGCGGCGTGCATCGAGTTCGCATTGACGGACTTCGCTCCGTCAATATTGCGGGGGTGAGCAACTGAATGGTCGTGGCCAACAATGCACCGAATCGGCGCAATTCTGCAGGTGTGATGATGAAGAAACGTTCTCTGTTCGTTGTGGCCTTGGTCACGCTACTTCTCGGAGGCTGTGCCATGCATAAACCTTGGACTCTGGCTGATGGTCAGCATCCGCAAGCGTTTGAAAAACAGATCCGTAAAACCGTCCGCAGCCGCTTCCTGCTGTATTTGCCTCAGGGGTACGACGCAGCGGTCACCAAGAAATGGCCGCTAATTGTCTTCCTGCATGGATCGGGCGAACGCGGGGACGACCTGGAACAGGTCAAGCAGCACGGCCCGCCAAAAATGGTTCAATCCAATGCTGACTTTCCCTTCATCGTGGTGTCACCGCAGGCGCCTGCAGACACCAGTTGGGACAGCGATACGGTGAATGCATTGCTGGATGAACTGATTGCGCGCCTGCCAGTCGATGCCGATCGCATTTACTTGACTGGCTTGAGCCTGGGCGGCTATGGCACGTGGAACATCGCTGCCGATCATCCGGAACGCTTTGCTGCGATAGCCCCGATCTGCGGGGCGGGCGAGACCGACAACGCCTGCCGCCTGAAGAATGTGCCCGTCTGGGCCTTCCACGGGGGCAGCGACTCGGTCGTTCCCCTCAAGGACGACCAGGACATGGTTGACGCCGTCAAGGCCTGCGGCGGCGATGTGCAATTCACCGTGTATCCGGGCGTGGACCACGATTCCTGGACCCGGACCTACGCCAATCCCGCGCTATACGAGTGGTTCTTGCAGCATAAGCGTGTCAGCACAAAGCCTTGAACGTGAGTGAACACCAACGTTACGCCTGCTTCGGCGCGCAATCACACTCCAACGAGTTGAGTGAAGCGCACCAACATTGAGGTTGGGGCACTCCCGCCACCACAATCGACCTGCTGTCTTCAACAGTCAGCCATTTCGAATGAGTCGCTGCTGGCTTGCCTTGCATCGGCAAGAATGTGGCACATACCCATGAAATTCGAATACAATGTATTTGATTTTCATGGTGATGAATGCTAGTATGACGGTATGTTCAACCGCCCGCAGCTTGAAACGTCCATCAAAAAGGCGCTGACTCGCTCGCGTGGCGTGGTGCTCAGCGGCCCACGCCAGTCTGGCAAGAGCACACTGGCCGAAAAGTTCCTGAGTCGCCAGTCGCTCAACTACTTTGACCTCGAATACCCGCCGCACGCTGGGCGGCTCGAGCAGGCAGTGCATACCCTGGAGAATTTAAACGGGCTGGTCGTCATTGACGAGGTGCAGCTCAAGCCGGACTTGTTTCCACTGCTTAGGGTTTTGATGGATCGCAGCAATGCGCCGGGGCAGTTTTTGCTCCTTGGCAGTGCTTCACCGGCTTTGTTGCGGCAGGCCGGCGAGTCATTGCTGGGCCGGGTTGAGACGGTCGAAGTGGCTGGTTTTGACCTTCTGGAGATCAACCCCGAGCCTGGCACCTACAGCGATGAGGCTGCGTTGCGACTGTGGTTGCGCGGCGGTTTTCCGCGCTCTTATCTGGCAGCGTCGGATGATGACAGCATGGTGTGGCGCCAGCAGGCCATTGCCAGCCATGTGCGCTTCGATTTGCCACAGTTCGGCATCAATATCGCCGCGCCCGCCATGTTGCGTTTCTGGACCATGCTGGCGCACTACCACGGTCAAATCTGGTCAGCGGCACCACCGGCACAGTCCATGGGGGTGGCCGAACCCACCATTCGCCGCTATCTCGACAGCCTGACGCAAACCTTGATGGTCCGCCAGTTGCAGCCGTGGCATCAGAACCTGGGCAAGCGGCAAGTTAA